>CAYRGW010000054.1:0-31408 GCA_964423815.1 uncultured Solibacteraceae bacterium | reverse complement strand
CCTGCGCGCCAGCGACCTGCACATCGCCCGTCCCGGCCGTCGTGTGCGGGTGGCCGGCGCCGTGATCACACGCCAACGTCCCGGGACCGCCAAAGGATTTGTGTTTCTGTCGCTGGAGGACGAAACCGGCATCGCCAACGCCATTCTCACACCCGATGTGTTTGCGTCACACACACGCACCGTTGTGGATGCGCCGTATCTGCTCATCGAAGGGCTGTTGCAGAATCAGGACGGGGCCGTGTCGGTCAAGGCGGAACGCCTCGAGGCGCTCGCCGACACCGGTCCCCGCCCTGTGTCGCACGACTTTCACTGAGCCCGCTGCCGGCGCCGAATGTTAGGATGCCCGCAGTGATGCCCGATGTGATCCTGGCTGGCACCTACGACCAGCAACTCGTGGTGGTGTCGGTCATCATTGCCATCGCCGCCTCGTATGCCGCGCTTGACCTCTCAGGTCGTGTCACCGCATCCACAGGCCGCGCCCGCGCCATCTGGCTCTTTGGTGGCGCCTGTGCGATGGGACTGGGCATCTGGTCGATGCACTACATCGGCATGCTGGCGTTTGTCCTGCCGATCCCCGTGTTGTATGACTGGCCCACCGTCGGGCTGTCGCTTGTCGCCGCCATGGCCGCCTCGGCTGTCGCCCTGTACGTCACCAGTCGTCCCCGCATGACGATGTCGGCCGGCGTGGTGGGGAGTCTGGCCATGGGCTCGGGCATTGCGGCGATGCACTACATCGGCATGGAAGCCATGCGTCTGGCGGCCATGCACGACTACGCATGGCCGCTGGTGATCCTGTCGGTGGGGCTCGCGATTGTGATCTCCGCCGTGGCGCTGGTCCTGGTGTTCCGCCTCCGTGGCGTGGAGTCGGGACGGGTCGGACACAAACTCCTCAGCGCGACCGTCATGGGCGCGGCGATCCCCGTGATGCACTACGTGGGCATGGCGGCCGTGACGTTCACGGCCTCGTCGCACGCCGTTGAGGTCTCCCATGCCCTCAGCATCTCCGCCCTGGGCACCACCGGCATCATTGTCGTCACGATGATGGTGCTGGGACTCACGGTGCTGTCCGCCGTGGCCGATCGCCGGTTTTCCGTCCAGGCCGCCGCACTCGAGACAACCGAAGAGCGGTACCGCGTGTTGTTTGAGCGCAGTCAGGCCGGGGTCTATCGCCGAACCCTCGACGGCACGTTTCTCGACTGTAATGATGCCTGCGCGCGTATCCTCGGATTCCCCTCGCGCGAGGCCCTGCTGGCCAATCCGTCCTACGACCCGTACCAGTCGGCCGAGGACCGGGCCACATTTCTCCGTCTCCTGATCGAGCACACCAGTGTCTCCAGTGTCGAAGCGCGTCTCAAACGTCCGGACGGATCCCCCGCGTGGGTGCTTATCAGTGCCTCCGTCATTCACGACAGGACCACCCCGCAGGGGATCATCGAAGGCACGCTGGTCGACATCACCGACCGCAAGTCCATGGAGGACGCGCTGCATCACGCCAAGGACGCCGCCGAAGCCGGCAGTCGGGCCAAGAGCGAATTCCTCGCCAACATGAGTCACGAAATCCGGACCCCGATGAACGGCATCATCGGCATGACCGAACTGGTGCTCGACTCCACGCTCACACGTGATCAACGGGAATCGCTTGAGACCGTCCGGGCGTCTGCGGAATCCCTGCTCGCCATCCTGAACGACATCCTCGATTTCTCGAAAGTGGAGTCCGGCAAACTTGAACTTGAGGCCGAATCGTTCAGTGTGCGGGATGCCGTCAGTGACGCATTACGCCCGCTCGCGCTCAGCGCCGACCGCAAAGGGATCGAGCTGGTGGCCGACGTCCACGCCGATGTGCCCGACGGCCTGATCGGCGATCAAGGGCGCCTCCGCCAGGTGTTGTCGAACCTGGTGGGCAATGCCATCAAGTTCACCGACCATGGACATGTGCTTGTGGAGGTGCGGGAGACCGCCAGGCAGGGGGAGGTCGCCACACTGGAGTTCCGCGTCACCGATACCGGCATCGGCGTCCCGCCCGACAAACGCGAATCCATCTTTGAATCGTTCAAGCAGGCGGACGGCTCCACCACACGCCGGTTCGGCGGCACCGGACTCGGCCTGGCCATCTCCACCACGCTGGTGCGCATGATGCGCGGGCAGATCGGCGTCAGCGACAACCCTGAGGGTGGCAGCGTTTTCACATTTACGATCACGGCGCCGATCGGCACGGTCCTGCCTCGCGGTCGGCATGAGCCGTTGCTTGATGGTCTCCACGTGCTGATCGTGGATGACAACGCCGTGAATCGCCGCATCCTGGTGGAGCAGGTGACCCGCTGGCACATGGTGCCGGTCGCGGTGGAGACCGGGCAGGCCGCGCTGGACGCCTTGACCGCCGCCGCCAGGGACGGCGAGCCGTTTGCTCTGGTGCTGCTCGACGCGAACATGCCCGGCCTGGATGGGTTTGCGGTGGCCGCCGAAATCTCCACGCGCGCCGAACTGGCCGGCGCCACGATCATGATGTTGACCTCGTCGGGCCACTACGGGGATTCCGCTCGCTGCCGTGAGCTCGGCATTGCGGCCTATCTGACCAAGCCGGTTGCACAACCTGAACTGCTCGACTCGATCTCGGCCGTCCTGCAGGGACGTGACCGATGGGGCACTCCGGCGCTCGACCCCGCCACCCCGCCCGCCGTCTCCCCGATGCGGGTGCTCCTGGCAGAGGACAACCTCGTCAATTGCACCGTCGCCGTCGGGTTGTTGACCCGACGGGGCCATCAGGTGGTGGTCGCCAACAATGGCGCGGAGGCCCTCGACGCCCTCGCGCACGCCTCGTTTGATGTGGTGCTCATGGACATGCAGATGCCCGTGATGGGCGGACTCGACGCGACTGCGGCCATTCGTGAGCGTGAACGCCACGCGACGCCGCCGACGCGGGTGCGCATCGTGGCGCTGACCGCGCATGCGATGCAGGGCGATCGGGAGCGGTGCCTCGACGCCGGGATGGACGGGTATCTGTCCAAACCCATCGACCGTTTTGAACTGTATGCGGCCGTGGAAGGCGCTCCGGTTAAAGTGGTCGGCGTGCCACCCGCCAGTTCGGCCATCTTTGACCGCGCATCACTGCTGGCTCGCCTCGATGGGGACGCCGAGTTGCTGGAGCAGATCCTCGAGGTCTTCAAGGCCGACTGTCCGTCACGACTGACGGCCGTTGATCAGGCGCTCGCCGCCAACAATGCGGAAGGCCTGGCCGCCGCCGCACACGCCATCAAGGGCGCCGCGCTGAATCTCTCCGCGAACCGCCTGGCCGTCGTCGCCGGCGCACTCGAAAGCACCGGACATCGACGGGCGCTTGGTGAGGGACCCGCACTCGTGGCCTCACTGCACCTCGAGGTCCAACAACTGCTGGCCCATCTCACATGACCACCGCCATGCACGTCCTTGTGGCCGACGACGATCGCACGACGACGATGATCCTGGCGGCGGCGCTCAAGCGCTGGCATTGTGAGGTCACGGTCGTGGCTGATGGCGCTGCCGCCTGGGAACACCTGACCAGCGCGCGGCCGGGCCTGGCCATCCTGGACTGGATGATGCCCTCGGTGGACGGTCCGACGTTGTGTCGGCGGATCCGCGCGGACGAGGACCTGGCCGGCATGTATGTGTTGTTGCTCACCTCGCGCGACAGCCGGGCCGACCTGGTCGCGGGGCTCGATGCGGGTGCCGACGACTACCTCACCAAACCCGTCGACCGCGAAGAACTGCGGGCCCGGGTGCACGTCGGCATGCGCGTCGCCGGCCTGCAGACACACCTGCAGGAGCGGGTCGTGGAACTGCAGGAGGCCCTGTCGCAGGTCACGCGACTGGAAGGGCTCCTGCCCATCTGCAGTTACTGCAAAAACATCCGGTCTGATGGGGACTCCTGGCAGCAGATGGAGCAATACATCGCCGAACACTCGGATGCCCAGTTCAGCCATGGCATCTGTCCCTCGTGTTACGAGCGTGTGAAGCGCGATTTTGAGTCCGGTGGCTGAGTTAGAATCATTGATTGATGAAGACGCCTCGCGCACGTGTAGAGATCACCGAGACCGGTTGCCGCATCATTCGCAAGAAGTCCCGTATCGCCGGCTGGGGCGTCTACGCGGCGGCCCCCATCAACAAAAACAAGCGGATCGTCCAGTACACGGGCGAAAAGGTCACCTCCGATGAGGCCGACCGCCGCGAGACCCGCTACCAGAAGAAGGGCCAGATCTGGTGCTTCACGCTGAACCGCAAGTGGTTCCTCGACGGCAACGTCGGCGGGAGCACGGCCCGGTTTATCAACCACGGGTGCAAGGGCAACTGTTACTCCGAGGTCGTCAAGGGTGTGGTCTGGATTCGTGCGTCAAAAAACATCGCCAAGGGCGAAGAGTTGACCTACGACTACAACACTGAAGGCGAAGCCGGCATGGCCTGTTACTGCCGGCCCAACTGCCCGAACAAGATTTGACGATGGCCACCACGCCTGTCCGGCACGTCGTCTACCTCCACGGGTTTGCGTCGTCGCCGGCGTCGGGCAAGGCGGAGCGGTTTCGGCGGGAACTTGAGGCCCGCGGAATCGGCTACTCGTGTCCCGACCTGAACCTGCCGGCGTTTGAGACGCTCACGACCACCCGGATGCTCGCGCAGGTGCGTGACGTGGTGGCGGGCATCGCCGAGGGGCCCGTGGCCCTGGTGGGCTCGAGCCTCGGCGCGTTTGTGGCTGTGCACGCCGCCGACCAGGACACCACCGGGAAAATCGACCGCCTTGTCCTGCTCGCCCCCGCGCTCGACTTTGGCGGCAACCGGCTCCGCCAGCTGGGGCCGCATGGCATCGACGAGTGGAAGCAGTCGGGCAGCCTGACGGTGTTTCACTACGCGGACGGACGTGAGCGGCAGGTCGGCTACGCACTCTACGAGGATGCCGCGCGTTACGACGCGTTTACACTCGAGACCCGAGTGCCGACACTGGTGTTTCAGGGCGACCACGACGAGTCGGTGGACCCCGCCATGGTGCAGCGCTGGGCCGAGGGCCGCCCCCTCGTTGATTTACGCATGCTCAACGACGGCCACCAGCTCACCGACTCGGTCGACGCGATCTGGGCCGCCAGCGCTGATTTCCTGACAAAGAGCTTTTAACAGGGAGGCATTCCGCGTCTCCGTTTCTCCCTGTGAATAATCCGTTCGTCTCGAGCGTGCGTAACCTCCTGTAACCGGGATATCGCCGCGGGCGTAGTTCCCCGTGCCGGGGTAGAATTTCAGACAGGGAGTCCCCACGATGTTGATCAAGATTGGCCAGCCGTCCGATATCCGTTCGTCCGAGATCACCCCAGAACCCGTGTATCGATCGCGCCGCGAGTTTCTGCAACTGACGGCGGCGGGGGCCTTTGGGGCCGTGGCGTGTGGTCCGCTGGGGCAGGATCTGTCGGCGCAGGCCGCGATTCCCAACGTCAAACCCTCACCGCTGTCCACCGATGAGCGGCCGCACTCGTGGGATCAGATCACCACCTACAACAACTTCTACGAGTTCGGCACGAACAAGTCGGACCCGGCCACACACGCGCATCGCCTGACCGTCAAGCCATGGACCGTCAAGGTGGATGGCCTGGTGGCCAAGCCGGCGGACTACGCTCTTGGCGACCTGGTCAAGCCGCACCAGCTTGAGGAGCGGGTCTACCGTTTCCGTTGCGTCGAGCGATGGTCGGCTGTCATTCCGTGGGTCGGATTTTCGCTGGCCGACCTGATCAAACGCGTGCAGCCCGACAGCCGGGCGAAGTACGTCGCGTTCACCACGCTGATGCGGCCCAACGAAATGATCGGGCAGCGGGTGCCCGCGCTCGACTGGCCGTATGTCGAGGGGCTGCGCATGGACGAAGCCATGCATCCGCTCACGATTCTGGCGACGGGCCTCTACGGCAAGGAGTTGCCGAATCAGAACGGCGCGCCGATTCGTCTGGTCGTGCCCTGGAAATACGGTTTCAAGAGCATCAAGTCCATCGTGCGCATCAGCTTCACGGAGAAGGAGCCGCCCACGTCCTGGAACATCGCCAACGCGCAAGAGTACGGCTTCTACTCGAACGTGAATCCCAACGTGGATCACCCGCGGTGGAGCCAGGCGCGCGAGACGGTGCTCGGGTCACTCGTGCGCAACAGGCCGACGCAGATCTTCAACGGCTACGGCGACCAGGTCGCGAAGCTGTATGCGGGCATGGACCTGAAGAAGTTCTACTGATCATGTGGCTGAAGGTGGTCGTGTTTCTGGCCGCGGCGTGGCCGGGAGCCGACCTGTTGTATCAGACCTTCTGGGGCGACCTCGGCGTCAACCCGGTTGAGACGTTGCTCCTGACGAGTGGTGAAACCGCGCTCGTCGTGCTGTTGTGTTCCCTGGCCGTTACCCCCGTTCGCCGCATCACGGGCTGGAACCGCATCCAGTCGGTGCGGCGCATGCTGGGGCTCTGGGCGTTTTTCTACGCGTTCTGCCATCTCTCGTTCTACGTGCTGTTTGATCAGGCCTGCCTCTACTGGTCCGACTGCCAGTTGATGGCCATCGTGGATGACGTGGTCAAGCGGAAGTTCATCCTGTCCGGGATGGTCGCGTTTCTGGCGATGGTGCCGCTGGCGCTGACCTCCACGAAGGGCGCGATTCGTCGCCTGGGCAGGAAGTGGCAGACACTCCATCGACTCGCGTACCTCGCGGGGCTGGCCGGTGCGATCCACTTCATCTGGAAGACCAAGGTTCCCGAAACCAAGCCGTATCTGTACGCGAGCATCCTCATCGTGTTGCTGCTCGTGCGCGTGTATTTTGCGTGGCAGAAACGATCTGCCAGAACCGGAGCCGCCTGATGCGTGGTGTGGTGCTTGTGGGTGTGGCGGTTGTGGCCGCGGCGTGCGGGAATGCCGCACCGGGCGGGTGGCTGGCGGGCGATGTGGGGACGGAGCCCACGGAGTTTGTGGTGCTGGCAGGGGACTGGACGATTGGTGAGGAGGCAGGGGAGCGGCTGCTGCGCCTCAATGGCAGCCAGTGGAAACCCGGGACCCCGCCGCAGAATCTTGCCGCCAAGGCCGCGATGGTGTTCCCGACCGACGCGGCGGCGTTTGCCGCACGGGTGCAGGCCGGCCTTCAGTTTCCCTATGGTGTGTACACGGGCGTGGACACCTTTGCGGACGGGGAAATCCAGGTGGACTTCAAGTTGGTCGGCGGGGTGTCCGACCAGTTCGCGTCAATCCTGTTTGGGCTCAACGCCGACGGCAATCATCACGCGTACCGTTACAACACCAAGGATGGCGACACCGCCTTGTGGAAGGTGGTGGACGGACAACGTGAGCGCATCCACCACGGCGGCGTTCACCTTGAGGTACCGCTTGGGGAGTGGCGCACACTTCGGATGCGTGTGCGCGGGGCCGAGATCACCGGCTGGGTCAACGACACCCAGACCCTGCAGTTCACATTGCCCGCTCCCGTCACCGGCAGAATTGGCTTATGGTCCAAAGCCGACTCGGTGACCGACTACCGCAACTACCGCGTCACCCGCTGATTAGCCCCCCCGCGTGTGCATCTCCAGGTGCGCGTCGCGTTTGAGGACGTTGATCGGAATGTAGCTGCCGCGGTCGCGGACGGAGCGGCGCTCCTCGGCGCCGCGATCCGCGCGACCCCGCCACACCGCCTGCAACAAATTCAGCATCGTCTCTCTGGACGCGCCGGCCCGGAGCGGGCGGCGCAGGTCGGTGCCGTGTTGCGCATACAGGCACAGCAACAACACGCCGTCCGCCGTCAGGCGCGCACGGTCACACGTACGGCAGAACGGCTGCGTGGTGGACGCAATGATCCCGAACGACAACCCATCCGGTAATTGAAACCGGTCGGCCGGCGCGGATGGCGCACTGGGCAGCGGCTGGATCGGACCATACCGTTCGGCCAGTCGTGACAACATCTCGGCACGCGAGACCACCGCGTCCGGGCGCCAGCGGGTGGCGCCGCCGACGTCCATGTACTCGATGAACCGTACCTCCGCCCCGACCGTGCGGCTGTACTCCAGCAAGTCCGCCAGTTCATCGTCATTGTCACCACGGGTGATGACCGAGTCGATCTTCAGGTCGCGGAAGCCCAGGCGGCGGGTGGCGTCGATGCCGGCCATGACAGCGGGCAGGGAATCGCGGCGCGCGAGCGCGAGGAACCGATCCGCGCGAAGTGTGTCCAGGCTGACCGTGATGCGGTGCAGTCCCGCCTGCTGCAGGTCGGCCGCCGCGTCCGCGAGCAACACACCGTTGGTGGTGATCGCGAGGTCGTTGAGCCACGGCTTTTGCGCCAGTTGGGCCACCAGGGATGGGAGGTCGCGGCGCAGGAGCGGTTCGCCGCCGGTAATCCGCAACCGGTCGACGCCCATCTCGCCAAAAAGGTCAGCGAGCGCGCTGATTTCCTCAAACGCCAGCACATCCTCGCGCGGCAACCAGAGATACTCGTCCTCGGGCATGCAGTAGTGACACCGCAAATTGCAGCGGTCGGTCACCGAGATGCGCAGGCTCCGCAGTGGGCGGCCCAGAGTGTCGAGCGTGGACATGGGTGGATCGATTATGACCTACATGGCGTCGGTCGTCTTGAACACAAAGATCCCGTCGGCGGCGATATAGGTCGGGTCGCACACAATCGCCCGGCTGGTGGCCGCGCGGGGAATCACCGTGCCCTCCGCCGTCCAGGTGCTGCCGGCGTCACTTGAGAGCAGCGAAATGACGCCGCCCCCGCCGCACACATAGAGGCGGGCGCGGCCGTCGGCGGTCAACGCAAGTTCGGGCACCACCCCGTAGGTGGCGGTGCTGAATTGTGTGAACGTGAGGCCGTCACTCGACCGTGCAAAACCAATCCCCGTGTGATTCTCGCGCGAGAAGGCCAGCAGCCACGAGCCGTCCCTCAGCTGCACGACGGTGGGATCCGCCTCGGTGCCGCTGAACTCGATGGCCAACGCTCGGGTGGTGAACGTGAGGCCGTCGGTCGACTCGGCAATACAAAATCGTCGGCGGCCATCACCGACCATGTAGATCATCCGTACACGCCCGTTCACCAGGTCGGTGTTGATGTCCGCGACCCAGCGTGGCCGGACGACGCCGTCGATGGTGATTGGGGCCACCGGTGACAAGGACGTGCCGTTCAGGCGGGCGAGCCAGACCGCACCTCCCGTCTCGCCGTTGTGGTAATACACGCCGGTCGATCCGTCGGGCAGGCGTGTGCCGTCGGGGGCGCTCGCGTGCGCCAGCGCCTCGCCGAACCCCGTCGCCGTCGCGCCATCGCTGCTGCGCGCCACGCCGATGTAATCGAAGTACGGACTCTTGGGGTCATCCAGCAATGGCAGCGCCGAACTCTGCGTCGAGACCTCGCACCCGGCCACCTGGCCACCAGTCGAGGCGGACGGCGTCGAGCCGGGCGCCGTCGGTGACGCGCCGCCGCCGTTCCCGCACGCCACGAGCCACACCGTCAACGGCACACACACGAGCAGACCCGCACTGGTTCGATTGGCCATGGCCGTTTAGACCAGTCCCAGCGCGACGCGGTTACAAACTGGCGCCGCGCGACGACCGCAGAACGGGGATTCACAGGGAGTAGCGGAGACGCTGAGGAATTCTGATTGCAGATCTTGTTTCAACATGGAGGACATTGAGATCCATGGGGGCAGAGGGGTGGACAGCCGCCTCCGGCGGCTTCGCGAGCGGAGAGAGACCACAAATGAATACTCCTCATGAATGGAACGGGGCCGTCCATCCCGACGGTTAATACGCGGCCAGCGGAATTCCCAATGGCTCCCCATGCCCCCCATGTTAAAAATCCTGAATCTTCTCCGTGGCTCCGTGCCTCCATGTGAAAAGGCCTGTGCGAGAATGTCGCCCATGCCCAGACTCCTCCCGACCCTGTTCCTTGTTGGTGTCCTGCTGGTGCCGGTGGCCACGCAGGCGCAGACCGCCGTCCCCGCCGACAGTCCCCGAGTCGCCGCGCTCAAGACGGAGGTGGCGGCCGAGGTCGAGAAGATGCGCGACTTCACGCAGCAGATGGTCGACCAGATCTTCAGCTTCGGCGAGCTGGGGTTTCAGGAGATCGAGACGCACAAATACCTGACCGGGGTCCTGCGGCAACACGGGTTCACCGTCGAGGAGGGGGTCGCCGGCATTCCCACCGCGTTCATGGCGAGCTGGGGGAGTGGCAAACCGGTGATTGCGCTCGGCTCCGATATCGACGGCATTCCGCAGTCGTCCCAGAAGCCCGGCGTGGCGTATCGGTCACCCATCGTCGAAGGCGCGCCCGGACACGGCGAGGGCCACAACTCGGGGCAGGCCGTCAACATCACGGCGGCGATCGTGATGAAGCGCATCATGGAGCGCGACAAGATCCCGGGGACAATTCGGGTGTGGCCCGGCACGGCCGAAGAACTGGTGGGGACGAAGGCGTATTTTATTCGCGCGGGACTGTTCAAGGACGTGGACGTCGCGCTGTTTACCCATGTGGGTCGGAACCTGTCGGTCTCCTGGGGCGCCGCCGGTGGCACAGGCCTCGTGTCGGTGGAGTACACGTTTGAAGGCGAGACCGCCCATTCGGCCGGTGCGCCCTGGCGCGGCAAGAGTGCGCTCGACGCCGTGGAGTTGATGAACGTCGGCTGGAACTATCGTCGCGAACATCTCCGCCTCGAACACCGGTCGCACTACGTCATTCGCAACGGCGGCGATCAGCCCAACGTGGTGCCGCGCACCGCGTCGGTCTGGTACTACTTCCGCGAGCTGACCTATCCGCTGATCAAGGAGCTGTGGGGGATTGGGGATTCCATCGCCCAGGGCGCGGCGATGATGACGGGCACCAAACTCGCGTCGACGCGTGTGCTTGGCGCCGCGTGGCCACGCCACTTCAGTCGGCCCGTGGCCCAAGCGACCTACGCGAACATCCAGAAGGTCGGACTGCCCGAGTGGAGCGAGGCCGATCAGACGCTCGCACGCGCCGTGCAGAAGGAACTGGGCGTGACCGAAAGTGGCCTCGCCACCAGACTTGGCAACCTCGGTCAGCCCGTGACCGACAATCGGGGCGGCGGCTCCGACGACATCGGCGATATCTCCTGGAACGTGCCGACGGTGACGTTGTCATTCCCGTCGAACATTCCCGGTCTGCCCGGCCACAACTGGGCGGACAGCATCGCCATGGCCACGCCCATCGCGCACAAAGGCGCGACGGCCGGCGCCAAAGCGCAAGCCATGACCCTGGTCGACCTGTTCCTCAAGCCGGAAGTGGTCTCCGAAGCGTGGCGCTACTTCAACGAGGTGCAGACCAAGAATCAGAAGTACGAACCGCTGATTCGCGCCGAAGACACCCCGGCGCTTGAACTCAACCGCGACATCATGGCGAAGTACCGCGACGAGATGCGCAAGTTCTACTTTGATCCCACCAAATACAAGACCTACCTCGAACAGCTGGGCATTGTGTACCCGACAATCCGAAAACAGTAGTCAGTGGATTCACAGGGAGACGCGGAGACACAGAGAAATTCTGATAGCGCGTCTTTGTTCAACATGGAGGGCCATGAGGATCCATGGGGCAGAGGGGTGGACAGCCGCCTCCGGCGACTTCGCGAGCGAGGCCCCGGCGAAGCCGGGGCCGTCCACCCCGTCGATCCAAACGCGGCCAGCGGTATTCCCCATGGAACTCAATGCTCCACATGTTGAAATCCTGAGTCTTTCTCCGTGTCTCCGCGTCTCCCTGTGAACTTGCTCTTCGTGCCAGAATTGATCGCATGATTCGTCCGTACCGCGGCACACTGCCCACCATCCACCCCAGCGCGTTTGTTGATGACAGCGCGCAGGTCATCGGCGACACCCATATCGGCGCCGAGAGCAGCGTCTGGATGCAGACCGTCATTCGCGGCGACGTGAACCACATCCGCATCGGGGACCGCACCAACATTCAGGACGGCACGATTGTCCACGTCCAGAACGAGACGTGCCCGACCGTGATCGGCAACGACGTGACGGTGGGCCATGGGGCCATCGTGCACGGGTGCACCATCGCGGACCGGGTGCTGGTCGGCATGGGCGCCATCATCCTCAACGGGGCGCTGATTGGGGAGGATTCCATCATCGCGGCCGGCACCCTGATCACGGAGGGCACCGTGATTCCGCCCAGGTCCATGGTCATGGGGAGCCCCGGGAAGGTCCGTCGCCCGCTCACCGACCGGGACGTGGCGATGATTCTCGAGTTCTCGGGCAACTACGTGCGATACCGGCTCGATTACCTGCCGGGCGAATAATCCGGGATAATGGATGCCGTAACGGCATGATTCCAGCAATTCGCGGCACGCACGACATCCTCCCTGGCGAAGTCGAAAAATGGCAGTACGTGGAACGCACGGCGCGTGAGCTGTGTGATCGGTACGGCTACGTGGAAGTGCGCACACCGATCATCGAACGCGAGGAACTCTTCGCAAAGGGCACCGGCGAAACCACCGACATCGTGACCAAGGAGATGTACTCCTTCGTCGACAAGGGCGGCGACCGCATCACGATGCGTCCCGAGGCCACGCCGAGCATGGTCCGTGCCTTCGTGGAACACAACCTTGAGCATGCCCTCGCGTCCCCCAAGTTGTTTGCCATGGGGCCGATGTTCCGCTACGAACGCCCGCAGAAGGGCCGCTACCGGCAGTTCCACCAGTTCGACGTCGAGGCCCTGGCCATCGAAGACCCCGCCGTCGATGCCGAGGTCATTGACCTCGCGTGGTCGCTGATCACCACACTGGGCATCGCCCAGGCCGAGCTGGTCATCAACTCCGTCGGATGTGCGTCCTGCCGGCCTGCGTTCCAGAAGGCGCTCCTGGAGGCCCTGGGCGACGACCTGCCAAAGTTGTGCGGTGACTGTCAGCGACGGGCGACGACCAATCCTCTGCGGATCTACGACTGCAAGGTGCCGGCCGATCAGCCGATTATCGATGCGCTCCCGCACTCGGCGGATTACCTGTGCGAACCCTGCGCCACACACTTCGCCAGTGTGAAGGGGTATCTCGACGCGGCCGACGTGCCGTGGCGCCAGTCGCATCGGCTCGTGCGCGGACTCGACTACTACATCCGCACGACCTTCGAGATTCTCGGCATGTCGCTTGGCGCGCAGAATGCGCTGCTGGGCGGCGGACGTTACGACGGCCTCGTCAAGAAACTCGGCGGCGCCGATCGCGCCGGCATTGGTTTCGCCGCCGGCATGGAACGCCTCGTGCTCGCGCTGCCGGACACGGCGCCGCTGGCCACCGCGCCCCGCGCCTTCATCGTGGCCATTGGCGACGATGGGCGGGCGGCGGCGTGGACGTTGCTCCAGTCGCTGCGCCGCGCCGGCCTGGCGGCACAGATGGAATTTGACGCGCGCAGTGTGCGCGCACAGATGAAACGAGCGGACCGCCTGGCCGCTCGCATCACGCTCATTGTGGGCGGCGATGAATTGGCGCGCGGCGAGATCACGCTGCGCGACATGGCCACCGGGGATCAACACGCGATCGCCCGCGACGCCATCGTCGAGACCGTACGGACGTACCTGTGACTACCTATCGCACCCACACCTGCGGCGCCCTGCGTCGCGCACACGTCGGCCAGACCATCCTGCTGCAGGGGTGGGTCCATCGCGTCCGTGACCTTGGCGGCGTCACGTTTTTTGACCTGCGCGACCGCCACGGCCTGACGCAGGTGGTCGCGCGCGAGGGCAGTGCCCTGGCGCAGGCCGGAAAACTGCGCACCGAGTTTGTGGTGGCGGTGACCGGGACGGTCGAGGCGCGGGATGCCGGTGTCGTCAATACTAAACTCGCGACCGGTGAGATCGAAGTGGTCGCCACCCACATCGAGCTGTTGAACGAGGCCAAAACACCGCCGTTCCCCATCAACGAGGACACGGTGGTCTCGGAAGAGACGCGGCTGAAATACCGCTACCTTGACCTGCGTCGGCCGACCCTGCAGCGCAACCTCATCCTGCGCCACCAGGTGTCGATCGCGGCCCGCAAATATTTCGACCAGGAAGGGTTCCTCGAAATCGAGACGCCGATTCTGACGCGGTCCACGCCCGAAGGGGCGCGTGACTACCTCGTGCCCAGCCGGGTGCACGAAGGGGAGTTCTTTGCGCTGCCGCAGTCGCCGCAACTGTTCAAGCAGATTCTGATGATGGCCGGCATGGATCGGTATTTCCAGATCTGCCGATGTTTCCGCGACGAGGACCTGCGCGCTGATCGTCAGCCCGAGTTCACGCAGATCGACGTCGAGGTCTCGTTTGCCGACGAAGATCTCATTTACCAGGTGGTGGAAGGCGCGATCGTGGCCATGTGGAAGGCGGCCGGGCACGATGTCACGGCGCCCTTTGCGCGGATGAGTTACGCCGACGCGATGCGGCTGTACGGGTCGGACAAGCCGGACCTTCGCCCGGGCATGGTGATTGGCGACGTCAGCGCCCATTTCACCGACTCGCCGTTTTCGGTCTTCAAAGATGCGGTCGCCGGCGGGGGAGTCGTGCGCGGTTTTATCGTCAAGGGCGCGGCGGGGTATTCCCGGAAGGATCTCGACGGTCTCACCGAACAGGCCAAACAAATGGGCGCGGGTGGGATCGTCTGGGCGCGACTCGCCCAGGGCGTGCTGCAGAGTTCCGCACTCAAGGCGGCGGGTGAGGATGCCCTGCGTCGCGCGTTCGACTCGTGTGGTGGCGCAGAGGGCGACCTGCTGCTCATGGCGTCAGGCGACGAGACGAAGGTCGCGACCTGGCTCGGCAACCTGCGCCTCATCGTGGCCCGCAAGGAAGGCCTGCTCAAGGCCGACGACTTCCGCTTTGTGTGGGTCACGGACTTTCCGCTGTTTGAATGGAACCCCGACGAACAGCGCTGGGACTCCATGCATCATCCGTTCACGTCGCCGCGGCCCGACGATGTGCCGTTGCTGGAAAGTGACCCTGGCAAGGTCCGTGCGCGCGCGTATGACCTGGCACTCAACGGGTCGGAGATTGCCGGCGGCAGCATAAGAATCCATCGGCCTGACGTGCAGCGTCACGTCTTCCGCCTGCTCGGCATTTCGGATGAGCAGGCCGCGTTGCGCTTCGGCTTTTTCCTCGAGGCGCTTGAATACGGCACCCCGCCACACGGCGGCATCGCCTTTGGGCTCGACCGCATCATCGCGCTCCTGTGCGGCGAGTCGTCGATTCGTGAGGTGATGGCGTTCCCGAAGACGGCGCAGGCGGTGGATCTGATGGCCGGCGCCCCGTCCACCGTGGATGATCGTCAGCTGCGTGATCTTCACATCAAGCTGGCTCTGGGAAAATAGCCATCCCCCCCATCTCCCCATCCCCCCATCTCCCCACCTCCCCATTTCGACTGGGCGTGGATTTGGGCGGCACGAAGATCGCCGCCGTGGTGCTCGGACCGGATGGGACTGAGGTGTGGGCGCACCGCATCGCCACGCCCCGGGACAACTACGCGGCGACCATCGACGCCATCGGGGGCCTGGTGCACGACGGTGAGCGCGTCGCCGGTCAGCCCGTCACCGTCGGCGTCGGCATTCCCGGCGCGCCGTCGCGTGCGACCGGCCGGATCAAAAACGCGAACTCGACGTGGCTCAACGATCGCCCGCTCCGTGAGGATCTCGAAGCGGCGCTGGGGCGTCCTGTGCGTCTGGCCAACGACGCCAATTGTCTGGTGGTGTCGGAGGCGACCGACGGGGCGGCCGCCGGCGCCGCGGTGGTGTTTGGCGTGATCCTCGGCACCGGCACCGGTGGCGGCGTGGTGGTCAATGGCGCGCTGCTTGATGGCAGGAACGCGATCGCCGGCGAGTGGGGGCACAACCCGCTGCCGTGGCCGGAGGCGGAGGAACTGCCGGGGGCGACCTGTTATTGCGGTCGCCAGGGGTGCCTCGAGACCTGGTTGTCGGGACCGGCCCTGGCGCGAGATTACGCGCGCGCGGGTGGGGATCCGATTCCGTCCGAGGTCATCGTGGTGCGCGCGGCGGCCGGGGAAAATCGGGCGCAGGAAACGTTGTCGCGTTGGGAACACCGGCTCGCCAGGTCCCTCGCTACAGTGATCAACGTGCTTGATCCCGATGTGATTGTGGTCGGCGGTGGTTTGTCGCGCCTGCCCGGTATTTACGACCGGATCCCGCAGCTCTGGGGCCCCTGGGTGTTTTCCGACGTTGTGACCACCGTATTTGTGCCCGCCAAATATGGCGATGCGTCCGGCGTCCGCGGGGCGGCCTGGCTGTGGCCCAGTTATACTGAGCGGACCCGTTAATGCCAGCCACGACCGTTCGCCGCATCCAGATGCCTGATGAAGGCATTGAAACACTCTATGGTCCATTCGACGAACACCTGCGGTCGCTGGAAACGGCGCTCGCGGTGCGGCTCAAGACGCAGGGCCACGACCTCATCATCGAAGGCCCGTCCGACGAAGTGGTCCGCGCGGAGCATGTGCTCGACCAGCTCGCGCGCCTCCTCACGTCCGGTTATCGATTTGGACGCGGCGATGTGAAGACCGCGGCACAGCTGCTCGCCCAGAACCCCAACGTCGAGCTGGCTGAATATTTTCTGCGCAGCAATGCCCGCGCCGCCGGCCGCAAACAGGTCTCGCCCAAGAGTGTGATGCAGCGCGAGTATCTTGAAGCGATCGAAGCGCATGACGTGGTGTTTGGCGTGGGACCCGCCGGCACCGGCAAAACGTACCTGGCGATGGCCCAGGCCGTGTCCTACCTGCTGGCCAAACGGGTCAATCGCATCGTGATGGCACGCCCGGCCGTGGAAGCGGGGGAGAAGCTGGGGTTCCTCCCCGGCGATCTGGCCGAGAAGGTGAACCCCTATCTGCGTCCGCTGTACGACGCGTTGCACGACATGCTGGATGCCGAACGTGTGGAACGCCTGCTCGAACGTGGGGTCATTGAGGTGGCGCCGATCGCTTTCATGCGCGGTCGGACGCTCAACGATGCGTTTGTGATTCTTGACGAGGCGCAGAACACCACCTCCGAACAGATGAAGATGTTTCTCACGCGACTCGGGTTTGGATCCAAGGCCGTGATCACCGGCGACGTCACGCAGATTGACCTGCCGGCCGGGCGCGGGTCAGGCTTGATTGAGGCCTTGCGTATTGTTCACGACGTGGAAGGCATCAGCATCATCCGGTTTGATGACCGTGATGTGGTGCGCCACCCCCTGGTGCAGCGGATCGTGAAGGCGTACGAATCTCACACGGCCGCCGCAGCAAAACCCACTCCGTAATGGCTGACCCTGCCCAACGCAGACTGCGTGTACGCGTGACCGATGGTCGCGGCCGTCCGCTGGCCATTGCGGGGCTGAGTCGATGGCTCGTCAGCGCCGCGCCGGCGAAGGCGCGTGGTGAGGTCACCATCGCGATCCTCACCAACGCCGCGATGCGCACGCTGAATGCCCGCTACCGCAAGGCCGACTACGCGACCGACGTCCTGTCCTTCCCGTCCGACGAACCCGGCGTGCTTGGCGATATTGCCATCGCCAAGGGCGTGGCCACGCAGCAGGCCAGACGGCTCGGACATTCCGAACAGGTGGAGCTCCGCACACTCGCGCTGCACGGACTCCTGCATCTGCTGGGTTACGATCACGAGACCGATTCCGGCGAGATGGCCCGCGCGGAAGAGCGCCTGCGCCGCAAGGCCGGGCTGCCCACGGGGCTGATTGCCAGAGCAGGCCGGGCGCACTGATGATCTGGATTCCCTTGCTCGTGTTTGTGGTGGTGGGCGCCATGGCCTACCTCGCCGTCATCGAGACCGCCTTCGGCGTGTTGATGCGGCTGCCCGAACGGCTCGAAGCCGAGCGTGAAAGCGCCGCCGACGGCCTCACGTCGTACCTCGAAGATCCGCTGAAGTTGTTTGTGCCCGCCCGGTTCATGCGGGGGCTGCTGCTGATCCTGTCCGTGGTGCTGCTGTCCCAGCCCATCGGCACCGGGTTCTACAACGGGGCCGTGCTGTTTCTCACCGCGCTCGCGCTGAACGTGGCCGCCGGCCACCTCATCCCGGCGCTCATCGTCCGGCGCGCGCCCGAGCGGCTGCTCAGCATGTTGCTGCCGCCGTTTACGGCGATGGCCAACGTGGTGACGCCGCTGACCAACCTGGTGATTGGATGGCTCGGCGAGGCCGAATCCACCACACCGCGCACCAACGGCAACGGCTCGGCGTCGCCGGCCCACGAAGATGTCACGCCCGACCAGGAAGACGGGCGCCTGCTGCGGTCGGTGGTCGACTTCGGCGACACGCTGGTGCGCGAGGTCATGACGCCGCGCCCCGATGTGGTCGCCGTCCATGCGGACGCGACCGTCGACGACCTGCGCGCCCTGGTGCGCGAGCAGCAATATTCCCGGATGCCGGTCTATCGCGACAATCTCGACAACATCGTCGGCATCGTCGTCGTCAAAGACCTGATTCAGCGTGAGGGTGTGCGTGACGACGTCAAGGTGACCGAGATCATGCGGCCGGCGGCGTTTGTGCCCGAGACCAAACGTGTGGCTGATCTGCTGCGCGAGTTTCAGCAACGCCGGTTCCAGCTCGCGATGGTGGTGGATGAATACGGCGGCATTGCCGGACTGGTCAGTGTGGAAGACCTGATCGAGGAACTGGTCGGCGAGATTCGCGACGAATACGACCTCGAGGCTGAACCGATCGTGCAGGAGGCCGACGGGGCCTTTGTGTTCAGCGCCAAGGTGGCCATCGAGGAGATGACCGACCGGCTGGAAATGACGATCGAGGACGAGGGATTTGAGACCGTGGGTGGGTATGTGTTGACGCGCGCCGGGCGGGTGCCGGCGACGGGTGAACGGATTGAAGCCGACGGTGTGACGATCGAGATACTGGAGGCGGAACGCCGGCGCATTCACAAGGTGCGTGTGCGGCGCGTGTCCGTCGTCGCGGAAGGCGGGGGCGAGTGAAGGCTGGGTACGTGTCGTTTGTCGGGCGGCCCAACGCCGGCAAGTCGACGCTCATGAACAAGTTGATGGGGCAGAAGGTCGCCATTGTCTCTGACAAACCCCAGACGACCCGGCACCGCATCACCGGTGTGCGCAATGAACCCGAGGGGCAAATCGTGTTTATCGATACGCCCGGGATTCACAAACCGGAACATCGGATGAATCAGCGCATGGTGGATGCGGCGGTGGATACGCTGCGTGAGGTCGATGTCGCCGTGCTGGTGGTGGACGTGACCGAACGTCCAGGCCCGGGCGACCGTTACGTCGTGGACCTGCTGAGCAAAGCGCACTGCAAGATTGTGGTGGTCCTCAACAAAATCGATCGCCTCAAACAGAAGACGCAGCTGCTGCCGCTGATTGAGAGTTACGCCAAGGCGCTCACGTGTCAGGCCATTGTGCCCATGTCCGCGTTTCATGGCGAAGGGCTTGATGGCCTGGTCAAGGAGTTGCTCGCCGCGCTGCCGGAAGGTGAGCCGCTGTATGACTCGGAGTACTTCACCGATCAGACCGACCGCACGCTGGCGGCCGAGTTGATTCGTGAAAAAGTGCTGCGGCACACCCGCGATGAACTGCCGTACATGACCGCCGTGGTGATCGACCAGTTCCAGGAACCGGCCACGCCGAGTGAGCCGACCAAGATCTACGCCTCGATCCTCGTGGACCACGCCTCGCAGAAGCCGATTGTCATCGGCAAGAACGGCGAAATGATCAAGCGGATCGGCACCGAGGCGCGTGTGGATCTCGAGGAACTGCTCCAGGGCAAGGTCTACCTTGACCTGCACGTGAAGGTGCGGGAAGACTGGCGCGAGGACGAGCGCCTGCTCGACGAACTGGGATTGCGACGATAACGCCCCGGAGCCGACGCCCCGGGGCATTCCTGACTCTGGAAACTACGGCAGGCGCAGCACCTGGCCGGGCTTGATCTTGTCGGGATCGGTGAGCTGATCCTTGTTGAGATCAAAGATCTTCATGTAGGCGCCGGCATTGCCCAGCTTCGCCTGCGCGATCGAGCTGAGGGTGTCGCCGGATTTCACCGTGTAGGTCTCTGCCGAGGCCGCGCCTGCGGCGGGACCACCCGTGACCTTGATGTCCGCCACGATGTCCTGCTGCCAGGTGGGGATCGTCTTGATGGCCGACCAGATCTCGTTCTTGTGCTCTTCGGTCGCCACAGTGCCCTTGAAGTGGAGTTTGCCGTCGCGCTCTTCGGCGCTGCCGTCAAACGTGCCCTTCGCGGTCGTGATTGCGTACGCGTACATATCTCGTAAACCCATCAGTCACCTTCTTTCAGGGTGATTTTATGATCCGGAGATCACAGGGACTTGTCGCAGATTGCACAGTCGGCCTCCGTGCGACAATGGCCACCGCGAATGACGACGCGCCTGGTGCACATTGCGGAAGTTGATCTCTCGCCCGCGACCGGCATGGGGCGGGTGGGTTGGTATTGGCGCGAGGGCGCAGTCGCGCGGGGCATTCCGTTTGTGCACATCGGACCGGCCGACGTGGCTCGGCTCTCACACCCCCGGGAATTTCCAGCGGCAGCCCTGCGAGTCTGGCAACAGATGCGGCAACCCGGTGATGTGCTCCTGGTGCACGAACCGGCGTCAGGGGCATTCATCACGCAGCAGGGGAGGCAGGGGGCTCCCGTGTATGTCGTGAGTCACGGACTCGAACGGCGGGGCTGGCAGATGCGCTGTGCAGGGGCGTGGGGGGCCGCGGACATCCCCTCCTGGCGCACCCGGCTCCTGTTTCCGCTCTGGCGCCTGCGTGGGGCCGACCGTGGCCTTCGGCGCGGACACCACGTCATGGTGCTGAACCAGGAAGATGCGACCTTCGCACGGACCTACTACGAGCGGCGGCCGGAAGACGTCACCGTGTTGTGTCATGGCGTGGAGCCCACGACGGTGACCGCTGACGACGTACCGGGTGGTGCGTTCACGGTATTGTTTCTGGGAAGCTGGGTGCCGCGCAAAGGCACCGGCACCTTGATCGACGCTGCGGCGCAGCTTGGCGCGCGTGGTGTGCAGGTGCGCTGGGTGCTCGCGGGTACCGGGGCAACCGCCGCCGAGATCCTGCCGCAGTTTCCCGAAGGCCTGCGTGCCAGTATCGACGTCATCCCGTCGTTTGAGCCCTCGCGGGAGGAACAGCTGCTCCGCGATGCGCATGTCTTCGTGTTGCCCAGTTATTTTGAAGGGCAACCCCTTGCACTGTTGCAGGCCATGGCGACGGGACGATGTTGTGTGACGACGGACTGCTGCGGACAGCGGGACCTGATCACACACGGCGACAACGGGTTGTTGTTTCCGCCCGGAGATGCGGCGGCGTTGACCGGCCACCTTTCGCGGTGTGCCGGCGACCCGGCCTATCGTCATCACCTGGGCGCGCGTGCCCGCATCTCCGTCGCCGCGCGCACGTGGCCGGGGGCCTTTGACCAAGTGTGGGAGTTGATTTCCCGATGACCGATGTGTCGTATCGTCGCGCCGCAGGAGCGGTGTGGGCGTTTTTGATTGTGGGCGTGCTTGTGAAGCTCGCCGAGCTGACGTGGACCTTTGAGCACCGGTGGTTGCTGCCCTGGGATAACGAGATCGTCCGTCGTTCCGGACAGATCTCGTTACTGTTGCGGTTCTCGTGGCAGGAGTTTGCGATCGCTGCCGGCCTGTTGGCGCTGCTCGCCGCGATTCAGCACTGGCGCCCGACGCCCGGTCGATGGACACGGGTGGCGCTCGGAGCGGGCCGTTTGATCCTGGCGTTGTTGTCGCTCGCCACGGTGTTCGGCATTTCCTACTATTCGCTCTATCACACACACTTCACGCTCGATGACCTGGAATATCTCGGATGGGCACCGCTCCTGCTGGAGTCAGTGGGGCCCTTCGATTTGTTGTCGGTGCGCGTGGTCAGTGCGGCCTGGCTGATCCTGACCTTTGGGCTGCCGTGGGTGGCCGCCCGGGATGCGCGGCTGGCGTCAGTGCGTACCACGGCCATCGCAGGCATGTTGCTGGCGCTGACGGCGACCGCGCTGCAGGTCGCAGGGCGACCCAACCTGGCGGAAGCCCGGCTGGAGCCCAATCCCGTCGTGTGGATGTTGTTCGGCAGTCGCGTCAGCTACGCAGACCTGCCGCCGGTCGCGACCATGGCGCCGATCGGCGTGCGCCACCGCCAATACGACGTCGCTGTGCGCCCGCGCAATGTGGTCGTGGTCGTGCTCGAGTCGGTGCCGGCAGGGGCGTTGTCGGCCTTTAATCCGGACGCCCCAGCGGGACGTCGGCTGTTTGATGAGTTCGGCTCCGACATCACGGTGTTTGATCAAATCTTCGCCGTGCAGCCCAACTCGACCGCGTCGATCTTCAGCGTCCTGACCGGCCGCAGCCCCGTGCCGACGACCATGACGGCGTTGACCGCGATGACCGGCGTGCCAACGATCAGCGATGTGCTGAAGAGCCAGGGCTTTCACTCACAACTGCTCCTGAATGGCCCCTTCGACGACATCATCCAGTCTCTGGCGGGCAGAAATTTTGATCGCGCGCTGAACATGCACGATCCGTGGCCGAATCAGCAGAACTACGCACGAATCAGCTGGGGGTACGACGACCAGCTCGTGTTCGATGAAGGGCTCTCGGTCCTGAAGCAGCGTGCATCGGACGCGGCGCCGACGTTCCTGTTTCTGCACACCAACAACCCGCATCACCCGTACGCCTCCGACCGCATTCCGGGACTGGGCACCAGTGACGATGGGAAAGTCCGGCATCGGTTGCTGGTGCGTCACACGATGGACAAATTCACGGAGTTTTACCGGGAATTGAAAGCGTCGGGCCTGGCCGACTCCACGCTGGTCCTCGCCTATGGCGATCATGGCGAAGCGTTTGGGGAACACGAGGGCAACTTCATCCACTCGAAGGAACTCTACTGGGAGAACCTGCACGTGCCCGTGTTGCTGTTGCATCCGACACGTCTTGGGTTGCCCTCACGCATCAGCCAGCTGGGGTCCCTGGATGACCTGACGCCGACCGTGCTGGATATCCTCGGTCTCGAGCCTGGGGACCGCGACGGGATGTCGCTGCTCTTCGAGGCGCCGGACCGTCTGGTGTTTTCCATGACCGACTGGGGACCGGGGCAGATCGCGCTGCGCGACCGCCAGTACGCCTACATCCTGTCCCGCACCGGCCGCGAGTTGCTCTTCGACCGCAAGGCTGACCCCTTCGAGCGCCAGAACCTCGCGGCGGAACGCCCCGAGGTCGCCGCCGCCTTCCGTGCCAGGTTCGGGAAGCAGTAGCCTCCACGGCTCGTGTGTAAATCTTTCAAGACGGGCGAATGCGCCCCTCTGCAAGAGCCAGACCAGACTAAAATGTCAGGATGTCCGCCCCCCGCAGAAACGAACTCGTGCTGGAGTCCGTCCGGCGTCTGCAGCGGATGGGGGCGACCCCGAACCTCCTGAACCTGCTCCAGAAGCAACATCCGGCCGATCTGGCCCAGGTGTTCGCCGAGCTGTCGGACAAGGAATGCCACGCCGTCTTCAACATCCTCGTTGAACGGAATGGCCGCCTGGCCGTGGAAGCCCTGTCCGAACTGGGGCCCGAAAAAGGCGCGTTGCTCCTGGCCGATCGGCCGGCCGAAGAAATCGCCCGGCTCCTCCAGGAGATTCCGTCCGACGACGCGGCAGGCCTGATTGACAACTTGCCGGAGGAGTTGTCGTCAATCGTGCTGGACCTGATCCGGCCCAAGCCCGGCGGCGGCGTCTCCGACCTGCTCGAATACGAGGAAAAGACGGCCGGTCGTCTGATGAACCCGCACGTCTTCGCCTTGCCCGAAGACCTGACGGCGGGCGAGGCCATCACCGCGATTCAATCCGCACGCGACGTCGAGATGGTGTTTTACCTCTACGTCGTGGACCAGCGTCGGCATCTGGTCGGTGTCACGTCCCTGCGTCGTCTGATCCTGGTCTCGCCCGACACACCGCTCAAACGCATCATGACGTCGGACGTGTACAGCGCACGCGTCGACGTGGACCAGGAAGAAGTCGCGCGCAAGGTCGCCTCCTACAACCTGCTCGCCATCCCCGTCGTCGACACCGAAAACAAACTCGTGGGTGTGATTACGGTCGACGACGTCATTGACGTCCTGAAGGACGAGGCCACCGAGGACGTGTTCCGGTTGGCCGGCGTCTCGGCCGAGGACGGCGTCCTCACGCCGCCACTTGAGTCCTTGAAGAAACGTCTGCCGTGGCTGCTCGTGAACCTCGGCACCGCGTTCATCGCCGCGTTTGTCGTCAGTCGTTTCAGCGGGACGATCGCCAAAGTGTTGCCGCTGGCGGCGCTGATGCCCGTAGTCGCCGGTATGGGCGGTAATGCCGCCACACAGACGCTGGCCGTCGTGGTGCGTGGTATTGCGCTGGGTGAACTGACGTGGGGCAACGCCCGCCAGGCCGTGTTCAAGGAAGCGCTGGTGGGCCTCGGCAACGGCGTGGCGCTTGGTCTGGTCGCCGTGCTGGGCGCGTGGCTGCTGGCGGATGACTGGGCGCTGGGCGCGATTCTCGGCATGGCGATGATCATCAACATGTTCATCGCGGCGGTGGCCGGCACGTTGATTCCGCTGGGGTTGCGCGCGGCGAAGGTCGACCCCGCATTGGCGTCGTCGGTGTTCATCACGACGCTGACCGACGTGTTCGGCTTTTTGTCGTTTCTCGGACTGGCGACGGTGTTTATCCGCTTCCTGCACGCGGGATGAAGACCCACGTCGCCGAGGCGATCGTGCTGCGCACGTATCGGTATGCGGAAGGCGACCGGATTGTGGTCTTCCTGACGGAAGACCGGGGGAAAAAGCGGGGCGTGGCGAAAAACGCCACGAACTCGCGGCGGAGATTCGGCGCGGCGCTTGAGCCGTTCACGCGAGGGCGTGTGACGTATGTGGAGCGGGAAGGGCGCGATCTGGTCCGGCTGGATCGCATCGAGCCGGCCACCAGCTCCATGGGCGCCTCGATGGGGCGTGAGGCGGGCGACGGGGCGAGTGCTCTGGGGTACGCGAGTTATTTTGCGGAGCTGGTCGACGAGTGGGCGCCGGATGCGATGGCCAACGAACGGCTCTATCGCCTGGCGGCGTCGGTGGGGGATGCGTTGGGACGGGCCGGATCGGCCGAGTGCCTGGCGCGGTATTTCGAGTTCTGGTTGCTCAGGCTCGAGGGCGTGTATCCGGCCCTGAATGCGTGCGCGCGGTGCGGGCAGACGCTGGCCGACGGCGCGGTGCTCGACACGGCGGACTGGCAGTTTGTGTGCGGGCGCTGCGGGCACGGCTCGTTGAAGGTGTCGAAGGACGCGTTTCGGTGGTTGCGGAGAGCCGCAGCCGATTCACCATCGGTCGTGACCGATGCGGGGGCCGACGAGGCCCCGCTGCGGGAGTTGGAAGCGGTGCATGCGCGATTAATCACGCTGCACCTCGAGCGCGAAATTCGGTCAGCGCGCGTGATGAGGGAGTTGAGGCCGTAGTGACGTTTCAGGATTTGGTCTTCAAGTTATCGGAATACTGGTCGGCGCAAGGGTGCCTGATCCAGCAACCCATGGACATCGAGATGGGGGCCGGCACCATGCACCCCGAGACGTTCCTGCGGGTGCTGGGGCAGAAGCCGTGGAACGTCGCCTACGTCCAGCCGTCCCGTCGTCCGGCCGACGGCCGGTTTGGGGAGAACCCGAACCGGTTGTTCAAACATCACCAGTTCCAGGTCATTCTCAAGCCCGCGCCCGATGACATTCAGGATCTCTACCTGCAGAGTCTCGAAGCGTGTGGCATCGACCTGCGTGCCCATGACGTGCGGTTTGAAGAGGACAACTGGGAGTCGCCGACGCTTGGGGCGTGGGGGATCGGCTGGCAGGTGCTCTATGACGGCCTGGAGATCACACAATTCACGTATTTCCAGCAGGCCGGGGGGCAGGACCTGTCCCCGATCTCCGTCGAGTTGACGTACGGGCTCGAGCGATTTGCGATGTCGCTGCAGGGCGTGGACAACGTGTATGACCTCGAGTGGGCGAAGGGCGTGACCTATGGCGAAGTGCGATTAAAGGACGAAATCCAGCAGTCCAAATATGCGTTTGGTCAGGTGCCGACGCTGCCGACCGGCGCGTTCGCTGAGTTCCACCGAAACCTGTTCAACCAGTACTACGACTTCGCAAAATCACTCCTCGACTCAGGCCTCGTGTTGCCGGCGCTCGACCACGCACTGAAGTGTTCACACGCGTTCAACGTGCTCGACGCGAGCGGCAGCATCGGTGTGACCGAACGGACGTCCTACATTCTGCGTGTGCGGCAACTGGCGGTCGCCATCGCCAAAGCCTGGACCGCAGACCCGTTGGAAGAGCCAGGTGGAGCGAGCGCAGCGAGCCCTGAGCAAGCGAAGCACGTCGAAGGGGCGAACCATGGAGCGTGAACTCCTCATCGAACTGGGCCTGGAAGAATTGCCGGCCTCGTGGTTGCCGACGCTGACGCAGCAGTTGAGTGAGACGCTGCGCAAGGCGCTGAATGATCACCAGTTGCCCAACACCGATTCGATCGAAGTGCATGGCACACCGCGGCGACTGGCCGCCTGTGTGCCCGAGCTGATCGACCGTCAGGACGACCGTGACGAAGTGCTCATGGGACCACCCGTGTCGGCCGCGATTGGTCCCGACGGCAAGCCGACCCCGGCCGCGCTCGGGTTTGCGAAAAAGAACGGCGTCGACTTCGCTGGCCTGACTGAAGTGGAGACGCCAAAGGGCAAATATCTGGCGTTCAAGAAGTTGACCCGCGGTCGCGCGACCGTCGACGTCCTGCCCGATGTGCTCACGCAGGTGCTGCGCACGTTGCCGTTCCCGAAGCAGATGCATTGGGATGCGGAGCTGGGCGACGGCAAGGGTGAGCTCGTGTTCGGACGGCCGATTCGCTGGCTGCTGTTTCTGTACGGCGGGCGAGTGGTGCCGTTCACGATTTCGCGCACCAGCCTCGCGGCCGGTGTGCGTGTGCAGGATGTGACCTCAGGTGCGGTGACCTATGGCCACCGCGTGCTCGCGTCGAGTGGCCGCGCAGGGCGTGCCATCAAGGTGCGCGGCTTCGACGAATACAAGAAGAAACTCGCCGAACACTTCGTGTTTCTCTCGCGCATCGAACGGAAAGACCGCATCATGCGCGAGCTCGACGCGCAGGCGCGTAAACTCGGCGGCCGCATGTTGCTCCATCAGTCCACGCAGGCGGAGGGGCTCCTGGAAGAGGTGCCCGACCTCGTCGAATATCCGGGCGTCGTCTCCGGGACTTTTGCGTCGGAGTTCCTGTCGTTGCCCGCCGAGGTGCTCACCACCACGCTGATTCATCATCAGCACTTTTTTCCGGTGGTGGCGTCGGACGACAAACTGATGCCGTCGTTCCTGGCGGTGACCAACACGCAGGGTAACAACACCAGGTTGATCTCGGTGAACGCCGAACGAGTGGTGACCGCGCGCCTTCGGGATGCGCGATTCTTCTGGGAATCGGACCGGGCCGTCGGGCTTGAAGCACGGCTCTCGCGACTGGAAACCCTCACGTTCCACAAGGCACTCGGCTCCTATCAGGCCAAGGCGTACCGTGTGGCGGCGCTGGCGAAGTGGATTGCCTCGGACGTGTTCGGCCAGTCGGCCGCAGTGGCCGAGCAGGCAGAGACGGCGGGGCGGCTGGCCAAGGCCGACCTGGCGACCGACATGGTGCGCGAGTTCACCGAACTCCAGGGCGTCATGGGGGGTATCTACGCTCGGGAAACCCATCCCGAGGCCGTGTGGAAAGCGATTTACCACCACTACGAGCCCGTGAGCCTTGATAAGTCGGGCTCGCCCGCCATAACGCGACTGCGCGACGGCGGGTCAGCCGTGGCAGTGACGTGGGCCGCGGTGTCGCTGGCCGACAAACTCGACACGATCGCCGGGTTGTTTCATGCGGGCGAACGTCCCACCGGGTCCCGTGATCCGTTTGGTTTGCGTCGCGCGGCCCATGGCGTGTTGCGCATCCTCCTGGATTTGGAGGCGCTGACCGGACTGACCGTGCGGCCGGTACTCGAGACACTCGTCAAGCGGGCGGTCAAGGGGTACGGCGACGGCGGTGACGCCCACGTCATGACCGAGGCAGCGTGGACGGACCTCTCGGCGTTCCTGCGCGAGCGTATTGAATACGTACTCGGCGCTCGCGGCGCCGATCGTCGCAATGTGCGCGCCGTCCTGGCGTCGGGTACCTCGCGCGCGGTGCAGGACCTTGAAGCGAACGTCACAGCATTGCCGGCGGTCGCGTCATCGGAGTCCTTCCGCGCGTTGGCGACCGCCTTCAAGCGTGTGCGCAACATCGCCCGTGAGTTGCCTGATGACGATGGTGGGAGCACGGCGCTGGGGTCGGTGCTGACCGAGCCGGCGGAACTGGCGCTGTTGGCCGAGATCGACAAACGGCAGGCCGTGATCGAACACGCGGTGGCCACCGGCAGCGGCTACAAAGAGGCGTATCAGGAAGCCGCGAAGTTTGAGCCGGCCGTGGCGAAGTTTTTCACGGACGTGTTCGTGATGGCGGAAGACCCCGCGCTCCGACAGGCGCGGTTGCAGTTGATGAAGCGGTTGGAGCGGTTGATTTTACAGCTCGGAGATATCTCCGAGATCGTAGCAGCGGAGTAATGGAGTCATAGATGGCGAAGAAAACAGTGAAGAAGACGGCGTCAAAGAAGATCGTGAAGAAGGTCGTCAAGAAGACGGTGGCCAAAAAGGTCGTGAAGAAGACTGTCGCGAAAAAAGTCGTCGCGAAGAAAGTCGTGAAGAAGACGGCCGCCAACAAATTTGTCTACCAGTTCGGACGCAAGACCGACGGCAACGGATCGATGAAGCCGCTGCTGGGTGGCAAGGGCGCGAACCTGGCCGAGATGCGCCGCATCGGGCTGCCGGTGCCTCCCGGATTCACGATTACCACCGAGGTCTGCACCTACTACTACGCGAACAAGCGGACCTATCCACCCGCCATGCGTGCGCAGGTGGAAGCCGGCATCGCGGCCATCGAGAAGGAAACCGGCAAGAAGTTCGGCGACCTGTCCAACCCGCTGCTCGTCTCGGTGCGCTCCGGCGCGCGTGATTCCATGCCCGGCATGATGGACACCATTCTCAACCTCGGCCTCAACGGCAAGACCGTCGAAGCCCTGAGCAAGAAGACGGGCAATCCGCGTTTTGCGTGGGACTGCTACCGCCGCTTCGTGCAGATGTACGGCGACGTGGTGCTGGGCGTGCAGAAACGCGCCGACGAGGATCACGATCCGTTCGAGACGGTGATTCACGGCCTCAAACACGAGCGGTATCACGCCGACATCGAAGACACGAAGTTGACCGTGGACGACCTGAAGGAACTGGTCGCGCGGTTCAAGGCGCTGGTCAAGGAACGGGTCGGTCGTCAGTTCCCGGAGTCGCCGTGGGATCAGTTGATGGGCGCGGTCAGCGCCGTGTTCGGGTCGTGGATGAACGACCGCGCGATGGTCTATCGCCGGAAGTACAACATCCCCAGCGAATGGGGCACGGCCGTCAACGTCCAGGCGATGGTCTACGGCAACACCGGTGAACGGTCCGGCTCGGGTGTGGCGTTTACGCGCAATCCCGCCAACGGCACCAAGGAGTTCTACGGTGAGTTCCTGATCAATGCCCAGGGCGAAGACGTGGTGGCCGGCGTTCGGACGCCCGAACCTGTCGCCGAACTCAAGAAGCAGATGCCGAAGGCGTACGACGAACTCGCGCGCATCCGCGTCGCTCTCGAAAAACACTTCAAGGACGTGCAGGACTTCGAGTTCACCATTGAAGACGATGTGGTGTACATGCTGCAGACGCGCAACGGCAAACGCACCGCCATGGCCGCGCTCAAGTTCTCCATCGACATGGAGAAGGAAAAGCTGATCGACTGGAAGACCGCGATCATGCGCAATCCGGCCGACCAGCTCGAACAGCTGCTGGCGCCGGTGTTTGATGCGGCCTCGGTGGCCAACGCGCCGGTGATCGCCACAGGCCTGCCCGCCGGTCCTGGTGCGGCGTCCGGCCGTGTGTATCTCAACGCGGAGCGCGCGGTGGACGCGGCGGCTCGTGGGGAGAAAGCCCTCCTGGTGCGCGTGGAAACGTCGCCGGAAGATCTGCGCGGCATGATTGCGGCCGAAGGCATCCTCACCGCGCGTGGCGGGGTGTCGTCACACGCCGCACTCGTGGCCCGTCAGATGGGCAAGGTCTGTGTGTGTGGCGCCGCGGCCATCAACGTCGATTACCAGGCCAAGACCGCCACGGTCGACGGCCAGGTCTACAAGGAAGGTGACTGGCTCTCGATCGACGGCACCGCCGGCAACGTGTACGCCGGTGAGGTCAAGACGGCGCCGTCGGAAATTGTCGCCGCGCTGATCCACAACGACAAGGACGCGCAGAAGAGCGAGAAGTTCCGCGACTTCCAGCAGCTGATGAAGTGGTGTGAGAAGGCGACACGCATGAGTGTGCGCACCAACGCGGACACGCCGGAGCAGACGGCCAACGCCGTGGCGTTTGGCGCCGTGGGCATCGGCCTGACGCGCACCGAACACATGTTCTTCGAGGGCAACCGCATCGACGTGATGCGCGAGATGATCCTGGCCGAGACGGTCGAGGACCGCAAGGCCGCGCTGGCCAAACTGCTGCCGTTCCAGCGTGAGGACTTTGCCGGCATCTTCCGCGAGTTGAAGGGCTACCCGGCGACGATTCGTTTCCTCGATCCGCCGCTCCACGAATTCCTGCCCAACACGAAGGAGTCGCAGGAAGAGCTCGCGAAGAAGATGGGCGTCCCGGTGGCGCGCATCATTCAGCGTGTGCACAGTCTGCACGAGTTCAACCCGATGCTGGGATTCCGCGGATGCCGTCTTGGCATCGGGTATCCCGAGATTTCCGAAATGCAGGCGCGCGCGGTGTTTGAAGCCGCAGCGATGGTGCAGAAGGAAGGCATCAAGGTCCGTCCAGAGGTGATGATTCCGCTGGTGGGCTTCAAGAAGGAACTCGACCTGCAGATTGCGGCCGTGCACAAGGCGGCGCGTGAAGTGCAGGCGGAGCAGAAGGTCAAGTTGACCTACCTGGTCGGCACGATGATTGAAATCCCCCGTGGCGCGTTGACGGCGGATGAGATTGCGCAGTCGGCCGAGTTCTTCAGCTTCGGCACCAACGACCTGACGCAGACGGCCCTCGGCATGTCGCGCGACGACTCGGGATCGTTCCTGCCGCACTATCAGGAGCTCGAGATTGTGACCAAGAATCCCTTTGCGACGATTGACGTCGCTGGCGTTGGCCAGCTCGTCGAGATCGCCGTCAAGAAGGGACGTGCGACGCGGCCGAACATCAAACTCGGCATCTGCGGCGAACATGGCGGCGACCCGGCCTCGATCTTCTTCTTCGAGTCGGTCGGCCTCGACTACGTGAGCTGCTCCCCCTATCGTGTCCCCGTGGCGCGACTGGCGG
>CAYRGW010000053.1:0-31984 GCA_964423815.1 uncultured Solibacteraceae bacterium | reverse complement strand
CGTCGGGGGCGGGCCCCCAACGTGTCACCGCGCCGATGCCAGGCCGCGTCGTCCGGGTGCTGGTGGCGGTCGGTGACGAGGTGACACATCGCCAGGGGTTGGTCGTCGTCGAGGCCATGAAGATGGAGAACGAACTCGGGGCCCCGAAGGCCGGGCGCATCACCGAGATCGCCGTCGTCGAGGGCGTGTCTGTAGAAGCCGGCCGCTTGCTCATTGTGATTGAGTAAAGTGGTGAGGTGACGCACTTGCGCCGGTGGACGCGCTGGGGACTGTACCTGCTGGTGGCAGTCGTGGCGGCGTTCCTGGTTTCGCTTATTACCATCGACCTCGGCCCGCAACTGCGCGGGCGTGCGGAGCGTGCGGCGTCCGCCTACCTGGAACGTCCCCTGCACATCGAGTCGCTCCGCGCGGAGTTGTGGTCCGGGCGCCTTGTCGCGCGCTCCGTGGTCATCGAAGGGATCACGCCGGAGTCGACGCCGTTTCTCAAAGCCGATCGGGTGTTTGTGTCCATTCCCTGGTGGGCCTTGCTGCGTCGGGAATTAATTCTCGAGATCGAGATCGACCGCTGGGCGATTCAGATTGAGAGTTTTGTGGGTCGCAGCAGCACGCCCCGCATCATGCCGCGCGGGGGTGGCGGCCCCAGCAACCTGACGGTGACCGTCAATCACGTGTTCGCCCGCGACGGTCAGTTCCGCTACATCGACCATGTGTTGCCGTGGGACATCACCTGCAACAACGCGGTCATCAACTTCGTGTTTGCGCCGACGCTCAACAAATACGTGTCCACGCTGGGTTTTCAGGGCGGCACCGTGAACATCCAGCAATACCAGCCGATGCGTGTGGATGCCATGTCCGCGCGGCTCACGGTGGACGGCTCATTGCTGCGTGTGCACCAGATGACCGTCGTGGCCGATGGCTCGCGATCGGAACTGACCGGCACCGTGAATGCGGCACGCTGGCCGGAGCAGGACTTCGACATCACGTCCGAGATCGATATCGCCCGGATGAAGGAGCTGTTTTTTTACGGGCAGAATTTCACGGCGAGCGGGCGTGGGCGCTACACAGGGAAGTTTCATAAATATCAACGGACCGGGTATGAGGTGAACGGTGGATTCACCAGCGATGTACTGCGCGTCAGCGGCCTCGACTTTCCTGATCTGAAGGGCCATGTGGTGTGGCTGCCCAACCGACTTGAAGTGGTGAGCACCGAGAGCGAGTTCTACGGGGGCACCGCCAGGATTGGGTATGCGCTCGACACCAGTGCGGCCCGCGGCACACTTGCGGATCTGTCGGTGCGGTATCGCAACGTGGATCTGATTCAGTTCGGGAACGTCTGGGGCTGGACGGGGATCGCGCTCGCCAGTCGGGCCAACGGGTGGCACACGATGCAGTGGCCCAGTGGTCGGTTTGCCGAGATGCGCGGAGAAGGCGTGTTGCGCGCTGCTCCCGAGGATGGACGGGCGCTGGCGTCAGCGACGTTGCCAATCGAGGCGGTGTACGCCCCACACGAGGTGCCGTTTGATCGCGAGCGTGTGCTCGACCCGCAGCCAACAGCCGGCGAAATCACCTACACCATGACCCCCGATGCGGTGACGTTTGCGGACTCGTGGGCCGCCACCCCCGAGACGTATCTGAGTTTCAGCGGGGCGACGGGGTGGAGGGACAACGCCGATATTCCGTTTCGTGTGGTCAGCACGGATTGGCAGGCGAGTGATCGACTGCTGGCCGGCGTGTTGACGGCGTTTGGATCACCCACCAAAGCGATTGAGGTCGGTGGGCGCGGCGTGTTTGATGGCGTGTTGACGAAGTGGTTCAACAAACCCCTCATCACCGGGCACTTCGAGGGCGACGGCATGCGCTCGTGGGATGTGGTCTGGGGTCGCGCGCGCGCGGACCTGGTGATCGAGAACAGCTACGTGACCGTCACCAACAGTCTGGTCGGCGAGAGTGCGTTGCCCGGTGTAGCGCGTATGACCGCCAATGGCCGCTACTCGCTCGGGTATCCACGCGCCGACGGCGGCGAGCAGTTTGATGCCCGCATCAAGATTGACGACTGGCCCCTGGTCGACTTCCGGCACGCCTTCCTGCTCGACGACTGGCCGGTGACGGGAACCACGTTCGCCGATCTGCGGCTGTATGGCGACTACGAAGGTCCGGAGGGTTTCGGGTTGATCCAGGTGTCGCCGGGCACCGGATGGGAAGAGACGTTCGACACGTTCAGGGGCCGCGCCTCCTTTGAGCGCGTGGGCATGCGTCTCGATGAAATCGAACTCACCAAGAGCACCGGTGTGGCCCGTGGCGCGGCGTATGTCGGCTGGGCCACCCCGCAGAACAACAACTGGGGCACCTACAGCTTCACGTTCGACGCCGATCGGATTCCGGTGGAGTCACTCGTGAGTTTCACCGTGCCCGATGCGGACCTGACCGGTGTGTTGTCGTTCAAGATGTGGGGCAGCGGCAGCAATGAACGTCCACGGTACGAGTGGGACGGCCGCATCGTGGACCTGTTCTGGGGTGATGAAGGGATCGGCCAGGCCACCGCCCACATGATCATCGAGGAGGATCTGGTCACGGTCGATCGGCTCGACGTGGCCTCCGATCGCCTCTCGATCTCCGGGACCGGACGGGTCACGATGAATGACGACTACGACGTCGAGGCGACGCTGCGCTTCAGCGAGACCTCCGTCGATCCCTTTCTCCGCTTTGCCGCGCCGGGCCTGTCGCCCTATACCCGCGCGGTGGTCAGCGGCGCCGTGCGCGTCACCGGGCAGGCGGCGGATCTGTCGCGCCTTGGCGTGGACCTCACGGTCGACAAAGCCGATTTGAGCCTGCTCGACTTCGAGTTGACCAACCCCATCGGGGCCGACGGCGCACGCACACCACTCCGCCTGGGGTTTGTGAACGACGTCCTCACCGTGCATGCCTTCCGCCTGACCGGTGAAGGCACCAGCCTGACTCTGGGAGGCACGGTGAACCGCGCGACGGAGGCGCTGGACGTGACCATCGACGGCACGTCCAATCTCGCCATTCTGCAGGGCGTGATTCAGGATGTACGCGCGTCGGGCAACGCCTCCATCTCGGCCACCATTGGCGGCACGTTGACCGAGCCGTCGTATGGCGGCAAGGCCACGCTGACGCGGGGGCGCCTGCGCCACTACTCCTTTCCCCACAGCCTCGACGAGATCAACGGCGACGTGACCTTTGACCCGTCAGGCATCCGCCTCGATGGGCTGCGCGCACGCATGGGCACCGGGGGCCGCAATGGCTCCGGCGAGGTGCAGTTTGGCGGCACCATTGGCCTCGTCGGCTTTTTCCCCGGAGAGCTGAACCTCACCCTGCAAGGCAACGGACTCGACCTTCGGTACCCGGAAGGGTTCCGCTCGATCGTGGACGCCGACCTCGCGGTGACGGGGTCGGTCGAGGACGCACTCCTTTCGGGACGTGTCACCGTCCGTCAGGCGCGATACACCCGTCGTCTGCAGGGCAACGCGGGACTGCTCGGCCTTGCGGCTGCCGGTGGCGGTGGCGAGGTGATGCTGCCGTCGGCGTCTGGTTCTGATGTGGATCTCCCCATCACCTTTGCCGTGGACCTCGTCGGGCAGCGACTCAGCGTGATTGACGATGCGGACGCCACGGTGGTGGTGTCGCCCGACCTGCGCTTCAGCGGCACGCTGGCGCGACCACAACTGGCCGGTCGCGTGGAGATTGATCGCGGGGAGACGGAGTTCCTCGGCAACCGCTACACGATTGGCGGCTACGTCGAGTTCACCAATCCCAACAACATCGAACCCTATTTTGACCTTGAGGCCCGCACCCAGATCCGACAGCCGTCGCAGGAATACCGCATTGACGTGCGCTTCACCGGCACCATGGCGGCGTTCACCTACGATCTGAGCTCTGATCCGCCCCTCACGCAGGTCGACGTGTTGTCGCTCATCCTCGGCCAGAACCCCGATCTCCAGCGGGCAGAACTCCGCGCGATCGAGTCCCCGCAGGAAGTGCAGAATCAGTTGATGTCCTCGGTGCTCGCACAACTGGTGACCAGTCCCATCACCACACAGGTCGGACGTGTGGTGGAGCGCACGCTGAATGTGGACACCTTCACGGTCACCCCGTTGCTCAGCACCGACGCCACGCTGCAACAACTGCCCACCGCGCGTATCACCGTCGGCAAGAAGATCTCGAACCGCGTGTTCCTGACCTATTCACGATCACTCGACACGACGACGAGTATTGACTACGACCTGCTGCTGCTCGAGTACGCCCAGAGCGAACGGGTCTCCTGGGTGCTCTCGCGCAATCAGGATGGCACCTTCGCGCTCGACTTCCGTGTGAGGTACCGCTTCTGATGCCGGCCAGCCTGCGGCGGTGCGTGCTGGGCCTGCTGGTCTGGTGTGGCGCGGTGTCTGCGGCCGCAGCCCAGACGCCCTCACCCATCTCGGCACTGCTGGGACGACCGGTCACAGCCGTCAGTGTGGAGGTGGAGGGCCGGCCCGACACCAGCGTCACGTTTACCGAACTGCTGGAAGTGCGCGTCGGAGACATCCTGCGCGGAGAGGCCGTGCGCGAGAGCCTCGCGCACATCTACAACCTCGGTCGGTACGACGACGTTGCCGTGATGGCGGCGCCGGATGGGGCCGGGGTCCGCGTCGTGTTTGCGTTGACGCCGACGCACCCCATCGATCGGGTCGAGTTCCGGGGAAATCTCGGGCTGGACCGCCGCGCGCTCGAACGTGCCGTGCTTGAGCCCTTTGGCGGGCGCGCATCGGCCGCTCGCACGGACGGGGCGAAAGAAGCCGTCGAGCGCATCCTGATTGATGAGGGCTTCGCACGACCGCAGGTGGTGCCGACCCTTGAACAGGGGCACGACGTGCATCGATCCACGCTGGTGCTGACGGTGGATGCCGGTCCTCGTCAGACGGTCGGCTCGGTGCAGGTGCTGGGCGCCTCGCCGCTTGGTCGCGCGGATGTCACCACGCGCGTCGGCTTGTCCCCCGGTGCCCCGTATCGTCGGCGCGCCACCGAAGACGCGCTCAGGCAGGTGGCCGAACGTCTGCGATCGCTCCGTTTCTACGAAGCCTCCGCGAGCCACTACGCCACCCCGGTCGGCGGTGATGTCGTCGACGTCACGGTCACGGTCGAGGCCGGACCTGAAGTCCTGATTGTGGTCGCCGGTGATCCCCTGCCCCCCGGTGGGCAGGACGAGTGGATCCCGATTCGCCGCGAAAATTCCGCTGACGATGATCTCCTGGAGGATTCGGCGTTTCGCATCCGCCAGGCGCTGCAGCAGGAAGGCTACTGGCAGGCCGACGTCGTGCCGCGCCGGGACGAGGATACGGCGGCGGGCCGCATGGTCGTGACGTTCACCATCACGCGCGGGCTTCGCTACCGGATTGCGTCGGTGGAGGTCTCCGGCCAGTCCCACTTCAGTGAGGCCGACATCCGCGGGTTGCTCCGCCTCAACGAGGGCGACCTGTTTGTGGAAGCGTTGGTGGACGCCAGGCTCGGGGCGTTGTCGGCCGCGTACGCCTTCTCCGGCTTTCACGCAGCCATTAAATACCGCGCCGACGCGTTGCCCGGCGACGAAGGACTCGTCGCCATCCGCATCGCGATTGAGGAAGGGCCGCTGCGGATCGTGTCCGACGTGACCCTCGCCGGTGCCAGCCAGATCCCCGAGGCGGAGATCCGGCGGGTCGTGCGGTCGCAGGTGGGCCAGCCCCTGCGTGACGCCCAGGTGCGCGAAGACCGCATCGCCATTCAGCAGCTGTATCTCAACCGCGGTTTTCAATCCGCGCTGGTGGAGGCCCGACAGGCGACTGAGGCGCCGTTTGTCGTGAGTTTCACGATTCGTGAGGGCCGCCAGACCATCGTGGACCACTTGATCGTGGTGGGCAATCGCCGCGTGGACACCGACACGATCCTCGCTGAAGTGCGCCTGCGACCGGGCCAGCCGTTTGGACAGGCCGATCGCCTGGAGAGCCAGCGACGTCTCGCGGAGTTGGCAATCTTCAGGCGCATCACGATCACTCAAGCCAACGAAGGGCGCGCCGATGGTCACGTTGACGTGATCGTGCAGGTCGAGGAGGCGCCGGCCACGACCATCGGCTACGGCGGCGGTCTGGAAGTCGGACGCCGACTGCGATCGGACGTGGGGGGCGGCGCGGAGGATGCGCTGCGTGTGTCCCCGCGCGGGTTCCTCGAGTTGGGTCGTCGCAATCTGTTTGGCGGCAATCGATCGGCGACGTTGTTCACACGTTTGAGTCTGGGCACGCGCAATGAGCCGGATGATCCCGCCAATGACGGCCGCGGCCTCGAGATCAGCGAATACCGCGTGACCGGCAGTTATCGGGCGCCGCGGGCGTTCAGGTCGGGGATTGATGCCGTCCTGAGCGCCACGGCGGAGCGCGCGATTCGTACGTCGTTCACGTTTGTGCGTCGCGCCATCAATGCGGAAGGACTCCATCGGGCGTCAAGTCATATGAGTCTGTTCGCGCGGTATGCGCTCGACTCGACAGAGTTGTACGACACGAGAATTCCGGAAGAAGACCAGCCGCTGATTGACCGGCTGTTTCCACAGATTCGGCTGTCGGCGGTGTCGGCGGGTCTGGTCTGGGACCGGCGTGACGATCTGCTTGATCCCACCGCCGGGGGCCTGATGAGCATCGATGGCGAGGTGGCCGCACGGTCGCTCGGGTCCGAGGTCGGGTTCGCCAAGGTGTTTGGGCAGGCGTTTGGATTCCGTCGACTGACACGTGTGAATCGTGTGGTGATTGGTGGCCGTGTGCAGGTGGGCATCGCGCGGGGGTTCACCCGGCTGGTCACGGTGCCCGGCACTGATGATCGTATTCAGGTGGTGGCGGACCTGCCGGCCGGTCGCCGATTTTTTGCCGGGGGCAGCACCAGCGTGCGTGGTTTCCAGCAGGATCGTCTGGGTGTACCGGGCGTGTTGAACGAAGACGGACTGTCCAACGGCGGCAACGGCGTCGTGGTGCTCAACGGCGAGGTGCGCACGCAACTCTGGACCAATATCGCCGTCGTCGGGTTTGTCGATGGCGGCAACGTGTTTGCGCGGGCCGGCGACATGTCGATGCGTGATCTGCGCGGGTCGGCCGGCGTGGGACTGCGGTATCGCTCCCCGCTGGGCCCTCTGCGCCTCGACGTCGGATTCAAGTTTGACCGGCGGATCGTCAGCGGGAAACGTGAGCGCGGATGGGAATTCCATCTGAGCATCGGGGAGGTCTTCTGATGAGTGTGTGGACGGCCGCCCTCGTGTGTCTTCTGGCAGTGGCGCCGGCGCAGCAGACCACGCTCGACCGCATTCTGGCCGTGGTCGATGGCGACCTCATCACGTTGTCGGACGTGCGGGCCGCGCGGGTGTTGAAACTTGTGCCGGCCGACTCCACCGATGTGATGGTGGTCGACGTCCTGGTCGAACGACGTCTGGTCCTGGGCGAGATGCGCCGGTTCCAGGCGCCCGACCCCGCACCGTCGGTGCTCACCGCCCGCAAGGGGGAGTGGCAGGCCCGGGTCGGCGCGGCCGCGCAGGACGCCTTGGTGAAGGACGCCGGTGTCGCTCCCGAATTTGTGGACCGATGGCTCGCCGACGATCTTCGCCGCGAGGCCTATCTTGAGCAGCGCTTCGCCGCGCTTGATGCCGGTCGACGTGTCGAGGCGATTCGTTTGTGGATCGCGGGACTGCGCGCCCGCGCCAACATCGCCTACCGGATTCAGCGCTTCTGAATCCTGACGTAATCCACCGCGGCGGCCAGTCGACGACCGTCGCCTCCACCAAGGTCAGCGGGTCGTGTCTCACGACCGAATACCAATGACACGTGGTTGATGCCCGGGTGCCAGACGACGGCCTCGGTCGGAATCTCGATCCGCTGCCAGCCTCCGGTCAACGTCACCACAGGCAATGTGTGGTCATTGATGACCGCGGTCAACGTCTGCGGAGGAAGGCCGTCCGCCTCGAAGGGGCGCAGTTGGACCTGCAGCAGGAGTGGTGCCGCATGGTCGAGGGGGATCACCATCGCGGCCGTCCCCTCGGTCCATCGGAACGTCAGGTCTCCGTCCCGCTCTGCGCCGTGCCACCCGGTGCCGATGTAATCGGCATCACCACCTCCGAGATCGATGCGGCCGTACGGTCGCGCCGGGTCGCCGAGGAAGCGGTTTGGCCGCAGCAGATCAAAACGGTCTGGCGTCACACCGTTGGCCAGGGCCCAGACCACATTGGCCGGGAACGCGGGTGGATGGCCGACCCAGCCATGGGCCACGCCCGCCTGGGCGGCGGCCAGATCCCCAAACGACACGATCTGGCCGATGCGATACACGCCCGACCGCGCCACCGCCATCAACGTCAGGTTCCACACCACCAGCATTGCGATCAGGGCGACCGCTGTGGCCGCCGGGCGTGTGCGAATCCACGTCGTCATGGACGCGAACAACACCGCACAACCGCACACCAGAAACGGAATCAGACTGTCGAACCTGCGTCCCCCATAACTGGCGCCCGCCCACCAATCCTCGACGGCGCCGTTGGTCCACGTCATGAGCACCAGCGTGAGCAGCCCCATCGCGGCCAGCCAGCGCTGACGACGCCAGAGGATCACGAGACCGATCGCGCCGACGTACGCGGCGGGTGACGTGGCGAACAGACCGCTGCGGGTGGACCACAACACGTCGACCCACTGCGCGTTCCACCAGAGCAGGCGTGGACTCACCGGAGGCTGCGTGATCCACTCCCCGTAGAGTGCATGCCACGTCCACAATTGCGGCCACGTGCCGACAAAGACGCCGGCCGCAAAGGCCACCGTCATGCGGGGAGTTGTCAGTAGGGCCGCTGCCGGCAGCAGGAGCACAATCGCGTTCTGCCAGCGCATGATGACCATCACACCGCCGACCAGGCCGAGCAGTGCCCACGTCTGCCATCGTGAGGACGACCGGTGCGTGATCCACGCGAGGGTAAACGCGGCCACCGACGCCATCGACACCGAATGGCTCATCGTGGGTTCCCGCACGAGGTACCAGAGCACGAAGGATCCCCCACCGATCGCGCACACCGCCAGAGTGGCGGTCGATGCGGTCGCGACTGTCCGGGCGATGCGATACGACCACCAGAGACCCAGCAGTCCGTAGAACAATCCGGCCAGGCACACCGCCTGCCGATACGGAAACGAGGTGCCGTCGGTCTTCACATCCACACCCTGGGCCGCCAGAGCGGTGGCCGCGATGTGTCCGACACCAAAAAATGGCATCCACGCGATGGCGGGACCAATGGCCCACGCGCTTTGCGCGTACCCGGTGACGGTGGGTTCAAGCAGGAACTGATGCTGCGGATCGTCAATCCCAAGCAGCGCGTAGTCGTTGCTCAGGTTGAGATCGCGATCAAACCAGATCGATCGGGTGAACGCGTAGTAATAAAACCCATCACTCTGCAAGCGGGCGCCCAGGTGCACCTGGGCGGCGATGCCGGCGACGTACAACGACAGGAGAACGGCGACGACTCGTGTACGCCGATGTGAGGCAGGTGTTGCGACCAGCACCATCGCGCCGCCCACCACGGCCACCAGCGCGGCCCACCACGGTGACAGCTCGGTCTGCCCGGTGACCCACTCAAAGAGTGATCGCCGTGTCAGCTGGTGTACGACGGCCTCGATGAGCCCCGTGGCGCACAACAGTCTGCCGGTCCACGCGAGGATTCGCCCTTTCATCGGATTGTCACCCTGACCACGTCGACGGCCGCAGCCAGTGCACGGGTATCTCCGCCCAACCCGACACTTGCGGGTGTGGTGGCGTACGCAAACACCAGGCGCACACGATTGAGTCCCGTGCGCCAGACGTCGCGCGGTGTTGCAAAGGTCACGACCTGCCACTCGGGTCCTACGCTGAAGGGGCCGAACGAGGCGCCACCAATCTGCATCGTCAATTGCTGGGGTTGTGCCCCCGGGAAGTGAAACGCGCGGGCCCGCACCTGGACCTCCAACGGCGCCGTGCGCGCCAGTGGGATCAGGACGTCGGCCTCACGCGTGGCCCATCGGAACGAACTCGCGTCGGCCTGCTCGGCCACAAACCACCCCTCGCCGATCACCAACGCATCGTCGGTGCCGATGTCGACGCGGCCAGTGGGCTGCAGGGGATCTCCCAGAAACAGCGCGGGGCCGAGTTGATCGTACGCCGCAGGCGAGACGCCATTTCGCGCAGCGAACCAGAGGTTGGCCGGCGCGGAAAACGGATGGCCGATCCACTCGTGCCAGATTCGCGCCTGCGCGCCACCAACCTGGGCGAACGGAATCGCCTCGCCGAGGCGGGCCATCCCGCGGTGTGCGGCCGTCATGAGGGTGAGATTCCAGGCGACCAGCAATGCGGCAGCGCCGCCGACGATCCACTGGGGGTGCAACGTGATCCACCGCCGCAGCACATCGAGGGACGTGGCCAGGCCGATGGTCGCGATCGGAATGAGGCCGTCAAAACGCCGACCACCAAACCCGTCCGAACCCCACCAGTCCTGGACGGAGGCGTTGAACCAGATCATTGCGCCGGTGGCGAGACACAGCGCCAGACCCACAGCGACGTTCCGGCGTGTGAACCCGATGAGACCCAGCAGGCTGACGTACAGGATGGGCGTCATCGCCAAGAGACCGTTTCGCGAGGAGAACAACGTCAGCACGATCTGTGGATCGGTGAGGCGGATTTTTGGACCCACCGGCGACACGGCGAGATAGGAGCCGTAGATGGCCTTCCACGCCAACATCTGCGGCAGGAAGGTCAGACTGGCCATCACCGTGAAGAGGGCACCACCGATCAGCACCTCCCGCACACGCGCGCGGTCGCCCGCGCGGCTGCTGCGCCAGAGGGTCGCGGCCGCGTCACATGCGGGAATCAGCGCGAACAACACGTTCTGCCAGCGCAGCAACGTCATCAGGCCGGCGATCACGCCCAGGAGGATCCAGCCCGCATACGAGCGCTTCTCGCGTGTGGTGATCCAATACAACAGGAACCCGGCCACGGCCGCCATCGACGGCGCGTGGGTCATCGTGGGCTCCACGAGGGTGTACCACAGCATGAACGAACCGCCGGCCATGAGGGCCACGGCGGTCGAGGCCAGTCGTGTGCTGAACCAGTGTTCACACAGCCGGAGCGTCAGCCACCAGCCGAGGAGCGCGTACACGAGTCCCGCGATGACAATCGATTGGCGATACGGAAACGACGATCCATCGGTCGCCACGTCCCGGCCGCCTGCGGCCAGTTGTGACGCCACCACGTGGCCGGTGGCAAAAAACGGCGACCAGACGATCGCGGGGCCCACAGTCCACGCCGAGTGTGCGTAGCCGGTGACGGTGGGCACAAACAGGTGCGGCTTGTCGCCAAGGCCCAGCATCCGGTAGTCATTGGCCAGGGAGACGTCACGGTCAAACGTGATGGAGCGGAGATAGGCGTAGTAATAAAATGCGTCGCTCTGCAGTCGCGCACCAAATTGCAGTTGTGCGGCGAGGCCACACGCCAGCGCGGTGCCAAACACCAGCGCGCGTATCCGATCGCGACGCACCGTCAGGCCGACGATGGCCGCGACCAGGCCGAGCATCACGAGTGCCCACGGCGACTCGGGCAGCCACGTCAGCAGCCGCGTACGCGACAACTGGCGCGTCACCACTTCCAGTGTGATCGCACCGAGCGCCACCCAGGCGAATCCACGCACCGCGCGCGCGATCATTCGCGGGGCGGGACCCGATAAATGCGCAGTTCGGGCCCGGGGTGTTCCGTCGAGGGCATGAAGGTGATCATGTGTTCGGTGCGTCGAAACAGTTCCCGGTACGCGACCAACGCGGCCTGCTCAGGCGGCACGACGTAAAACGCGTCCCTGAACGACAGCGACGATGCGATCAGGTAGTCGAATCCTTCCTGCTGATAGTGCTCAACATCGTGTGTGATCAGTCGCCGTGGATACTCAATGGTGTATCGGTTCACCGGCAACAGCACCTCACGCGTTTCGTTCGCGATCTTTGAGTCGGCGGGTAGATTCTCGAGAATCCAGCGGTAGGCCTGTTCGTTGGTGCTGACGAGTGAGGCCGTCCGCAGCCAGTCCACCGCATTAATCGTGGGTGTCGCGCCAAGGATCAGGACCAGCACCACGGCGGTCGCCGTCGCCAGATGCCGCACAGGCCAGCGACGTCCGACTGACTGCGCGACCCAGACCACGGCGCCGGCGGCCAGGATGCAGAGGAACGGAAGTATGGGCAGGAGATAGCGGCCCCAGACCAGTCGTTGGCCGGAGATCATGTAGAAGTAGACGAGTGAGAAGGCTGCGGCCAGGGCCCACGTCGTCGTCGCTGCGGTGCGGCGAGCGGTGATCATGGCGCGACCCGCCAGCAGGACCCCTGCGCCTGCGGCCACAAGCGCCGGAATGGAGAAGTTGTTCCGGAGATGTTTGGTGTAGGTCAGCCATGCCGGTTCCGGTCGTGGGGGGCCGTCGGCGTACATGTTGGCGAGATAGGCAAACGCGTTCAGAAATTCCGGGAGCGCGATGACCGTATATGGCGCGCACAACAGGAACGTCAGGCCGGCGATCGCGGAGGTCAGCGTCATCGCCCGCACACGCCACCACCATGAGCCTGATGTCAGCAGCAACGCGAGTGCCGGCAGCAGGATGGCGACGCCGCCGTTGTATTTGGTTGCGGCCGCCGCGCCCACGGCCATACCCACCAGCACACAATCGCGCACACGTCGTCGCTCACATGCGCGCACGGTGAGGAGTCCGGCCAGCACGATAAAAAACGTCATCGGCACGTCCGTCAGCACAAAGTGCGACTCCCGCACGTGTTGTGACTGGACGGCAAACAACGCCGCCGCGACCAGGCCCGTAGCCGGAGAGATGCGCCGCGCCATGAGGTACACCAGCGCGATTGTGGCCGTGCCGAGCATGGCGGTGACCGCGCGTCCCCACAGGTAGAACTCTGCCGGCGTGGCCTCATTCAGGTTGGCCCACAAGCCGCCAATGCTGCCGACGACAAACCGGACGCAGGCGACGAGAAACTGCAGGTAGATGTAGAGTCCCGGGTAATCGAAGAAGTGGGGATGGAGGTCGCCGGTGTTCATCATCCGCACCGCACGTTCCATGATTTCAGGCTCGTCGATTCCCAGAGCGTAGGGAATCCCCTGACCGAGGGCTGTGAATCTGAGCACAGCCCCGAGCGCAAGAATCAAGAACAGCGCGGGCAGATGCCAGCGTGTGGGCGCGGTGGACATCAACTGGTGATTGTACGGCGATACACGTCGAGAAGTGTGTCGGCCAGCACCGGCCAGGCAAACTGTGTTTCGACCAGTCGCCGGCCCGCCTGACCAAACGTAATCAGCCGCCGGGCATCGGTGGACGCCTCGGTGATGGCGGCGGCGAGTCCCTCGACGTCCTCGACGTCCACGAGCCAACCCGTGACGTCCGGCACCACTTTGTCGGGCAGCCCCCCGGCCCGTGTCGCAATGACCGGACGCCGGTGGGCCATCGCTTCGAGGGTGACCAACGAGCTGCCCTCGTATCTGGAGGGGTGGACAAAAACCGTCGCGGCCTCGTACCACGCATGCAGGTCGACATCGGAGACGCGACCGGCGAACACGACATGGGATGACAGTCCCAACGTTTCGACCAGCGACTGCAACGTCTGCCGGTAGGGGCCGTTGCCGGCGATGACCCAGCGCCAGCCACGCGCGGCCAGCCCGCTCCCCGGCGCGGTCGCTTTTGCGAGCGCACGCGCCAGCAGGTCAAAACCCTTGTTATGTTCCAGACGACCCACGCTGAGAAACACGGTCTCTCCGGAGGTAAATCCGTGGCGTTGTCGCAGCAGTTGCCCATCCGCCTTGGCGGCCGTGGCCCCCAGTTCCACCAAATCCAGGCCGTTGGGAATGGTGACCATCTGCCCGTCGCGTGGTCTGAGGTGGCGTTGGACCACGGGTTCAAGCGCGTGGTCGGTCGCAATGATCACGGCGGCGTTGCGCGCACACGCGCGGACCGCGCTGCGAAGCGGCGCATAGCCGACACGTTTGAAGGCGGGCAGTCGGTCTGCGCTCGAGCCAAATTCCTCGAGGCCCTGCGGGTTGAGCACCAGCGGCGGGTCGGTGGCACGACGGCCAAGCGCGTATCCCAGACCGCTGGCACCAAACGCGTGGACGATGTCCACCTGGCCTGCGCGAGCCATGGCCAGTGCCACACGCCCGGCGCGCCATCCGAACAGCGGATAGGCGGTGCTGCGATCCAGGATGGTGGTGCCGCGGCGATTGGCCATCGGGAACGTTACATACGGCACGTGACGCAGGTGGATGCGCGGTGACGCAAACGGGTCGGTCGGACTGGTGCGCCGCACCTTTGACGGGGGCGGCGAGATCAGGGTGACCTCGACGTCACGCGCCGCGAGGTGGCGGACGAGGTCGTAGACCGATCGCTCAAGGCCTCCGTCCCCATGGAGGGGCCGCACGGCTCTGGCGATGACCGCCACACGCAGGATGGGCGGGGTCACGACTGGAGCACCTGCCGGTACAGCGCGTCCACACGCGCGGCGACGTGGGTCGCGTCAAAGTGTGTGCGCACGTGTGCCGCGCCGGCCGTGCCGAGGCGCGCTCGGAGAGCCGGATCCCCGGCCAATGCAGCCAGCGCCCTGGCGAACCCGTCGGGGGAGTCAGCCACCAGTCCGGTCGTGTTGTGCTGCAGGATGTCGCGCGTGCCGCCGGTATCCATCGCCGCGGTGGGCAGACCGAGCGCCGACGCTTCAATCAGGACGCGGCTCAGGGACTCGGGCCCGTAGGACGGAAACGCCAGCATCGTCGCGCGCCGCATGAGATCGAGCACCTCCGTACGGTCGCGCCAGCCGAGCCAACGCACCACGCGACCTCGTCGTTGCGCGTCGGCCTCAAGGGTCGCGCGAAGGGGACCGTCTCCCACCACGACCAGCGGCCAGGTGATGTGCGCGTCGTCGAGGGCGGGCAGGAGGAACTGTACGCCCTTGTTGGTGGCGAGTTTGCCCGCGTAGAGCACAAAGGGATCGGTGTCGGCCCTGGCGTGGGCGTCGAGGTCGGCCATGTTGACCGGGTTGGGAATGGTCGAGACACGGGTGCGATCGAGCTCCGGTGCTCGTGTGAGCAGATCAGCGGTGATGACCGAGCTGACGCCGATGACGGCATTGGCCTGCGCGAGCGTGCGACGTTTGGTTGTCAGGTTGTGCCGCATGTAGGGGACGAGTCCCCACGCGAGCGGGCCGAGCGCGCCGGCGCGGTTGCGCGAACAGGTGCGCATGTGGCCGACGGTGCACGACGGGCAGAGGCCGGGTGCGGTCGCGTCGATGATCAGGTCCGACCAATAACAGACCGGCCAGTAGTCGCGGACCGTGGCGACCACCGGGATGCCCACCCGCTGGGCCGCCCTCACGGACGGCACGGTGGTCATGACGTGTTGTGCGTGAATGAGATCCACGGGCGCTGAGGCGCACCGGGTCACCAGCATGTCGGTGAGTTGTGCCCAGAGCCGCTCGTTCTTCAGCACATTGCGCAGGGCGGGGATGTTCGGCACACGCACGCGGAAACGTGTGACGGGGATGCCCTCGTAGTGTGTCTCTGTGATCCCGGTGGCATCACCCGCCGAGGCATGCACCACCGAGATGGTGTGACCACGGTGACGGAGCTGCCGCGCCAGTTCAAACGTGCTCCACCCTGATCCGCCTGAACCAGGCGGGAAGGAGTCGGTGACCAGCAGGACGTGCAGGGGATCGGCCATTCAGCGCTGCGTCAGGATTTGCAGGCGCGCGTCGACCTGTTCACAGTGGGCGCGCCAGGAGTATTGGGCGACGGCGCGATCACGCGCGGACCGGCCAAGCCGGGCGCGCAGCGCGTCGTCGGTGAGCCGGACCAGGGCCGCGTCGAGTGTGCGCGGGTCAACGGGGTCGTACAACACCCCCTGTTCGTTGTCGCCGACCAGGTGTGCGATGCGGGGAAGGCGCGGCGCCACCACGGGTAGTCCCGAGGACATGTATTCGAAGATCTTGAGCGGCGACCAATAAAACCCGAGCGTGAGCGGTTTGTGTTTGCCGGGGTCAAAGGGTGCGACGCCGATGTCGGCCGCCGCGAGACATTGTGGAAGGTCGGCGTGTGGCACCGCGCCCGTGAAGGTCACGCCAGGCACATCACGCGCGGCGTGTTCGGCGTTGGCGCGTTCGGGACCGTCTCCGATGAACACCGCCCCGAGGCGATGTTCACCCTGCGCATGCAGGCGCGCGAGTGACGCGGACAGCTGCACAACGCCGTGCCAGGAGCGGAAGGCGCCGGCAAAAACACAGAGCACCCGGTTGGGGTCCCGCGTGAAGGGCAGAGGGCCGCTGGCCTCCGGGTTGAAGTGATCCACATCAGCGCCCCACTCGGCTTCGAGGATCTTTGATTGATCGATCCACGGCGGGAGGATGCCGCGTGTGGGTGTGACAAACAGATCGGTGTCACGGCACAGTGCATCCCGCCACCGACGCATGGGCTCAAACAACAACGCGCGGTCGACCCGGCTCTTGGTGGAACCCGGGTAATCGATCACGGGTGCGTTGACTTCGAGCACTGACGGAATGCCCAGGCGTTTTGCCGCCCGAACGCCCTCGCCGCCGAAGTTGTAGTACCGCTCCATGATCACGTCGGCTCCGACGCGCCGGGCCAGGTCGGCGACGGCACCCACGCGGGTCCATCGCAGCACGGACTGCCCGAACGGCGGCGTCATCACATGCCAGTGCACCGGATTGGAATCGGGCCCGGTTGGCCACGGGCCGCCCTGATCAACAAGCACGTGGACCTGGTGCCCACGTGCGGCCAACCCCTCGGCCACGGCCTGCACGTGGACGGATCCGCCCAGCGTGCCCGGCACACGTTGATCGAGCGCGGCATACACGATGGTCACGAGGGCGGCACCACCGATGATCGTTTGCGCAGGCGCGCAAAGAAGGGGCCGGACTTCAGCCGGCCAAACGCGAGCACATCGAGATACATCACGGCGGAGACCCCACGCAGGGCCCAATAAAACGCGCCGCCACTGCGCAGTCGCGCCTTGGCCTCCTTGCGCGCGGTGCGCACCGCATCCCCCTCGACCGGTGTCTGACCGGACGGCGTGCGGCGATCGGCCCGGCGCGTCATGAACCGCTCACCCATCCGCATGAGGATGTTCTCGACGAATGCGCCGATGATCGGCGTGTAGTAGGTGATGCGGTCCACCTCGAATCCAGCAGCCGCCGCCACACGATGCAGGTCGTCGTGGTCGGTGATCGGATTGAGGTGATCGGACTTGCGCAGACGTTCCGTGCGCAGATCAATCAGGCCGAGTCGCTCAACGACGTGCGCGAGGCGGTTGACCAGGCGTACACCCATGGCGATGGGACCGTTCTTGCGGACATGGGTGTAGACAAACAACGCCCCGCCGGGCACCAGCACCCGATTGGCCTCGCGCAACATGTCGTGCAGTGCCGGTGGAGACAGATGCTCCAGCACGTCCAGTGACCACGCCTTGGTGAACACGGCGTCTTCAATCGGCAGGCGGCGCAGGTCGCCCAGCAGCAAATCCGTCCCGTCCAGTGCTTCGCGCGAAAAAAATGGTGCGATGTCGACGCCCGTCATGGCGGCGCCCGTGTCGCGGTTCCACAACATCGCACGACCGCTGCCGCACCCCAGGTCCACCACGCGGTCCTGGGGATTCAGATCCAGAAACGCGCGGAGCCGGTCGTTGCGAATTTTTGAGCCCAGCAACGGCGGCGCCACGGTTTCATGGCGCGCATCAATGTGCAGCGCCTCGTCGAGGTACTTGGTCTGTTCCTCAAACGCGGCGAGGGGACGCAAGTCCAGGTACCCGCGCGCCCCATCAAACAACCGTCCGCACGTCGGGCAACTCGCGCCCCCATCGTTCGGCACCAGACGTGTCTGGCACTCGGGGCACCGGATGACCAAAAAGATCGCCTGGGAGATCATCGCTGCACCGCCGTCGTCAGTGCCGGCGCAAGCCGTTCGGCGCGCCGTTGCCACGAATAGTCCGGCGCCAGCGCACGCGCGGCCGCACCAAGACGGTCACGCAGGGGGCGATCGGTCGACAACCGGGTCAACGCTGCGGCCAGAGCCTGGCTGTCATCGGCCGGCACGAGCAACGCCGTGTCTTCATGCGTCAGCACCTCCCGGATCGATGGCAGGTCGGAGGCCACAATGGCCCGGGCGCGGGTGAGGTACTCAAAAAGTTTCAACGGGGAAGTGTAACGGTCGGAGATGGCGCTGTGGGTATTGGGTAACACAAGAATGTCTGCGGTGTTGAGCGCCGCCGCGACGGCGGGGGGCTCCAGCAGTCCGGTAATGGTGACCCGGTCGGACAAGCCGAGGGTGGCGACAAGGGCCTGAACACGCGCCAGATCGTGTTCGCCGGGATGTCCACCAACGATAAGACCGCGCACGTCAGACGTGTGGGCGAGCGCCTGGACAAACACGTCGATGCCCTTCCATGGATACAGATGCCCCGCATACGCGGCCACCATCGGTCCATCGGCCGATCTCACGGGGCCGGGGGCGGTGACCACCGTCCCGTCGGGGATCACAAACACATGGTCGCGCGCGCCGTATCGCGCGGCGTGGTCCTCTGCCAGTGCCTGTGTGATGGTCACGTACGCGTCGGCCGACCGCCACACGAGGGCCTCCCGCCGATCGAGGCGTCGCAACTTGGCGGCGCTCGGCGCCAGTGCCGGCCGCCCCAGTAGCCGCGGCATCTCCGCACTCACGATGGGTGCGATGCCGTGCGACTCATAGACCAGTCCCGGGCGGCGGCCCGCAGGCAGCCTCGAGAGCAACGCGGCCAGACCCAGGTCCCGTGTGAACACCACATCAAAGGATCCGGACATCGCTCGCCGCACCCCTTCCCACAACATCCGGGCACGTCGCAGCGGCGCGGCGCCAGACGACGGGATGACCTCGATGTGCAGCAGCGCACTTGGTTCCAGTCCGTAGAACGCACACGCATCACGGGCCGGTGTCGCCGTGTCCGGCCGCACCAGCAGCGTGACCGCATGACCCGACATCGCCAACGCATGACACGTCTGCATCGTCTGCACGCCGTTGGCGCGTTCGATGGGGAATCTGGTGTCGGCGAACGAGAGAATTTTCACTGGCGTGGCTGGCGATAAAACGAGTCACGGTTGGTCAGGTACCGCCAGAGGAGCGTGGGCGCCTCGAGCGGTAACTCGATAAACGTGACCCTCGCATTGTCTCCCAAAGTCAGGCCCTGGCGATCCATGCGATGGGTGCCAAACTGCAGGAGCAGGCCAAGATTCCACCAGACGCAGAGGCCGATGACCACCCAGGTGAGGCGTCGTGGTTGCAGGTCCGTGGTCAACACGGCGGCCAGCCCAAGGACCAGCAGCGGCGTCAGTTCCACGAACCGCCGTTGCCCAAACGCACCCGCGACGGTCCACGACTCCACGGCGCCGTTGATGTAGACCTGCAGGAGCACCATGACCAACGCGCAGACGCCGATCCATGCGGCGTCTGTCTGGCGCGCGCGTGTGCGGCCGGTGGCCAGTGCAACCAGACCCGCCAGCGCGAGCACGGCCAGCGGCGTCCACGCCAGCCACCCGTGATGCGGACTGATCAACACCTCAAAGAAGTGTGGCGACGTCCAGGACATCTTGTTGCCGACAGATTCGTGCGGGCCCACGTAGCCGTTGATCGCCCGCGACGCCAGCAGATGAGGGCTGTAGGCAAAAATCGTTGCGAGTGTGCCCGCCAGCGCGAGCCGAATCCCGTCCCCCGAGCTCTGTGGAACCCTGGACCACAGTGTCCATCGGAGAAAGTCGATCGCCGGAGGGATCAGAAACAGGACCGTCTGATCGCGCATCGTGCCCATCAGGCCACCGGTCAGGCCGAGGGCGATCACGCCTGGCAGAGACCAGCGATCTCTGACGCGCAGCCAGACCCACAAAAACAGCGCGACCGCAAACGTAGCGCAGGCGTGGGAAAACGGCGGCGCCACATACATGTAGAAGATCAGCGGCGTGCCGATCACGACCGCGATCGCCGGCGAGAGGCCGCGTCCGACCAGTCGTTGCGCGATGAGCGCCGACAGCCCGATGGCGAGCCACCCATAGATGGTGGATCCGTAGGCCACGGCCGAGACATAGGGCGCGCTGTATCCGTCCTGCGGCGCACCGGTGAGTCCGGCCACGAGGTGGCCCACGCCATAAAACGGCGCCCACAACAGGGCCGGCCCGATGGTGCCGAAGTTGATGCGACGGCCCGCTGCGGTAAAGCGTTCCGCCAGGAACGTCTCGTGGAAACCCGTGCCCCCGGCACCGGCATCGTAGAAGTGTTGATATTCGTTCTGGAAGCTCAGGTCACCGTCAAACGCCAGGGACCGCAGGAACGCGAAATATTGCACTTCGTCAGACGCATAAATACGCGTGGTCACTGCCGGCAGCGTGACGATCGCGAGCAGCGCACAGACGCCGAGGATCTTGCGCGTCACCGGGTGATTCCGAGCGAGGTGGCCAGCATCTGCTGCAGCACCATGGCCGTGTTGAAGCCGGCGTGATTGACCATGCCGGCCACCACCGAGCGCCGGCGGATGTAGGTGGCGCCCCACACCATGCCCATCAAACCGATGACCACGGCAAGGTCATAACCCTGCTCGATGTGGAGGGCACCAAAGACCAGGCCAAAGATCAGGTTGCCCGTCCAGATGTTGCCGAGGCGCTGTCGGCAGCGGTGCAGGATGAAGCCGCGTTGCAGTTCCTCGCGCACGCCGCCGGCGAGGATGACCATCACCGTGAAGATGGCCGCATCAAACGGATTGGTCATGAAGGCGGCGAGCGGGTTCTCAGGGACGGTGTTGAGCCACGGCGCGAGGTAACGCAGCCCGGCGACGATGGCGGTCACGGTGATGAGCAACACGGGGACAAACACCAGGCCGCGCCAGAATTCGGGCCAGATGGGACGTCCGCCAAAAAACACCGTGTGGGAGTCTTCGCCGCCCCAGCGGAGGAACACAAGAATCAGCAGGGCCACCACCGCCGTGTCGATGAAGCTGAGCGTGGCCACAAATTGCAGGGACAGGCCCTCGCTGCTGTAGGGGGACATGCCGACCCCCACGATGAGGACACCCGCAATCAGGAGTTGGGTCGGGAATCCCGATACCGCGATGATCTGCGCGAAGGTCGGCAGCCTGGACGCGAACCAGTCGAGGCCCGTCAGCTCCGGGGTGGAGGGCGAGACAAGGGTGTCCGGGGTCTCGCCGCTCATCAGGGCACTTTATCGCACCCCGCCGAGCGCCCCCTCTGCGCGCCACAGTTTCGTGGTATCTTCGCCTTCTGTCTTAGGAGTCCGTTCAGGCCGTGACTGGATGTAACGGCAATGAAAAATAGGGCAGGTGAAAAAACGGCAGTACTGACAGGGTTTTCTCAAGATATCGCGTCATGGGACCGATACATCCACCATATGTCGTGGGTTCTGCCTTGACTTCACTGGAACACGGGCGCATATTCGTTTCCCGGCACCGCAACAGCCGTTCCGACGCTTCCCAGCGCTTCGGACGTGACTTCTGCCTCCTCGCCCCTCCAGTTCCTGGAACTGGCGGAACAAGGAGGGGGGCCCTGTTGTCGGCGTCGAAGTTGATTGGTCTTGACGGGAACAAGGACCGTATCCGGGGCGGATGCGGGACTATGTACGAAAGGTAAAGGTTGACGTAGATGCAGACAGCCCAGAACACAGGAACCACGGTGGGGGAATCCACGACTCGGGAGACGGGACGGACGTTTGGTCCGGGCGCGTCTGTGACGGGACTCGAGTTCGAACGGTATTTCACACGTGACGGCGTAGACCCGTTTGAGGAGGTCGAGTGGGAGTTGCGCTCGGCCATCATCTCGAACGAACGCGGCGAGGTCGTGTTCGAACAACGGGACGTCGAGTTTCCGAAGTTCTGGTCGCAGCAGGCCACCAATATCGTGGTCTCGAAGTATTTCCGCGGGCAGCTCGGCGCGCCCGATCGGGAACGCTCCGTCAAACAGCTGGTCGGTCGCGTCGTGGACACGATCACCCGCTGGGCGCGTGAACAGGGCTACTTTGCCTCGGAAGACGATCTCCTCGGTTTCAGCGACGACCTGAAACATCTGCTGGTTTATCAGAAGGGGTCGTTCAACAGCCCCGTCTGGTTCAACTGCGGGTTCGAGAAGGCGCCGCAGTGTTCGGCCTGCTTCATCAATGCGGTCCAGGACACGATGGAGTCGATCCTCGGTCTGGCGAAGACCGAAGGCATGCTCTTCAAGTTCGGGTCGGGCACCGGGTCCAACCTGTCGGCGATTCGGTCGTCGCGCGAGGTTCTGGCCGGCGGCGGCACGGCCTCGGGTCCCGTGTCCTTCATGAAGGGCTTTGACGCATTTGCGGGTGTCATCAAGTCGGGCGGCAAAACCCGTCGCGCGGCCAAGATGGTGATCCTCAACGCGGAACATCCGGACATCGAGGAATTCATCAACTGCAAGGTTGAGGAAGAGAAAAAGGCCTGGGCGCTGATTGACGCCGGCTACGACGGCTCGTTCACGGGCGTCGCCTACGGTTCGGTCTTTTTCCAGAACTCGAACAACTCCGTGCGTGTCACCGACGAATTCATGCGCGCCGTGCTCGACGATGGCGAGTGGCAGACGCGCAGTGTGACCAAGGGTGAGGTGGTCGACACCTACAAGGCCCGCGACCTCATGCGGCAGATCGCGCAGGGCACCTGGGTGTGCGGCGATCCCGGCATGCAGTTCGACACCACCGTCAACGACTGGCACACGTGCCCGAACACGGCCCGCATCAACGCGAGCAACCCGTGCTCGGAATACATGTTCCTGGACGACTCGGCGTGCAACCTCGCGTCGATCAACCTGATGAAGTTTGTGAACGACGAGGGCGAGTTCGACTTCGACGGCTTCGAGGCCGCCTGCAAGACGTTCATCACCGCGCAGGAAATCCTGGTCGACAACTCGAGCTACCCGACGGCGTCCATCGCGCGCAACAGCCACGCGTATCGTCCGCTCGGCCTCGGCTACGCCAACCTCGGCGCCCTCCTGATGTCGCGCGGTCTGCCGTACGACAGCGATGCCGGTCGTGACTACGCGGCCACCATCACGGCGATCATGCACGGCGCGGCGTTTGCGCAGAGCGCGCGCACGGCGCGTGACCACGGCGGGCCGTTCCCCGGCTACGAAAAAAACCGCGAGCCCATGCTGCGTGTGATGAAAAAACACCGCGCGGCCCTCAAGGACATCGACAAGACCCACGTGCCGAAGCCGATGTTCAACAAGGCCCGGGAAATCTGGGACGAGTGTGTGGAACTGGGTGAGGCCCACGGCTACCGCAACGCGCAGGCGACCGTGCTCGCGCCGACCGGCACCATCGGCTTCATGATGGACTGCGATACCACCGGTGTGGAACCGGACATCGCGCTCGTCAAATACAAAAAACTCGTGGGCGGCGGCATGATGAAGATCGTCAACGGCACCGTGCCGATGGCGCTCTCCAAACTCGGCTACACGCAGCCGCAGATTGCCGACATCCTCGCGCACATCGACGAGAACGAAACGATCGAAAATGCGCCGCACCTCAAGGACGCCCATCTGGCGGTGTTTGACTGCGCGTTCAAGCCGATGAAGGGCGCACGCTCCATCCACTACATGGGCCACATCAAGATGATGGGCGCCGTGCAGCCGTTCATCTCGGGCGCGATCAGCAAGACGGTCAACGTGCCGACGGAAGCCACGGTCGAGGACATCGAGCAGGCCTACATCGATTCCTGGCGCATCGGCGCCAAGGCCGTGTCGATCTACCGCGACGGCTCCAAGCGCACCCAGCCGCTTAATACGTCGAAGGCGGCGATTCAGCGCGCAGGGGTGATTGAACAGGCCACCGAAGCCGCGCCGATGCCGGCGCGCCACAAGTTGCCCGATGAGCGGAAGTCACTGACCCACAAGTTCGACATCGCCGGTCACGAGGGCTACATCACCGTCGGTCTCTACGAAGACGGCATGCCCGGGGAACTCTTCCTCACGATGGCCAAGGAGGGCTCGACGATCTCGGGTTTTGCCGATGCCTTCGCCCAGGCGATCAGCTACGCGCTCCAGTACGGGGTGCCGCTGCAGGATCTCGTCGACAAGTTCAGCCACGTCCGCTTCGAACCTGCGGGCATGACGAAGAACCCCGACGTCCGCTTCGCCAAGTCCATCGTCGACTACATCTTCCGGTGGATGGCCGCGAAGTTCCTGTCGCACGACGAGCAGTTCCGCGCGGGGGTGAACGTGCCCGAGACGGTGACGACGCCGGAGCAGCTCACGCTCGACGTCGTGGCCCTCGCCGAAGCGGCGCCAGCCGCGAAGGCGGCGCCGACCGGCTCCAAGTTTGCGGCGATGCAGAACCAGTCCGACGCCCCTCCCTGCTCGACCTGCGGGTCGATCATGGTCCGCTCAGGATCCTGCTACAAGTGCACCAACTGCGGCACCACGAGCGGCTGCGCATAAACACGAAGTCCCGAGGTCCCGGGGTGCCGGGGTTCAGAAACAGGTGGGCGGAAGGTCACATGACCTTCCGCCCTTTTTCTTTTGACGGCCGAAAGGAGTGAACGTTACTCTCCTTTCGACCGTCAGAAGGAGAGACATGGCCACACGTCTGGACAAAGAAGCCGCTTCCATCCTGCAGGGGACCCTCGACATGCTTGTGCTGCGGGCGCTGCAGCTTGCGCCGATGCACGGCTGGGGCATCACCGAACGCATCGAACAATGGTCGGAAGAAGTCCTCTGTGTCGGGCAAGGCACGCTCTATCCGGCCCTGTATCGACTTGAGCGTCAGGGGTTGATCACCTCCGACTGGCAGACCACCGAAAACAATCGCCGCGCGCGGTATTACCAACTCACCGCGACCGGACGTAAACACCTCACCCAGGAAATCAAGGACTGGCAGCGGATGTCGCGCGCCATCAACCTCGTCCTTGAAGCCGCCAAAGGATAACCATCATGGCGAAACGGGACGACCGTCTTCAGGAAGAGCTGCAATTCCATCTCGATCAGCAGATTGCGAAGAACATCCGCTCCGGGATGAGTCCCGACGAGGCGCGCCGTCAGGCCCTCGTCAAGTTCGGCGGCGTCGAGCCGGCCCGGGAGGCGGCACGCGACCAGCTGCGTGGCGCGTGGCTCCTGGACCTCGGCCGCGACATGCGAATAACGTTCCGATCCCTCGCCCGGGTCCCTGCCTTTGCGGTCACCGCGATTCTGACCTTTGCACTCGGCATCGGATCGGCCTCCGCAATGTTCAGCGTCTACGAGGGCGTCCTGCTGCGCCCGCTTCCGTACCCGGAGTCCGACCGCATTGCCTACGTGTATCAACTGAACACGGGCCGTGTTCGCAACCGGGTCGCCGATCCCAACTTTGAGGACTGGCGCGCCGGCACACGCAGCTTCAGCAGCATGGCGCAGGTGTCGGCGTGGGGAGCCATCCCGATCGCCGGCGCTGGCGAGGCCCAACTTGCCAGGATGACCCAGGTGTCGAAGGACTTCTTTGCCGTGCTTGGCGTCTCGCCCGTGCTTGGGCGTGCCTTCCGTCCGGAGGAGCAGCAACCCGGAGGCCCGCCGGTGGTCGTCGTCAGCGCCGCCTTCTGGCGGAGATGGCGCGGTGACGCCCAGCCGTCGGGTGAGGTCATCCGCAGCGGGAGTGACGCCATGACGGTGGTCGGCGTCATGCCCGAGGGCTTCGATTTCCCCGGCCAGACCTCCATCTGGATGCCGCGGGAACTCTCGCCGCAGAATCCTTCACGCACCTCCCACAACTCGCTGGTGGTCGCGCGCCTGGCCGACCAGGTGACACTCGCGCAGGCCAACAGCGAAGTCAGCGCGCTGTCGCGCGCGTTGAAGGTGACACATGGCGACGGCACCTGGATGGAAGATGCCGAAGTGGTGCCGATGCTCGAGGTCATCACCGCCGCATCACGGCCAACGTTGGGCCTGCTGTTTGCGGCGTCCCTTGTGCTGTTGATCGTGGCCACGATCAATGTGTCGAACCTCCTGGTGGTACGCGCCTCGACACGGCGTACCGAGTTTGCGGTGCAACTCGCGCTTGGAGCCACGGCGGGTCGGCTGGGGCGGCAGCAGCTCGCGGAGTCGATGGTGTTGTGTCTGATTGGCGCTGCCCTTGGAGTGGCCGGCGCCATGGCGGCGGTTCGACTGTTTGTGGCGGCGGGGCCGGCCAATGTGGCGCGGTTGGACGCCATTCAGGTCAGCTGGCCGGCGGTGGCGTTTGCGGTCACGTTGTCCCTGCTCGCGGCGGTGATCCTCAGCGTCGTCACGGCACTCGGCGCCAGGTCGACCCACGTCGGAGCGGCGATTGGTGATCAGGGCCGCTCGGGTACGAGTGGCCGGCGTCAGTCCCGCATCCGCGAAGGGCTCATCGTTGCGCAGGTGGCCATGACGCTGGTGCTGCTGGCGGGCGCGGCGCTGCTGGGCAGAAGCCTCATGGCGGTGATGTCGGTCGATCCCGGATTTTCCCTAGAGGATGGACTGGTTGTGGAGTTGACCGTTCCCGGTGACGGCAGCCCTGAGGCACGGTCCCGCCAGGTCGCGTTCCAGGACACCGCGATCACACGCCTGCAACAACAGCCGGGAGTGACGAAGGTCGGCCTGGTCACCGCGTTTCCGTTGGGTGTGGCGTCGAGCCGCAACGGTTCCTTCATCGAGATGACCCGCCCGGATGAGATCACCACCTTCGAAGGTTTTGATCGCAACGATCCTGTCATCAAGGCCCGCACGGGCTCGGCCGAATACCGCCATGTCAGCGGCGACTATTTTGGTGCGATGCAGATTCCTCTTCGCGAGGGCCGGCTGATCAACGGCAACGATGGACCCGACTCGCCGCAGGTGGCCGTCGTGAGCGAGTCGCTCGCGAAGGCGCGTTGGCCCGACCGCAGCGCGCTGGGTCGATGGATTCAGTTCGGCAACATGGATGGAGACCTGCGGGGCATACAGGTCGTCGGTGTGGTGGGAGATGTGCGGGAGGTCTCGCCGGAATCCCGCCCGTCGCCGACGATCTACGTCTCCGCCCGCCAGCGCCCGCGACAGGCGGGGCGCGCGTGGATTGTGGTCAAGGGGCCCTCGTCAACAACACTGGCAGACACGGCCCGGCGCGTCGTGCGCGAGATCGATCCCGAGGTGCCGGTGACTGTGACCACGGTGTCTGCCGCAGTTGATACGGCGCTCAGCTCCAGACGATTCAGCCTCTGGCTTGTTGGTGCCTTTGGTGCAGCGGCCCTGATTCTGGCAGCCCTCGGTGTGTATGGCTTGATCTCGTTTGCCGTCAGCCAACGCCGGCGCGAGATGGGCATTCGTATGGCGCTTGGCGCCGAACCACGTTCACTGGTGCTGCTGGTGGTTCGTCGAGGTCTGGTGCTCGCCGCAGTTGGTGCCGCGATCGGTGTGGGGTTGTCCCAGGTCGGCGCCGGCACTCTGGACGGACTGCTCTACAACGTCACCCCCGGAGATCCTCTGACGATCGGTACCGCGGTGTTGACGATGCTGGTGGTGGCCACGGCGGCCAGCTACGCGCCCGCGCGCCGGATCCTCAGACAGACGCCAGGCAGGACGCTGCGGGACATCTGAAGTCTCTCTATCGCCCGCATTGCGCGTAGTCGCTGATGCCGGCGCCGAGGCGGATGTCGCGTCGGGCCTGCCAGGTGCCTGACCCGTCGCGCGTCGGCGTGATTACGCCGGTGCCGCCGCGACCGCGGTCGTGCGCGGCACGTTGTCGCGGCGTGAGTCGCGGGTCATCTTCAAACACCACATCGTCAATGTAGTAGGTGCATCGGCCGGGCTCGATGATGTGCAGGTGAATGTGCTCCGGGATATCCGTGTTCGGATATCCCGCGGGACGAATCGTCACGAATCGATACGCGCCTTGCGCGTCCGTCCTTGCCCACGCGCGAAGCCGGCCGTGTCTGGCGGCCGAGCCCTGCAGCGCAGGCGCCGACGGGTAGAGCCCCTTGGCGTCGGTCTGGTAGGCGTAGACAACGATGCCCCCGGCGGGTTGACCGGCGCCATTGCGTATGGTGCCTTGCAGGAGCATCGGCACACCGGGCTCGCCCGCAGGCGCCAAGCGCCCCTCGGCCGCGATTGAGGTCGGCATTCCAATGAACACCGCGTCGCACCCTTCACACGGGCCTCCCACGACACGTTCACGCTGGGCACCGACGGTGGCAGCCGACAGCAGGAGGGCAGACAACAGGAGAGATGTGCGCATGACCGCATTGTGCATGAACCACACGCGGGAAAAAGCCCGCTCGTCCCTTCGTGGATGCCGGCCGTCCCAGAATGGGTGGCTGCGGGCTGACGTATGATCCCGGCCATGTCGATCCCTGTTGTTCTGCTCACACTCGTGCTGCTTGTGCAGGCTGGATCCGCGGGTGTGCTGCCCGCTTCCGTCCGCAAGGCCGCTGACAGCATCACCGCCGCTCAACTGGAAAAGGACCTGGCGTATTTAGCATCGGACGAGTTGAAGGGACGCAACACGCCGTCGCCTGGCTTCGATATGGCCGCGGCCTACATCGTGAAACGCCTGGAGGCGGCCGGTGTGAAGCCGTCTGGTGACCAGGGCACGTTTTATCAGCGCTACGAAATGCACGAGGCGCGCGTGGACGCGGGCGCCGCGTCGATCACGATCAACGGCACCGCCTTGCGGCTCGACGACGGATTTGTGTTGCGGTCCTTCGCAGGCAAACCGCTCACAGGCAGCTGGCCTATGGTGTACGTCGGTCACGGGTGGGTGATCCCTGACAAAGGCATCGACCCGTACGCCGGTGTTGATGTGCGCGGGAAGATCGTCGTGACGCATGGGCCTCGCGCGATGCCGAAGGACGTGACGATCCAGCAGTTTGGCCGAGTGACGGTTGGCGCGAGCAACGTGGTGGCCGAAGCCGCCAAACGTGGCGCCGCCGCTGTGCTCATGATTCCCCAGACCAGCGCGCAGCCGGGCTGGTGGCAGCAGCTGCAGGGCCAGAACCTTGTTCGGCGCGAACTTGATCCGTGGGTGCCTTCGGCGTACGCCGCGGCGCAGGTCACGTCGGCGCTGTTGTCACGCGCTGCGGTGGATGGACTCATGACGGGGGAGCGCTACACCGCGGAGCAGATCGTCGCGCGCGGGGACGCGCTGGACTATCCGGCCAGCTTCGAGTTCTCCAAGCGGATCTCCTTCAACATCCCCTCCACCACCGTCGTCCATCGTCCCTTCAACGTCGTCGCGCTCGTCGAAGGCACCGACCCGGTCCTGAAAAACGAATACATCACGGTCCAGGCGCACCTGGATGGCTCGGTCGGCACCCGCACCGTGGATGGTGATGCGATTTACAACTCCGCCGACGACAACGCGTCTGGCAGCGCGGGGGCGCTCTCCATTGCCGAGCGCATGATGACGGTGCGTCCGAAACGGTCGATGCTTTTTGTCTGGGACAGCGGGGAGGAGCAGGGTCTGTGGGGGTCACGATACTTTGTCGCCAATCCGCCGGTGCCACTTGATCGCATCGTTGCCCTTTTTAACATCGACATGATCGGCGCCACACGCGCGCCGGGGACGGCCGATGCCGACTCGCCCGATGTGCCGGGGCCCAACGAGGTGTATCTGATCGGACCTGGCGTGCTTAGCGACACCACAAACGCGCTCATCGAACGCGTGAATCAGGACTACCTGAAGATGCGCTTGAATCGCACCGACGACAGGTGGGATTCGGAGTTCTTCTATCCGCGCACCGACGCCGGGCCGTTTCTCGAGCGCGGCATCCTGACGATTGGCTGGAACACGGGGCTCCATCGTCGGTACCACCAGCCGTCGGACGAAGCGAAGTTTCTGGACCCTACAAAGATCGAGGCCGTCTCGCGCACCGTCTTCGCGACGTTGTGGGTCATGGCCGACTCCCCGGAGCGGCCCCGTATCGAAAAGCCGATTCCCGTGTCCGTGCCGCGGCATAAATAAAAAGACGTCCCTCCGTGAAAAATCGGGAGGTGGTGGCCATCTATCAGGGTAGATGGAGTCACACCTGCTTGTCGGCCTGGCCGACACGATGGCGGCCCGCGAGGCGGCCTACCGGTTCAGACATTCGCGTGGTGTACGGCCGCGCGACACGTTGTTGCCTGGGGCCCGGCTCATTCAGGGCGGCCTGTGTGACGATCTTGATCCACTGGCCGCGCTGATCACGGTGACCGATCGACGATCGCAGGAGTTGGTGGGCACCGTCCGGACGAACTTCGTCGGCGAAGGGCCGCTGTTTCTGTATGCCGAGTTGTACGGTGTGGCCGAGTTGCCGCACGGTGTTCATTTTCGCAGCACAGTGACGAGCGGCTGGGTGGTCGCCTGGGAGATGCGTGGCCTGGAGGTCCCCACGGCGCTCGCACGGGGCGTGTACGAATTGTTGCGTCGCGAACGTGTCAGCTTTGATTTTCTGGACTGCCGCGACACCGAGCGCCCATTTTTTGAGCGCCTTGGGTATCAACGCTTACGGACACTCCAGCATCCGTTGCGTGGCGAAACCCACCTGATGATGCTCGATGTGCGTGATGCGGCCCGTCTATTCGGACGGGCGGTGAAGGGATGACGTTCATTGACAACGTCGGTCACGAGGGCAAAAATGCCTGCACCCGCACGTGCAACGCCCCGTGGATCCAGCGCAGCTATATCTTGCCCATCGTCCGTTCATCGACCGAACCGTCGGCGCGATTTGTCAGCGGCATCATGTCTCGGCGACCGACCGGGATGACTTTGTCTCGGCGGTCCAGTTCCACCTTATCAAGGACAACTACCAGGTCTGGCGCGCCTTCGAGGGGCGCGCACCCATCGAGGTGTATCTGCTTGCCGTCCTGCGGCAGGCCTTCCAGGAGTGGCGCAACACACAGTGGGGCCGTTGGCGGCCGTCGGTGGCGGCACGCCGACTGGGACCGGTCGCCGTCCTGCTTGAGACCTTGTGGGTGCGCGATGGTCTCGCGATTGACGAGGTCATCGAGATGATGCGCACCAATCACGGCGTCACTGAGACGCCAGCCGCCCTGCATGCCCTGGCGTCGCAGTTGCCCGTGCGGCCGACACGGACGTTTGTCCCGACTGACGAGATCGACACACGTAATAGTGCGCCGTCCGGCGAAGACACACACATGGGCGCGGTGGAGGCTGACCGCGTCTCCGAGGCCTTGGACCAGGCGTTGTCGCATCTGCCGGCCTCGGATCGTCTCCTGCCCCGGCTTCGGTTTGACGAGGACCTGCCGGTCGCGACGGTGGCCCGATCACAGGCGGCGGACTATCAGACCACCTATCGACGACTGACCCGTGTCCTTGGCGACGTGCGGCGTGCCCTCGAAGCCTCGGGTGTGAGCGCCTTCGACGCGGGGCAGGTGCTTGCGCGGCGAGGCCTCGCGTTACGGGAGGACAAGACATCATGACGTGCCTGTCACCGGAAACCCTGGCGGCGCTGGCTGCCGGCCGGCTGTCCGCCCATGAACGCGCGGCGGCCGAGGCACATGTGGGCACCTGTGAAGACTGCTACGAGGTGTATGCCGACGTGCTTCGGATGGCACCGGTCGTCCCGGCCACACCGCAGGCCGCGATTTATTGGGGATGGCAGCGGTACACCGCCTTGGCGGCGGCGGCCGTGGTGGTGCTCGCCACCGGCTGGTCGTTGTGGCGGTATTGGCAGGCGCCGGAACGGCAACTTGAACGCGCTGTCTCGCAGCTGGCCGAAGCGGTGGGCACGGATCGGTCCGTCGACGCGCGCGTGAACGGCGGGTTTGAGTGGGGGCCGCGTCCCACCACGACCCGTGGCGAGGGCGAGGCGAGCCTGTCGTTTGACGGACAGCAGGCCACACTCACCATTCGACGGCTGGCCACCCAACATCCGTCCGCGCGCGCATTGGGCGCGGCGGGCGTCGCGAGCCTGCTGGCGGGTGACGTCGAGGGGGCGATC
>CAYRGW010000052.1:0-32866 GCA_964423815.1 uncultured Solibacteraceae bacterium | reverse complement strand
AGGCGCTCGGCGGGGTCGTCCTCGGTGGTGAATCGTCCGCCTGTCTTGTGGTGGACCGTGTGTACGACGCAGACAGATATCACGGCAAACGTCGGGTTGAGTCGTATCAACTATCGCCGACCTCGCCGCTCGGACTGTTTGAGCCCAAACTCGCGTCCACGCCGGATTGGGCCGCGCGCACCGTTTTTTTCGACATCGAAACCACCGGCCTCAGCGGGGGCGCCGGCACGGTCGCGTTCCTGGTCGGCTGCGGCTGGTTTGAAGGGGATGCATTTCGAGTGCGCCAGTGGCTGATGCTCGGGCCTGCCGGTGAACGTCCACTGCTCGACGCACTTGGACGCGCGATGGACGATGCGTCGTTGCTGGTGACGTTTAACGGCCGGACGTTTGACGTGCCGTTTATGGAGACGCGCTGGGCCTTCCATCGCCAGTCCACGCCGACTGACGACCTGCCACACTTCGACATGTTGCCGGCCGCGCGCAGGTTGTGGAGTCGTCGGGAGGACGACACCAGTTGCAGTCTGACGGCCCTCGAACGGTCCGTGCTCGGGTTTCATCGGATTGGCGACGTGCCCGGGTTCGAGATCCCCGTGCGGTACTTTCAGTTCCTGCGATCGGGGGACCCTGCAGTCATCGAAGGCGTGCTCGAACACAACCGACTGGATCTGGTGTCACTGGCGGCCGTGACGGCGCGTGCATTTGAATTGGCGACTGATGGGCCGGTCGGATGTCGCGAGGCGTGTGAGCAGCTCGGCCTCGGCCATCTCTACGAGCGACACGGCGATCTCGTGCGTGCGGAAGAGGCGTTTTCGTTCGCGGCGGTGTCCGCCGAGGATCGGGATTTACGGTCGAGAGCCCTCGAACGCCTGGCGTTGTTGCAGCGTCGCGCGCGTCGGTTTGATGAGGCCGCCGTCGCGTGGCAACACATCGTCGATCGCGCGAAACGTCCGTTCAGCGCGATCGAACGTCGCGCGGCAGAAGCGCTCGCCATTCATCATGAACATCGCGCGCATGACCTGGCGTCGGCGCAGCGATACGCGGAAGTGGTGCGTGGCCATACACACGGACGCCGCACCGTGGAGGCGGACCATCGTCTTGGTCGTCTCGCGAAAAAACTTGAGCAGGAAAAACAAAAGGGCGACCTGGCGGTCGCCCCCTTGCTCGATTCTGAATAACCCTCGGGACCCCGGAACTTCGGGACCTCGGGACTTCGACTAAGCCGTCGCGCCGGCCTTTTTCTTCGGTGCCTTGGCAGCCTTGTTCGCAGCGGTCTGCGCCTTGCGGGCTTCGGTCGTCTGCACGCCGAACCGCTTGGTGAAGCGCTCAACGCGGCCTTCGGTGTCGATCAGCTTCTGGCGACCCGTGTAGAACGGGTGGCAGTTGTTGCAGATGTCGAGGGTCAGCTCATCCTTGGTCGAAAAACTCTTCCAGGTGGCGCCGCACGCGCAGCGAACATCAATCTCTTGGTACTTGGGGTGAATTCCAGCCTTCACGGTCAGCTCCTTGCTCCCGAAACGAAACCCTGATTATAGCGCATGTACGAACCCTGGACCATGGACCGTTGGACCCCGGGCCAGAAGTGCTTATTTTTCAACCTGATAGCCCCTGTTCCACTTGTAGGGACGGAGCCGGGCCAGGAGGTCGGCTGGCAGGCCCTTCCCGTCGCCGGCGGCCATATTGGCGTCCACATGGCGGGTTCTGCGCATGCCCGGAATGACCGTGCTGACCGCCGGGTGGGACAGGATGAACCGCAGAGCCATCTCCGGAAGTGTCATGCCTGCGGGCACCTCGCCTTTAAGCTGCTCGACCCGGTCCACGGCGGCGGCGAGTTTGTCGGGCGGGAAGTAGTTGTTCCGGAAGTCCCCCTCGGGCCACGTCGTGTCCTTGGTCAACGTGCCCGTCAGGCTGCCCTCGTCGAGCGGGACGCGGGCAATGACGGCCACGCCCATCTCCTGACACAGCGGGAAGAGGGTGTCTTCCGGATGCTGGTCAAAAATGTTGTGCACCACCTGCACGCTGTCCACGAGGCCCGTGCGCATGGCCTCGACGATGTTGGTGGGATCCCAGCGGTTGATCGAGATGCCGAAGGCGCGCACCTTGCCGGATTTTTTGAGTGTCTGGATCGCCTCCATCCACTCGTCCTGCTCGGCCCATTCGTCGGTCCAGACGTGAAACTGCTGTACGTCGAGCCGCTCGACGCCGAGGTGTTTCAGACTGCGTTCGGTGCAGGCGACGACCCAGTCCACCGGGAACACGTCCGACAGCGCGTAATCGGGCTTGGCAGGCCACTTGCCGTTTTTGGGCGGGACTTTGGTGGCGACGACCAGGTTCTTTCCCTGATGTGAGGGCAGCACCTGTCCGAGCAGTTGTTCACTCTTGCCGTCGCCGTAGGCGAGCGCCGTATCGAAGAAGGTGCAACCCAGCTCGATGCTGCGATGCAACGCGGCGATGGACTCGGCGTCATCCGACCCCGTCCACCCGCCCATGCCCCAGAGGCCGTAGCCGACTTCTGACACGCTCAATCCCGTTCGCCCGAACGCGCGGTAATGCATGGGCCAATTGTACGGCTTGCTGAACCCTGAACCCTGAACCTTGCACCCTGAACAGCACCCTGAACCCAGAACCCCGAACGCTGAACCTAAGTAATACGTATTGCGTACTAATACGTTCTGCGATATAACCTCCCACGGATTAGCCCATGGCCAAAAAACTCGATGAGTCGTTGTCGTCGCTCGGCCGGTTTTCGGAACCGGCGTTCAACATCCTGGTCGCGCTGGCCGACGGTCCGAAACACGGGTACGCGATGACGCAGGACATCGAACAGATGACCGGCACACGACCCGGCCCAGGCACGCTCTATGGCGCCATCGCCCGTCTGGAAGAACGTCGCTGGATTGAACCCCTCCCCGCCGAGGAGCGTCGCCGGCCCTACAAGCTCACATCGGCCGGACAGAAGGTGCTGCGCGCGCGCCTCGAGGCGCTGCGCACGGTGACGAAGATCGCGCAGTCCCGCCTCGCCAACGCGTAGGAGACCCACATGTTGCGCGGCCTTGCTCGAGCCATTGTTCGCCGATACCCCGCCGCCTGGCGTGAGCGGTATGAAGATGAAGTGCTGGACCTCATCGAGAGCGCGCCCGTACGCGCGTTAGACGTGGGTGAGTTGTTTCGCAACATGCTCGTGGAACAGGTGCGGGCGGCCATTGACCTCGACCAGCCCTCCGTCGCAGCTGCACGGGTGATGCGTTACAAAACCTTCGCCGTCGGCGGATCCGTCGTGTTCATTCAAGCGGCCGGATGGGCTCTGTGGTGGTCCGTTGATCTCGCTGAGAGCCAGGTGGAGCGCCTGATCGTGACCGCGTTCTCGTTCTACGCTGCGCTCGGTGTGATGTGGTGCGTCCATACATTTCGGCAGAGAGGGAAGACCACAGATCAGCGGTCACCGTTTCCGGTGGTGATCGCGCTCGTGTGTCTGCCCCTGCATTTCGCTGCAAGCACGTTGTGGGTCTGGGCGCTCCTCGCGAATCCACAGACCTATTCGCCTCGGTGGATGCAGATCGTGCAGGCCGTCTACCAGGGAACCTACCTGGGCGGACCCATTGCCGCCTGGCTGCTGATGCAGGTGTGGCCAGGCCAGCGTCTGGTGCGCCTGCTGATGGAAATCAAGATGGCAGACGCAGCGGTAGAAGGCGCCCGACACTACATCGCCAGCTGTGAGGAATGGATCGACAAAGGCGTCATGTCGCCGCTGGCTGATGCGCAGAGGGCCTTGGAACAGCGCATCAAGGAGCGCGACGCCGTGCGGGAGCGGCTCAACGCAACCGACCGTCGTGCGAGGTTCAGCCAGCCCTCATGATGACCCACCTGGCTTGCGCCATCGTTCATCGATATCCCGCCGCCTGGCGTGAGCGGTATGAAGACGAGGTCCTCGCGCTGATGGACGACTCCTCCGTGCGGCTCGCCGATGTGGTCGAGTTGTTGCGGGGGCTGTTTGTCGAACGCGTGAAGGCGCTGATTGAGCCGGGGGATCATCCAACCCTGACGGACTGGGGTTTCAGGACTGTGCTCTGGTTCGTCGGTGTCGCTCCCGCCCTGACGATCGTCGTTGGCGGCGCCGCGTTAGGTGGGCAACTGGGCGCGTGGTTCGGCGAGCCGCACTCCGCCGTGCCCTGGATTACGGTCGCGTGTTGTTGGGCTGTGGTCATCGTTGATGTCGGGGGCCGCCGGATTTTTCGAATCGAGCCGTCCAGATCGATCAACCTGGCGCTTGTGTTGGTCACCTGTCTTTTTGTGGTGATGTGGCATTGGAGCATGGCGCCCTCCACGCCCCCCTCCAGTCGTGTGCCGGCTCAATTCCACACGCTGTACTACTGCGCCCAGCTGTTTTTGTGGCTCCTTGTGGCGCATCGTCTGCTCGGCTGGCGTCTTCCGTGGCGGCCGATGCTTGATGCGGTCGAGCGGTTCCAGGCTGCCCGAGAGGCCGTGCAGCGAGCACAGACGGAAGTGGATCGGTATCGCGCGTCCACTGACCGCGCGGCACCATTCCACCTGCAGCCGGCCCTTGCGGCGTTGGCGCACAAGGAACAGGAACGCGACCAGGCGCGGGCCGTCGTCGAAACGTACGGTTATCGCGCGAGGTTTCGGCAGTCGTCATGATGACCCGACTCGCCCAAGCGATCGTTCGTCGGTACCCAACCGCCTGGCGTGAGCGCTACGAGGATGAGGTGATTGAGCTGGTCGACGACGCGCCAGTTCGGATGCGTGACCTGGCTGACCTCGCGCACGGGCTGATCGTCGAGCGCTGGCGGGAATTGCTGTCATCAGCCGAGTCGCCGCGGCGCACGGAGTTTGTCCTCGTGATGTTTGGCCCACTGGTGGTGCTGAGTGTGGTGCTGAGTGGTGCGGCGACCGGGTGGTTGCTGCGGCTCGCACTTGGACCGTGGTCCCCGGCATGGGCCGATGTGGGCGAGTGGGCGCTCATGGTGCTGCTGCTCGCGAGCTTTCCGTTTCGGTGGCGCTCGGTGTTGCCCCCACATGAGAACAGACGGGGCCGGATGCTGCTGGTGCTGCTGGCCGGGTTGTTCGTGCTCGTGTCCATGAGTGAGTGGGGGGAGCTGGTTCGATTCGACGGCAGCTACCGCCGGTTCTCCGAGTCCCTCGCCACGGTCATGGCCCTCGGTCTGTTCTGGCTGATTGGTGTCGGCACGACACGCGGACTGTGGCCGGACAAGTCAATCCTCGATCCAATCATGGGCGTCGAGGTCGCGGAGGAACAGCTGCGCCTGTCGCGGGCATGGGTGGAAGGCTGTCATGTTTCGGCCTCACAGGGCATTCCCGCCCCCCTCGCGGAGGCCGAGGCGCAAGTGGTGCACTGGGAGGCGGAACTGCTCAAAGCCAAAGAGGCACTGCACGCCATGGGCTACTGCGCGCGGTTTCAGCGATAACCGACAGCGCAGTTGACCGCCCAGCGTGAAGGGAATAAACTCCTGATCAGGAGTCCTTATGGCGCTGCCCGCACAGGCCTATCCCCGGACCGGCGCTCCACTTGAGCCGCCCGACCTCACCGATTCCGAGGAACGGGCGCGGCTCAGTGGCCCTGCACTTCGGGGCTTTTTTAACCTGATGTCGCGATGGTCAATCCGTGACGTCGACGCGCGCGTGCTCCTGGGTGGCGTCACCAACGGCCCCTACTACCAGCTCAAGCGGGATCCGGACCGGGTCCTCGACGTGGATCGCCTCACTCGAATCTCCCTGCTGGTTGGCATCTTCAAGGCACTGCACGTGCTGCACTCCGCGTCCATCGCCGACCGGTGGGTCCACATGCCCAACACCAATCGCCTGTTCAACGGGGCCACCCCGCTCGACTACATGCTGCGCGGCGGATTGCCGGCCATGTTGACCGTGCGCCGGCTGCTGGACGCGCGTCGCGCAGGGTAACCATGCGCTTGCCACCCGTGACGGCGATCAGACGCGCCGGCACACACCGCCTGATCCCCTCTCGACAACTCGATCACGGGGAAAGTGTGCTGACTGGAATTGCGGATGACGACGAACACCTGCGCGCGTTGTTTGAAGTGGAAGCTGCGACCAACGAGCGATTGCTCGCCGAGCGTGGGCGGGCGCTGGCGATTGGTCCCGACGAGCTGGTGACCGCCGTGCCGCACGCGGCCGTGATCAACGCGGCGTTCACCCATCCCCATCCCCTCGGGTCACGATTCAACGGAGCCGACCGTGGTGCCTGGTATGCGGGGTTTGAACTGGAAACCGCGAAGGCGGAGGTCGCATTTCACAAATCGGTGGCGCTTGCAGAAATTGGATCACCGGCCGACTCGGTCACGTACGACGAATACCTCGCCGATTTCAGAGCCGACTTCCACGATCTGCGGGAGGCCCGGGGTTTTCGCTCCAGCCTTGATCCGAAGAGTTACATCGCCTCGCAGGCGCTCGCCGCGACGCTGCTGGAGGCCGGCTCCCTGGGGATCGTCTATCCAAGCGCCCGGCGCGCCGGCGGCACCTGCCTGGCGTGTTTCCGCCCAGCGCTGGTCACCCACGTCCGCCCTGGTTCGCGCTGGCGATTCACCTGGGAAAACGCCGGTCCGCCCAATATCGTCCGCGACCAGCCACGCGCGCGATAAGATCGCGCGCATGAAGCGCCTCCTCTCCACCCTCCTCCTCCTCACCGCCGTCGTCTCGCTGGCCGCGCAGGCTCCGGAGTCAGTCGACCTGGCCGCCATCCAGAAGATCCGCGACGAAGGTCTGAACCGCTCACAGGTCATGAAACATCTGTTCTACCTGACCGATGTGCACGGCCCGCGGCTGCAGGGGTCACCGGGGATCGAGAGCGCCGGCGACTGGGCCGTCAAGACGCTGCAGGACTGGGGCATGCAGAACGTGCGCAAGGAGCGGTTCCCGTTCGGCGTCGGCTGGTCCCTCAACAACTTCCACGCGACGATGCTGGGACCGCAGGGGATGCCGCTCATCGGATATCCGAAGGCGTGGTCGAGCGGCACCAACGGCACAGTGAAGGCGCAGGTCCTCCGGCCCCAGATCACCAACGCCGAAGAGGCTGAGAAGTGGCGCGGCAAACTGCGCGGCGCGGTGGTGCTGACACAGCCCGCGCGCGAGGTCCGCATGCTCGAAGGACGCATCGTCCTTCGTATGACCGACAAGGAAATCGAGGAAGCGCTGACTCCGCCCGCCACCGCCCCTGCGGGACGTGCCGGTGGTGCAGGTGGCCGAGCCGGAGACGCGGGTGGCCGCGCGGGTGGTGCGGGGCGTGGCGCAGGCGCTCCGGCCTTCAACGTGAACGAGTTCTACGCGTCCGAAGGTGTCGTCGCACTGGTGGACCGTGGATCCAACTCCGACATGAGCGCGGGTGGCAGCGACCTGTCCTGGCAGACGCAGCGTGTGGATGGCGGGACCTTGTTCCTGGGTGCTGGTGGTTCACGCGTGGCCGATCAGGCGGGCAAGGGACTTCCGCAGGTGACCGTCGCGGTTGAACACTACAACCGGATGGTGCGACTGCTTGACGAGGGGCTGCCGGTCAATATGGAGCTCAACATCGACGTCATGTTCCATCCCGAGACACCTGAGCGTCAGAACGGCTTCAACATCATCGGCGAACTGCCCGGCACCGACCTCGCAGACGAGATCGTGTTGATTGGCGGCCACTTTGATTCATGGCACGCCGCGACTGGTGCGACCGACAATGCCACCGGCAGTGCGGCCATGATGGAAGTGCTTCGCATCATCAAGACGGCCGGCCTCAAGCCACGCCGGACGATTCGTGTCGCGTTGTGGGGCGCCGAGGAGCAGGGCCTGCTCGGTTCGAGGGCCTACGCCGAGAAATATCTGGGTACGGCCGACGCGCCCGGACCGGAAAATGGCAGACACTCCGCCTACTTCAATCTCGACAACGGTACGGGTAAGGTGCGCGGCATCTGGATGCAGAGCAATCAGAATGTGGCGCCGATCTTCGGCGCATGGATTGCGCCGCTGAAGGACCTGGGCGTCGAAATTCTCGGCCCGCGCTCGGTGACGAGCACGGACCACACCAATATCGATCGCACAGGCGTCCCCGGATTCCAGTTCGTCCAGGAACGCCTTGAATACAACTCACGCACCCATCACTCGAACATGGACTTCTACGATCGCGTCCAGGTCGAGGATCTGAAGCAGACGGCGACGGTGGCCGCCGTGTTTGCCTACCAGGCCGCGATGCGGGACCAGAAGCTACCGCGAAAGTAGCATCCGGTCCCGCCAGGCTCACTGGCCGTGTTCGACGATGACACCGCTCTGGAGCTCGGTCCAGTAGCGATCGAGGGCGGTACGTACCTGACCGCTCAGCGCGAGCACACCGATCAGATTCGGCAGCGCCATGCCCAGGATCATCAGGTCACCGAAGTTCAGCACATTGGTGGAGGTGACGATGGACCCGAGGAAGGCAAAGACCAGGAACAACACCTTGTAGGGCATCGACGCCCCTGGTCCAAACAACCAGACCGCACACCGTTCCCCGTAATACGACCACGAGATCATCGTCGAGTACGCGAAGAGGAAGACGGAGAGCGACAAAATATACGGGAACCACGAGACGTGTTCCCCGAATGCCCGTGAGGTCAACGCCGCGCCCTGACTGTTGGCGATGAGGTTGGCATACGCCGGGTTGTTGTATGCGCCCGTAATCGTGATGACCAGCGCGGTCATCGTGCAGATCACCACGGTATCGATGAACGGCTCGAGCAGCGCGACAATACCTTCGCGAACGGGATATTTCGTCTTCGCCGCCGAGTGCGCGATCGCCGCGGAGCCGGCCCCGGCTTCGTTGGAGAACGCCGCTCGCTGGAATCCGACCACCAGGACGCCGACGAATCCGCCGAAGGCAGCATCAGGACTGAGCGCCTGCTGCACGATTGATGCGAGCGCCGCCGGTACGGCGGAGGCGTTCAGCAGGATCACCGCGAGGCAGCCGGTGATGTACACGCCGGCCATCAGGGGCACGATCGCGTCGGCCACTTTCGCGATGCGGGTGATGCCGCCCAGGATCACGATGCCGACGAGCACCGTCATCGCCAGTCCGTACGCCCAGGGCGCCGTCGCCAGCACCGGAATCGTTTCCTGCAGCGCGTTCATCGACTGGTTGACCTGAAAGGAATTGCCCCCGCCCAGTGACCCGCCGATGCACAGAATCGCAAACAACACGGCCAGCCCCTTGCCGAAGGCCGGCCAGCCCTTTTGTGCGAAACCCTTGGAGAGATATTGCACCGGTCCACCGAGCACGTTGTGGCCCGTCTTGTCGATGTCGCGATACATCTGCCCGAGCGTGCACTCTGTGAACTTGGCCGTCATGCCGAAGAGGCCGGCCATGACCATCCAGAGTGTGGCGCCCGGACCGCCAAGGCTGATCGCGATCGCGACGCCCGCGATATTGCCAAGGCCAACCGTCGCGGAGAGCGCCGTGCTCAGCGCTTGAAAATGTGTGAGGTCGCCGGGCTCATCGGGGTCCGTGAACTTGCCCATCGTCACCCTGATGGCGTGACGGAACGCGCGAATGTTGATGAAACCCATGCGGAACGTCAGGAAAACCGCGCCACACGCGAGCCAGACGACGATGAACGGGACCGTTCGCTGGTCGTCCCAGAACCACACATCGAAAAACAACACTGATCCGACCACGCTGTTGAGCACGCCCATCATCTGGTCGACGGATGCCATACCAAGTCCACTCATGCAAACGCTCCTATTTCCCTACACACACCGACACACCGGGACGCTGTGCGACATCACGCACAGTGGCCCGCAATCAACTGGTCTGCGCGTGAAGGGTTAGAGCCGAAGTGGCAGGTGGAGCGCGTCGACGCCGCGCGGCTGGCCGCTGACCGGTGTGGTGATTTCGACCACCACCAGAGCGAGAGTGGTCCCGGCCACGAGTGGGGACGGGAGACTGACGATCGGTTCGTCGGGGGACTTCTTGGACTGGACGTGCGCGGCTGCGCCGCCAAGCAGGTCGAGCGGATGGCCACTTGAGAAGGGCGCGGTCAGCGGGGATGCGGCCAGCACGAGCAGTGCCAGCGCACAGATTCGCTGAAAGGTCCACGCGGGTCGAGTCATCGCCTGGCCGATTGTAGCGCGGCTAGCTGCGGGTTGCGGCAAGCGCTTTGAGGCGCTGAAGGTCGATCTTGCCCGTGCCCAGTGTGGGGATGGCGTCGATCGGGACCAGGTCGTCCCGTTTCGGAATCCAGAGGCGCGGCAATCCGCTGGTGATGAGCCGGTCCCACAGTTCGGCCGGCGGCACGTCGGGGCGGGTGTAGAAAACCACGAGTTTTTCACCCTTGACGTCGCACGGCACCGCGGTGACCGCAGAGGCCAGTTCGCCGAGCAGGTCGTTGATGGTGTCCTCGATCTTGATGTGGGGCACCATCTCTCCGCCGATCTTGCTGAAGCGGGCGAGGCGGTCGGTGATGAAGATGAAGCCGTCTTCGTCCACTCGTGCGATGTCGCCGGTGACATACCAGCCGTCACGAATCGCCTCGGCGGTGCGCACAGGATCATTCAGATATCCGGCCATCATGTTGGGGCCCTTGACCAGCAGGAGGCCTTCGCGATCGATCAGCGGGCCTTCTCCTGTGTCCGGGTCAACGACCTTGACCGCCACGCCGGGAATCGGATGGCCGACGGATCCGGGTTTGGTGCCCACCTGGGTGCGTCCCCCGTGGTGCTGGTCCGGCACATTGGCTGCGATGACCGGGGCCATTTCCGTGCAGCCGTACCCTTCAAGCAGGCCGACCCCAAACGTCTCCTTGAAGGCGTGCGCGAGGGGTGCCCGCAGTTTTTCTGCGCCGACAATGGCGTAGCGCAGGTGCGCAAACTGTTCACGTGTGCAGCGCCGCATGTAGCTCTGTGCAAACGTGGGCGTGCTGATCAACATGCTGCCCTTGTAGGTCTGCGCGAGTTCGCCGACGGTTTTGGCGTCCATGGGATTCGGGTGATACGCGACGGCACACCCCTGCAGCAGGGGAAACCAGAGTGTGCCCGTCAGGCCGAACGAATGGAAAAACGGCAGGACGCCGATGAAGCAGTCGTCCTGGCGCATGTGGAAGATCTGTGTGAGCGACTCCACGTTCGAGAGCAGGTTGGCGTGGGTGAGCACGACGCCCTTGGGCACACCGGTGCTGCCGCTGGAAAAAATGATGGCGGCCGGACTGGCGGAGGACCAGCGGCGATCGCCGACGTGTCGTCGAAGCAGTCGCTGCGGCAGGAGGCGGGCCCGAAGCAGACCGAGGAGGCGCTGCGGCCCGGTGATCTCCGCACGAATGTCCTCCAGAAACACCATGTCCGGCGTGGCGGTGAGTCCGGCCTTGTCGAGGAATCGCCTGGACGTGATGACCGTGGTGATGTTCGCGACGGTCTTGGACGCCTGCAGCACATCGGCACCGGTCGTGAAGTTGAGGTTGACCGGAACCCGGCCCGCCATGAGCGTGGCGAGATTGGCGACGGCGCCTCCAACCGACGATGGCAGCAGCAGGCCCACGCGCTGCTGCCCCTCCGTCCGGCGACGGATGACGTCGCCGAGCACAAGCGCACCGGTGAGCAGGCGGCCGTAGGACAGGGTCTGTCCTGTGCTGTCGGCCGCTGCCAGGTGTCCCCAGTGGCGTCGGGCCGAACGGATGAACGAGGTGTGGAGCTGTGCGGATGGGGGATGCCTGTGGCGCATCGCCTCGGTGCCCAGTTCGCTGATGGCCAGCCGCATCTCGCGAGCCGTGACGGTGGCCGGGCGGGGTGCGCCGTAGCTGACCGTGACCGGGTACGGCAGTCGTTCCGGACGTTTCCAGAAAAACTTCCCTCGCTTGAAACTGAAGACGCTGCCCCAGACGCGATCGAGGTAGACGGGAATGACGGGGACGTCCAGCCCTTCGAGAATGCGCTCAAAGCCACGCCGGAAGGGCAGGAGGTTGCCGGTCCTTGTGACTGCGCCTTCCGCAAAGATGCAGACCACGTGGCCGTCGAGCAGCTCCTGGCGGGCGCGCGCGATTGAGCGGTCCACGTCGACCTTGTCGCCGGCCGTGATCGGGATCCCGTGAAGCCGGCTCATGACGAAGTGCACGATGGGGAGACGGAAGTACGGTCCGTGGATGAGGAATCGCACGAAGCGCTGCACGCTCGCGCCGACGAGCATGCCGTCCACCATCGAGACGTGGTTGCAGATCAGAAGAGCCGGGCCGTCCGTTGGCACGTTGGACCGGCCGGTGACCGTGATGCGGTAGACGGTGTGGGTGAGCATCCACAACGTGAAGCGGATAAAAAAGGCCGGGAGCGTGAGCAGCACATACACGCCAGCCACGAGCGTAAAGACGCCGGCGGCGGCAAACACCGCGGGCATCGTCCATCCAAGTTGGGTGCCGAAAAACCAGAGGATGGCGGAGGCGAGCAGGATGCCGACCGTCTGCATGACGTTGGCGGTGGCAAGGATGCGGCCACGTTCGTGAGGGGCGGGACGGTGCTGAAGGAGTGCGTTGAGCGGGACGGCAAAAAACCCACCGGAGAATCCGAGCAGCGCAAGCGAGACGGCGGACCAGAGGTACGACGGCGAGGAGGCAGCCAGTGCCAGGCTGAAGACGCCCATGCCGAGTGAACCAAGCGGCACCAGGCCAAGCTCAATGTGAGCACCGGAGAGTCGGCCGGCGACGAGACTCCCGGTGCCGATTCCGATCGCCAATGCCGTGTAGAGCTGGGTCGCCGCCGCTTCGTTCACGCCGAGTGTGGCCGTTGCATACGGCAACATCGCGAGTTGGAGCAGCGCGCCAAGAAACCAGAAGAACGACGCGCCCACGGCGGTCATCCAGAGGGTGCGGTCCGAGATGAGACGGCGGAGCCCTGTGGCGATTTCGCCCCACGGCGCGAGTCGAAGTATTTGCCGCGGCGCTGCGGCGACGACGATGGGGATGCGCAGACTGGTCCACACACCGACGCCGGCGATCGCGACCAGGACCATGGCGATGTATTCAGGTGTCGCGTGCCACGCGGTGTAGACGAGGCCGCCGATGGACGTGCCCACCACGATCGCCACAAACGTGCTCATCTCGAGAAGGCCATTCGCGCGCGAGAGTTCGTGTTCAGGCAGAAGCTCTGGCAGGATGCCGTATTTGGCGGGACTGAAGAAGGTCGACTGGGTCGCCATCAGGAACAGCACGCTGAGCAGCAGCAGGAGGTGGCCGGTAAGGAGCGCGGGAACAGCCAGCGCCATTGCGGCGACTTCGAGCCATTTCATCCAGACGAGGACCGAGCGTTTGCCGAAGCGGTCGGCGAGGTGGCCGGCGTAGCCGGAGAACAGCAGGAAGGGCAGGATGAAGACGGCGCCGACGAGTGAGACACCCTCGACGTCGCCCATCGCGTCCATCGCCAGGAAGGACACGACCATCTTGAAGATGTTGTCGTTGAAGGCTCCGAGGAACTGCGTCCAGAGAAAAGGCTGCAGGCCTGGGTAGTCGAGCGTCTGGCGATATGTCATCCGCGGGTAGGACGATACCCGAGAAAAACCGTCGGGAGGCTTTTTTCATAAAAAAAGCCTCCCGACGGTTTTTTCTCCGTGGCCTGGTTCTTGTAAGGCTGAACCGCATGCCTCTTCGATCCGGTCGCGGTACTGCCGACATTCCCTTCCATGTGATGAATCGTGGAGCGCGAAGGCTTGAGCTATTCGAAACGCCGGCAGACTATCGGGCATTCCTGTTCTGTCTTGCAGAATCACTGGAGAAAATCCCCGTTCGCCTCGTGGCCTACTGTTTGATGCCGAACCATTTCCATCTGGTTGCAGTGCCAGTCGAAGACGGGCAGCTCTCCGTCTTTATGAAGCATCTCCTGAGCACGCATGCCCAACGATGGCGCGCCTTCAGGCACACGACCGGCAACGGCGCGGTGTATCAAGGTAGATTCCGCGCATTCCCCATTCAGGCTGACGTGCACTTCTTCACTGTCTGCCGCTATGTGGAACGCAACGCCCTCAGGGCAGGACTGGTGGCTCGCGCGGAAGCATGGCCGTGGTCAAGCTTGGCCCAGACGATGGGCCTTCATGACATCGTGCCATTATCGGAGTGGCCTTTGCCGAGGCCAGTCGATTGGTTGGAGACGGTTAACGGCGAAGAGTCCGGGCAAGACCTACAGGCATTGCGCCGAACAGCAATAAGGGAGAGTCCCTTCGGAGCACCGACGTGGGCGGCTGCGGTCGCGAAAACGCTCGGAACGACGCAGACACTCCGGCCCCGAGGCCGGCCGAGGAGAAAAACCGTCGGGAGGCTTTTTTCGTGAAAAAAGCCTCCCGACGGTTTTTCTCTATTTTTGAGGAGGGGCGCTATTTACCCATCGTCGAGAGGAACTCGGTGTTGTCCTTGGTCTTGGTCATGCGCGACAACATCAGTTCCATCGCTTCGGTCGGCGACAGGGACGTCAGCACCTTGCGGAGCACCCACATCCGGTTGAGCTCCTCCTTGGGCAGCAGGAGCTCCTCCTTGCGGGTGCCGCTCTTCTGCATGTCGATCGCGGGAAACACACGCCGGTCGGCGAGTTTGCGATCGAGATGAATCTCCATGTTGCCGGTGCCCTTGAACTCCTCAAAGATCACATCGTCCATGCGCGAGCCCGTGTCGATCAACGCGGTGGCGACGATCGTCAGGGAGCCGCCATTCTCGATATTGCGAGCGGCGCCAAAGAAGCGCTTCGGCCGCTGCAGGGCGTTGCTGTCTACACCACCGGTCAAGACACGACCTGAGGTCGGCACGATCGTGTTGTACGCCCGCGCGAGGCGGGTGATCGAGTCGAGCAGGATGACGACATCCTTGCCGTATTCCACGAGCCGCTTGGACTTTTCGATCACCATTTCGGCGACCTGCACATGGCGCTGGGCGGCCTCGTCAAAGGTCGACGACACGACCTCGCCGCGCACGGAGCGCTGCATGTCGGTCACTTCTTCGGGCCGCTCATCGATGAGCAGCACAATCAGATACACCTCAGGGTGATTGGCCGTAATGCTGTTCGCAAGGTTCTGCAGCAGCATCGTCTTGCCTGTGCGCGGCGGAGCGACGATGAGACCACGCTGTCCCTTGCCGAGCGGCGTCATGATGTCCATGACGCGGGCAGAGTAGTTGTCCCCGGCGGTTTCGAGTTTGATGCGGCGATCCGGGTAGAGCGGCGTCAGATTCTCGAAGAACACCCGGCGTCGTGTGTGGTCCGGCGGTTCGAAGTTGATGGCATCGACCTTGACGAGCGCGAAGTACCGCTCGCCTTCCTTGGGCGTGCGAATCTGTCCCGAGACCGTATCACCCGTCTGCAGGTCGAATCGTCGAATCTGCGACGGCGACACATACACGTCGTCGGGGCCGGGCAGATAGTTGTAGTCGGGGGCACGCAGGAACCCGTAGCCGTCGGGCAACATCTCGAGTACACCCTCGGAAAAGAGCAGGCCGCTCTTTTCCGCGCGCGCACGGAGGATCTGGAAGATCAGGTCCTGCTTGCGCAGGCCCGTGGCGTGCACGATCTCGAGATCCTGCGCGACCTTCGTGAGTTCGGCCACACTCATGTCCTTGAGTGCGGCCAGTTCGATGACGGGGGCGTTCGACGGAGGTTGTTGGGTCAAAGGCAGTGCGGGGTAGGGGCCGGGCCCCGGCGTCAATGCCGGGTGCTGAGTTCCGGCCCCTGGATGTCCGAGTCGGGGTTGGGGGGCAACACCGGCAGCGGTCCCTCGAGCGCCGTCCGGAGGACTTCGTCCATGGTTTCCACCAGGTGGACTTTCATCGCATCAAGCACGTTCTTCGGAATATCAGCGAGATCCTTTTCGTTGTCTTTCGGCACGAGGATCGTCGTCACACCGGCGCGATGGGCTGCCAGCAGTTTTTCCTTGAGGCCGCCAATCGGCAACACCTTGCCACGCAGGGTGATTTCCCCGGTCATGGCCACTTCACGACGCACGGGCACCTTCGTGAGCGCAGAGACCATCGCCGTGGCCAGCGTGATACCGGCCGACGGGCCGTCCTTCGGAATGGCGCCTTCGGGGATGTGGATGTGCACGTCGGTGCGACGATTAAAGTCCGGCGCAATACCCAGCTCGTGCGCCTTCGAGCGCACCCAGCTCATGGCCGTCTGGGCAGACTCCTGCATCACGTCACCGAGCTTGCCCGTGAGGGTCAATTTGCCGCGGCCGGACATCAACGTGGCCTCGGTCACGAGAATCTCGCCGCCGACTTCCGTCCAGGCCAAGCCGGTGGCGACGCCGACTTCGTTCTTTTCTTCCGCCATCGACGGACGGAATCGCGGCACGCCGAGGTATTCGGTCACCTTGGCACTATCAATCGTCTCGCTGAAGTCGGCGCCCTGCACCACGACCTTGCGCGCGATCTTGCGACAGATGGACGCGATTTCGCGTTCGAGGTTGCGGACACCGGCCTCACGCGTGTAGCGCTGGACGATGGCCTGGAACGCCTCTTCCGTGAACGTGATGTTCTTCTCGGTGAGGCCGGCGCCCTCGACGGCCTTCGGCGCGAGGAATTTTTTGCCGATCTGGATCTTTTCCTGTTCGGTGTACCCGGCCAACTGGAGCACTTCCATACGGTCACGCAGCGCCTGCGGAATCGTGTGGAGCACATTGGCCGTGCAGATGAACATGACGTTCGACAGGTCGTATTCGACGTCGAGGTAGTGATCGGCGAACGTGTTGTTCTGTTCGGGATCCAGCACTTCGAGCAGGGCGGCCGAGGGGTCGCCGCGGAAGTCCATCGACATCTTGTCGACTTCGTCGAGCAGGAACACCGGATTCATCGTGCCGGCCTTCTTCATCATCTGGATGATCTGGCCCGGGAACGCGCCGATGTAGGTCCGGCGGTGACCACGGATCTCCGCTTCGTCGCGCACGCCGCCCAGCGACAAGCGCACAAACTTGCGGTTCATCGCGCGCGCAATCGACCGCGCGAGCGAGGTCTTGCCCACGCCAGGAGGGCCCGCCAGCGTCAGAATCGTCGCCTTCGGCTTTTTGACGAGCACACGCACGGCAAGGAACTCAACAATACGTTCCTTGATCTTCTCGAGCCCGAAGTGGTCCTCATTGAGGATCGCTTCAGCGGCCTTGAGGTCCTTGCTGTCCTTGGTCTTCTTGTGCCACGGGACGGCAATCAGCCAGTCCAGGTAGTTGCGGGAGACGGTGGCCTCGGCGGACATCGGCGGCATGGCGTCCAGCCGCTTCAATTCCTCGATGGCCTTCTTCTCGATTTCCTTGGGCATCTTCGCCTGCGCGATCTTCTTCTTGAGATCGTCGCCGTCGTTGCCCTTTTCGTCCTTGCGGCCCAGCTCGCGCTGAATCGCCTTCATCTTCTCGTTGAGGTAGTACTCCTTCTGCGCCTTCTCCATCTGCTTCTTCACGCGAGACTGGATGCGACGATCGACCTGGAGTTTGTCCACCTCGGCTTCGAGCACGGCCACGATGCGGCCGAGGCGCTCAAGCGGCGCGACAATTTCGAGCAGATTCTGCTTTTCTTCGACGCCCACCTGCAGGTGCGCGGCAATCGTATCCGCCAGCCGCGACGGGTCGTCCACACGCACGGCTGCGATCATCGCGTCGTACTGCAGCGTGTTGGAGAGCTTGACGTACTGTTCAAACAGCGTGACCACACGACTCATGACGCCTTCGGCGTCGGTCGCACTTTCGGCCTTGCGCGGCAGCACCTTGATGGTGACGCGGTAAAAACCCTTGTCTTCCTTCCACTCGACCGCACGGGCGCGTTCCACACCCTCGACCAGCACCTTGATGTTGCCATCGGGCAACTTCAACGACTGGACGATATTCGCCACACACCCCATCGTGTAGATGTCGGCCGGCTGCGGATCATCGATCGCCGCATCGTGCTGCGCCGCGAGGAAAATTTTCTTGTCGGTGGCCAGGGCGTGTTCCAGCGCGCGCGTCGACGACGGCCGTCCGATCACGAACGGCATCATCATGTGCGGAAACACGACGACGTCCCTCAACGGGACGATAGGCAGGGTCTCGTACTGATCCATGCGTCAGCCAGCTTTCTCCATGACAGTGATGGGCTTCTCTTTGGACTCTACCACCTCGCGGGTGATGACGCACTCGCGGATCTTTTTCTGACCCGGAAGTGTGTACATGAGATCCAGCATGATGTCTTCGATGATCATGCGCAGCCCGCGCGCGCCAATTTTGCGCTGCAGCGCCAGTTCCGCGATCGCCTCGAGGGCATCGTCGGTAAACCGGAGCTTGACGTTTTCGTAATCGAACAGTTTCTGATACTGCCGCGTGATCGCATTGCGCGGTTCGGTCAGGATCTGGATGAGCGCGGGTTTATCCAGTTCGTGCAGTGTGCCGACGACCGGCAGACGACCGACGAACTCGGGAATCAACCCGTACTTGATGAGATCCTGCGGCTCCACCTGTTCGACGAGTGTGGCGCCCTCCTTCACGTTGGCCTTGACATCGGCCTTGAAGCCGAGTGTCTTGCGGCCAAGACGACGGGCAATCTGTTTGTCGAGACCCACAAACGCGCCACCCACGATGAAGAGGATGTTACTGGTGTCGATCTGGAAGAACTCCTGGTGCGGGTGTTTGCGCCCGCCCTGGGGAGGCACATTGGCGACGGTGCCTTCGAGAATCTTCAGCAACGCCTGCTGCACGCCTTCACCCGACACGTCGCGGGTGATCGACGGGTTTTCGTCCTTGCGGCAGATCTTGTCGACTTCGTCGACGTAGATGATGCCCTGCTGCGCCTTCTCGATGTCGCCACCGGCCGACTGCAGCAACTTGAGGATGATGTTCTCGACGTCTTCGCCGACGTACCCGGCCTCGGTCAGCGTGGTCGCGTCCACGATGGTGAAGGGGACCGACAGGAGGCGCGCGAGCGTCTGCGCGAGCAGCGTCTTGCCCGTGCCGGTGGGACCGATCAGCAGGATGTTCGACTTGCTGAGTTCCACCTCGTTGCGACCCTTGGACTGCTTGGCGATCTCCAACCGTTTGTAATGGTTGTAGACGGCCACCGAGAGTTTTTTCTTGGTCTGGTCCTGTCCGATCACGTACTCGTCGAGGAACTTCTTGATTTCCATCGGCGTGGGCAGCGTCGTGCGCACGGCGGACTTGTCAAACTTGTTGTCGTCCGCAATGATGTCGTTGCAGACCTCGACACACTCGTCGCAGATAAAGACCGTGGGGCCCGCAATCAGTTTGCGGACATCATTCTGATCCTTGTTGCAGAACGAACAGCGGAGAATGTCGGACTCGCCGGCTTTTTTGGTCATGGCACCCTTCAGCTACACCCTGCGGTCGAGGACATCATCGATAATACCGTAGTCCTTCGCCTGACTTGCGCCCAGGATGTAGTCCCTATCGGTATCGTTCTGAATCTTCGTGAGGGTCTGGCCGGTGTGATGGGCCAGAATTTCATTCAACCGCTCACGCATGCGCAGGATTTCCCTGGCGTGAATATCAATATCGCTCGCCTGACCGGCCAACCCGGACATGTGCGGCTGGTGAATCAGGATGCGCGAGTTCGGCAGCGAGAACCGCTTGCCCTTGGCACCGGCCGCCAGGAGCACGGCGGCCATTGAGGCAGCCTGCCCGATGCAGTAGGTCTGCACCGCCGGTTTGATGAACTGCATCGTGTCGTAGATGGCCAGGCCGGCGGTGATCGAGCCGCCCGGGCTGTTCACGTACAGCAGGATGTCGCGCTCGGGATCTTCCGCTTCCAGAAACAACATCTGCGCGATCACCAGATTGGCAATCGTGTCGTCAATCGCCGTGCCGATGAAGATGATGTTGTCCTTCAGCAGGCGCGAAAAGATGTCGTAGGCGCGTTCGCCGCGGTTCGTCTGTTCGACGACCATGGGGACGAGTTGGGCGTGGGGTGATGCCATAAGAGGTTCAGCGTTCAAGGTTCAGGGTGCTGGGTTCTGTTCAGGGTTCTGGGGTTCTGGGGTTCTGGGGTTCTGGGTTCTACCCGTTGCTGATGTTGGCCTTCTCGAGCAGGAACGTCACCGTCTTTTCACGGCGGATTCCTGAACGAATGCGGCTCACGCCGCCTTCTTTTTCGAGACGGGCCCGGACGGCGGCCGACGTGCGGCCGGAGCGTTCGGCGAACTGGTCCACTTCCTTCGCGACATCGTCTTCGCTCGCGTCAATGTTCTCCCGGCGCGCGATCTCGTCGAGCACCAGCGTGCTCTTGACGGTTTCGGTCGACGGTTCCTGCTGACGCTCGCGGAACTCCTGCCAGTCGACGCCGGCCTTCATCGGGTCCATGCCCTGATCCATCAGACGGCGCACAAATTCCTCGAGCCGGCGATCAATCTCCCGATCCACCAGCGCGGCCGGCACGGGCGCCTTCATGCGCGCGGCCAGCTGCTGCAGCAGGTCGTGGCGCACCTTGTGGTCCGCCTCGTGTTCCGCCTCGTGCTGCAGGTCGTGTTTGATCCGGTCCTTCAGCGCGTCGAGTGTCTCGACGTCCGCCACGGTTTTGGCAAACTCGTCGTTGAGCTCCGGCAACTCCTTGCGGCGCACGCCCTTAATCGTCGCGTGGTACGCCACGGTTGTATTGGCCAGCTCCGCCGGCTGGTAGTCAGCCGGGTAGGTCACCGTGAAGTCGCGCTCCTGATCGGCGGTCACACCAGTGAGATGCTCGTCGAACCCCGGAGGATTCGCGGCGTTGCCCAATTCGATGGACACGTTCTGCATCGGCTGCGACGCTTCGGCCGGAATGTCAGCCGAATCGGACGCCTGCGGCGTACGCATCAGGTCCATCAGCACGGCATCACCGGCGGCAGCCGGGCGGTCTTCCACCGGATGCCACTTCACGGCGCGCTCCCGGAGTCGCTCCAGCAACGCGTCCACGGCACCCACTTCGAGCACGGCAGGCGGTTTGTTCAGCGAGATCCCGGTGTAGTCACCCGGATCAATCGGCGGAACGGTCTCAAACTCGGCAAGAAACTTGAGCGGCTGGCCCTCTTCCAGGACCACATCCTTGATATCGGGCGCCGACACCGGCTCCAGGCCGCGCTCCCGCAGGGCTTCGTCCACCAGCCGCGGAATCAGATCGTTGGCCACGTCGTACAGAATCTGGTCCTTGTACCGCTGTTTGATGACGGTGGTCGGCACCTTGCCCTGGCGGAAGCCGGGGACGCGCGCTTTGCGGCCGTAATCCTGGGCGACTCGCTGGATTTCGGTGGAAACGGTGTCGGAGGGCACCTCAAAGGACAGGTGCTTCTGGGTCTCGGAGATCTCGGTCAGTTCAGTCTTCATCTGGATCGATTCTATCGGGGATTGGCACCCCTGGGTGCACGGGACTGCACGCCAGTGCGCGGACGTGGTGGGAGCGGAGGGACTTGAACCCACACGGATGTGATCCACAGGCTTCTAAGACCTGCGCGTCTGCCAGTTTCGCCACGCTCCCCAAAGGACTATTCAGTATATCGGCGACCCGAAGTCCCGAAGTCCCGAAGTCCACTGGAATCTGCGTCTAAAGACGTCAGATTCCAGCGCCTGGGGCGTCTAAAAATTCATCCAGCGGGAGAATTTAAGGAGGAAGGTGTTGGTCGAGGGGGCATTAAAGAGGTCGCTGAAGCCCCGGCTGAACTCAAATTCGCCCATCGGCACGAAGTGGTCGCGACCCTGCTGCCAGACCACAAACAACGCGGAGCCGGGGCGGTATTCCCACCGCAGCACGTTGGTGGTGCGGAACGACCGCACGTTGAAGTCCGGGTTGCCCTCGTAGGCGAACGGGCGGAACCGGCCGTCATAACTCCTGGACCGGCCGTTGGAGAGCTCCTTAAAACCCGAGTAGTCGCCGGCGGACTGGAACGGCTGCGCGTACACCTGCAGGGACAACGTCGGCGTGATGGTGTAATTCACCCTGGCCGTCAGCCGCATCGTCGTCTGATCCAGGCGGCCAAAGATGTAGCGCGGGCCGTCGCTGCTGACGAGGTTGGTGATCCACTGGGACTGCGAGTGATTGCGATTGAAGCCGATGCCTGCGCTGATCGACAGCGCGGAGGACGGCCTGAACGTAATACTCGGCGAGAGGTCCCCCTGCCACGCGCCATGGCGATCCTTGAGCCACGAAAAATTGAGGGAGCCAAACACCGGCTTCCGGTTGTCGGTCTGCATGTAACCCCACTGGTTGACGTTGGGGTTGGTGTACCCGCCGGGTCCGCCACGCGTCAGGCGATCGGCAAATCCCTGACCGTTGTAGTTGAGCCCGGTGCTGAACTGCCAGTTGTTGGTGAACAGCAGATGGCCGTTGACGTTGCCGCCCCAGTAGCGCCGATCGCCATCGAGGTTCCACCCCTGCCAGAAATTGAAGTTCACGCTGATATCGCGCACGTATTTGCCGGGTGTGTTCTCCCGGACCTGGAACCAGAACCCATGCCCGAGTTCGTCGGCGCGCTGGACATACCCCACGTCATTGATGTCGAACCCGGGCGACTTGTAGTTGACGTAGGCATTAAAGCGCGTGCGGACACCGCCGATTTTGTTGAACGACAACTGGCCCGCGTGCCCGCGCAACGACGTCCGGGTCGGGTCGTAGTCGACATGCTCCGCGTCCGGCCGCTGAAAACTGTGCACGGTGCTGCGCTGCAGTCGCGCGATGGCGTCCTGGCTGCCCTGCACCGCACTGCCTGCCAGATACCCATTGAGGCTGTAGCGCTGGCCAATGCGGATATCGGCGTCCACGCCACCCGTCACGGCTGACGAGGGCAGGAACGCCAGGTCGCTCGTGAGACTGCGATGCAACCCTGTGGCGATCACGCCAATGCGCGAACGGTTGTCGAACTCGCGGTTCACCCGGAAGACCGTGTAGTTGGACAACGGCTCCACCGGTGTCTCGGTGATCGCAAGTGTGGGACCGGAAGCGATGCGGGCATACTCACGTCCCGTCACCGCATGCAGCGCGCCGATGGAGTATTTGCCGATGCGCCCGGTGAGTTTGCCGGCGCCCAGAATGGTCGAGTTCGTCGGTTGATCCGCGAAGCCCCCATCGGGCGCATTCACAAGCCGCTGCGGTGCCCGACCGACCCGCCGGGAATAAAAGAGTCCCGTGCAACTGCCGTCATTGCAGTCCACATCAAAACGAAACGTGCCCGACCCTTCGACGAAGAACGGTCGCCGCTCCGCAAAAAACGTCTCGAAGCCGCTGAGATTCACGACCGCCGGGTCCGCTTCCACCTGGCCGAAGTCCGGATTGACCGTCCCTGTAAACGTGAGTCCCGGCGCGAGTGCGTATTTCAGGTCGAGACCAAGCGTGCCGTCCGGGTCGGGTGATTCCCGCAACGGATCCCCCGGCCGCACCGGCGCGGTGGTCATCTGGGTCAACACATACGGCATGACCTCGAATTTTTTCTGGCGGGCGGACACGTCCACCCCCGTGAGTTCCCCAAACGACGAGACGTACCCGCTCGCACTGCGCGCGATCAGCGGCCAGGTCGACGTCTCATTCAACCGGGCAATGGTTCGCGCCGCCGCAAACCCGAATACCGACGACGATGGGCGGAAGCGCAGTTGGGAAAACGGGATCTTGAACTCGGCGCGCCAGCCTCCGGCATGCCGCGTCACCGCCACATCCCACACGGCATCCCAGCCGTTGTCATTGGAAGCGTCGTTGAACCAGTACCGGTCGTACTTCACCCCGGCCGCATTCACGCCGAACTCATACGCGGACCGACGGTCGAAGAACGAATCCACATAGATGGACACCCAGTCGGACGGGGACTGGTCGTCGCGCCGCGTCAGGATGCCGACAATCTGATCGGGGTTGGCGTCGATCGCATTCACTGCGACGTACAGCGCGGTGGAATCAAACGCGATCCGCACCTCCGTCTCATGGCTCGCGGGTGCGCCTTCACTGGGGACACGCTGGAGAAAACCGGTCACCACCGGGGCCTTTTGCCAGGCGGCGTCGTTCAACTCCCCGTCGACCTGGATCGCTGTCGCCTGCGGATCCAGTCGCAGCGCGGCGACGCTGGCGGCGCGTGTCGCCCGACCTGTTGGTGGGTCGTCGGCCCGCGCGGGCATGGGCACAAACGATCCGGCAAGAGTCAGCGCACACACGACGGCGAGGGGGGATATCCGCTTCATGACGATTCTTAGACGGGAGGTCTGCGGCGCGCGTTTGTGTGGATTTCCGATAATCTCTCGCCATGACCCGCTCTCGTTTGCGCACACTTCTCATTGCCGGCTTCTTGTTGCTCGCTTCGTCCCTGTTTCCCGGCATCCTGGCCCAATCTCCAGTCGCTCCGTCCTATGCGGCCAGCGAGCCCGGCATTACTCCCGACGGGCAGGAGATCGCGTTTGCGTCCGGTGGCGACATCTGGACCGTCCCCACAGCCGGCGGACAGGCCCGATTGCTCATCTCTCACGATGCCACCGAGCGTCGTCCTCTGTATTCGCCCGACGGGCAACATCTCGCATTCATGTCGACACGGACAGGTGGAGGCGACATCTACATCCTGACGCTCGCTTCCGGTGCCCTGCGTCGGCTCACGAGTGACGATGGCGCTGAGGTGCTGGAAGGATGGTCGCCTGATGGCGCGTGGGTGTACTTCGCATCAACCAGCCGCGACATCGCCGCCATGAACGACATCTTCCGCGTGCCCGCAAGTGGCGGGACACCCACGGCGGTCAGCGAGGATCGGTATGTGAATGAGTTTGGTGTGGCGGCAGTCCCCGATGGCGCATCACTCGTGCTTGCGGCGCGCGGCATCGCGGGCGCGCAGTGGTGGAGACGCGGCAGCAGTCACATCGACAAGTCGGAGTTGTGGCTCGCGAAGGGTTTGCCGGCCACGCCGACGTACACGTTGCTCAGCGCGCGTGACTCGCGACAGATCTGGCCGATGGTGTCGGGTGATGGACGTGCGGTGTATTACGTGTCGGATCGCGGCGGCGCAGAAAACGTGTGGCGCCGGGACCTCCCTGGAGACGCGGATCCGGAGACGGAGGCTGCACGGGGTCGCAAGCTGACGGCCTTCACCGGCGGCCGGCTGTTGTTCCCCTCGTTGTCCGGCGATGGCCGCACGATCGTGTTCGAGCGTGACTTCGGCCTGTGGACGCTCGACACCGCCAACGGTGCCGCGCGCCAGGTGCCACTCACGTTTCGTGGTGCACCGGCGACCACCGTGCCGCAACGCCTGCGACAGACCAACGGGTTCTCCGGCCTCGCGTTGTCGCCAGACGGTCGCAAGGTCGCCTTTGTCACGCGGGGCATCCTGTTTGCCGCGTCTGCCAAGGACCCCGGTGATGCGACGCGTGTGACCGCTGAGGTCGGGCTGGTGTCGCAGCCGGCGTGGTCGCCCGACAGTCGGCGACTCGTCTATGTCGCGGCTCGTGGCGGCACGCAGAATATTTATCAGTACGACTTCGCCACCAACACCGAGTCACGCAGGACCACCGGCACGGCGATCGACATCTCTCCGGTGTTCTCTCCGGATGGCGCGCAGATCGCGTTTCTGCGCGATCGCAAGGAGCTGCGTGTGTTGACGATGAGTGACAACACCGAACGCTTGCTCGCGACCGGCATGTTCGCCGATGCCATTGACGCGCCCGTGCCAGTGTGGGCACCGTCAGGCAGATGGATCGCGCTCTTCACGATCGGGTCAAAGTCGTTCACCAATGTGAGTCTGGTGCCGACGGGCGCGCCGGGCGGGCCAGCTCGTCCAATCAGCACACTCTCGAACGTCTACGCCAACACCATTGCGTGGACCCCGGATGGACAGACGGTGTTTTTTGATACACGTCAACGGACGGAGCTCGGGCAGCTCGCGCGTGTGGATCTCACGCTGCGCACACCGAAGTTCCGCGAGGATGTGTTCCGCGAACTGTTTGTGCAGAATCCGAAGCCCGCATCCCCGCCCGCATCCCCGCCCGCCTCCGCTCCTGCGGAGCTACGGCGAGGCGAGCCCGCCACACCCACGGCCACGCCGACACCCACACCGACGCCTGCGGCGACCCCGGTCGAGCCCGTCTTTGACAACATCCGCCAGCGTCTGTCGCTCGTGCCGATGGGCCTGGACGTGCAGCGGGTGACGGTGAGTCCGGACGGCAAGCTGGCGCTTGTCACGGCCACCGCGGCGGGGCAGACCAATCTCTATACGTACCCGCTGGACGAACTCGCCGCGGACCGGCCGGTCGCGAGGCAGCTGACCACCACTGCCGGCGCGAAGTCCGACGCGCAGTTCAGTCCCGACGGTCGTGAGGTGTATTACCTCGAAGCGGGACGCATCCAGATCGCCACCGTCGAGAGCCGCGCGTCGCGGCCCCTGGCGGTCACGGCGGAGTTCACGTCCGACTTTGCACAGGAAAAAATGGAGGTGTTCCGCGAAGCGTGGACGTTGCTGCGCGACAACTTCTACGACACGGCGTTTAACGGTGTGAACTGGGAGGCCTCGCGCGAGACCTACGGTCCCCGTGTGGCGGCGGCGGCCAACCCTGACGAAATGCGCCGCATCATGAGCCTGATGATCGGCGACCTGAATGCGTCGCACTTCGGCATCTCCGGAGGCGGCGGCGGGGGAGGCCCGGTGGTCGGTCGCCTCGGACTGCGATTTGATCGCGGGGAGCTCGAGTCGCAGGGACACCTGCGTGTGACCGAGATCGTCACCCTGGGCCCCGCCGCGGTCACCCGGCAGATTGCGCCCGGCGAGTATGTCCGCCGGATTGGCACCGAGGACGTGCGACCTGGCCTCAACCTCGACGAGGTGCTCGCACATACGGTGAATCGGCGGGTCCCGCTGCTGGTCTCGGCGACGCCGACCGGGCCGACGCGTGAGGTCGTGGTGAAGCCGATCGATCAGGCGACCGAAAAGGCGCTGCTGTATCGGCAGTGGGTGGAACGCAACCGTGAGTACGTGCTCAAGTCCAGCGGCGGCCGACTCGGCTACGTGCACATGATCAACATGAGCGCCGGCGCGCTCGAGCAGTTGCACATCGATCTGGATGCGGAAAACCACGACCGCGACGGCGTCGTCATCGACATGCGCAACAACAACGGTGGCTTCGTCAATGCGTATGCCCTCGACGTGTTTGCACGGCAGCCCTACCTGCGCATGTCATTGCGGGGACTCCCAGAGTCGCCGGCCCGCACCGTACTCGGTCAGCGTGCGTTGGAGTCGCCGACGGTGCTGGTCACCAACCAGCACTCCCTGTCTGACGCCGAAGACTTCACCGAAGGGTACCGCGCCCTGAAACTCGGTCCCATCGTCGGAGAACCAACCGCAGGATGGATCATCTACACGTGGAACGACACACTCGTGGATGGATCGACGCTGCGCCTGCCGCGGATGCGTGTGCGCGCCGCCGACGGCACCGACATGGAAAACGCGCCGCGTCCAGTGGACGTGGAGGTTGACCGACCACTAGGTGAATGGCAGACCACCGGCCAGGACACCCAGTTGTATCAGGCGGTGCGCACACTGCTGCGTCGATTGGGGATCCTTGAATAGGGATCTTCGATAGAATCACGCCCTCATGGCCGACGACGCACCGCAGCTGGAGCTCCACCGGGCCGCACTCACAGGGCACTGTTATCGGATGCTCGGGTCGCCTTTCGACGCCGAGGATGCCGTGCAGGAGACGATGGTGCGCGCGTGGCAGGCGCTTGATCGGTTCGAGGGCCGCGCGTCGTTGCGGACGTGGTTGTTCCGCATCGCGACCAATGTGTGTCTCGACGCCCTGGCCGAACGCGAGCGCCGTGTGCGTCCGCGCGAAGATGGTCCGGTGGGCACAGTGGAAAGTCCCCTGGATGCCCGGCCCCGGACACATTGGCTTGAACCGATTCCAGACAGTCACGCGATTCCCAGTGATGCCAGTCCGTACGAACAGGTGGTGTTGCGGCAGAGCATCCGGCTGGCCTTCGTCGCCGCATTGCAGCATCTGCCGCCGAAACAACGAGCGGCGCTGCTGCTGACCGAAGTGCTCGGGTGGTCTGCGGCCGAGGCGGCTGAGTGCCTTGAGACCTCGGTCCCGGCCGTCAACAGTGCCATTCAGCGCGCCCGCGCCACCCTCGCTGGTCGGAACGCAGACCTGTCCTCGTCCGCCCCACTTGCTGACGACACCACGGCGCTGCTGAACCGGTACATTGACGCGTTCCACACATACGACGTTGAGGCCATGGTCGCGCTGTTGCGTGAGGACGCGGTGTTGTCGATGCCGCCGTACACACTCTGGTTGCAGGGTCGCGCGACCATCAGCACGTGGCTGTCGGGGCGGGGAAGCGGGTGCCGGGGCTCCCGTCTGGTGCCGGTGCTGGCGTGTGGCGGGCCGGCGTATGCGCAGTACCGGTACACGGGGCCTGGCGAGGGGTTTCACGCCTGGTCGCTGACCGTGCTGGAGTTCGAAGGCGGACAGATCTCCGCTCTGAACGCGTTCCTTGATGTCGAGGGGATGTTCCCGTTGTTCGGGTTGCCGCTGCGACTGGCCGCCTGACCGATGATTTTGTGACGGGACAACGGTCTATACCCAGGTGACCCTATTCACTGATCTTCGCCACGCTGCGCGGTCGCTCACCCGGGCGTGGGGACTGTCGCTCACCGTTATGCTGACGCTGGCCCTGGGCATCGGCGCCAACGCCGCCATTTTTACCGTGGTGCAGGGGGTGCTGCTGCGCCCGCTGGCGAATCAGGATGAAGACCGACTGGTCTACATCCGGCAGAGCGCCCTCGGTGCCAATGCCGAGAACACGACTTTCTCCGTGCCGGAACTGCGGGACCTGCAGGCGGGTGTCAAAAGTGTCGCGGCGTTTGGCGATTTTTCGACGATCGAGTTCACGCTGGTCGGACTCGGAGAGGCGCGCATCGTGCGCGCCGGCGTCGTCGGTGGCTCGTACTTCAGCGTGATGGGGCTGCGCCCGGTCGTCGGGCGCCTGCTCGGGCCGGCGGATGACGGGGCGGCGGCCGCGGGCGCCGTCGTGCTGACGCACCGCTTCTGGGCCAGCGTCTTGCAGGGTGACGAGACCGTCATCGGCAAGGCCGTCCGCCTCGGTGATCGTGCCGCCACGATCGTCGGCGTGCTGGAACCGTCCGTGCCGTACCCGTCTGAGACGGAGATCATCGCCAACGTGGTGACGAGTCCGCATCACCTCGACGCGACCATGGTCGACGGACGTGTGCATCGGATGACCGAGTTGTTCGGTCGCCTGGCCCCGGGCGTGGATGTGGACACCGCACTCGCGGAGTTGCGCACGGTGCATGCGTCGATGCAGGTGCAGCATCCGGAGGCGTACCCTGCAAACGACCGGTTCGACATCAGCGCGGTCCGGCTGCGGGATCAGATCACCGCGCCGGCGCGATCCGTGCTCCTCGTCTTGCTGGCGGCATCGTCGCTCATTTTCCTGATCGCGTGTTCGAATGTGGCGAACCTGATCCTTGCGCGGTCGGTGCGGCGCGAGGGTGAACTGTCCATCCGCGCGGCGTTGGGTGCGAGTCGGGTGGCGCTGCGGCGAACCCTGCTTGCGGAAAGCCTGGTGCTGTGCGGCGGTGGTGCCGTGCTGGGCATCGCCATCGCCGGGCCGATGGTCGGTGTGCTGGCGCAATATGCGTCACGGTTTTCTGTCCGTGCGCTTGACCTGCGCGTGGATGCCGGCCTCCTCTGGGTGGGTGTCGGGCTCGCGATGGCTGCGGCGGTGTTGCTCGCGTTTGTTCCCAGGCTCCCGTCAACCACTGCCACCAACGGGCTCGGACTGTCGGGCGGCAGCGTGCGCGTCACGACGGCCACCAATCGTCGGCTGCGGTGGTTTGCGGTGACCCAGATCGCCGCGTCGTTTGTGCTGCTGGCCGGCGCCGGCGCGCTCGTGACGGCGCTTATTGCGCTGCAGTCCGCGCCCACCCCCTTCAACATGACCAACGTGCTGGCCTTGCACGTGCCCGTGGATTTCACGCGCCCGCCCGAGCAGGCACGGGTCTTCTACCGGGAGGCCATGCGGCGTATTGCGGAACTGTCCGGCGTGGAACGTGTGGCGGTTGGTACCGCCGTGCCGTGGCGCGACAAAAATGTGTTTGGCCCCGGTTTTCAGTTTTCCGTGGAGGGCTACACAAAGGCGAACGGCGAGGAAGATTCGCGCGCGCGTTTCCGGACCGTGTCCCCGGGATTTTTCGCCGCGTTGGGTGTACCCATCGTGGCGGGGCGTGACTTCACCGATGCGGATCGCGCCGACACGGACCCTGTCGTGATCATCAGTGAGAGCATTGCCCGACGGATGTTTGGGTCACGCGACGTGGTCGATCGGCAGTTCATGTGGACCGACCCGGTCATGAAGTTTGTCGGCTTCTCCATGGACGGCCGCCGTATCGTCGGCATTGCGGCGGATGTGGATGATGAAAACGTGGTGCCGGGACCCACGATGACCGTGTATCACCCCTTCGAGCAGGAGATCGGCGGCGGACGGTTGTTTGTGCACGCAACGGGCGACCCGTATGCGCTGGTCGAGCCGATCACGGCCATCATTCGCGGGCTGGCGCCGGATCAGCCGGTGGAACGGGCAGCGACGCTGCAGGATGTGCGGGCGGAAGTGCTGGCACCGGACCGCCTCAATGCATTGACGTTCGGCGGGTTTGCCATCGTGGCGCTGATGATCGCCGTGGTGGGCGTCGCGGGCGTGCTCGCGTTTTCCGTGAGTGCCCGGACGCGCGAGTTCGGGGTCAGGTTGGCGATTGGCTCGTCGCCCGGGCATCTGCTTGTGGGTGTGCTGAAACAAGGGGCTGTGATCGCCGGCATCGGGATCGTGGTCGGCGTCCTGGGCGGCGTGCTGATCGTGCGCGTCGTCGGTGGCTTCATTGAGGAAGTGACGATGCCAGGTGCGCTACCCATCGTGGGAGCCGCCGTGCTGCTGGCAATCGCGGCCGTGCTGGCATCCGTCGTCCCCGCCGCGCGGGCGGCACGGATCAATGTGCTGGACGCGCTGCGGTCAGAGTGAGCTAATACTGCGTCGCGGCGCGCGAGAGTTCGTCTTTCATCGCCTTGACGAGTGTGGTCGGCGTGATGACCCTGGCATCGGCGCCAAAGCCGAGCAGCCAGCTGCGCAGCGCCCAATCGTTTGAGACGTCGAGCGACACGCGCAGGCGGCCATCGGGGAACTCGACGACCTTTTGGGACTCGTGCCACACGCGTCCCCGGACATAGGGTGAGACTCGTGCGGCGAACTCGATCTCGATGTGTTCCGGCTCGGCTGAAAACACGCCGAGTGAGGACTCAAAGACGTCGGCCGGCAGCTCCCGGGTCCGCCTGAACGTGGTCTCCTGCACAGAGAGGCGTTCGATGCGTTCCACCGCGAACGTTCTGAACTCGTCATACGCCGGCACCCACGCGATGAGATACACGCCACCTTGTGCGAGCGTGATCCGGTAGGGGTGAATCTCATACGATTTCGCGCGCCGGCTGGCCGCCGAAAAATAGCGCATTTCGGTGACGCGGCGATCACGGACCGCATCAAACAGGCGGCGCGTCACATCCACCAGGTCGCGTCCCGCCCCCGCTTTAGGCGCAGCTTTGGTCGAAATCACCTGCGGGAGCGTCGCGAGGAACTCCCGCATGCGGGGATTGAGCGCGCCCTCGATCTTGGCGAGCGCGGTCCGCAATTCATCGGCCAGTGGCCACGCCGACAACGCCTCCACGATGGAGCGGCTCAAGTAGAGCGCGGCCATATCCTCAACCGCGAGCCCTTCCTGCACCTTCTGAAATGGCTGCGCATCAAGCTTCCAGCGTTTGGTGTCGTGTTCGTCGCCGTCATCAAACAGCGCGAACCCAGCCTCCTGCAGCGCCTGCAGATCGCGGCGAATCGTCCGCGTTGTGACATCGGCATGGTCGGCAAGTTCGTGAATGGTCACGCCCGTGCGTGAGGCCTCGATCTTCTTGAGGATCTGCCATTGCCGGATGACTTCCGCGTTACGCATCGGTACCTGCCAGTGTGGCCTGCGCTTTGCCGGCCTTGTGTCCATTCCATCCGTGCAGCGGGCCCATCAAGCCGTACACCATGCCGGCGAATGCCGTTTGCTGGGGAATGAGCCAGACCAGCACCAGGGACACGAGTCCCAGGCTGACGCTGATGATGTGGCCGCGGGCGCCAAAACGGAGCGCGACGCGTTCAGAGTCGTCCAGGCCCAGCTCGTCACGTTTCCGCCAGGCATGCAGGTGCAGCAGCATGAACGTGCCAAACACCAGGATCACGCCAGCGCTGTACATCACCATGACCAGGGGGTGTCCCATCTCGCGAATATTCGGAATCGTCGCCGGGTCCATCGTCAGCGGCCCGATGAGCGCCAGTGTCAGTGACTTGAGCGGGAAGACATAAAACAGCACCACGAACAGCAGGGTGCAGTTGAGGAAGACCGTCCACGCGTCCTGCAGGCCGTAGCGGCGGAAGAACTGATTGTGCAGATACCAGATCCACGCGACCATCGCGAAGGTCAGGGCAAAGGGCAGAAAACTCCCGACCGTGTTTCGCATGTCGGCCAGATTCATCGGTGTCTCGAGCTGCACGACCAGCAGGGTCAAGGCGAAGCCAAAGACCGAATCCGAGAACCCCTCGAGGCGGGACACCTCACGGTGGCGAATCATGGTGGCCCATTATGCCCCTGACCCATCCTGTCACGCCCCCCTTTTAGTCTTGGCCCATGGAGGACGTGATGCAGCGATTTCATGGAACGGCCGCACGACAGTTGGTGTTGATTGGGGATCGGCCCGAGACGGCCGCGATGTTCGCCCGGAAGCCCGCGCCGGCCCGCCTGCGCCTGATGCAGAAGGATCTCTATGCGGAACTCACGCGTCGGCGACGCCACGCGCAGATCGCGGCCCGCAAGTACGTCGACGGTCGTCGACCCTAGGGCTGGGGTGCCATCGGGCTTGTCCGCC
>CAYRGW010000051.1:30758-33468 GCA_964423815.1 uncultured Solibacteraceae bacterium | reverse complement strand
GGTGCAGCGCATCGGGATCACGACGCAGAAAGCCTCGCCGGACATCCTGATGGTGGTTCACCTGCTGTCGCCCGACAAACGGTACGACCCCCTCTACTTGTCCAACTACGCGGCGCTGCGTCTGCGGGACGAACTCGCGCGCATCTCCGGTGTCGGCGACGTGATCGTGTTCGGCGCCGGGGACTACAGCCTGCGGATCTGGCTCGATCCCGACAAGGTGGCGGCCAGGATGCTGACACCGGGTGACGTCATTCAGGCCATCCGCGAGCAGAACGTGCAGGTGGCCGGAGGGTCCGTCGGGCAGCAGCCGTCGGCAGACAGCACGTTCCAGTTGGCGGTGAACGCGACGGGACGGCTCGCCGATCCGGAACAGTTTGCCGACATCATCGTGCGCGTCGGCACCGACGGCGGCGTGGTCCGCATCCGTGATCTCGGCCGTGTGGAACTGGGCTCGAACCAGTACGCAATTCGCAGCCTGCTCGACAACGAACCGGCGGCGGCGATTCAGATTCTCCAGGACCCGACGGCCAGCGCGTTGGAAGTGTCGGCGGCGGTCCGCGAGGCGATGACACGCCTGGCGGCGGAGTTTCCGGACGGCGTCACACACCGCATCGTCTACGACCCGACCATCTTCGTCCGCACCTCGATCACCAACGTTGTCGTCACACTGTTTGAGGCGGTCGCCCTCGTGGTGCTCGTGGTGCTGCTGTTCCTGCAGACCTGGCGGGCGTCGTTTATTCCCGTCGTGGCGGTGCCGGTGTCACTCATCGGGACCTTTGCCGTGATGCACGCGCTTGGGTTCACCCTCAACACGCTGTCGCTCTTCGGCCTGGTCCTGTCGATCGGCATCGTCGTCGACGATGCCATTGTGGTGGTGGAAAACGTCGAGCGCCATCTGGCGTTGGGGTTGCGACCACGCGAGGCCGCGCTGACGGCAATGCAGGAAGTGACCAGTCCCATCCTGGCGATTACCGCGGTGCTGTCGGCGGTGTTTGTGCCGACGGCCTTCATCGGCGGCCTCTCGGGTCAGTTCTATCAGCAGTTTGCCCTGACGATTGCGATCTCCACCGTGCTGTCAGCCATCAACTCCCTGACGCTGTCGCCCGCGCTGGCCGCGCTGATGCTGCGGCCGCACGGCGCTCCGGCGGACCGGCTGACTCGGCTGCTCGATGTGACCATTGGCCCGGTGACGCGGCGTTTTAATGCCCTCTTCGAGCGGGCGGCAGGGGCGTATGTCCACGGCGTCACGCGGGCGGTGCGATTCGCTGGGATGACCGGGGTTGTGTACGTCGGGCTGCTGCTCCTGGCCGGTGCCGGTTTCAGCCGCGTGCCGACCGGCTTCGTGCCGGCGCAGGATAAGTACTACCTCGTCGGCATTGCGCAGTTGCCCAACGGCGCGTCGCTCGATCGCACGGAAGAAGTCGTCCGGGAGATGACACGTGTGGCCCTGGAACAACCAGGCGTCGAGAGTGTGGTCGCGTTTCCGGGACTGTCCATCAACGGCTTTGTGGCGAGTCCGAACGCCGCCGTTCTGTTCGCGATGCTCGACCCCTTCGAGTCCCGGACAACCACGGACCTGAGTGCCGGGGCGATCGCGGGCGCCCTCAACCAGCGGTTCGTCACGATTGGCGGTGCGATGGCCGCGATGTTCCCTCCGCCGCCCGTGCCCGGGTTGGGGACGATCGGCGGGTTCAAGCTGCACATCGAGGACCGTGGCGCGCAGGGCGACCGCGCGCTCTTTGATGCCACGCAGAAAGTGATGGCCGAGGCGCGCACATCGCCGCTGCTGGCCGGCGTGTTCTCGAACTATCAGGTCGACGTGCCGCAGGTGTTCTTTGATCTGGACCGCGAACGTGCGAAACATCTCGGCGTGCCGCTGGATCGCGTCTTTGAAACGCTGCAGGTGTATCTGGGGTCGCTCTATGTGAACGACTTCAACATGCTCGGTCGCACCTACCAGGTGACCGTACAAGCCGATCAGCAGTTCCGCGGCGACACCGATCAGATCGGACAACTGCAGGTGCGTGGCAGCGACGGAGCCATGCTGCCGCTGTCGGCCCTGGCAACCCTCCGGCCGGACTCGGGACCCGATCCGGTGTCGCGCTACAACGCGTTCGTGTCTGCGGACATCAACGGCGGACCGGCACCCGGTGTCAGCTCCGGGCAGGCGGTGTCGGAGATGACCCGCATTCTTGAGGAAACCCTGCCGCCTGGTTTCGCCTACGAGTGGACAGATTTGACCTACCAGCAGATGCAGGAGGGGCAAAGCGCCGCGATGGTGTTCGCTCTGGCGGTGCTGCTCGCCTTCCTGCTGCTGGCGGCGCAATACAACAGCTGGACGCTGCCGCTCTCGGTCATGGTGGTCATTCCGACGGTGCTGCTGAGCGCGATTGCCGGACTCTGGCTGACCGGCCGCGACAACAACATCTTCACGCAGATCGGTCTGGTCGTCCTGATTGGCCTGGCGGCGAAGAACGCGATCCTCATCGTGGAGTTTGCGCGCCAGCGTGAGGCCTCAGGCGCGCCGCTTCTGGATGCCGTCCTTGACTCGTGCCGCCTGCGCCTGCGGCCCGTCCTCATGACGTCGCTCGCATTCATCATGGGTGTCGTCCCGCTGGCCCTGGCCACCGGCGCCGGCGCCGAAATGCGGCAGGCCATGGGCATCGCGGTGTTCGCCGGCATGATCGGCGTCACACTCTTCGGCCTGCTT
>CAYRGW010000051.1:0-30748 GCA_964423815.1 uncultured Solibacteraceae bacterium | reverse complement strand
TGCTTCTCACCCCCGTTGCTTATTACGTCGTGCGCCGCTGGCGCGCGGTACCGATTGCACCCGCCACACAGCGGGCTCCCGAAGGAGCTGTTCATGCGTAAGACCATCGTTCTCTCGAGTGTGTTATTCCTGTCGTCCTTCGGCGCGGCATGCGCCTCGCGCTACGAGGCGCGCACCAGCACGATCGTGCCGCCGTCGACGATCGCCGTGGCAGACACCGCCGACGCGGCGTTTGAAGCCGCGTGGTGGCGGCAGTTCCAGGACCCGGTGCTCGACGACCTTGTCGAACAGGCGTTTATTGCCAACAGGGACCTGCAGGCGGCCGCCGCACGGTACACGGCGTCGCGTGAATTGGCTGGGGTAGCGGGACTGCTGCAGTGGCCGCAGGGTGGGCCGGCGGTGGGTGTCGCGCGGCAGCATCTGAGCGCCACGGAGGCACGAGGAGACGGCCCGGGCCGCACCGCAACGGTCGTGCAGACCGGTGTCAACCTCGCGTGGGAGGCCGATCTGTTCGGCCGCCTGCGCGGGACCCGACGCGCCGCGATGGCGGAGGCCCGCGTCGCCGCCATGGATGTGCGTGGCACGCAGGTGGCGATGGCGGCCCAGGTCGCCGCGGCGTACTTTGAGCTGCGCGGGGCGCAGCGGGAGGTCCGTCTGATCGAGGGACTCCTGGACCGTGTGCAGGAGCAGCTCGAGACGACCCAGAAGCTCGTCGCCGCCGGACGAGGCACCAGGCTTGATGTCCTGCGTGCGCAGCAGGTTGACGAGCAACTGCAGTCGGCGCTGTCTGCCTCCCACCATCGCGGGGTGTGGGCCCGCAACCGGCTGGCGACACTCACGGGGCAGACCGTGGACGCGGTGCGGATTGCCGAGAGCCAGGGCACTCCGCTGCGTGTGTCCGCAGTGGCGATCGGGTCGCCGGCTGATCTCCTGAGTCGTCGACCGGACGTGGCTGCGGCGGAATTACGCGTGACGGCCGCCGCCGCCCGCGCGAATGTGGCGCGCGCGGATCTTTTTCCGCGGGTCACGGTGACCGGCACGATAGGACTTGTCGCCGGAAGTATCGGCCGGCTGGGCGAGGCGGCCGCGGGGTCGTGGATGGCGGCGCCACGGCTGATCTGGAACATCCTCGACCTGCCGAGGCTCCGGCGCGAGATGCGGGCAGGCGGTGCGCTGGCAGACGCCGCCTTTGCCGACTACGAGCAGACCGTGCTGCTGGCGCTCGAGGAATCCCGGACCGCGCTCGACGCCTATGCGGCGACGAACCGGGAGTTTGCCGCCCACGACCGACGGGCCCGGGCCTCGGCCGACGCCGCAGAGGTCGTCTCCCTGCAGTACCGTGAAGGCCTTGTGGATTCACTGGCCCGCACACAAGCCGAGCGCGATGCCATCGAAGGTGCTCTTGATGCGAACCGGGCCCTGACCGCGCAGCGACTGGCCGTGGTCGATGTCTACCGCGCTCTCGGTGGCGGGTGGCGATAAAAGGGTGGCCTCCCTCTCCCAAGGACGTCGCCTTCCAGCGGCCCACGCCAGGATACGAGTGGCGTCGGACCCGCGCAGGAACGCGTGGGGCGCCGCCAGGTCCGTCATCCCGCGGTCAAGTCCCGGGTCGAACACACGCCTGGAAGATCTATGATCGGCCGATATGCGGCTCCGAATCCGACACGTCCCGGTCATTCTTGCGCTCACCCTGGCAGCGGGCATCGGCGTACACGCGGACACCTACCCGCGCCAGGCCGGGGTCGACGCCCGTCACTATGTATTTCGCCTCACGCTGTTAACCAGCGATTCAAACGAAATCCAGGGCGAAGCCACAACGACCTTCAGACTGCTGACCGCGGGCCTGCGCGAGATCGCGCTCGACCTGGCCACGCCCCGCGCCGACGGTAAGGGCATGACGGTGGCCAGTGTCAGCTCGCCGGTCGGCCCCGTGTCCTTCACACACCAGGAGAATCGGCTCCGGCTCACACTGCCGGCTGGACTCGCCGCCGGCCAGGAGGTGACGTTCACCATCACCTATCGCGGCATTCCGGCAGATGGCCTGCGCCTCATCAACAACATCCACGGGGACCGGACCGCCTTCAGCGAAAACTGGTACAACCGCGCACGCCAGTGGCTGCCGATGATCGACCACGTGGCCGACAAAGCCACGGGCGAATTCATCATCACGACGCGTGCCGACTATCAGGTCATCGCCAACGGCGCGTTGGTGGAACAAACGGACCTTGACGGCGGACGACGCCGCACGCACTGGCGGCAGGACGTGCCGATTTCGTCGTGGCTCTACTCCGTGGGTGTGGCACGGTTTGCCGTGAGGCATGCCGGCCTCGTCCGCGGCGTGCCGCTTGAGTACTGGGTGTTTCCACAGGACGCCGAGAAGGGGTTTGCCCTGTTCGAGAAGGACGCGCGCCGGTCGTTCGAATTCTTCGCCGACTACGTAGGGCCGTATGCGTACCAGAAACTCGCGCACGTCGAAGCGGCCGGCATGGGCGGCGGCACCGAACACGCCAGCAGCATCTTCTATGGTGAAAAAGGCATCACTGCCGGCAATGGTCCTGTCGTCCACGAGGTGGCGCATCAATGGTTTGGCAACGCCGTCACCGAAAATGACTGGAACGACATCTGGCTGAGCGAAGGTTTCGCCACCTACTTCACGTTGCTCTACACCGAACATGCCGAAGGACGCGACGCGTTCGCCGAGGGCCTGCGCCGCAGCCGGGCCACCGTCCTCAGGGTGGAGACCTCCCTGCCGAACACGCCGGTCGTGCACGTCAATCACGACGATGCCGTGCGCGAGCCCACCAATGCGCTCGTCTATCAAAAGGGCGCGTGGATCCTGCACATGCTGCGCGAGCGGGTGGGCACCGAGACGTTCTGGCGCGGCATCCGCGAGTACTACCGCCGGTACATGAATGCCACAGCATCGACCGATGACTTCCGCCAGATCATGGAGCAGACGTCCGGCCAGGACCTGACCTGGTTCTTCCGGCAGTGGCTGAACCGCGCCGGTGTGCCCGCCCTCTCCGGCACGTGGCGTTATGACGCCGCGGCGAAGGAAGTGGTGGTCACCGTGCGGCAGACGCAGACAGCCGACACGTATCGGCTGTCGCTTGGCGTGGGCCTGGTGCCGACCGCAGGCGGACTCCCGAGCGTGCGTCAGATGGCCATCGACAGCCGTGAGACCACGATGCGGTTTGCTGCCGCCACTGAGCCGTCCTCGGTCGTGCTCGATCCTGCGGTCTCAACACTGGCCGAGTTCGGCACGTTCGTAAAGACGCCGTGACCTAGCGGGGCGCGGGCGCCCGACCGTTCTTGCTGAGGATTTGCAGGATTCCGTCCGTCTTCATCAGGGCTTCGATCTCCGCCACCGTGCGAGGCAGACCGGCCGACAAGTTCTCGTACCCGCTTGCGGTAATCGCCACCGTGTCTTCGATGCGGATGCCAATCTCTTCGTCGAACCGGAAGAGCTGGATGTCACACGCGAACACAAATCCCGGCTGCAGCACTTCGTCCGCGCCGGCGAAGGTGCCCATGACGTCATGTGTAGCCAGACCGATCGAGTGGTTGTAGCCGCCGAGGCGGATGATGCCCCGGAAGTCCTGCGTGAGGTGCTCGAGTTTTCGGGCCTTGAGCAGCGCCTCCACCTTCAGGCCGATCTCCTTGAACGTCACGCCAGGCCTGTAATTTTCCATCGCCACGCCGTGCACGGCCAGCGCGGCTTCGTAGAGCTCCTTCTGCCTCGGCGAAAACTTTCCCGACGCCGGGAACGTCGTCGAGATGTCCACGTGGTAGTTGGCGTAGTCGGGCGCGGCGTCGAGGATCACGAAGTCGCCGTCGGCGAGTACACGGTCGTGCTCGTGGTAGTGGCCGTACCGGTGGTTCTTGCCCGACATGATGATGGTGCTATAGGCCAGGTCCTGCGCGCCGGCCTTCATCACAACGAAGTTAAAGACCGCCGCGAGTGCCTTCTCGGCGATGCCCGGCCGGGTGGACGCGATAAGGGCTTTGTGCGCCTCGACGCCGATGCGGGCGGCCTCTCGCATGATCGCGAGTTCCGCCGCGGACTTGTACTTGCGCAGGTTCCACACGATCGGCGAAAGATCGCGCACGTCGGCCTGGGGGTATCGTTCCCGCAGCAGCTTCACGAACTGCAGCTCGCGGGTCAATCGGCCATCCCAGGTGTTCTCGGTGATCGATCGTTGCACCGCGTTGAATTTTTCGTTGCTGTTCTCGCGGCCCAGTTCTTCGGGCTTGAAGGCCGTGTAGATCAGGCGGTTGCGATTGACCCAGCCGGTGAGCTGCGCGTTGAACTGGCCGATGGGAAGCGCGCGCTCGATGCCGGTGTATGCGGCGGGCGCACGGATGAGATCGAGCGGAATGGCATAACTGTCGGCCGTCGCTTCGTCCATCGTGAAGAACACAACACTTTCTTTCCGCAGGCCGTCGATCACGAGTACGGCATCGTGAACTTCGATGCCCGTCAAGTAGAAGAAGTCATGCCCCTGTCTGAAGTCGTTGTCATCTGACCGCGTCTGGGCGCCCCAGACAACCGCGGCCCCGTCGCCGATCTTCTCCATCACGCGGCTGCGCCGGGCGGCGTACTCCGCCTTGTTGGCGAGTTCCTTCGGTGGCTGCGCCGAGTAGATGGGCACGGCGGCCATGACCACCCCCACCACCAGCGTCAGAGCGAGAATGTGCTGTCTCATGGCCGTGGATTATAGCGGCGTCAGCGCTTGCGGGGGACACGCGCGTCAGCCATCGCGGCATGGTACGCAAAGGCCGCCATGATCACCGCATTACGTTTCATGTCCTCGGCCGGGATCGTCTCGATGAAGTCGAGGTTGGTATGCCCGCCGGTGCCACCGGTGCGATCCTGCAGAAATTGGAATCCCGGCAGGCCCACCCGATCAAACGGAATGTGATCGGTGCTGCCGACGCCGCGCGGGGACACGGTCGTCATGCCCAGATCGTGAAAGGGACGCGTCCATGCGGTCAACATCTCACGCGCCGCCTCGTTCTCCTGGAGGTAGATGCCTCTGTATTGTCCGGGACCGTAGTCCTGGTTGAAGTAGGCGGAGAACTGCCCGTAGGCCGGTGTCACGCCGGAGGGGGCGGCCGGATCACCAAACGTCTTCGCTACGTACTCGCGTGATCCGTGCAGGCCCTGTTCTTCACCAGCCCAGAGTGCGGCGCGGATCGTGCGCCGAGGTGTGGCCCCGGCGGCGCGCAGCAGGCGCATGGCCTCGAGGACGACCGCGACACCGGAACTGTTGTCGCTCGCGTTGGGGCTGGCGTGCCACGTGTCGAAGTGCGCGCCGATCATCACCACTTCGTCCTTGAGGTCGGTGCCGGGGATTTCGCCGAAGAGGTTCCGCGCCTGTTCCCGCGTCTCGCCCAGGCGATTGCGGATCTCGATCTCCACGGTGACCGGCACGTTGCGCTGACGCAGGCGGTACATCCGGTTGTAGTGCTCCGGCGTGATCGCCACGATTGCCGGGGCCGCCAGTGACTCGTCTCGCCCCCAGTTGTCCACCCGGGTGCCCGGGCGGGCAAAGCCGCGAACCGCGCCTGGCCAGCCACTGTCGGACTGGAACACGGCAATCACGCCTTCGGCCTTGTAGAACGCCATCTTTTCTTCGGCCCGCACGACGGCGGTGTTGGGGATCGCGGCCGGCGCACTGGCCGGTGGCGCGGCGGCGGCAGCCGGGGGCGGCGCCGGCTGTGCAAGCAGGGCCAGATCGGCGTCCGTGTAGCGCGGGACACCCCGGCGATACACCTGCTGATCCACCACCGCCGGGGCCGTGGCCAGCACGAGGGTGCCCCGCAGCGTCCCGCGCAGCCGATCGAGATCGGTCCGCGACCGTATCTCGCCAATCACCACCGGGGCCGTGTGTCTGCCGTTTGTGCCGGGTGTGTGTGAGAGCGGATACCCCACCATCGGTTGATAGTCGGGCGTCATCAAATGCAACGATGTGTATTCGTTGTCCCAGCGCACGCCGTAGTCCATGAACGGCTGGGCCACAACGTTGCCGAGGTCGAGGGAACGCATGTGGTCCAGCGCCCACTCCTGCGCGCGAGCCATGTCGTGGCTCAGCGTCAGCCGCGCCCCAAGCACATCCGTGATGTACGACAGGGTCTCCATCACCCGTGAGCGCTCAAGCCCCTCCGCCCTGAGCTTCTCCACCATCACCTCGTCCACGAGCGGACGCTGCGGCGGCACGGCCGCGCGCGGGTGCGCCACCAGAAGCGCCGCGGACACCACAAACCCCAACGCGGCAAGACGAGAAGAGGAAGGAGAGGCAGGACCGGACATCATGCGCGGCATTATGCACCAGCCGGGGTGAGGCCCTGACGGGGTGACAGTGCACTTCAGGACAGCAATCCTGGCGGGGCGCGCCATACTCGCGGGCAGGAGTATTCCATGCGCTACCTGCACACGACAGTGGCATTCCTCTTTCTCGTCGCGATGGCGACTGTGACGCAGTTTCCGGCGTCCGCCCAGACCACCGTCGGGCAGATTCCCGGGATCACGTCCAAGGACCCCTTCCCGAACGGCTGCGTGGACTGCCATGTCGCCGGCAAGACCGGGGACATGCGGATCAGCGTCCTGATGGCGAAATACGCGACCGCAGTCCCTCCGGCCCTGATCGAGCAGGCGAAGGCGTCGTCACCCGCCGCCCTGGCGTCCCGGATCAAGGGCAAACACATGGCGGTGCCGAACGTGAAGGCCAACGTACCGCAGTCGTGCATGAGCGCGTGTCACAAGAAGGGCTCAGCCATGGCGCCATCGTTTGCGCAGCTGATGCACACCATCCACCTGCAGGGCGGTGCCAAGAACACCTACCTGACCACACACCAGGGCGAGTGCACGTACTGTCACAAGCTGGATCCAAAAACCGGCGCCTGGAAGATCCCCAGCGGCGCCGAGAAGTAGACCTACGGGCGGGTCCCGCCGCCGGCGTCTGCGCGCAGGTCCCTGGCCTGCCGGGCGATCACCTCGCGGTCGTCCGGACTGAGGCGCGCGAGGTTTTTCACCTGCAGGGACATGCGTGGGTTCGCCCGGAGTGTGGCTTCGTGTCGCGACAGGAAATCCCAATACAACGTTGTCATCGGGCACGCCGTAGGACCGATGGCCTTGGCGGGATCGTAGCGGCAACTGGTGCAGTAGTTGCTCATCCGGTTGATGTACTTGCCGGTGGCGACGTACGGTTTTGACGCCATCACTCCACCGTCGGCATATTGGGACATGCCGAGTGTGTTGGGCAACTCGACCCACTCGACGGCGTCCACATACACCGCGAGATACCACTCGTGCACCTCGCGCGGGTCGACGCCCAGCAGCAACGCGTACAGGCCCGTCACCATCAGGCGCTGGATGTGGTGCGCGTAGCCGATCGTGAGCGTCTGCGTGATGACATCGCGCAGACACTGCATGTCCGTGTCGCCGGTCCAATACACCGAGGGTAACGGCAGGGTCGCGCCGAGTGCATTCCGCGTGACGTAGCCGGGCATGTGCAGCCAGTAGATGCCGCGCACATATTCGCGCCATCCCAGCACCTGACGGATAAAACCTTCTGCGCCTGGCAGAGAAACGTGGCCGGCCCGGTACGCGCGTTCCGCCTCCTCGATCACCACGCGTGGATCGAGCAGCTTCAGATTCATCGCCGCCGAGATCCGCGCGTGATACAGCCAGGGCTCACCTGTCCACATCGCATCCTGGTAGCGCCCGAAGTCCGGAAGCCGCGTGGTCACGAAGTCGTCAAGGGCGGCGCGCGCCTGCGCCGGGGTCACAGGCCAGTCAAACCGTGAGAGATCACCCGCGCGATCCGGGTAGAGACGATCCACCAGCGCGATGACCTCGCGCGTGATGGCATCCTGCGGCACACCGAAGGGTTCGGGTCGCAACGGTGGGCCTTTTTTGCCAAAGCTGCCGCGATTGTCCGCGTCGAAGTTCCAGGTGCCACCTTCGGGACGCCCATCGGCGTCGAGCAACACGTGATACCGGCGTCGCATCTCCCGATAAAAAAACTCCATCCGCAGCTGTGACCGCCCCTCGGCGTATCGGCGGAAGTCGTCCACGCTGGAGAGGAAGTGCCGGTCGGGGCGAATTTCCAGGGGAACGCCAAGGCGGGCAGCCGCAGCGACAAGCTGTTCACGGACCCGCCATTCGCCTGGCTCAACGACCACCAACCGTGTGGGGCGCATCGTCTGCACCGCGCGCTGCAGTTCGCCGGCCAGCGTCCCGGCGGACGCGGCGTCGTCAAGACGGGTGTAGTGCACCTGCCACCCGTCGGCACGGCGGGCCTCGGCAAAGTGCCGCATGGCCGACAGGAACAGGACGAGGCGCGGTTTGGTGGACGGGACGTGAGCCGCTTCCTCAGCGACCTCGGCCATCCACACGGCGTCACAGGTCGGATCGCCGCGGTCGAACGCACTGCTGGCCGCGTCGAGCTGGTCACCCAGCACAAGAATGAGGGTCCGCGTCACGCCCAGCGATTGTACTGGCGCTTCAGTCGAACGTCCGGCCGCCTCGGGGCGTATGGGCATCAGGCGACGCGCTCAAGTGCACCGGTCCATGGTGGACGGCGCGCGCAAAGCGTGACGAGTTCACAAACGTCTGGCCGCCATGCTCCTCGAGAAAACCCACGTCCTTGAACCGGCGCATGAACAGGTTGACCCGGGAGCGCGTCGTGCCGATCATCTCGGCGATGACCTCCTGCGACAGGTGCGGCAGGACACATCGGCCACTGACCCCGTCGCACTGCGCCAACGTGATCAGTTTGTGCGCCAGGCGCTCCTCCGCAAGAAACAGAATTTGATGGACCAGCGAGTTCTCCATCTCAATGTGATGCGCCATCAGGTGCCCAAGGACATGATCCAGGAAAGGCCCTTGTGTGTGGAGTAACACCAGCATGCTGTCCGCAGGTATGCGCAGCACGACGGTCGGCTGGATGGTCACCGCAGAGTGCCTGTATTCCCGCCGGCCCGCCAGCAGGTCGTCACTGAGCAGGGATCCGTCGCCCAGCATGCCAAAAATGGCTTCCTGGCCTCCGGCGGTTGTGACCGCCAGGCGGACCCGCCCCGCCTCGATGCACCAGGCATCGCTGCACTTGTCGCCCTGGCGGAACAGGACGTGGTCGCTGGGGAATTCGACGACGGTGAAGGGAACAGCAGCCGACTCCAGCAGGGCACGGAGATTGACAGTCATGGGGTCCTCCTGTTGACGACTTCCCGACGTGCCCGACTTCCCGACGTGCCCGACGTGCCCGGTATCCCGACGAGGGATGGAGGGGAATGTGCAACTTGTATGCCACTGACAAGCGTCGGGTACCTTGACACGATGTGCAGCGGCGCGAGTTCCCCCCTGGCCAGGCGAAAAATTCCCCGCCTCGCCGAGGATGATGTCACATCCTGCGACTCACGATGACAGGACAGGAACAGTCACTGTTGAACTCACTAACGCGGACGCACACGAATCTTCACGCCGTCGGTCAAGGTGTCGGGAGGATGCACGACCAGGCGATCACCTGGATTCACACCACTCGTGACTTGCGCCGTCTGGGAGTTGCGCCGGTCGACCTGCACGGCGGTCAGCCGGACGACGTCGTCGAGAAGCACATAGACGGCCCAGCCCTCACCATGTCGAAACAGTGCGCTGGTCGGCACTTGCACCACGTCATCACCGTCCCAGATCACAATGCGCACCTCGGCCCGGAACCCATCGCCGAGTTTGGTCGACGCCACGACGGGATCGTCAAAATCCATCACCACGTTCACCCGCTGCTCTTCAACACCGAGCGCCGATAGTTTTTTGAAGCCGGACGGTTCCACCCTGCGCACGCGGCCCGTCAAGGTCTCAGCACCGCCCCACTGTTCAAGCCGCACCACCGCACCAGCGCGCACCTGCACGGCGTCGGTGGACAGCAGGTCGGCGACGATTTCGAGGTCTTCAGGATTGCCGACCTCCACCAGTGGCTCGCCGGCCGGCACCACGGAGGCACTCTCCCGGAGGCGTCGCAGGACAACGCCACTTACGGGGGACGTGACGTTGAGGAGGCGCCCGTCAGCGTCCACCCTGTCAGGGCGCAACCGCGCATCCAGGCGTTCGAGCTCTGCCGTGGCGGCGGCGACGGCAAATGTCGCCGCACGAACCGCTTCCTCGGCCGTGCGGACTTCGGACTCGCGCACGTCCACCGCCTGCCGCGTGGTCAGTCCGCTGCGATCGAGTTCACGCTCACGCGCGAGTTCACGTTGCGCGAGGTCGAGCGCGGCCCTGGCCCGTTGCTCCTCGGCACGCGCCCGCCCCCGCGAGGACTCAGCGGCTGACCTGGCGGCCACGGTTTCCGCGCGGCTCCGCGAATCGAGCAACGGCGACGCCTCGGCGCGCACGCGCGCCACCACTGTCCTGCCGGCCACCACCTGATCGCCCGGCTCAAGATCGATGCGTTCGACACGACCCGTGACAGGAGCGGACACCACAAATTTGCGTCGAATGCGCGTTTCCGCCTCTTCATTGATGGTGATCATCATTGGGCCGCGTGTGACCTCGCCGGCGTCCACCTCCACGACCTGTGGCCGCATCGCGACCAGGACAAGGGCGACCACGATCGCAGCCCCCCCGATCCACCACACATATTTCGACATCCCCCGCATCGTGTGCCTCACTCCCGCGTCTTGAGAACCGCGACCAGATCCAGTTGATCCAACCGACGCCGCACAATCAGGCCGGACATTGCCGCTGCCGCAAGAACCACCAGCCATGCCCATGCGACGGTGTTCACCTGCACGACCAGCGGAATCCGGAAGACCTCACTGGTAAAACTCTCCAGAATGACGCGGCTCAACCCGTACCCGATGAGCGCCCCCAGTGGCAACGACACCACCGTGAGCAACGTCAATTCACCAAGCAGAATCATGGAGATTTCACGTCGCGTGAATCCCAGCACACGCAGACTCGCCAGTTCGCGGCTCCGTTCAGACAACGAAATTCTCGCGGCGTTGTACACCACGCCAAACGCGATGATGCCCGCAAAGATCACATTGATGCCGATCTGCAACGCCATGTTCTCGGCCATCGTCTCCCTGAAACTGCGGCGCATCGCCTCGGTGAGCCCGACACCGGCCACAGCGGGGATCTGTTTGAGTCGCGCATGGAGGGCCGGCACCGCCGCCTCATCGACCTGCAGATAGGCACCGGAAATGGTCCCGCCCTCGCCCATCATCCGATGCATCTCGTCGATCGGCATGTAGGCCTGCAGGCCCATGTTGTCCCGCACGACCGACGCCACCACGAGCGTCCGCGTCGGGCGCCGGCCTTCGAGCACCTCCACGAGGATGGGGTCGCCCGGGCGCACATGGAGCGCCTGCGCGAGGACCTGCGAAATCAGCAGCCCGCTGACGGGCATCGGCTGCGCGCGACCATTCTGATCCACCACCCGATTGAGCGAGGGCTCGGGTGGAAGTCCGATCACGGCGACGTTGCGTTCGTGATGCCCCGATCGCAGTCGCGCGGAAACCGTGCGGTGGGTTTCCACGCGCATCACACCCGGCAGGTTGGCCAGCTCGTAGGCGGCCCCGGCAGATCGGGGTTCCACAAATGTGACGGTGACGTCCTGGCGCATGCGCACACTGAACTCGGTGTCCATGAGCACGGTGATGGCGTCGATGAACACAAACCCGACAAACAATACGGCTCCGGCCATCGCGATGCCGGCCACAGAGGCGGCCGCGCGAATGGGTTGCCGCTCAAGGGCGCGCAGAATCATGCGGGCCGACGGACGCAGGTGGGCACTGAGGCCGAGGCGCTCGACGAGGCTTCGACGAAATCGTGCCGGGGCCTCCGGACGCATCGCCTCGGCCGGCGGCACACGCACCGCACGCACCACCGCTGATCGTGCGCCGAGCGCGGCCGCGAGCAGACTGATCACCGCGGCCCCGAGGACGACGCCTCCGCTCAACTGATAGTCGAGCGACGGGAATCGGAAGTACTGATTGTAGAGCCCGATCATCGCGGACCCGAGCCAGGCACCCACAGCGACACCACCGACGGCACCAACGGCAGCGATCAGCATCGCCCATTTCAGATAGTGCCAGCCGAGTTGCACGTTGGAATACCCCAACGCCTTGAGTGCGGCGATCTGGGGGCGCTGCAGGGCGAGGGCGCGCGCCATCGCGACGTTCAACACAAAGGCCGCAACGGCCAGAAAGATCAGCGGCACGACGAAGCCAAACGTCTGCAGCTGATTCAGCTCGTTCTCGAGCATCCACGATGAAAACTGGCGGTCACGGGCAATCGCCCCCTGCCCGCCAAAGGACTCCATGGCGGAATCCACTCGTGTGATCACCTCACGGACACTGGCGGACGGCGACAGATTCAGGGAGGCCTGATTAAACCCGCCGTCCATGTCGTAGGCGGACGCCAGAGCGCGCCGTTCCATCCAGAAGATCCCGAAGCGGCGATCGTCGGGAATCATCTCGCCCGGAGGAATGGAATAGACATATTCCGGCGACAAGGCAATGCCGGTGATGGTGAGCACGCGGCGACGGCCGTTGATGATCGCCGCGACGGTGGCGCCCGGCTCGAACCCGTGCGCCGTACAAAACGCCTCACTCGCGAGCACTTCATCCGGCCGGACGGGATCGGGCCATCGTCCACGACGCAGGAACAGATCGTTGAGCTGGGGGCGGCCGTCTCCCGGGATCGAGACCAGCAAGCCCGCCGCCGGCTCCTCGAGTCCGGCCACGTCAAGCGTCACCCCGACCACAACGCGGGTTTCGACGACGTCGACGCCGGCAATGGCGGCCAGGTCCGAGGCGACACGTTCAGGGGCCCGTTTGAGCGAGATGAAGACGTCGGCGAACCGTTGACGTTCGTAGTAGGTGTCCACGGTGCGGCGCAACGAGTCGAAGTTCGAGAGGTACGCGACATACATCGCCACGCCCGCGGCCATGACCAGGGCGATGGCCAGCGCCTGGCTGCGCATCTCCCAGACGTCACGCAGCAACTTGCGATCAAGCGCCGAGAGGCGGAGGCGGCTCACCATTGCAGCTCTCCTGCGCGCATCTTCCGCGTCTGGCGTTCCTCGCTGATGATCCGCCCATCGGCGAGGCGCACCACACGATCGGCCATCCCGGCGATCGCGGCGTTGTGGGTGATCACCACGGTGGCGGTGCCGAGGTCCTCATTCACACGCGCCAGAGCGTCAAGCACCACAACCCCCGTGGTGATGTCGAGCGCGCCGGTCGGCTCGTCACACAACAACACGTCGGGTTGTTTGGCGATGGCGCGCGCGATGGCCACCCGTTGTTGTTCGCCGCCGGAGAGTTGCGCGGGAAAGTGGTCGAGGCGATGGCTCAGACCAACAAGATCGAGCGCGTGCTCCGGGGTCATCGGGTCGGTGGAAATTTCCGTGACGAGCGCCACGTTCTCCCGCGCTGTCAGGCTCGGAATCAGGTTGTAGAACTGGAACACAAACCCGACATGGTCGCGGCGGTATTCCGTGAGCGCACGTTCACCGGCGGAGGTGAGATCGTGGTCGCGATACACGACGTGGCCCTCGGTAGGGGTGTCGAGACCGCCGAGAATGTTGAGCAGGGTGGACTTGCCGCTTCCGGACGGGCCCAGCAGGACGACAAACTCGCCCGCCGAGAGGTCGAAGTCCACGCCCCGGAGGGCATGGACCACGATCTCCCCCATCGGATAGACCTTGGTCAGTCCATGCGCAGAGAAGACGGGCTCGGCGTGCGCCGACACACCGCCAGTCTATCGTCAGTCGTGCACTCAGGCAGCAACGCCAAACAACGCGCCAACACCGGCGGTCAGTCCCATCGCCAACACGCCCCAGAACGCCACGCGCCAGGCCCCGCGCACGGGGGACGCCCCGCCGGCGCTCGCCGCCAGGGCCCCCAGTCCCGCGAGACTGCACAACGACACGCCCGCCACCAGCCACGACAAGGTGGCGTCTGGCGACAGGGCCGCCGTGGCCAGCGGCAGTGCGGCCCCCACGGCGAATGTCGCCGCCGAGGCGAGCGCCGCCTGCAGCGGGCGCGCCGCAAACTCTTCCGAGTGGCCGAGTTCATCGCGTACGTGCGCGCGAAGGCCGTCGCGTTCGGTCAACTGCTGCGCGACCGTCCGCGCCAGATCCGGATCGAGGCCGCGCTGGATGTAGATCCCGGCCAGTTCGTCCAGTTCTTCCTCCGGTGACTCAGCCAGTTCGCGGCGCTCCCGTGCGAGATCTGCGCCTTCGGTGTCGGCCTGCGAACTGACCGACACATACTCGCCGGCGGCCATCGACAACGCCCCTGCGACCAGGCCTGCGACCCCCGCAATCAGGATGTCGCCACGCGCCGCGTCCGCCGCCGCCACCCCCACCACCAGACTGGCGGTGGACACGATTCCGTCGTTGGCCCCGAGCACGGCCGCCCGTAACCATCCGATTCGCCCGGTGCGATGTTGCTCACGGTGACGCATCACTCAGAATCCGTCCAGTGCACGTTCAAGCGCGTGCCGGAGGGCCTCAATGCTGAAGGGTTTGGCCAGAAAGGCCTGGGGTTGCTCCCCGCGATCCTCGGCCATGACGTGCGCTTCATCGTAACCGCTGGTGAGCACCACCCGCACGTCGGGCGACAACCGTCGAAGCGCCGCCAGGGTCTCCCATCCGTCGAGATGTGGCATGGTCAGATCACAGACCACCAGACCGATCCTGTCGTGGTGCTGACGGAAGACCTCAACGCCCTGGGCTCCATCGCAGGCCTCCAGCACCTGACAGCCCAACGAGGTCAACATCTGTGACGCCGCCCAGCGCAACAACGCGTCATCTTCGACCAGCAACACCGTGCCTGACGCTTGCAGAAACGTCGTGAGCGCGACGGTATGTGACGACGGTCGTTCGGACGGGCGCGACACGGACTCGTGGGTGATCGGCAGGTACACGCGGAAGACGCTGCCACTCTCTGGACCGCGGCGCGTGTCCATGACGAGGCCCCCATCGTGCGCGTGCAGAATGCCGAGCACGACGGGAAGGCCCAACCCGCGACCAATAAATTTCGTGGTGAAGAAAGGCTCAAACACCTTCTCGATGTCCTGCGCGTCGATCCCGACCCCCCGGTCGTACACCGAGAGGCAGGCGTAATTCCGCTCTGCCGGCTGCCACGCGGGCGGGGCCCGCCGGTCCCCCGGAATCTCGGCACCACGGACCCGCGTGAGCGTGATCCGGACGGTGGACGAGACACCGCCGACGGCCTCCCACGCGTTCGTGACGAGATTGGTCAGCATGAGCTGCAACTGCACGGCGTTGCCGTTGACCGTGGGTCCCGGCGTCGGCAGATCGGTCTCGACCGTGACGTGTCCAGGCACCGCCGCACGCAGCATCGGGAGGATTCGCGCACAGGCATCGGACAGATCGAGCGGGGCGTGGTTGCCGGAACTCTGGCCCAGGTAGGTCAACAACAACCCGCTGACCGACGCCGCTTTGCGGGTGGCCACCAGGGCGTTCTCCAGGCAATCTGGGGTCAACACCGGATCACCCTTCGCCAGTTCGATACTGCCCATGACGACGCCAAGCTGGTTGTTGAAATGATGGGCGATGGCCCCGGCCATCCGGGCCAGACTCTCCATCTTCTGCGCGCGCTGCAGTTCGCGCTCGAACTGGAGCCGCTCACCTTCCAGCCGCTTCCGTTCGGAGATGTCGCTGACGGTGGCGCGGCACAACTCCCCGCCGGCCTCCACGTCAGGCGCCGTGGTCGCATCGATACGTGCCCAGAAGTGTGAGCCATCCTCACGGCGCAGGCGCAGCTCGACCACCTGCGGCGCCCCCGTCGCAAAGAGGCGACGACGATGAAGGTAATACGTGTCCTGATCGTCCGGAACAATGAAACGGCTCAGCGGTTGCCCGGCCAACGTGCCGCGGGTCACACCAAGCAGTCGTGCGGCGGTGAGGTTGACCTCCCGCATGAACCCCGCTTCGGTGATCGTGATGTAACCCACCGGGGCAAGGTCGTACAGGTCAAAATACCGGGCGCGGGATGCCTCGAGGGCCACCTCGGTACGGCGCAGCTCGTCGTTCTGCATTTCGAGCTCGATCTGATGCACACGCAGGTCGTGCAGGACCGTGGCGGCGTCCATCGACGACTCGGTCGGCGGCGTCTCCTCGCGGAGACGATCTTCCGCCATGCGGCGCAGGCGGTCGACGTCGTTACTCACGCGCCCGCTCGGTGGTGGCGATGGCATAGGGCTCCCCGGCCTGGTCGACGAGCGGGGCGGCCGTGAGCCAGACCGCCACGGTCTGGCCCTGCTTGGTGAGTCGATGCGCCAGATACGGTGCGGGCCTCGCGGCGTGCGCCAACTCGTGCACCTTCATGAACGAGGCCTCCTGTTCACTCTCCGGAATCAGTTGGCGGATATTCATCGCGAGGGCTTCGGTTTCGGTCCACCCGTAGGCGCGCTCCGCGCCCGGACTCCACGCAAGAATGCGGCCGTCGAGCGCCTGCACAAGAATGGCGTCGTGGGAGTCCCGCACCACAATGGCCAGCCGCCGCAGACCTTCGGACTCCCGCAAGGCCGTGCGTGCGAGGCGCATCTCCGTGATGTCGGTAAAGGTGACCACGGCCCCCTCAATGACATTCTCCAGCGTGCGATACGGCCGGATCCGCAGCAGGAACCACACGCCCTCCCGCGTCTGCACCTCGACCTCCTTCGGCGTCAGCTGATCGAGCACCGACTGGATGTCCTGGACGAAGGTGTCGTACCCGACGAGATTGGAGGCGATGTGTCCAACCGGGCGGCCCACGTCGGTCTGAATCAGATTGATGACCTGCGTAATCGCCGGGGTAAAGCGCTGGATGCGCAGTTGATGATCCACAAACACCGTGCCCATGCCGGTGCCGGCCAGCAGGTTGTTCAGGTCATTGTTCGCCCGCGCCAGGTCGCTCAGCCGCGTCTGCAATTCGGCGTTCACGGTGGCCAGCTCCTCGTTCATCGACTGCAGTTCTTCCTTGGAGGTCTCCAGTTCCTCGTTGGCCGACTGGAGTTCCTCGTTGACCGACTGCATCTCCTCGTTGGACGACCGCAACTCTTCATTGGAGGTCGCCAGCTCTTCGTTGGTCGTCTGCAGGTACTCTTCCTTGGCGCGTAGTTCCTGCGTCAACGCGGCGATCCGGGCATCATCGGTGTCAGCGGGTGTGACGGCCACGATGGGTGGAGACGGCGCAGGAACGGCAGGGGCCTCTTCCAGGATCACGACAAACAGGCCCGTCTCGGCCTCGGCCCCCGGGCCGGCGTCCACGGGACGCACCGTCACGGTGACGGGAATGACCCCGGTGTCGGTCGGCACCATCACATCCGGCTGACAGACGGGCGCCTTCTGCGCAATCGCAGTGTGCAACGCCATGGTGAGCGGACGCCGCAATCCCTCCCGCGCCATCGTCAGCACGTTCATCGCGGCTTCGCCCGGCGCCACCTCAAACAGGTGGCCGCGACCGTGCAGGTACAACAAGTCCCCACGCGCATTCACGAGCGCGCCGATGTGTTCCTGCTGCAGCAGGGCCTGTTCGGTCAGGGCGCGGAGCCGCGCGGTGGTCCCGGCGCGCGTCGTGGGATCGGGCCGACGGGCCGGCGCCACCACCGATCGCGATCGCAACGCATCGAGCGACGGACGGAAGGCCGCGAAGTCGCCTTCCTTGCGGCGGAACAGTTTGGCCTTGCGGTTGAGCGGGGCGAACAAATCGACGAATTCCCCCACGGTCTCCGACGTGCCGAGAAAGAGGATGCCCCGGGGCTTCAACGCGTAGTGGAACAACGGGATCAGTTTGTGATGCAGATCCGGTCCCATGTAGATCAGCAGGTTGCGGCAACTGATCAGGTTGAGCCGCGAGAACGGCGGATCCCTGATGATGTCGTGCTCCGAAAAGACCAGCATGTCCCTGAGGGATTTGTGGATGCGGTAACTGCCGTCGGCCGGCTCCCGCGTGAAAAACTGCGTGAGTCGTTCGGGTGACACGTCGGCCGCAATGTTGGCGGGGTACACACCCGCCCGCGCGACATCGATGGCCCGGCGGTCCACATCAGTGGCAAAAAACTGGATGGTGTAGGACTGTTTGAGGGCCTGCATGCGCTCCTGCAGCAGGATGGCGATCGAATACGCCTCTTCGCCGGTCGAACACCCCGCACACCACACGCGGATGGTCGCGCCGGCGGGTGTCTCATCGAACAGGTGCGCGATCTCCTCCTCCAACGCCGCAAACGCGTCCGCGTCCCTGAAAAAATTGGTCACACCAATCAACAGGTCGCCAAACAACGCCTCGGCCTCCGCCGGCACGTCGCGCATGTAGCGCACGTAGTCGTTGAGTCCGGCGATCTGGTGCACGGCCATGCGGCGTTCGATGCGACGCAGGACGGTGCTTTGTTTGTACTGCGAAAAATCGTGGGTGGTGCGCGAGCGGAGGAGCACCAGGATTTTTTTCAGCGCATCCTCGGTCCCACTGGTCCCCGGCGTCAGGGCCTCGGGTGCGCCGCCGAACCGGCGCGAGACAAACGCGAGGAGTTGTGCCGGCATCTCCGCCGGCGGCAACACGTAGTCCACCATGCCCGTGGCAATGGCACTGCGCGGCATTCCGTCGTGCTCCGTGGACTCGGGTGACTGCGCCATCACCATGCCGCCCTCGCCCTTGATCGCGCGGGCGCCGAGTGTGCCGTCACTGGCCGTCCCGGACAGGACAATGCCAATGGCCCGATCGTGTTGGTCTTCGGCGAGCGCCCGGAAGAAAAAATCAATGGGCAGCCGCAAGCCGCGAGCCGCGGTGGGCTCGAACAGCTGCAGCGTCCCATGCAGGATCGACATGTCCCGGTTGGGGGGAATGATGTAGACCGTATTGGCTTCGACCCGCATGCCGTCCTGCGCTTCCAGGACGGGCATCGACGTGTACCGACTCACCAATTCACGCAGCAGGCTTTTGTGGTCGGGGGCCAGGTGCTGAATCAGCACAAACGCCAGACCGGGGTCGGCATCGGCGGGCATCGCAGAAAAAAACGCCTCGAACGCAGCCAGCCCGCCTGCAGAGGCGCCTATGCCGACAATGGTGACGCCATGCGATTCCATGAGAGGAAGGCTACCTTAACTGGCACCTGCAGCGAGGGGCAGATCGATCACAAAGACACACCCGGTGCCCGGCATGTTGCGCACGGAGATGTCGCCCCCGTGCGCCTGGACCGCCTTTCGCGCAATCGACAGACCCAGCCCCAAGCCGGGCCGGTCTCCGCCCCGGCGTCGATGGAACGTCAGGAACGGATCGCCCAGGCTGTCGGGAATCCCGCCACACTGATCTTCGACCTCAATATGCAGACGCCCGTCGTGGCTGAGTGCCCGCAAGGTGATGTGCCCCCCCGGGTGCGTGTAGTTGAAGGCGTTGTTGAGCAGATTCATCACGGCCGACGAGAGCAGCTGCGCATCCGCGTCGACCACCCACGCCGGATCACCGCTGTCGACGACAAACGTCAGGCCACGGGAGTCGGCCAGCAGGCCGGCGCCCACGGCAATTTCCGCCAGGAAGGGCGTCACCGGCAGGGCTTCGCGCTGATGGTGATTACTCGACATGCGGACTTCGGAGAGGGTGCTTTCCACCAGGTCGCGCAACGCCATCAGACTGCGTCCAAGCACCGCCCCCGTGCTCCCGTTAATGGCCACCGTCCCTCGTTTGAGCGTCTGATACGCGAGCATCGCCGTGTTGAGCAGGTCACGTGTCTCATGGGCGAGATGCGCCGCGCGCTGGAATTCCTCCTGAAACCGCGAGTTGGCCGTGATCCGCTCGTGCTCGGTCACGGCTTCCGCGATGGCGGTGTCGAGACAGCGGTTGAGCGTCTTGAATTCTTCCGTCGTGATGGGCGCTTCTTCTTCGATGGCGATCTCGGTCACCGCCTGGCAGATGTCGCCGTAGTCGTGCACGACCTGCGACACCGTGAAGCCCAGGCCAAGCAAATCCCGTCCGTGACGGGTGGCGCCTTCGGTAATGGCCGCGTCTGATTCGGCAGTCGTGGCCCTGGTCGTCGTTGACTGCAACGTTTCCGACAATTGGGTGAGAAACAGGGGTACGCCGTTTTCCAGTTCCTGCGCCGATGCGGCAGGCCAGGGCCGGGCGGTCAATTTCTGCCGCGCCCGCGCGATAATCGGCTCGCGGTACTTAACGACGAACTCATCCAACATCAGGGACTCCCACCGGACATCGTGACTGAGTAGAGGCGGACGCCGCTGTTCAAATAGAAACGCGGATCCCCCCTGGCCCGCGGAATATCCCGCCATCGCGTCCGGCTGTTCCGTCAATCCGGCTGGGATCGTGGTGTGCCGCCGTGGCGTGAGTTATGCATCCAGGAAGGGCGGAGGTGGCGTGTGCTGTTCTCCATGGTCCTGACCCTGGCGCTCGGGTTCGGCCTGCCGATGCAAGCCACGGTGGACCCCGTCGAACGCGCGGCATTTTTTGACCGGATCCTGGCTCCCCGGGAGGGGCCCGTTGTGGCCCCGGCCACGTCGGCCTCCGACCGCAACCAGCAGCGCGCGGCTGAAGCGGCCGAATTCCATCGGAAGGGCCTGGTCTTTGCCCTCCAGGGCGCCTGGCGCGAGGCCGAGTCGGCGTTCCGGGATGCCGAACGCCGGCACAACACGGTGGCGGAGTACACCTTCTCTGCCGCCTACGCCTATCTGCGCACCCACAAACCCAACGACGCCTACAAACGGTTTGAGGACGCCTACAAAAAAGACCCGTCGAACGTGCGGGCGCTTGTCGGGATGATCGCGGCGCGCGAAGAGGCCCAGTTGTATCGCGACGCGGTTGCGCTCTGGATTCGCTACAGTCGCATGCCGCTGTCTGACGCCGACGCCACGGAAGCGCGTGGCCTGTTGCTCGGTGCGCGGGAGTTGTTTGCGCAGCGCTACGAAATTGCCGAGAACCCGGCGGGCGGCGCGCCGAACCTGGCCACACCCGCGCAGGAACTCGAGTGGGGCCTGGGGTACGCCAAGGAACTGTCGGAATCGGGCATCCCGCTGGTGACCGATCCGCTGGTGGTCTCGTATGTCGAGCAGCTCAGTGAACGGCTGGTCAAACACGCGAAACAGTTCCCGACCAACTACCGGCTGTACGTCCTCGACACCGCGGGCATCAACGCCACCACCGTGCCCGGCTTCATCTTTGTCTACCGCGGGCTGCTCGAAGCCGCCTCCAGTGAAGCCGCGCTGGCGGGTGTCCTCGCGCATGAGATTGGCCACTCGGTCGCCCATCACACAGCGAAGAAGGTGACCCGGAACCATCAGGACGAACAACAGCTCGCCAGTCTGCAGAAGTCCGACAGCAAACTCTCGCAGTTCCTCGCCAAATTGCTGGCGGCAGGCAACCCCGTGGGCGCGCTCAGCTTCAGCCGCGAGGCCGAGGCACAGGCCGACCGCCTCGCGGTGCACATCACCTTCGACGCCGGGTACGAGCCGAAGGGGTTGGCCGACATGTTCCAGGTCTTCGAGCAGATGTCGCCGTCGTCGCGCAGTTCCTGGGATTTGATGACGCGGACGCACCCCTTCTCCATCGATCGCATCAATGCCGTGAAGGAATACGCCGAGTTGCTGCCACCCCGCGCCCTGACGACATCGTCGGGCGACTTTGCGGCGATGCAGGCGCGACTGCGCGCGTTGCCCCCCGCGCCCGATGCCACCGGCAGGCTGCTGCGTTCGACGCCTCCTGCGGCGCCGGGGCGAGCGCCCGCTCCAACTCCGACGCCCGCTCCCACGCCAGCGCCCACGTCCCAGGTCAAGTCGAAGGTGTACCTGATGGCGCCGACGCCCTTCTCCGTCAAGATGCCGGAGACGTGGACGACAAAAAAGTCGACGGCGCAGCTCACGATCTTCAGTGCGCCGGCCGGGACGCCCGAGGGCGAGGCCTCCGTGTGGATTCGACTGGTGCCGACCATCACGCAGCCCACGTGGTCCATCCTCGACCATCTCCGCAGCGTGCAGAACGCCAACGCCAAACTGCCCGACATCACGTGGAGTGACATCGACGAACAGCGCACCCCCGACGGACGCACCATTCTGGTGATGCCGGCGGCCTGGACGGGCAAGACCAGTGCCGGTGCGGCGACGCCGTTCCGCGGGCTCTTCATTTTTGCGGAGTTTCCGGACTACGTGGCGATCGGCCAATACTCAGCGCCGGCGCCGTACTTTGATCGCTTCAGCTCCGGGTTCGAGCTCATCTGGAACAGCCTCACCTATGGCGCGGCATCCGGACGTGTCCCCTTCACGGTGGCGTCTCCGCCGTACACCGGCGAGATGCCCGAGGGCTGGGTCTCGAGCCTGAACGAGCAGGGTGTGACCATCATCGAGGGGCGCCAGGGCACGGAGCCCTACGAGATGACGATCCGGATCGCCTTCTACGACAAGGCCGGACAGTCGCTCGACTCCATCCTGGCGTCGCTTCATACCGCGCTCGGTCGTCTGCCGGACGCCAGACTGACGCCGACGGAACTCACAAAGACCACGGAGGGCCGTCCGGCACGCGCCGTCTTCGTTGACTACACCGGTCAGAACGTCGCACACACCGCCGTGCCGTTCCGACAAGCGACCGTGGTGGTCGAATACCAGAAACACTTCGTCGTGCTTGCGTACGTGGGCCCTGCCACCCTGTTCGACACCTACATTCAGGCCTTCGAGATGGTGGGCACCACACTCGCCGAGCGTCGCTAGACGATTGGATCAGCGCGCCGGCGACTCGCCGTAAAACACGACCTCGCTCAGAAAGTCGGTGAGCAGGGTGGGTCCCTTGCGTCCCAGCGCCCGCACATAGGTCTGTACGAGCGCGCCGATCTGCACGGGATTGCCGGGCAGGACCTGCATCCGGAGGCGGCGTGGTGACACGGCCGTCGCGGCGGTCACACCGCGTCGATCGCGCAGCCCTTCAAGGAGTGCAGCGTCGTCGGCCGGATTGTGCTGGCTGGACAGGACGAGGTCCACCTGGCCAAACACCGACATGGCGCGCAGCACCACACTGTTGGCACGTCCGCCGGCCGAGGCGGCTTTCGCAATGTCGCCCGTCGACAGCGACTGCCCGGGGTGCACACCAAAGCGGATCTCGGTATTACGACAGACGACCTCGGTGGCCGCGCCTTTTTCCAGGGTGGCCACTGCCGTCGCACACTCCGCCGTGGTCAACGAGTGCTGAAGCACGACCTGCTGTGTGCGCGGAGAGGATGTCTGTGCCATGGCAGACGCCGCGGCGCCTCCGAGACACAGGGCAAACACGGGAACGATGAACCGACGGCTGTGATGTGTCATGCCCATGTTGGACAGGTCCCCTTGCGAAAAAGTTGAACGGCCGATGTCTTCACGGTCACCGCTTCAGCGCCGACGACAATACGACGGCCCCGATCACCGCGCTCACCATCGACCCGGCCAGCGTGCCGATCTTGCCGGCGGTTGCGGCCTCGGCAAAGGCGGCCCCGGGGAACGCCAGCGAGTTCAAAAACAGCGCCATCGTAAATCCGATACCCGCCAGGCACGCGCCGCCAGCCAGCATCGGCCACGTCACGCCGTCGGGCAGACTCGTGAGTCCCGACCGGACGGCCAGCAGGCACAACAACAAGATCCCCACCGGCTTGCCCATCGCCAACGAGACGGCGACGGCAATGGCGACAGGTTCAGCCAGCGCGGAGGCCTCCAGCAGCACCCCGGCATTGGCCAGGGCAAACAGCGGCATGATCCCGAACGCCACCCAGGGATGCAGTCCATCCTCCAACCGCTGCAGCGGGGAGCCCACCTCACCCAGCCACGCGCGGGCGGGTGTCAGGAGCCCCAGCATCACCCCGGCCACCGTCGGGTGCACGCCCGATTGCAGGAAGGCGAACCAGATGAAGATGCCCACCCACGCATACACGCCGATCGCCCGCACGCCGATCCGCTGGAACACATAGATGATGCCAAAGGCGACAGCGGCCAGTGCCAGCCAACTCCACGCGATGGTCTCGGTGAACACGAAGGCGATGATCAGGACCGCGACCAGGTCGTCAACAATGGCCAGCGTGAGGAGCAGAATTTTCAGCCCGAACGGCACACGCGACCCGAACAACGCAAGGAAACCCACGACAAAGGCGATGTCGGTGGCCATCGGGACCGCCCAGCCTCGCTGGCCAGGTTCCCCCCACTGGAACGCCAGATAGATGGCGGCGGGCAACACGACGCCGCCCAGCGCGGCAAACATCGGCAGCAGCGCCTTGCGTGGATCACGAAGCTCCCCATGCACCATGTGCCGTTTGATCTCGAGCCCGACCACAAAAAAGAAGATGGTCATCAACCCGTCGTTGATGACGAGGTGCCCGAGGTCGCCGGCGATCGTGAATCCCCCGACCGTCACCGAGACGGCCGTTTTCCAGAGGCTCGCAAACCAGCCGGCCGCCGGAGAGTTCGCCAGACCAAGCGCCACGGCGGTGCACGTGAGCAACACGATGCCACTCGACGCTTCGACATGCAGGAACCTCTGTACGGGCGCCAGCCATCGATCAACCGGGGCCACAGGCGGGGACACTGTCTGGATGGTCTCGGGATTAGCCATGGCGCCTATCGTAACGGAGGTCGCGACGCTTGCGTATAAGCTCCTGACATGTCTGCGGCCGCGCGGTCCCTGCCTGCACTCACGTCCCTGCGTTTTTTCGCCGCTGCCTACGTCGTTGTCCATCACCTGATTGATTTTGCGTTGCTGCACCAGCAGATTCCGGTGTGGCGCGCCCGTGACACGTGGTACCTCGCCTGGGGGACGCAGGGCCACGTCGGCGTGACGTTCTTTTTTGTGCTGTCGGGATTCATCCTCGCGTGGTCGTACCACGCGGTGTTTTCTCAACAGACGATGGAGCGCGGGCGACTGCGCCGTTTCTGGGTGGCCCGCATCGCGCGTGTATGGCCAATGCATGCGCTGACATTTGTGTGGTTCCTGGGTGTGGCGCTGGTGGCGGTGACCGACGGCGCAGGCGCGTGGACGGTGGCGTGGACCGGCGCCCTCAATCTCCTGCTGCTGCATGCGTGGCCGCCGGTCGGTGGGCCGGATGGTCTCGCCGCCACGTTCAACGATCCGGCGTGGACCCTTTCGGTCGAGGCATTTTTCTACGTCGTGTTTCCGGCGATCGTGTGGGTGCCTGCCGCGCGGCTGCGCTGGGGCGTGATGCGGTTGCTGGCGCTGGCGACGGTCGGGTGGGTGTGCCTGGGCGTTGCCGGGCTCCTCCTCCAGCATTCGGAGATGGGGTACTGGGCTGTGCGTGTCTTCCCTCCCCTGCGTCTGCCCGATTTTGTGCTGGGCCTGTGTCTGGGACTGGTCTTTGTGCAGATGGCGCCACACACGCTCCGACCCTCCGTCTGGGGGACGGTGCTCGAGGTGATGGCGCTGGCGCTCGTAGCCGCAGCGCTGCTGCTCTGGTCGACCATGCTGGCAGACGCGGTGCCCCGCACACTCACGATCAGTTTTGTGTATCTCCCGGTGCTGGGGTGGCTCGTGTATGTGTTTGCGTGCGGGCGCGGCGCGGTGACGCGCCTGTTGTCACACCCGTGGTGTGTGTGGCTTGGCGAAATCAGTTATGCCTTGTACCTGGTGCACTTCTTCCTGATCCGGGCGGCCTACAAATTCGGGCTCTACGACACCCTCGGCATCTGGGGCACCACACTCGCGCTGATCGCCGCCACCATCGCGGTCGCCGGTGTGTGCCACGTCTGGTTCGAACGACCGGCGCGCCGCTGGATCACCGAGCGGTGGGGTGCGGCTAGCGGTATTCGAGGATGACCCGTTCGAACTCCCGTGTGAGGGCCTCCACCCGATCAGGCCAGACCGCGGGTGCCGCACCGGCTGCGGCGACGCTCTCCAGGTCGGCGGCCAGCGCTTCGAGCGCGACGGCTCCCATCATGCCCGCTCCCCCTCGCAGGAGATGGGCGAGTGCATGGACGTCGCCGGCGCTGCCACGGCGAGCGGCATCGGCCAGCAAGGCAAGCGTCTCGCGCCCATGGGAGACAAACACCTGGACGGTCTCCTCCCATTCGTCCCCGAGCATGTCGCGCAGGCTGCCCACCCGCTCGGACGTCTGCGTCCCCAGCACCGGACGTTCCGACGTCGTGCGCAGCGCGGGCACCCAATGCTCCAGCATGCCGGCCAGTTCCGCCAGACGCACGGGCTTGGAGAGGTAGTCGTCCATGCCGGCGTCGAGACACCGCTCGCGCTCCCCTTTGAGCGCGTTTGCCGTCATGGCGATGATGGTCGGCCGCCGGAAGGTGCCACCGGTCTCCAGGGCGCGAATGCGGCGAGCCGACTCATAACCGTCCATGTCGGGCATCTGACAGTCCATCAGGACCACGTCGTACGGCAACCGTGTGACCGCGGTCAGTGCCTCGGCGCCGTCGCTGGCCTGATCGGCGCGTATCCCGAGTCGCCGCAACATGGCCACGGCGACAATTTGATTGGCCGGATTGTCCTCCACGACGAGTGCGCGGATTTTTCCGGCGACCGGACTGGGTTCCCGGAGTTCACGACGGGCGGTGGGTGTGGATTGCCGATCGTCATCCCGGGCGGGATCCACCGGCACGCGCACACGAAACAGACTGCCCTGCCCCACCACACTCTCGACCGATACCGTCCCGCCCATCAGCCGGACGAGGCGATCGCAAATGGCCAGGCCCAACCCGGTGCCGCCATACCGACGGCTCATCGAACTGTCGGCCTGCGAAAACGGTCGGAACAACTTCGGCAGCACGTCGTTGGGAATCCCCACGCCGGTGTCGCGCACCGAGATGTCGAGCGCGTCCCCCTCCGGCGACGCATCAATCGTGAGCGTCACCGCGCCGGCCGTGGTGAACTTGACCGCGTTGCCGACGAGGTTGTTCAACACCTGCCGCAGGCGCCCGGGGTCGGAGACGACGGCGCGCGGCACGGCCGGCGTCACCGTTGCCGACAGTGACAGCCCCTTCCCCTCGGCTGACGGGCGGAACAGATCCATCACATCACCGGCCAGATCCACCGGGGCAAACACCAGGCGCTCCAGTGCCAGTTGCCCGGCCTCGATCTTCGAGAAGTCGAGAATGTCATTGATGATGGTGAGCAACGCTTCACCGGAGTCACGCACCGTGCGGAGGTAGGACGCCTGTTGCGGTTCAAGATCCGCATCGAGCAACAGGCCGGTGAGACCGATGATGGCGTTCATCGGCGTCCGGATTTCATGGCTCATCATTGCGAGAAAATCCGTCTTGGCGGCCGCGGCGGCTTCGGCTTCCTCCTTGGCGCGTCGCAAGGCGGCCTCGGCGTCCAGACGCTGGGTGATGTCGCGCAGGAACCCGCTGAACAGCACGGGCCGGCCCGACCGGCCACTCGAGTCCACATCGCGGACATCCGGGCGATGAATCGCGGAAATCGACAATTCCACGGTGAACTGACGTCCGGCGCGGTCAACCGCCGGCATCTCGAGACGTTTGCCCAGGACGCGCCCCTCACCCGTCTCGCGATACCGCCGCATGCCGGCCTCATGCGCGGCGCGCAACGACTCCGGGACGATCAACTCTCCAAGTGAACGCCCGATGGCCTCGGTCGCCGTCCATCCGAACGTACGTTCCGCCTGCGGATTCCAGGCATGCACGATGCCCGCGGCATCAACGATGACGACCGCATCGATGGCCGAGTCAATAATCAGGCGGAGCCGCTCCTCGCTCTGACGCAGCGCCGCTTCGGACTGGCGGCGATGCAGAAATTGCCCGACCTGGCTGCCCAGCGCCGCCATCACTGCCAGCACCTGATCGTCAGGTGGGCGATGTTCGTGCCCCAGGGCTTCAATGACGCCGACCAGTTCGCCGCCGGCCGCCGTGGGCATCATGATCGGCAGCGCAAACGCGCCGCGCAACCCCGCTCTCGCCGCGGGCTGCGCCCGAGGGAAGTTGGCATCCTGGGTGACGTCTTCGATCCACACGGCCTGGCCCGATTGCCATACCCGCCCCGGCAGTCCCTCTCCGAAGCGGAACTGGCTGGCCATGGTGACCTCGGCAAAACCCGGGGCCTGGTGGGCACGCGTCCACGTCCCGACACACCGCATCCGATCCGGGTCGCGGCGATCGATCCGCCACACCGCCCCGAACGACCATCCCACCACCTCACACAGCGCCTGCACGAGTCCGGGGGCCGCCTCCTCGAGCGACGCGGCGTCGGCCAGCACACGGGTCACCGCAAACTGCGCCGTGACCGCATGCGTTGTCTGTTGTTCGCGCGCGCGCTGAAGGGAGAGATGCGCGGCGATGCGTTCAGCGTCCGCAATCGCGGTGTCCTTGGTCTGCAGCGCAAACAGGAACTCCCGATCGGCGTACGGCAGATCCCCCAACGTCAGACCGAAGCGGGACAGTTGCGCCGCATCGGAGATCCAGATCGACCCCAGAAACACCAACAGGTCGTCTCCGACCTGGACGAGCGGCCCGCGCAGCGGCAACCCGCCGCGGACCAGCGACGCAAACGCGCCCGAGGTGACCCGTCGCGCCAGTTCGTCGAAGTCCATCGGACACGTCGGACGATTGATGCGCAACACGTCGCCCAGCGGCTGCCCCTCAGCCGCCAGCGGATCACTTTTCGCCCACCCCGGGCCCAGGGCGCGGACCGTCAGGTCGCGCCGGAACGCCACCAGGTACGGGGTCAGCGCACTGAGATGTTCCGGCCCGAGGTGGAAGTCAGGCACACCCGGCCTCAACCGCCCCGCCGTAGGTCACATGGAATTCATCGTGTGTCCCGGCCCCACGCTGCACGACGTGCGCCACGGTGACCGGCGTCTTGTACACCCCGCCAAGTCCCCGCACCAGGCCCACCACCATCGGGGCGAGGCCCTCGCGCTCGGACTGGTAGTGCAGGCGCAGTTGTCCGCCGCCCACGTCCGTGCACCAGAAGGATGGCGGTCGCAGCTCCGGGAACCCCGCGCCGACATGTGAGTGCAGCGCGTGGAGGTTCAACATGAACTCTTCGAACGTCGATCCGCTGCGCTCGAACAATTCCCCGTAGCCGTTGCGCCCCGTATACAGCGTCCAATACTCGCCGAACGCTTCGAGCAACTGTTCGGCGGGCACCCGCAGCACTTCGCTCGCGGATCCGACCAGCCGAAACGTAATCGCGTCCGGGTATGGCGTCATCCGGAGGAAGACCTCTTCCGTCACGCCGGCGCGCGCTTTGATTTGTTGCCAGGCCGGACGGCCAAAACGCTCCGTGAGGAGTTCTTCCACCGCCTGATTCACCAGTCCGTACATCGCTCACACCCTTCGTCGCGCGACTCACTCTATCGCGGTCGTCGCCCCGGCACCACCAACAGCGTCACACTCTGCGGCGCGACAGCGACGACCAACTCCCGATCACCCGTCACGGTGGCCAACCGGCGGATCGCCTGCCCGGCCGTCACCTCATACCGATCGGCGACGATACCCGCCGCGCGACCACGCAGGTGCAGACGCAGGACATCCACCGGGGTCACATCCTTGTTCACCACCACGATCGTGAGCGCACCATCAGCGGATCGCTCCGCCGCAAAGACGGCGAGGCGATCGGGGTCGGGCACCGAGACACCCACGCTGGTGTCGCCGAAGGTTGAGCGACGCCCATCGTAGTTGCGAAACAATTTCATCACCTGAAAGGTCGGCGACGTGGCCGGCGGAGTCGTCCAGCGCGCGGCCATGTCGAGCCCTTCGCGTCCGAAGATACCGAACAGATCCGCCTGGGCCAGCGCCCCGCTGATGTGGCCCTCCGCCCCCCAGTTGTATTCGGTGATCGCGATCGGGGCGCCACGCCGATAGTGGGTGTCGACCCAGCGCCGCAATTGCGGAATCAAGGCCACCGGCTCTCCAATCCAGGATTCATCGACGTACGCGGGATCCCACAGGGCGCGGGTGGACCGCGCACGCAACCGCTGCATGGCCGGCGTCACGCTGGTGCTGAACTCGCCACCCTGCGGGTAATAGTGCACGCTGACGGTATCGACGAGTCGGCCGCCGGTGCGCATGTCATGCGCCCGCCACTGTTGCAGCAGCCACGGTAGGTAGTCGGCGTTCCCGTGCGCGGTACGATCGGGCAGGCGCCCCCGCCACCCGTGGGTCCGCGCCCATTGTTGGTCGGCGCCGCTGTAGCGGAAGCCGAGCCACCCCCATTCCTCCGGCGCCATGACGTGGGCCTGTGGATCCGCCACCTTCACCGCCGTCGCGACTGATGTCACACGCCGGTTGGTCTCCACCATCGTCAACCCGTCGGGATGCACGTCCCGATGCGTTTCAAACCAGAGGCTGGGTTCGTTGTCGATCGTGTAGTACCGCACACGGCCGCGCAGGTGTGTGACCCACGCCTGCTGGAACCCGGGGTCGACCCGCACGTTGGCGTCTGCCGGATCATTGTGCCGGACGGGGCGACCGCCGGCCGCCACCCCCGATCCCGCGTCGGGAAACCATTCCCAGTCGGCGTGGGTCTGCGGCCCGTACTTCGCGATGGAAAAACTCGCGAGCCGTGATCGCCCCGGCCCGAGACGAGCCATCCAGTCCCCCATCGGCACGGTGACCACCGGCTCTGCACCGGCGGCACGACTGCTCGACACAAACGCGTCCACGAACGCGCCCGCGCCAACACCGGGATCGGGCACACTTTCAAAAAACCAGTCACTCGCACGATTGGAGGCGTTGGCCCGCCAGTTGTACCGCGACGCCGCATTGCCGCCCGACCGATGCCACGACGCATTCAATTCCCGCAA
>CAYRGW010000050.1:0-34038 GCA_964423815.1 uncultured Solibacteraceae bacterium | reverse complement strand
CGCGCTGTGGGAACAACGTTTTGACCGACTCGAGAACTACCTGCAGGACCTGCAGGCTTCACCCAAAAAGGAGACCCGCAATGCTCGCAAGACCCGCCGCAAATAGCCACACCTTCGACGTCACGACCCCGTCCGACACCGAGATCCGGATGACCCGCCTGTTCAACGCGACGCCGGCCCTGCTCTGGGAGGCGATGACCACACCGGCGCACATCCGCCGCTGGTGGGGCAATCTGGGTGACGGCTATTCGGTGCCGGTGTGCGAGGTGGACTTGCGTGTCGGCGGCACATGGCGCTTCGTGAACAAACACCCGAACGGCGAGGCGGCGTTTTACGGGGTCTATCGCGAGATTGACGCGCCACGCCGCATCGTCTTCACCGAGATCTACGAGCCGTTTCCGGACGCGGAATCCGTCGTCACCGGCGAATACACGCAGGAAGGCTCCCAGACCCGCATGGTGGCCACCGTCCGCTACCCCTCAAAGGACATCCGCGACATGGTGATGAGCACGGGCATGGCGACCGGGGCCGGCCTCAGCTACGACCGGCTCGACGATCTCGCGAACGCGCTGGTCTCAGAACGGCTGAAACGGCGGTGACCCGAACCGCGGCGTCATCCACAGCGTGATCAGCGGATACGCGTAGGCCAGAATCACGAGGACGATACCGACGACGGTCCAGAGACCGAACCGATCCCAGATTCCTTTCTCGGTCACCGGCTCAAGCGCCACGGCAAATTCGAACGCGGGGGCATCGATCCGCTTCCCGGCGAGCCACGTCGTCAACACGACGGCAACAAAACAGAGCGCGCTCAGGAACAGCACGACGCCGCCGATGGCGCCGGCCTGTGCGAGATCGGCCCACGCACTGCCCTGCTCTCCGGCGAGCGAGGCCGAATACACACGACGCGGCAGGCCCCGCAGCCCGGCAATATGGAAGCTCGTGCTGAAGATCGCCATGCCGATGAACCAGAGCCATGGTTGCAGGCGCGCGAGTCCCGGCAGCGCGAGTTGGCGTCCGAGCAGCCGGGGCATGAGCCAGTAGGTGGCGCCCATGAACGTGAGCGCGGACGTGGTGCCGAGCGTGACGTGGAAGTGCCCCATGATCCACGCGGTGTTGTGCACCATCGTGTTCATGCCGTAGGCGGCGTTGATCGCGCCGCCAAATCCGCCAAACGCAAACGACAGGATGGCCAGCGCCATCGCCAGAAAGAAGGGATCCTTCCACGGCAGTGTCCCGATCCAGTCGAAGAGGCCCCTCGCGCCCTTCAGCCGGCCGGCAACTTCCAGGGACGCGATCACGGTGAACGCCGTCACAAAACTCGGGAACAAAATGGCAAACGTTGTGATGGTGTGCGCCAACTTCCATCCCGCACTGACGCCCGGATCGGTGAACTGATGGTGGAACCCCACAGGCGTGGAGAGGATCACAAACAGGATGAACACCATCCGCGCGAGTTTGTCGCTGAACAACCGGCCGCCAGCGATGCGCGGCATCACCGTGTACCAGAGGACGTACGCCGGCATCAGCCAGAAGTACACGAGCGGATGGCCGAACCACCAAAACAACGTGCGCGCGATGATCGGGTCGATGGTCTCCACCCAGCCCAGCGACCACGGGATGAGCTGGAACAACATCTCCATCGCGATACCCGCTGTCGCGAGGTACCAGACGATGATGGTGGCGAGGATGCCGTGGGTGGCCATCGGCACCGGTGTGTCGGGATGGTCCTTTTTCCACGACCGATAGCTGGCGATCACCACGCCGCCCCACAGCCACGAACCCACCACAAGCAACGTCGCGCCAATGTAGAACAACGGATGCGCCTGCATCGGCGGATAAAACGTGTACAGCACGGTGCTCTGGCCCGTGAGGATCGTGTACGCCGCGGCAACCGTGCCGATGAGCGCGATCCAGAACCCCAGCCACGCGGTCTTGAGACCGACAAGCCTCCCCAGTTGCGCCTGTGTCAGCGCGTATCCGAGGCCCATGATGAAGAACGTCGTGAACACCAGGGCCATCAACACGCCATGCGCGGTGACGGAGAGGTAATACAGCGCCTCGCTGCGCATCGGGAATTCGATATCCGCGATGGAGAGTCCCTGCAGCACCCCCATGCAGGCCGCCAGTCCAAACGCGACCACAGACACAGCGATGTGTGTGGCGGCCAGACGGGCCTGCGGGGTGCCGCCGATGACGACGCCTGCGCCGTTCATCGCTGACCTCCGGTGGCATCCGTGACGATGAGTTTGCCGACCATCGCGTGGTGCATCAGCCCGCAGTATTCGTTGCAGGCGATGTCGAACTCACCGGCCTTTTTGAACACGTAGGTGAATTGACTGACATATCCGGGCACGGCCATGGCATTGGCATTGGTGCCCACCACCTGGAACCCATGCACGACATCGGCGCTGGTGATGCGGAACGTGACGGGCGTGTTCATCGGCACCTCGATGGGGTTCGGCCAGAACCCGAACATCTGGGCCAGCACGGGCACCACGATGCGGCCGTCGGCCTCCACACGCATTTGTGGATCCCCGAATTCCGGATGCTCCGCGATCGTGACGGGGTTGATGGTTTCGATGTGACTGGGGGGCCGCACGGCCTGCGTCACGGCGGTGATGACGATGACGGCCAGGAACGCCACGATCAGGCCCCCGGCACCGAACATCCAGATGCGCTCGTACTTATCGACAGACATATCAGTGCGTGGGGGCGCCGATGGCGAGGAAACGGAGGACGTACATCGCCAGCCACCCGAGGGCAAACAGGGCGCCGAAGATGTAGACAATGGCGATGGTGCCGCGTGGATGTTCAAACGGGACGGGGGCGTCGGGACGCTCGTCAGGCATGCGAGGTCAACCTCCAAAACGACGTGCAGTGCGGAGAGTAGCCGATTCGTGGTGATTCCGGAAATTGCGAGTCTTTGAGTCTTTGTTCCATACTCGACGCAGGACCTGGCACACAGATGAATCGCAAAACCATTTACACCATCGTGCTGCTATTGGTGCTGACGTGGTCGGTGGCGCTGTACCTGGTGTCTCCCGAACTGATTGTCTCCAAACTTGGTGCGCACACGTTTGCTGCCGTGTTCGTCGCCGGTGTGCTGGGTGGCACCTCGATCGTGTTCCCGTTTCCCTACTATCTGGTGGTCGCGACCGCGGCGGCCGGTGGTGCCAATCCGTATCTGGTCGGCCTGTGTGCGGGACTGGGCGTCATCGTGGGCGACACCACGTCGTATTTTGTCGGGCACGCGGGGCGTGCCGTTCTTCCCGCCGGGGTGTCACGGGCCGTGGCGTTTGTGCGCCGCTGGGTGGCAGACATCCACACCGTCAAGTTTTATGCCTTCCTCTTCGTGTACGGAGCGGTGATGCCGCTGCCCAACGATGTGGTCATGGTCCCGCTGGGCGCGGCCGGGGTGCCGTTCTGGCGCGTCATCCTGCCGTTCGGGGCGGGGAACATCGTGTTCAACGTGGCCGTGGCGTGGTTGACCGTGCGCGGCGTCGCGCTTTGGTAGACACAGATCAGGCACGTGGCACAACAGTGCGCGGTGCCGGGCCCGCCGTGCGCCGGTCAGAGGGGCCGGGTCGCACGACGCAGACGATCGTGGATCGCCGCCCACGCAGGGACGTCCGGTGGCAGCGCCACCAACAGGATGTCGCACCCACTGGCGTCCGCCTCGTGCAGCGTGGCGTACAGCGTGTGTGCATACGCCTCCGGCTCCACTGGCATGGGCCAGAACCTCGTCACGGGCCACGCGGGGCGATGCGGCGCCAGCAGGCCAAGACGGCCGGCAGGAAACGGCGGCCCGGCCTGGTCCGGCGGGATGCGGTAGCACGGTGTCCGCGGGGCGTAATGTGAGGCCAACGCCCCCGGCACACGCGGTGCGGCGCCCGTCACGACGTCCCCCCACTCCAGATGGCGCGCCACCATGGCGCTCGTGATGGCGCCGGGACGCAAAATGCGCGGATGTTCGCGGGTCAGATCCACGATGGTGGACTCGATGCCGATCTGGCACGGACCTCCATCCACCACAGCCGCGACTGTTCCTGGCAGGTGCGTTCGTACGTGTGCGGCCGTGGTCGCGCTGATGTGACCAAACGGATTGGCCGAGGGCGCGGCCAGGCCGCGGCCGAACTGTCGGAGCACGGCGTGCATGACCGGGTGGGCGGGCACCCGCAGTGCGACCGTGGACTGCCCCCCTGTCACCAGCGGCGACACGCCGGGGGCCGCCCGCAGGACGAGCGTCAGCGGCCCGGGCCAGAAGGCCGATGCCAGCCGCCACGCGGCATCAGGCACCTCGGTCACCCAGTCCGACAGTTGTCCGGCGTCGGCGAGGTGCACGATCAACGGGTGATCGGCCGGGCGGCCCTTGGCGCGAAAGAGGGCGCGAAGTGCATCGGGGTTGCTCGCATCGGCGGCCAGACCATACACCGTCTCGGTGGGCACGGCCACCAGCGCGCCGGCGCGCAGCAGGTCCACTGCGGCAGTCACATCGTCAGGACGTGAGGTGAGCGTCAGCATGGTCACCCCTGCGGCACAAACACGGCGCTGCGTGCCGCGTCGAGCACGGCGCGCACTTCGGGGTGCTGAATCCGTCGTTCCGTGCTGATCAGCCAGAACGCCTCCCGCACCTCCGCCACCCGCCCGACTTCGCGGACGCCGTACCGCGCGCAGACCTCCTCGGAGATCAGTGCGGGTGAGGGAAAGTAGCCTTCATTCGCCTCGCCAAACACCTTCATCAGCGCGCTGTCATCAAATTCGCCCACGACCCGCGGCGACAGGCGGGCCTCCCCCAACCAGCGATCGAGTTCCCCGCGTACGGCCGTGTTCGCCCCTGGCAGGAGCAAGGGGGCGCCATTCAAACACGCAGGAAATGCCGTGCGCCGCCGTGCCAGTGCGGGGGCCGCAAAAAACGCGACCGCACTCTCGCCCAACTTGCGACTGTGGCCGCGCACCGCCAACCCCGCCGGCATCGGACGGTCCGCCAGCACCATCTCCAGCCGATGGAGGGCCAACTCACCAAGCAACGCGTCGATCGTGCCTTCCCGGCACACCAGCCGTATCGGTTTCTCCTCACTCTTTAATGACGCCAGCAGGCGATGGGTCAGGGACTTCGGGATGGCATCAGACACCCCCACACGAAACGACGCCATGGCCTGCTGCGGCGCGACGTCCGCACGCAGCGACGAGACCATCTCCTGTGCCAGCGCAAAAATTTCATCGGCGTACGACAGAGCCACACGTCCGGCATCCGTCAGCTCGAGACCACGCCCGACGGGCTGAAACAGCGCAGTGCCCACGTCGTCCTCAAGGATCTTGATCTGCGCGCTGATGGTTTGTGGCGTGACGTGCAACTGAGTGGCCGCCGACGCCACACTGCCCGCGTGTGCGGTCGCCCAGAAGTAGCGGAGGTGTTTGGGATTCATGGCAACTACCAACTTATTACGATGATTCAATAAATAATATTCGACTTTTATTGAGTTACAAAAGCGACCAGACTTTCTGGGCAGCAGATGCCGACCTCCTCACGCAGCGTGTTCTTGCTCCTCCGCCAACCCGCGGACCTCGACCGGGAGCGGGCCGGGCTGACCGCGTATCTGTCGCACGTGCGGCGCCGGTCCACCACGCGTGACGGTGACACGCTTCAGGGCATCTGGATCGATGAAGACGGTGTGGCGCACGTGCCCGAGGCGCTGGTCCTGCCCGACGGGCCCGGCCGACAACGGATCGTGCGCGTGGCCGAGGCCGCGGGCATCAACGGGATCTGGATGGTGTGTTGGCTCGACGCGCCAGCCGCGTCGGTCTCCCGCGTGGACCTGGCGGAGGCGTTGCTCGAGTGTTTTGGCCATGACGAGTCGAACGCCGCCTGCCGGGCACGGTTTGTCCCCGTGTTCTCCTGCGATACCCCCGACGATCACATCAAGTCCGAACTACGACGACTTCGGCCCCGGTCTCCCGAACTGGTGCTGCCGCCGATCTTCCAGGACCGCAGCGGGCGCCTCGTCGTGCCGTCAGCCTCTGTTCCCCGTGAGGGGACATCGGTATGAACGCGGTTGATCCGGTCCTCCTGTTTTTTCTGCTCGGGCTGGCCGCCGGACTCCTGCGCTCGGAGTTGCGGCTGCCGACGGCCGTCTATGAACTGGTGAGCATGCTGTTGTTGCTGTCGATCGGCCTCAAGGGTGGCATCGAACTCGGCAAACAACCCGTGGCAAATGTCGCGCTGCACGCGCTCGCGGTCCTGACGATGGGCGCGGTGTTACCCCTGGCCGCCTTTCCGGTGCTCCGGTTTGTGGGCCGTCTCCGGCGCGCGGATGCCGCCTCCATCGCGGCGCATTACGGCTCGGTGAGTGTGGCGACCTATGCCGTCGCCACCGCCTATTTTGCGAGCCGGCAGATCACCTTTGAAGCGCACATGCCGTTCCTGCTGGTGGTGCTCGAAATCCCGGCCATCCTCGTGGGGATTGTGCTGGCCCGCGGTTTCTCCCGCGACATGCCGGTCGGCTCCGTCGCACACGAGGTCCTGCTCGGCAAGGGCATCGTGCTGCTCGTGGGAGGACTGCTGATCGGATGGGCGGCCGGGGCGGACGGGTTGACGCCCATGGCGCCGTTGTTCTTCGACCTCTTCAAGGGGATCCTCGCGCTCTTCCTGCTCGAGATGGGCCTGATTACCGCCGCACAGTTCGGCAGTCTGCGGCAACACGGCGTGTTCCTCGTGCTGTTCGGCATCGGCATGCCGCTCTTCTCCTCAGTGATGGGGATGCTCCTGGGGTATGGCCTCGGGCTGTCGCCGGGCGGGACGACGATGCTGGCCATCATGGCCGCGAGTGCCTCGTACATTGCCGTGCCTGCGGCCATGCGCATCTCGGTACCGCAGGCGAATCCAACACTGTCGCTGGCCGCCGCGCTCGGGGTCACGTTTCCGTTCAACGTGCTCGTGGGGATTCCGCTGTATCACGCAATGACGACGCGCGGATTCGCTCTGATCGGAGGGTAGTTGCATGAAGAGCGCCATTCGAAAACTGCTGACGATCGTCACCGAGGCTGCACTGGAGAGTGTGCTCGTCAAGGACCTGCAGCGTCTGGGGGTGCAGGGGTACACGATCACCGACGCACGCGGACGAGGCAGCCGCGGCGCACGCACAGCCGCCTGGAGTGAAAGCAGCAACATCCGCGTCGAGATTGTGTGTGACGTCCTGACCGCCGAGACCGTCACCGCGCATCTGCAGACGCGGTATTACGAGGACTACGCGATGATCCTGTTCGTGGCCGATGTGGCCGTCTTGCGATCGGAGAAGTTCTGATGGACACGAAGTCGCCGCTGGTCGGCGTCATCATGGGATCGGCATCGGACTGGGACACGATGCGCCACGCGGTGGAGATCCTCGAAGTGTTGGAGGTGCCGCACGAGGTGGAGGTGGTCTCCGCCCACCGGACGCCGGACAAATTATTCCGGTATGCCGAGCAGGCGGATGCGCGGGGCCTGGAGGTGATCATCGCAGGCGCCGGCGGGGCCGCACATTTGCCCGGGATGACGGCCGCCAAGACCGCCCTGCCCGTCCTGGGAGTGCCGGTGCGCTCTGCCGCGCTCAACGGCATGGACTCGCTCTTGTCCATCGCGCAGATGCCGACTGGCATTCCCGTGGGCACTTTGGCGATCGGCCCGGCCGGGGCGTCCAACGCCGCACTGCTGGCCGCGAGCATTCTCGCCAACAAATATCCATCGATTAAGGCCGCCCTGCGCGCGTACCGGGAACAACAGACTGCGCGCGTGCTGGCGGTCGGCGACCCGCGGGAGACCCGGTCGTGAAGGTGGGGGTGCTTGGTGGCGGCCAGCTGGCGCGGATGCTGGCACAGGCGGGACGGCCATTGGGCGTGGAGTGCAGGCTCCTCAGTCCGGACCCACACGCTTGCGCGACGCCATTCGGTGAGCACCTGTGCGTCGCCTACGACGATCCCGATGGCCAACGACGCCTGGCGGAGTGGGCGGACGTGCTCACCTACGAATTCGAGAACGTGCCTGTGTCCGCCGTCGAATCACTCGAGCGTCTGCGACCGGTGTATCCGTCGTGGCTGGCCTTGGCGGCGTCGCAAGACCGTTTGGTCGAGAAGTGCCGCTTCCTGGCCCTGGGACTCGCCACGGCGGAGTTCCGTCCGGTCGAGACGCTGTCGGACCTGCACAGCGCCGCGGCCGACATCGGCATGCCGGCGATTCTCAAGAGCCGGGTCCAGGGGTACGACGGCAAAGGCCAGGCGCTGGTGCGTCACCCGGCCGAGTTGCACACCGCCTGGGACACCGTCGGTCAGGTGCCGTCGATCCTCGAAGCGGTGGTGCCGTTTGAACGAGAACTCTCGATCATCGCGGCGCGGGCGCGGACAGGCGAGACCGTCTTTTATCCTGTGAGTGAGAATCACCACCGGCAGGGCGTCCTGCGCCTGTCGTTGAGCCGGGCTGGTGATGTGATGCAGGCGGAGGCCGAAGCGATGATCACGCGGCTGCTGTGTGATCTCGACTATGTGGGTGTGCTGACGCTGGAACTGTTTCAGGTGGGAAACCAACTGCTGGCCAATGAGATGGCTCCGCGCGTGCACAACAGCGGGCATTGGACGATCGAGGCAGCGCCGACCTCACAATTCGAGAACCATCTCCGGGCCATCTGTGGGTGGCCACTCGGGCCGACCACTCCCATTCGGCAGGCCGCGATGGTGAACCTTGTCGGCGATCTGCCGCGTGAGGCACACATCCGGGCCGTGACCGGAGCGACTCCCCACTTCTATGGCAAGGCCGCGCGCCCCGGGCGCAAGGTGGGACACGTGACCTTGACGAGCGCGCCGGAGGAGTCCCAGCTCTTCGACGGTCGTCTCGCGCGACTGCTCCAGATCGCCGGGGCGCCGTCTCCCCCACCGGTGGCGCGATTGGAATGATGGGTGAGCAGTGCCCGCTTCACGTGCTGGCGCGGCGCCCGCCGAAATGACAACCACGGCAATTAACGATCGGATCGCTAACGTGTCAGGAGTTTAGGTATGGACGATGCACGGCCGGGGGTGGGTTCGAGGATGTACGCGCTGTTGCTGGTCGCGTTTTTTATGTCCGGGGCCGTTGCGTTGGTCTACCAGGTGTTGTGGACGCGGCAACTGGGACTTGTTTTTGGGGTGACCATCCAGGCAGCCAGCACGGTGCTGGCCTGTTTTATGGGTGGACTCGCCCTCGGCAGTTACCTCGCGGGACGCTGGTCGGATCGGATGCAGCGGCCGCTTCGCGCGTTTGCCATCGTGGAGGCCCTTATCGCGGCCAGTGCCTTGCTGACGCCCACGTTGCTGGGCGTGGCAGACGCGATGTTTCTTCGCGTGGCCGCCGGACTCGACGGCGCGCCCGTCCTCGCGATGCTCACGCGCATCAGCCTGACTGCCCTGGTCCTGATCCTGCCGGCCGGTCTGATGGGCATGACCTATCCGCTGGTTCTGCGCGCGGCCAGCCGGACCGCGGACGGCATCCGCCGAACCGCTTCGCTGCTCTATGCCGTCAACACGACCGGCGCGATTGTCGGCGTGTTGTTCGGAAGTTTGTGGCTGGTGCCCACACTTGGCCTGAGCCGCACGTTCCTGGTCGCTGCAGGCATGAACCTGGTAGTGGCGGCTGTCGCCTGGGTCGCATCCCGCGACGAGATGCCGCTCAGGCACTCCAACTCCGACACACTTCCTGCCGACGCCGTGGGCCCGGTTACGCCCCGGTTCAGCGGCGCTGCACGCGTCACGGTGTTGGTGGTCATCGCCCTGTCGGGCATGGTGTCGCTCGCACTGGAAATTGTCTGGTTCCGTATTCTCGTGTTTTTCCTCAGGCCGACGACCTACGCGTTTGCCAGCATGCTGGCGGCGGTACTGGCAGGGCTCGCGATTGGCAGTTACCTCGTCACGCCGTGGCTCAGGCGCCGCGCCAACTGGCTGCAGGTGCTCGCGCTGACGCAAATCGCAGTCGGCCTGACGGCGTTGTTGTCGGCGTTTGCCATGGTGCGGGCCAACGATGTCATGCAGTGGATGTTCTCCACGCTGGAGGCACTCAGTCCACCGTATGACTTCGTCATCCCACTGCTGCTGTCGGCAGCGTTCGCCATTCTGCCGACGGCGATCCTGCTGGGCGCCGCATTTCCGATGGGCCTCATCCTCTGGACCACCGGAGGGCAGCTCGACGAGACGCGGGTTGGCCGCCGCGTCGGCATCTTGTACGCGCTGAATGTCGCCGGTGCCATTGTTGGAGCACTGGCAGGCGGGTTCGTGCTGATTCCCCACCTGGGTGCGCAAGCGAGTCTGGTGCTGATTGCGGCAGTGCCACTGCTCGGGGGCGTCACGCTGCTTTGGATGGCGCAACCGGCGTGGCGGCTCCCGGTCGCGGGCGCAGCCGTGGCCGCGTTTGCCGGCATCGCGTTCCTCCTGCCGGACGTGTTTGTTGACGTGATTCGATCGCGGTACCGGGGCCATCAGGTGTTGTGGCACGCCGAAGACGCGCAGGCGACCGTCTCGGTGGTGCGCCACGGCGAAGAGCGTGCCCTGCTGATTGACGGCATGCACCATGCCAGCGACGGGGCCGGCATGGTGAACTACCATCGCGCCATCGGCACGCTGGCGGTGGCGGTGCACCCCGGCCCGCGTCAGGTCCTGATTGTGGGGATGGGCGGCGGAACAACGGGTGGCGGCGCGGCGATCCTGCCCAACACGCGGACCACGGTCGTTGAATTATCGCCGTCGGTCGTCCAGGCCGGGACCTGGTTCTCACGCATCAATCGCAACATTCTGGAAAATCCGAACGTCGAGTTCATTGTGGCGGACGGCCGCCACTTTCTCAAGACGACCACGCGAAAGTTTGATGTCATCACGGCTGATCTGATGCTGCCGCATCTGGCCGGCGCGGCAAGCTTGTACTCGGCCGACTATTACGAACTGGCACGGAAGGCGCTGGCGCCAGGCGGCATCATGGTGCAGTGGATCCCGGCAGACACCGAGTTCCAGCACAAGATGATGCTGCGCAGTTTTTTGTCGGCGTTTCCGCACGTTTCCCTCTGGATGGGGGGCAGCATCGCGATCGGGTCCAACGAACCCCTGCAGCTTCGGGAGTCTGACTTCTCCTTCAAGGTCGGCTACCCGCAGGTACACGCGGCCCTGGCCGAAGCCGGATTGGGTACGTTTGACCTGCTGGTGCGGCAGTACTTCACCCACCGGAGTCAAATCGAGCGGTATCTCGGTGACGGCCCGATGCTGCGTGATGACCGGCCGGTCACCGAGTATTTCCTCTCGATGCCGACCGACAGCAAACCAGTGGACTTGACGCCGTTTGCGGGCGTGGCTGCCGAGATCGTGGCGAGTCAGCCGCGAACGCCGTGAGCCCACACCCCTGGGGACTTTTCAGCTCGTCTCCGTCTGAGTCCCGCAGAGGGGCCCGATCTTCCGCGACGGATTTTTTGTTTATCAACAATTGCTTGAAATTACGCATTCACCGTCCGGCATGGCCCTTGCTTTTTACTCGACTAAGTCTCGTACCTCTTAACCCAGGGTGGAGCCATGCCCCAACCGAAGGTCCCACGAGTGACACCAGCAGCCGGCCGGGCTGCGAGAGCGCTACGCACCCTCGATCCGGACGACGCGTTTATCGCGCTCCTGATCGCCGCCATGGATGCCAGTGGACATGTCTCAGCCGACGAGGCCGCGCGCGCCCACAACATCATCTGGTCGATGCGGCGCTTCCGCCATCGTTCAGGCGAACGTGTCGGACGCGCGATCGCCCGGATGAAGACGCTGATCGCGTCCCAGGGCCCGTCAGTCGTCCTCGACTTGTCAGCACAGACGATTCCGCGGCGCCTGCGCCCTGCCGCATTCGCCGTGACGGCAGACCTCGTGCTCGTCGACGGGAGGATGGAGCGGAGCGAGGCCCGCTTCCTTCGGGCGCTTGCCGTCGCGCTCGACCTGGCGCCAGGCCTGGCTGAATCTGTGCTGAAGATCATTCGGATCAAGAACAGCGCCTGACCGACGTGGCGAGCACCAAAAGGATCAACGAGGACCACCCAGGAGAGGCACCATGTCTGTCACAAAACCGTTTCATGTCCTGTTGGCCACCGATGGTTCGACATCGGCCCAGGCGGCTCTGGTGGCGGCCTCGCGATTTCCGTGGCCTGCGGCCGCGCACGCATCCGTCGTTGTCGCCAAACACGTGCGTTCGGAATTTCAACGTTCAATCCTGTTGACGGCTCTCGACAGGACGGCGGATCTCACGGCATTACGTGCGGCACGCGCCCTGCGCCGACGATGGCCGGACGTGGAGGCACGCGTGGCGAACGCGGCGCCGGTCGAAGGCATCGTGGCCGAGGCCCGGCGCGTAAAAGCCGATGTCATTGTGCTGGGCTGGCGCGGCCATGGCGCTCTGCGCCGACTGCTTGCCGGCAGCGTGTCGCGCGGCGTCGCCAGACGGGCACCGTGCTCGGTGCTGGTGGTCGGGCAATCACGGCGCGAGTTCCGTCGAGTCGTGATCGGGATCGACGGGTCACCACACGCGGCACGTGCGGTGGACGTTGTGGCCACGCTGACGCCGCCGCGCGTCGGGCGTGTGACGCTGATGTGCGCTGTCGATCTGATGCCCGTGCCGACGCAGGGGCTTGCGCCGGCCTCATTACGAGCGAATGTCAAGGCGGAGGTCGCCCGGATCAATGAAGAGCGTCGCACCACCGCACGCACGGACCTCGCCGGTGCCGCGAAACAATTGTCTGCGGCCGGATGGAAGGTGGATCAGGTCCTCACCGACGGTGCGCCCCTTCGGGCACTCCTGGCGACGGTCACGAAGACCCGTGCGGATGTGTTGGTCGTCGGCGCCAGAGGTGTCACCGGTCTGCGGCACCTGTTGCTCGGCAGCGTGGCGGAAGGCGCCACCCACGCCTGTCCCGTCCCTGTACTCATCGTCCGTTGAGCCATTGGAGGCTGTTCATGATCGCGTCACACAGCTCATCACCTGATCGCATCGTCAACCCGAGACAGATCCTGTGCGCGATCGACCTCTCGGACGTCTCTGCGCCGGCGCTCGCCTGTGCCGTCTCGCTCGGACGGACGTTCGGCGCCGACGTGACCGCCCTGCACGTCTTCGATCCGTGGCCGCCGGTCGGGCCGCTGATGGCCGCACGCGAACCACGGCAGCCGGAGTTCGACGCGCGGGCGGCGACCACCCACGAACTGCAAACGATGCTGGCACGCTTCGCCGCCACCGGACCGGCGCCTCACCTGCAGATCGCCGAAGGAAACGCCACGGCGGAGATCGTCCGACACGCGCGGGAACTGCATGCCGACCTCATTGTGATGGGCACACACGGGCGGAGTGGTTTCGACCGCTTGGCCCTGGGATCCGTCGCGGAGAAGGTGCTCAGGAAATCACCATGCCCCGTGCTGACGCTGCCACCCGGTGCCGGGCCGCTCACGCCGGAGGTGGCGTTCCGTACCCTGCTGTGCCCGGTGGACTTCTCCAGCGATTCCGCGCGCGCCCTGGACTTCGCAGTCGCCCTTGCGTCAAGGGTCGACGGCACCGTCACGGCCCTGAACATTGTGGACGCACTCGACGGCGATCCGGAGCCGCAAACGCCGGCGTACATCGTCGAGTTCCGGCGACAGCAGCGGCAGGCCGCACAGACGGCACTGCTCGACCTGATCGCGACCCGCGCCGGTGCGGTCCAGGTGACGGGCGTCGTCGCCCTCGGACGGCCGCATCGCGAAATCCTCCGGGTCGCTGCCGAGCAGGCGTCGGATCTGATCGTGATGGGTGTGCGTGGACGGGGCCCCGTCGATCTCACCCTGTTTGGCTCAACCGCCAACCAGGTGGTGCGCCGCGCCACCTGCGCGGTGCTGACGATTCGCTCATGAGCGGCATACTCGCCGGCCCCGGATCGTGTGGTCGGTCAGTACGACAGCCGCGTCCGCGTTTGGTCGATGGCGCGCTTGAAGAAGGCGCCGGCGTTGGTGTCGGGGCAGTGTAATTCGGCCATGATCCACCCGCCATACGACGCACCTTCGAGTGACGCCCGGATTTGTGTCCAGTCGATCACGCCGTCACCCGGGGCGAGGTGGTCATCGGCATACCCATGGTTATCGTGCGCATGCACGTGAATCAATCGTGTCCCAGCAGCCTTGACGAATTCATGCCAGTGCCCCGCCAGCGCGGTGTGCCCGGTGTCGAGGCAGACGCCGATGTCCGGGGCCAGTGCGTCCAGGATTGTTGTGAACTCGTGCGGATGACCGCCAATCAAGTGCGGCAGCGGAGACTCCACGGCCACACGCACAGCCAGGTCCCGGCATCGGTCAGCCAGCGCGTTGATGCTGGCCGCCGCGTCCGCCAATCGCGGGCCCACGTCGTGACGGTGCCGCTCAAGATCACTGGGATGCACCACGATGATCGAGCCACCAAACTGATGGAGCACTGTGGCCGCCGCGACGATGCCGTCGATAGCGGTCGCGCGATGGTGGGGGCTGGGAGCGGCGAGGTCGAGCAACCCGCCAAATGGCGCGTGCATCGAGATGACCCGTAATCCGCTGGCGGACAGGGCCCGCTGGAGTGCACCAATTTGATCGTGCGACATGACGTTGAAATGGCGCGGCGGCGTCCCGATTTCGAGTCCTGCGGCACCACTCAGAGCCAGCGCGGGCAACATCTCGAGAATCGGCGCCTCCGGACACGCGCCCGTTGCCAGACCAATCCGTGCCATCAATGCCTCCGTCGCAGCAGCGCGTCCCTATCGACGCGCAAATCATGGTGACAGCCGGACCAGGGACACAGTCCCTTCTCTTGTGCCGACACGCAGTTGAAGTCGACCAGGCCGTCGACCCCGGTCTCGATCAGTCCCGCGAAGACGCGCACTTCAAAGGCGGCGCGCTGGGCGGGCACCATACGACGGTGCCACCGATCGCCCCACCCGTGATTTGCCTCGTAGCGACGTTGCACCAGCGCAGCCACGTCCGTGGCGTCCCACCCGCGCGACAGCAGCACGCGTGTGAGATGTTGAAGATGCCCAGGCTTGAGCAGGCGATCGTTGGGCCAGTCGACGGCGTCGGCCACGCAGCGAGGCAGATCCGTCGGAACGTCGGGCAGCCGCGCCGGCCGTTGTCCGGGATGGAAGCGGCGATGAAACGCCGCCAGCGCCGAGCCGGCGTACTCGGACGTCAGGCGAGCCACGCTGTCGGTCACGTCGGGAATCGTCGCCGGGACTTCGCGCGCGATGCTGATGCCGGCGTCGCAAGAGCGCCCGCGGCGCAGCACCTGCTCCAGCTCCAGACTTCCTCGAGGGACGGCGACCAGCGGCGGCAACCCGCTCGCATCCGTCCCAAAGAGGTCAGGGCGGAACCGATGCCACTGATACGCACTGAAGCCTGAGCGGATGAAACGCAGGTCCAGCGGATCTCCCGCATACGAGAAGTCAAGGGACACGACCGCGCGCCCATGCACGCCAGGACCCACCGGGACACCATTGACCACGAGCGGGACCCCGCCGGGCGCGTGTGCGTGCAGCACTCTGTGGGCCAGATATTCGATGACAGACCCCATGCCTGCCCACGCCGGGTCTGGTGTGTCGGCTGGCGCAGAGCGCGCAAGCGCCTCGACCACCGGCGCGCCGAGAGGAACACGGCCAACAAAGTGGTACCCACGCCCGGTCATCAGCACCAACGGCTTCAGTCCACTGTCGGCGAGTGTGCCCATCACTGATCGAAATGCCGGCTCAATCTGCGCAAACGCCGCCTCCGGATGCAGAAACGGAAACCCCGGCGCGTCGGGATTGTCATAGTCCAGCTCGAGAAAGAACAGCAGATGCTGAACGTCCCTGAGCGACCTCGCCAAATCGCCGCCCTCGGCCCAGGCCACCTCCAACTCGGTCGCCGGTCGACGCGTGGCCCGTTCCCACACGACGGGCCTGGTGCCGTCCCCGCAGAGCGACGCGACACGGGTGGCCGACGGAACACCGTGGTGCTCAGCACCAAAATATTCGCGCATCCGCTGCCGGACGTGGGGATCGGCGTAGTAGTCCACCACCGATTGCAGGGGAAAGCTCATGCGGCACCTCGAGTCAGCCAGCGCCGAAGTCGCTCAGGCGTTCCCAGATCCGACCAGCCGAGGCTGTTGCGCCAGGTGTACACCTGAAGTGACGGCGCGCCTTCAAGCAGGTCGCGAGAAAAATCCTTGCACGGAAGATGTGGATAGACCTCGGCGAGGAAGCCGTCCCTCGCTGCCGTTGGCAACGCCACAGCCGCGTCGAATACGTCCACGAGCTCCGGCAGCCGCGATCGGAACAATGCGCGCAACGCGGAGGCGCGGCTCACCACCACCATCGTGTTCCACACGCCGCCGCTCGACAGCAGTCGTTCGGCGACGGCGGGAGGTGGTTTCTCAATGAATGTCTCGACCGGCCGGAGCCGGTTGCCGCGCGGTGCCGGCACGATCCATCCGTAGTCGTCCACCACGTTTGTGGGCTCCACGCCAAACAGAATGACGTCGTTTCCACGCAGCGAACGACGGGTGGCATGGAGGACTCCGCGCCTGAACTGCGCATCATCGAGCACGCCATGATCGGACGGCGTGAGGATGACGATACCCTCCGGGTCGCGGACGTAAACCGACATCAGCGCCATCAGAACGCCGTTCGCCGTGCCGCGATCCATGGGTTGGTGCAGGACGAGCGTTTCGGTCATGGTCGGGCCACCCGCCAGGTACGGCTGATGAGACCTGTCGACGATGACGACGGTGCGGGCTGCTGGCGCGACCCCTGACATCCGCTGCAGGGTGGTGTCGAGCAGCGAGAGACCGCCCTCAGGGCGCCAGAACTGTTTGGGCACACCCTGTGTAACGGAGGTGAGTCGGCGTCCGGCCCCGGCTGCCAACACGATGGGCCAGAGGTTACGCAGCATTGATGCTTCAGGGTGCAGGATCAGTGCCAGCTCCCCCGCCTGAAGGATGATGGGCGGAGCCGGCGGTTGGTCGTTCCTGTCGTGCATTGTCTGAATCCGCAGCAAGGGGGAACGGCGGCTGTCTGGGGAATTTCCCTCCTGTCCGCACGGTAATTCGCGGTGGCCGCCGCAGTTAATGACAGAAAGCGGCGGGGTTTGGGTGGCGTTGAATTTGCGTTCTCTACGCGCACAACCTGCTTGAGGTCATGACTGTGCCACTCGCCACGTCGTCGCCCACCCGATCCGTGCCCGCCGGCGCGGTGCGCGCGGCATGGGTCGGCGCGCTCCTGCTGCTGATCCTCGCCCCGCTGGGCGTGGCCGCACTCGCCGGCCCGACCCCGACATCGCGCGCGTTCTGGACGGAGGTCGGCATCGCGTTGGGCTTCCTGGGGTTCTCGCTGATCCTCGTCCAGTTTGCGCTCGTGTCGCGGCTCGCGCCCGTGTCGCGCCCGTTCGGCAGCGACGCGCTCATGCAGTGGCACCGCGGCATGGGACTCGCCGCGCTCGGATTCGTCGTCCTCCATCCCCTGCTGCTGTCGGGCGTTCCGTGGAGCGCGTGGAATCCGTTCTCGGGCTCCGTCCTCATGCAGACCGGCGCGGTGGCGTTCTGGGGAACGGTCCTGGTGGTCACGACATCCGTCTGGCGGCGCCGGCTCAGACTCTCGTACGAGGCCTGGCAAATCGCGCACCTGGCACTCGCCTGCCTCATCACGATCACGGCCACCTGGCACATCGTCGCCGCAGGGTTCTATTCGCGGACACCGGCGGTGCGCTGGGTGCTGGTGGGGTACGTCGCCCTCTTTGCCGTGCTCCTCCTGCGTTACCGGCTGGTCCGGCCCGTGATGCTGCTGCGGCGTCCGTGGAGCGTTGAGGCCAACCGCGACATCGGTGGCAGCGTCCGGCTCCTCCGCGTGCGGCCGGTTGGTCACGCCGGTGTGCGGTTTGCTGCCGGCCAGTTCGCCTGGCTCGTTACAGGGTCAAATCCCGTCCTCTCCCAACAACATCCGTTGTCATTCGCGTCGTCGGCCATCCCGGCGACGGACGGCGCCGTGGAGTTTGCTGTGAAGAATCTGGGTGACTGGTCAGGCCAGGTGGTGCCGGCGCTCACGCCAGGGCAGCGAGTGTGGATTGACGGCCCGTTCGGCGCCTTCACGCCCGATGTCACCGCGCACCACGGTCTCGTGCTCATCGCGGGCGGCATCGGCATCGCGCCGATGCGATCGGTCCTCCTCACGTTGCGGGACTCGGGACACCAGCGGCCGGTCTGGCTGTTTCACGCCGCATCCAACTGGTCGCGGGTGGTGTTCCGTGACGAAATCGCGGCACTGGCGAGTGAACTCGACGTGCGCGTGTGTTACGTCTTCGAGCACCCGGATGCCGAGTGGACCGGGGAGCGGGGGCGCATCACCCGCGACGTCCTGGAGCGGCACCTGCCCGCCGACCGGCAGGCGCTCGACTGCTTCGTGTGTGGGCCGGTGGCCATGATGGACGCAATGGAAGCGTCCCTCGCAGACATGGGTGTGCCTGACCGTCAGATCCACACCGAACGATTCCAGATGGTCTGATCCCATGACACATGTCACAGTGACCCGCGCGCTGTTCACCCTGGTCGCCGCTCTGCTCGCGGTGGCGCTGGCCTTTGGTGTGGTGGTACGGCGGACGCCTTCCTCTGCAGGGACGCCGGCGATCGACCTAGCGCCAGGGGAGGCGGGGTACGCGACCTATTGCGGCGCCTGCCATACGCTGGACTTCACGGTGCAGTACGTCCGTACCGCACCCACAGTGGAGAGCGGTGCCGCCGCGCTTGCGGAGTTCCTGCGCAGCCACGGCAACGCGCCGGACGCCGATCAGGCAGCCATCGTGGCTGCCGTTACTGCACACGCACGACGATGACCACCCGAACCCGACCTGCACCGTCCGCGCCCGCTGACTCGTCGTGGCACGCCCTTGCGGTTGCCGACGTACTCCAGCGGGTGGATTCGTCGACCCAGGGCCTGGCCCCCGACGCCGTCGCCGTCCGCCAGGCCATGTATGGTCGGAACGAGTTGCCCGCGCACCAGCCCCCGACGTTGCTCACGATTCTGCTGCACCAGCTCCTCAGCCCGCTCATCTACATTCTGCTGGCTGCAGCGATCGTGTCCGTGCTCCTCGACGACTGGGTGGATGCCGGTTTTATCCTCGTGGTGGTGACGCTCAATGCGGGCCTGGGCACATTCCAGGAGTGGCGTGCGGAGCGCAGTGCCTCGGCGTTGCAGTTGATGCTGAAAGTACAGGCGCGTGTCCGCCGGGACGGCCGTGACCGGCGTGTCGCCGCAGACGAGTTGGTCCCCGGTGACATCGTGATTCTGGAATCGGGCAACACCGTCCCCGCCGACCTGCGCCTGCTGCGCGTGGTGCATCTGGCCGTCGACGAATCGTTCCTCACGGGTGAGTCCGTTCCGGTGCAGAAGCAGGTGGAGCCGGTGGCAGCGGATGTGATGGTGAACGACCGGACGTGCATGACGTTTGCCGGAGCCACCGTCAGTGGTGGGCGCGCGGAGGGTGTGGTCGTGGCCACGGGCCTGCGAACCGAAGTGGGTCGGATCGCCGCCAGCGTCACCGCCACCGGCACCACCAAACCGCCGCTCGTCATCCGGATGGAGAGATTCGCGCGCCAGATCAGTCTCGCGGTCCTGGCGGTGTGCGGGGTGTTGGGTGCCATCGCGCTGTTGCAGGGCATTGCAGCGAGAGACGTGTTCTTTCTGGTGGTGGCGCTGGCGGTCTCCGCCATTCCGGAAGGGCTGCCGGTGGCGATCACCGTCGCCCTGTCGATTGCCACCACACGCATGGCCCGTCGTTCGGTGATCGTGCGTCGCCTGACCGCGGTGGAGGGACTGGGCAGTTGCACGTACATCGCGAGTGACAAGACGGGAACGTTGACGGTCAATCGCCAGACCGTTCGACGCCTCGTGCTGCCGGACGGCGAACGGCTCGAGGTGTCCGGTGAGGCCTACGATGGCGTCGGCGCTGTGACCACGGCAGAGAGCGGCACACCTGACGCCGCCATGCTGCAGCGCGTGGACGCCCTCGTGCAGGTGGGTGTGTTGTGCAACGAGGCGACGTTGCAGCACGACGATGGCCATTGGGTGCATGACGGCGACGCGATCGATGTGGCCTTGCTCGCGCTGGGGTACAAACGTGGCATCTCCCCGGCGGTCGCCCGCGCCGATCGTGTGACTCGCGCAGAAATTCCCTTTGAATCCGAGCGCCGGTTCGCGGCCGTCTTCTTCGAACACGAAGGGCGCCACCTCGTCGCCATGAAAGGGGCGCTCGAGGCGGTGCTGCCCCGCTGCCGGACGATGCGAACAGCGGAGGGAGATGTGGCGATCGATCACGCACACATCGAGGCCATGGGGCGCACCCTCCTGCAGGACGGATACCGTGTGCTCGCGATGGCGGAAGGCACAGTCCCGGCCATGCCTGTGACCGTCACCGAACGGGACCTGCCGGCGTTGACCCTGCTCGGAATTGTCGGCTTCATCGACCCCGCGCGCCCGGAGGCGCGCACGGCGATTGCCAAGTGTCAGACGGCCGGGATCACCGTGGCCATGGTGACGGGTGACCATCCACTCACGGCGTTTTCGATCGCGCGAGACCTCGGCATGACCGACGACGAGTCCCAGGTCATTGCCGGGGCCGAACTCGACACGCTGGGGGGACCGGCGTCCCCAGCCTTTGGCCAGGCCGTGGCGCGGGGCCGTGTGTTTGCCCGTGTCTCGCCCATGCAGAAGCTGCAGATCGTGCAGACCCTGCGCGCGCAGGGACACCACGTGGCAGTCACCGGGGACGGCGTCAACGATGCGCCGGCCCTCAAGGCCGCCGACATCAGTGTCGCCATGGGGTCGGGATCGGATGTCACGAAGGACACGGCATCGCTGATCGTGACCGACGACAATTTTGCGTCGATCGAAGCCGGGGTGGAAGAGGGCCGGTTTGCGTACGACAACATTCGCAAGGTCACCTACCTGCTCATCGCGACCGGCGCCGCGGAGGTCACCCTCTTCACGCTCTCACTGCTGGCGGGTTTGCCGTTGCCGCTCGTGGCCGTCCAGCTGCTCTGGCTCAACCTCGTGACCAACGGCATCCAGGATGTGGCGTTGGCCTTCGAAGGTGGCGAGCCTGGGACGATGCGCCGACCGCCGCGCCCGCCGTCGGAAGGCATCTTCAACCGGTTGATGATTCAACAGACGGGACCGCAGGCCTGACGATGGGTGTACTCGTCATGGTCAACTGGGTGGTCTTGCTCGATATGGGGTTCACCGAATCCGAGGCCAGAAACCGGGTGCTGCTGCTGATGGTGCTGCTGCAGAACTTCCATGTGTTCAACGCGCGCTCCGAACACGAATCGGCCTTCAAGGTGCCACTCCGCCGCAACCGGGTGCTCGTGGTCGGCGTGTTGCTGGCGCAGGGAGTGCACCTGCTGGCGATGCACGTCCCATTCATGCAGCGCGTCCTTGAAGTGGCCCCGGTCTCTGCATGGGAATGGGCCGTGCCTTTCGTACTGGCGTCGACCATCATCGTCGCGATGGAGCTGTTCAAATGGAACCGACGGCGCGGCGCATCTGAAGTCCTCAGGCCGAAGCCGAAGACGTAGAGCGCCAGACTGAGGAAATTGGTTGCGGGGGCAGGATTTGAACCTGCGACCTTTGGGTTATGAGCCCAACGAGCTACCGGACTGCTCCACCCCGCGACAGGGAAACCTTATGGTAGCCGTTTCAACGGGTTTCCGCAAGTTCGGCGGAGGACCGCGTCAAAACAACCAGGCGTAGCCCACCTTCAGGAACAAGGTCCGATTGGTCCGCGTCAGGTCGACCGTGCGGTCGCCCATGGCGTTGTCGGAGTAACCCAGGAGCACCACCGTCTGTGGATTGACCTTGTAGTTGAACAACCACTGGGTGAAGACCCGCCGTGTCTGATTCGCCACGGGAAACCGATACAGCCCCGTCGTCCGATCGATGTCGGTGTACTGGACAATCGCCCGGATGTAGGTCCGAAGGTTGAGGTGCAGGAGCACCTTCGCCTGCGTGAGATTGGCGGTGAAGAGCCTGCCGCCGACGACGTCCAGTGCCTGATACGTATGGCCGGCCTCGCCAGACAGCCGACCAAACAGGTTGAACGATCCATTGACGTCAATCCGCGTCTGATCGGCCTTGCGCGCGTTGGCGAAGTCCACGGTGCCGCCAAGCGTGGCGTTCACCCCCAGCGCATAGGTGCCCGACGGCCGAATGCTCCACCCGATGTTGTGACGGAAGTTCTCGTAGGTCCTGCCCTGGTAATACTCGCGGTTGCAGGCCGGGGTGTAACTGAACGACATCTGCAGGCGTCCGAGGTATTCGATCGGGAGATCACACCCCCATGACGCGCGGCTCCCCTGCCAGTCCTCCGTGCGATCCGCGCCGGCACCGATGACGATTTGATTAAACCAGCGATCGGTCCCGCCGAGAAACACACGTGACGCGCCGGCCGAATAAAACCGCGCGCCCACCTGCGGCATAAAACCACTGTCGGCGCGAAACTCGGGCGAGATCCCGGTCGTGTGCAGTCGCCAGTTCCAGCGCTCGTCCTGGTGGTTGTAGCGCACCGCGTACGACGCACCACGCACCGCCCCGTGACGCCGGGAGGCGCCCCCGATCGCGGGTTCCACCGTCACCGGATCCTCGGTGTGTGATCCGGCCACCTGCAGCCGCAGGGTGTCGGCCTGCGAGAGTCGCAGGTTCGCATCCAGGCCACCAACACGATTGGCATATCGATCACCTTCGCGCCCGGCATACAACGCGCCAATGGTCGAGCCGCGGGACCCGATGTCGAGCCGGTACCGACCGATCGTGCTGATATGACGCTCGGAGAGGCCGACAAAATCGTCCGACTCATACCCGGGCACCATGATGCCGGTGACGGCGTCCTGCGCGACCGACAGCCCAAAGGCGTGGTGCCCTTCCTTGCCGGTCAGTTTGGCCCCCCACCGCGGGTCCGCAAGGGTCCGCGTAAACACCAGATCAAGCGGCGTGCTGAAGAAGTCCGCGCCCTCGAGAAAAAACGGCCGCTTCTCCGGGAAGAACAACTGAAAACGATTGTTCAGATCCAGTTGCGCGGAGTCGGCCTCGACCTGATAAAAATCCGGATTCAGGGTGCCGCTGAACACGACGTTGGGCGTCACACTCCAGCGCGCGGACAGCCCGACCTCGTAGTCGGCCTCCCCTGACGTGAAGGGCCCGGAGGGAAACGGCGACCGCACATCGGAACGCGCGGCGGTCACGGTCGGATCCAGTTCGAGATTTCTTCCCGCCTCAAGTCCTTCAAACCCGGTGAGCTTGTCGAACTGGCAGATCAGGCACGCCCGATCACGATCCGTGACGGTCGTGCGCATGCGCACCCGCGACGATCGTGGCATGTCCCGCGAGGCCATGAACCCCCACGTCTGTGCGCCGCTCGTCCGCGGGAACCGCAGGGAACTGAATGGGACCGCGACCTCCACGGTGTAGCCATCTGCCGAGACCTGTGAGGCCGAGTCCCAGATGGCATCCCACGACCAGTCCTCACTGCCATCCACGTCGGAGTTCACGGCATCCATCTGCACGCCCCGGGCATTCACACGAAACTGGAAGGCCCGGCGTCCGTCGTTGAACGTGTCGATCATAAAACCCACGGTATCGTCCAGAAACGGCGCATCCCGATCGGCCAGGTTCGCGCGGATCTGCGACGGATCAGGGTCGGTGGCGCGGAACGCCACATACAGCCGTTCCCGGTCATAGGCCACAAGCACGATGGTCGCCACCGACACGGGTGTGTTGTTGCCGGGAAACCACTCGTAGCGCAGCGGAATGGGTGTGGCCTGTTGCCAGACGGGTTCATCAAGTGTGCCGTCCACTTTCACAGGCAGATCCGCACGGCGCACCTGCAATTGTTGCGGGGTTGCGGGCTGGGCGTAGCCCACATTCGGCCACACCACACCCATCATCGCGCACAGCGCGGCACACACAGTCGTCAACGGTTTCCACATGACAGTCGAAAGGGAGAGACGGCCCTCGAGAGGCGAAGGTTCGAGAAAACTAGCGCGACGTGTGCAGCGGAAATCGCAGATGAAAGGCCACGCCGATGGGGGCCACACGTTCGCAGTGGATGGTCGCCCCACACTGGCGGACGGTTCCGCGAATCGCCGCCAGTGACAACCCGGCGCCACGCGTCTGGCGACCCGTGGACGGCTGCGGCTCAAAAATCCGCGCGAGGTCGCGGTCCGACCAGGGGCGGGTGTCGGCAACCGTGAGCCGCACGGATGGGCCGAGCAGGTCGGACTCGAGCACCGTGCTCACCGTGATGCGTCCATCACCAGCCAGGCCGTCGCGCGCAGCGGCCACCAGCCCGAACAACGCCTGCCGGACCAGTCGCGGGTCCACCGCAATGGGCGGCACGGTGCTCGCCAGGTCCAACCGCACCTCGGCAGCCCCACCCGCGATCTGCTGCAGCACATCGGCAGACTCCTGCACCAGCGCATTCAGGTCCGTCGGTTCCAGCGTCATCGCCTGCCGGCCGCTGATCGCCAGCAGCTGCCGGGACATCCGCCCCGCCGCATCGGCCCCCGCCTTCACATCCAGCAGCAGTTGCCGCTCACTGCCGGCACCGGGAAACCGGTCGAGCAACAGTTCCAGCTGCCCGGTCATCGCCGTCAACAAATTCGAGAATTCGTGCGCAAGTGTCCCTGCCAGCTGATCGATGGCATCCGCACGTTCTGCCTCAAGCACCTCGGCCGGCAGTGGCGACGATGGGGATTCGGCGGACCTAGTGTGATCCGTCCCGGACCGGTCCTTGGGTTGATGCTCGCTCACGATCAGTCAATCGGCCTGGGGAGTCCGCCTCGTGAATGGTCCGATGCCGTGGCGCGGTCAACGCGCGCCGCACGGCCTGCAGAAACGCCGCCCGCGAGAAGGGTTTGGCCAGAAACACCGGTGACTTTGGCCCGCCCACGGAATCGGAAGGATAGCCCGAAATGAAGAGTGTACGCATCTGCGGCGCAAACACCCGGATCTGGCCGGCCAGTTCAGGGCCACTCACCCCGGGCAGGACGATATCGGTCACGAGCAGGTCGATGACCCGCGGGTCCTTCCTGACGAGCGCCATGCCCTCTTCCGAGTCTCTCGCTTCGAGCACGTGGTAGGCCGCCCCGCGGAGGAACTGCGTCACAATCTCACGCACCGCCGCATCGTCTTCCACCACCAGCACGGTTTCGAAGCCCCCGGGCGCGGCGGTCTCCATGCCCCCGATGGGGCCCACCACGACCTCGTCGGGACGCACCCCGGGCAGGGTGACCGTGACCGTGGTCCCGGCGCCGACGGTCGACGCGATGTCGAGCGTCCCGCCGCACTGTTCGACAAGATCCCGGACGAGCGAGAGCCCCAGCCCGGTGCCGGCTCCCTGGGCCTTGGTCGTAAAAAACGGATCACAGGCGCGGGCCAGCGTCTCGGCATCCATGCCGATGCCGGTGTCGCGCACCACCAGCGCCACCAGCCCCTCGCCGCCGTCGGCCGGGGCCGACACGACACGGGTTTCAATCGTGACGGTCCCGCCCGACGCCATGGCGTCGCGGGCGTTGACCGCGAGGTTGGTAATGATCTCAATCAGGTGCCCCTGGTGACCACGCACTCGCGGCACGGTGGTGTCGAGGTGGGTCCGCAGGGACACCGTCTCGCCCAACAGGGGGACCAGCATCGCCGTCGCCTCCTGAATGGCCTGACTGAGGCTGGCATCGCCGATAACCGGCGCCTGCTGCCGGCTGAAGGTGAGCAGGCGCTGGCTGAGCTCGGCCCCACGCACACCCGCCTGCTGAATCGGATGTATCAACCGCTCGAGCCGTTCGTGTCCACGCACCTGTGGCAGCAGCTGTTCGCAATAGCCGCTGATCACGGTGAGGACGTTGTTGAACTCGTGCGCGACGCCGGCGGCCATCTGCCCCAGCGCATGCAGGCGGCCGATCTGACGCAACTGCTGGTCGAGCAGGTTGGCGCGATGTTCACACTGGCGGCTGCGGCCTTCGGCCAGTGCCGCGCGCCACAACGCGCGCACGACGGGAATGAGGCGCTCCTGTTCGTCGGTCTCAAACCATTCGATCCGGCCGAGATCATCCCCACGCGCGGGGGGCCGCGCCCTGGTGATCGCCAGCAGCGGCGTGGTGAGTTCTGCCGGATACCCGGCCCTGACGTCGTCGACGTCTGCCGGGAACGCCCGTCCCCCGGCCATGACCACGTCCCAGCCGGCCGACACCGAGGCCAACGCGCGCCACGACGAGACACGTGTCAAATGGATGGAGAGGCCGGCCGCGGCCAGCATCGCCAGAAGTGCATCGGCGTCATCCTGCACGCCGACGAATAAGACAACCAATTCCTCAGCCAAGGCTCCGCCTCGTGCGTGAGAGCACCCGCCAAATCCAGGCTGGGGAGCCCGTCCGTCAAATCCCCTGCGGGGCAACCTGACGCGTGCACCTGATTCGGCGCGCGCAGATTAACACACGTTCACTTGTGATCCGGTGAACGGGCGATCGTGGGATCACCGTCTGTGCTTTTCCGGACATCCGCATCCAACGCGGCAGCCGCGCGACTGCGCACCACGATCGAGACGCGGCGGTTCTTCGGATCGAGCGGCGCGTCGGCCACATGGAGTTGTGTGTCAGCAAATCCGCGCACCGCCTGGACCTGGCCCCGACTCATGCCGCTGCCTTCCATCTGCCGTCGCGCGGCATTGGCTCTGTCGGCCGACAGCTCCCAGTTGCCGTAGCTCGCACCCGACCCGTACGGCGCGCTGTCGGTATGCCCTTCCACGACCACATCGTTCTGCAGGCGGCCGATCTCCTCGGCAATCACGCCGAGGATCGTGGCGGCTTCCCCACGCAGCACACTGCGGCCGCTGTCAAAAAAGCTGGACCCACTCCGGTCAACCAAATCGATGCGCAGTCCCTCGGTGGTCAACTTGAACTCGATCTGATCGCGCAACTCGTCGAGGTTCTGCGTCTTCATCAGATCTTCGCGAATGCGATTGGCTGCTGCGGCCAGCGCCTGCTGCTCGGCCGCCATGCTCAGTCCGGTGCCCGCCTCGATCACGCCACCGGCCTCGGGTGACTTGCCCCCATCGAGCACCCCGTCCCCACGCACCGTCTCAAACGCGCCGGGATCGCGGAAGTAGGACCCGATGGCGACCTTCACTTCCTTGCTCTGCGCCATGATCCACATCACCAGGAAGAAGGCCATCATGGCGGTGACAAAGTCGGCATAGGCCACCTTCCACGCCCCACCGTGGTGGCCGTGATGCCCTTTTTTCGGCCGACGGATGATGATGACGTTGGCGCCCTTGTCCATGGCTACGCCGCCTTGGCCGTCTCACGTGTGCCGCGACAGACCTGCTCGGCCTGCTCAAACGTCGGCCGGACTTCTTCGGGGATCGCCCGTCGCGAAAATTCGACCGCAATCGCCGGCGCGCATCCCTTGTAGGTGGCCAACAGTCCCGCCTTGATGCACTGGTCGTAAAACCCTTCCTCGTGTACACGATGTTCCATCGAGGTGGCGACCGGTCCCACAAATCCGTAGGCCAGGAAAATTCCCAGGAACGTGCCGACCAGCGCCGCGCCGACCTTGTGCCCAATCTCCGACGGCGGTCCATCGATGGCCTGCATCGTGATGACAATACCGAGCACGGCGGCCACGATGCCGAGTCCGGGCAACGCATCGCCCACCTTGGCCAACGCCGCCGACGGCTGCAACGCGTCCCGGTGCCGGACGTCCAGGTCCTCGACCATCAGCGCCTCGAAATCGTGCGGGGAGATCCCGCCGACGATCATCACACGCACCGAATCGGCGAGAAACGCAATCGAGTCATGCCGCTTGAGCAGCGACGGATATTGGCTGAAGATCGCGCTCTCCTTCGGGTTTTCGATGTGAGTCTCGAGACTCATCACGCCACCCTGCTGCGCCTGGCGAAACAGTTGATACAACATCGCCAGCAGCGTCGAAAATTCCTTGCGCGACGCCGGCGGTGCCATCAGGTTCTTCATCTGCGCCAGCATTTGATGCAGCACGTGTGTGGGGGTACTGACCAGCAGCGTCCCCAAGGCGGCGCCGCCGATGATGATGAACTCGGCCGGCTGATTGAGCAGCAGCAGATCCCCACCGTGCATCATGTATCCACCAAAGACACAGACGATGACGACCACAAGTCCAACGATGAGCAACATGACTCCCTCTCCTCCTACACAAACGCGTGCATTGGTGGTGCCATGGGCGGCACCCCCAGTGGCGTGGCGTCCAGCCAACGCACCACGGCGGCCACCACGACGGGATCAAACCGTGTCCCGGCATGCTCCACCAGTTCCACCGCCAGCACATCCGCCGGCAGGGACAACTCCACACACAAGGCGGCGAGTGCATCCACCGCATCCGCAACCCCCACGATGCGCGCGCCAATGGGGATGGCGTCGCCCACCAGCCCGCCTGGCCAGCCGCGTCCATCCACCCGCTCACACAACGCCCCGATAATCTCTGCGGCCGGCAACAAGACCGGCGACACCGACAGCGCCTGACGCGCGGCCTGCGCCTGATGCACCCGCCGCCCCTCGGGCCCATCGTCTGTCGCAAAGTTCTCGTCGGGCAGAATCAGGCGACCGAGTTCGTGCAGCAACGCCGCGCGTTCCACATGACGAAGGTCGTGCCGCGGCAGCTGCAGTCGGTCACCAATGGACAACGAGGTCACCGCAACCCGATGCACATGTGCGGCGCGATCCGGTTCAAACCGATACAGCGTGCCCAGCAGCGTCAGCAGGCCGGACGTGGACCCAATCGCCGATTCGGCGAGGGCAAACTGCACACGCGCCATACGTTCGGCCGGCGACAAGTTGTTGGTGATGACATCCACGCGTCCCGGCCTCCTCACTGCATCAATCGGCACAAGGAGGCGATGGTTGAATGATCGAGAATCTGAAATCTGAAGACGGTAATCGATTGTCGACAATCGCAAATCGATGATCGGGCAATCTGAATCGGGGGAATCGGGGAATCTTTTAACAGTAGGCATGTAGGCGTGTAGATTCTTTTCCAATAAAAAAAATCTACATGTCTACATGCCTACTGTAAAAAATCCCAACAGGTTTGGCGGACAACGCGGCGCTTCCAGATTTCAGATCATCGATAAACGACAATGTCGACCCGCCGATTTTTGGCGCGTGACGCCGGCGAGTCGTTGGCGACGAGCGGGCGGAACTCCCCGTAGCCGGCGGCCGACAGCCGGTCCGGGGCAATGGTGGTCTGGGCCAGAAGGAAACGAATCACCTCGGTGGCGCGTGCGGCGGAGAGATCCCAGTTGGACGCATATCGCGAGGTCGTGATCGGCACATCGTCGGAATGCCCTTCGATGCGGATCTCGCCGGACTCCTGTTCGAGGACCTGCGCGAGCTCCCGGATGACCTGTCGCGCGGCCTGGGACAGGTCGGCCTGGCCCACCGCAAACGCCCCGGCCTCAGGCAGGGAGACCACGACGCCGCGTGTATCCACTTTGACGACCACCTCACCACTCGGGTCCACGCGGTCAACGGCCGAGGCAATCGCGGCGGCGAGGGCCGCATTGGCGGCGGCCGCTGTGGTATCCGGCGGCGTGACCTCCGCAGCGGCCCTGGCCGGTACCACCGAGGACGCATACAGCGCGGCGAAGCAGGCGAAGAGCAGGGTCACCATGTCGGCGTAGGACACCATCCACCGATCTCGTCCGGCGGGCCGACCTCCGCGCAGCCGGCGTCTCATGCGACGTCGGCCTCCCGCCGCGATGGGGTCACGTACCCGGTGAGGCGTTCCTCCATCAGTCGGGGATGCAGCCCCCCGTGCAGCGCCAGCACCCCGTCAATGGTGAACTCGCGGCGCAGCGCATGATGACGCGCATACGTCCGCAACCGTGTGGCAAGGGGAAGAAACACCAGGTTGGCCGCACCGAGGCCATACAAGGTGGCGACAAACGCGGCCGCAATACCGGCGCCGACCTGTGTGGGGGACGACAAGTCCTGCATCGCGCGCATCAATCCCAACACTGCGGCGATGATGCCGAGGGTGGGCGCATATCCTCCAGCCGATTCGAGCACCTGCGCGTGTTCTTCGTCGCGCTCCACCGACACGTGATGGTCCACTTCCAGTGTCTGTCTCACGACGATGGCCTCAACGCCGGACACGGCGAGGGCCAGGGCCCGGGATAAAAAGGGATCGTCGACGCGGCGCACCTCGCGCTCGACGGCCATGATCCCGGACCGCTTCGCGCGTGAGGCCCACTCGGCAAACACCGGGATCAAATCGTCGGGCGCTTTGGGTGGTTCGGTGAACGCCCGATGGACGGCCCGGGCGGACTGCCACAACAAACGGACCGGGTAACTGACCAATAACGCGAGTGTGGTGCCGCCGCCCACAATCACCAGTGCGGGCCACTGGAGAAACTGGGCGACCCCCTGGACATTCCCACCCAGGCGGACATAGATCCACCCGATTGCGGCCACACCGGCCGACCACACCAGCAGCTTGCCCAGACGAGTCACACACGTCTCCGATCGGTCGATCGGCCGACACCGACTGTCGCCCGACCGTCACCATTACTGAATGATTCCCAGAAGATTGACTCCACCCTGCCTCCGGCCCGGGTCAATTGCGAATCTCTTGCCAAGGGCGGTTAAACAATCCGGCGAGCCGTCCGATTACATCCTCGACGGGCGACATGGTGTTGCCCGACACGGCCGGCAAGGATGCCGGTCTGGCATATCAGGGAGGAATCAGTCATGGCATCGTTCTCAGTCGTCAGCAACATCTCCGCATCCAACGCACAGGCCAACCTCGGCTCGACCAGCATCGGGCTGCAGAAGGCGATCACCCGGTTGTCGAGCGGCTACCGCATCAACCAGTCGGGCGATGACGCGGCCGGCCTGGCCGTCGCCAACTCGTACCGGTCCCAGCAGGCGGTGCTCTCCCAGGGCATCCGCAACGCCAACGACGGGCTGTCGTCGCTGCAGATTCAGGACGGCGCGTTGAGCAACGTCTCCACGTTGCTCGACCGTCTCTCGACCCTGGCCACGCAGGCCGCGTCCGAGAGCGCGACGGTGGACCGTTCGGCGCTCAACGACGAGTTCCAGGACGTCCTCACGGAAATCGACCGTGAAGTCGCCGTGGTCGGACTCGACGCCGACATCGCGTTTGAAGTGTTCGTGAGCAACGACGGGGCCGACGGCCTGGTCGGCGGCACGATCCTCGCGGCCGGCGTCGCGGACCTCGGCCTGACCGGCTCGACGGTGGCCACGGCAGCCGACGCACAGACGGCGGTGGCGACCATCGCGGCGGCCGTGACCACGCTGGGCTCCTCGCAGAGCACCATCGGCACCCTGCAGAACCGTCTGCAGTTTGCGACCTCGCTCGCGCAGTCGCAGAACGTCAACGCGAAGGCCGCCGAGAGCCGCATCCGTGACGCGAACATCGCCGAAGAGTCGGCGAACATGGCGCGCTACAACATCCTGACGCAGAGCGGCATCGCCGCCCTGGCCCAGGCGAACCAGCAGGGTCAGTCGGTCCTGTCGCTGCTCCGGTAAACACACCGACCAGGGGTTCCTCCGGCGCCGGCATATGTCCGGCCCGGGGGAACCAACGGCGGCATAAATACTGCAAGAGGTCGGTGAACTATGGGCTCCCCAATCACGTTCAGCGGGTTCAACAACATCGACTTCAATCTGATCCTCGAGAGCGTCATGAAGCAGGCCCGTGGCCCGCTGACCGCGATCGAAGACCGCCAGGCGGGCTTCAAGGCCCAATTGACCAACCTGGGCAAGTTGACCAGTCAGACCAACGCCCTTCGACAAGCCGCCGACGATCTTGCGGACTCCAAGGCGGGCGACACCGTGACGGCCTCCACCACCGACGCCGCCGCCGTCGGGGTGTCCAGCGGGTCCGGCGCCGTGGCCGGCCGGTACGACATCGTCGTCCAGGAACTGGCGCGCGCCCAGACGACCGCCTCCGACACCACCCTGCCCGACACCAACACCACCGTGGCCGCCACGGGGGGCACACTCGACATCGGCGGCGTCACCGTCACCGTGTCCGGATCGGTCACGTTGCAGGAACTGGCCACCACGATCAACGAGACCGCAGACATCGGCGTGAATGCGTCGGTGGTCCAGTCGGGTTCGGGCGCCTACCGACTCGTCCTCACCGGCAAGGAGACGGGCGCCGACGCCAGTTTTGCGGTGACAAATGGCCTGACCGGCAGCACGCTCACGTTCGGGGCCAATGCGGTGGAAGCCACCGACGCCTCGATCCTCGTCAACAACGTGCAGGCCGTCAGTGCCTCCAACACGTTTGACAGCGCGGTCCCGGGGGTCACACTCACCGTCCTCAAGAAGGATCCGGCCGAGACCATCGGCATCAACGTGACCTCAAGTCCGGCGGCGCTCAAGACCCGGCTGGAGAGCTTCGTCAAAAGTTTCAACGACGTGATTGGGTTCTTCAACGAGCAACAAACCGCGCAGGCCAAGGGAGATGCCGGCAGCCTGGCGCGTGATCCCATGGTGCGCCAGATCCGCACGCAGCTGCGCTCGTCGCTGACCGCAGCCTACGGCACGGGCGACATCGATCGGCTGTCACAAATCGGGGTGGAGTTCACCCTGACCGGCACACTGAAGCTCAACTCCACCGCCTTCGAAAAAGCGTTGACCGACGACGCCGATGGCGTGATGGCGTTGCTGGCGGGTGACGATGGCGCGTTTGCGGGAGTGGTGTCGGCCCTTGAGACCTACACCAACACGGACGGGTTGCTCAAAAGCAGCAAGGATCGTCTGACCGTCCAAATTCGCGCCATGGACACACAGTTGTTCCAGGCCCAGGACCGCCTGGCCGTGCAACGGGCCACCCTTCAACAGGAATTCATCGCGGCGGAAATCGCGATGTCCAGACTCAACGCCCAGTCCAGTGCGCTGGCCGGCGTCGGAGGATAACAATGACGCAGGCCGTTCGCGCACTTCGGGGGTATCGCACGACCCAGGCACAAACCAGTTCCCCACTGGAGCTGGTCGTGTTGTTGTATGACGGTGCCCTGCGTTTCCTCGCAGACGCGGAACGGGCGCTGGCCGCCCAGGACGTGCCCGCCCGCGCCACGGCGATCAGCAAAGCCCTGGCGATCGTCAATGAGCTGCAGAACACCCTCGACCTCGCCAGGGGTGGTTCGGTCGCCGAAGAACTGGATCGCCTCTACGACTTTGTGCAGGACCGGCTGCTGCGCGTCACACGCGACCAGGATCCGGTCGCGTTGGCCGACGCGCAGCGCGTGCTCAGCTCACTGGCGGACGCCTGGCGCACCGTGGCTGCCTCCCCCTCGGGCATCACACCACTGGGGGGTGTGCGATGACCGACGACCAACTCGCCCGCCTCATCGATTTGTTTCATGCGGGCCTTGAGGCCGAACGGACGGTGCTGCGCCAACTGGAGCAGATTGCCGAGATGCAGCGTGACGTGACGGCCGTGCGTGACTTCGAGGCGTTCCACCTGGCGGCCGATACACGCGACCGACTCACACGGAGCCTCGTGACCCTCGAAGAAGGCATCCGTCCCATTCGTCGTGCGCTTGAGGAGCACCAGGATCAGGCGCGCCGGCTCGCAGGATTCTCCGGCGCCACGGCGCTGCATCAGCAGACGGCCGCGCAGGTCGCACGGATCCTCTCCACCGATCGTTCGTCGCTCGACGCGCTCGCCGAAGCCGAGGTCGCCCGGCGCACGGTGCTTGCGAGCCTGGAACGCGGCGAAGCCACGCTCACCGCCTATCGGCGCGCGTTGTCACCACCGGTCGCCGGCGCGGTGCTGATGGATCGCAAGGGGTGACTGGTTCCGAATTGCAGCGGCGGCAAAATCACCGGCGTGGCGGAAGCCGGCGCGGGCATACAGCGTGAGCGCGGGGGTGTTGGCGGTCGACACCAGCAACGAGACACGTGAGGCGCCCAACACACGACCGGCATTGGCACGCGCGGCGGCCAGCAGCATCTGCGCCAGCCCGCGG
>CAYRGW010000049.1:32914-34348 GCA_964423815.1 uncultured Solibacteraceae bacterium | reverse complement strand
CCACCCGCCACGCGGGTACCCCTGTGCGGCCGCCGCGGTCGATGGATCGAGTTCGAAGTAGACGTAGACCGGATCGATCGAGTTGAGCGTCGCGAGGCGCGTCCCGTCGCTGCCGCCGCCGTTCACCAGATTGCCCGGTGTGACCTCGGCGCGACCGATCCGCCCGTCGACGGGCGCGAGCACTGTGGTGAACTCGAGATTCAGCGTCGCGTCCTGGACGGCCGCCCGCGCCGCGTCCAGTCGCGCGCCGAGCGTCATGGTCTCGGCCCGGCGCCGCTCCAGTTCCTCACGTGACACCGCATCGGCGGTCGCGAGGCGCTCGGCCCGCTGCAGTTCCTGATGCGCGTGATTGTGCTGCGCCTCGACCGTGGCGGCCTCCGCGGCCAGGCGCCGTAGCGCAATTGCGTACGGACGCCGGTCGATCTGGAAGAGCGGCGTGCCTTGGCGCACCGTGCTGCCCTCGCGGAACAGCACCTGTTCAAGTGCGCCGCCCACGCGCGGTCGAAGCTCGACGACATGCACCGCGTCAACCCGACCCGTGTACATGCGCTCGAGCGGCACACTGCGGTGCTCGGCCGCCACCACCGCCACCTCCGGCGGCATCGGGGCCTCAGCGGTCTTGGCCTGACTGGTGCAGGCGGTGGTCAATATCAGCGTGGCTCCGGCCGCCAGTGCGCCGGCCCATGTTGCCCGTCGTGAAAAGTGCGCGATCCTCATCTCATCCTCCCGGCCGTTGGTGGCCACAGCCCCTTCAACGCGGACAGCGCGGGATCCTTACAGTTCGGTCGCGCCGGACCGTCAGCGGTCGTCCGTCTGCGGTCGCAGCTCGCCGTCCACGATCCGCCCGGTGCGGGAGACGATGTCCGGGAGCGCCTGCACGTCGGCGTCGGTTGTGTGGAAGTTCACGATGCAGGCCCGCAGGAGGTAGCGGCCGTCTATCACGGCATTCGAGACGAAGGCCTCGCCGCCGCGCTGCAGTCGATCGAGCAGGGCGCGGTTGAGTGCATCGAGGTGCTGCTCGGTCGCCGGCTCACCGATCGTCTGGCGCAGATCGCGCGGCACGTAGCGAAACGTTGTGATGCTCAGCGCCTGGGTGGCGAACTGCAGCTCCGGGTGTCTGCTGACCGCTGCTGCCATCAGCCCGGACAACCGGATGTCGTCCGCGAGCATCCGCCGGTATCCGGCGGCGCCGACCTGCTTGAGTGCCAGCCAGACCTTGAGGGCGCGGAAGCCGCGAGAGTTCTGCGGGCCGTAGTCCACGTAGTTGGTCGCGTGTTCGTTCCAGTGGTAATAGGGCGGGTGATACGCAAACGCCGCGCGCAACGCCGCTTTGTCGCGCACCAGCGCACATCCCGCCTCAAGCGGCGCGTACAGCCACTTGTGCGGATCCACCGCGACGGAATCGGCGAGGCTGAGCGCGTGCAAATCGGCGGG
>CAYRGW010000049.1:0-32904 GCA_964423815.1 uncultured Solibacteraceae bacterium | reverse complement strand
CGACCCCGCCGTAGGCGCCATCGACGTGAAACCACACGTCATACTCCTTGCACATCGCGGCAATCTCCCGCAGGGGATCGATCGCGCCTGTGCTGACCGACCCGGCGGTGCCCACAACCAGGAACGGCCGATCGCCGGCGGCCGTGTCGGCGTCGAGTTGTCGGCGAAGGGCCGTGAGGTCCATGCGCAGATCCACGTCTGTGGGAATCCACCGGACCGCCGCCGCGCCGACACCGAACAGGTCCGCGGCTTTCTGGATCCATGTGTGTGTTTCGGCCGAGGCATACACACGCAGTGGGCGCGCCGATGTGTCCGCCTTCGCCTTGCGTGCTGCGAGAAAGCCGACGAAGTTCGCCATGTTGCCGCCGCTGACAAACAAACCTCCGGCATCGGCGGGGTAGCCGATGAACTCGGCCATCCAGCGCACGGTCTGCCCTTCGATTTCGGTGGCGGCCGGCCCAAGCGTCCAACTTCCCACGTTGGGGTTCACCGCTGCGGCCAACAGATCCCCGAGCATCCCGATCGGCGCGGGTGACGAGGTGATGTATCCGAAAAACCGCGGGTGTCCGTTGAACAGGGAATGCTCGAACAACCGCTGCGTCGTCTGTTCAAGCAGGCGCGCCGGGTCCATGCCCTCCTCCGGGAGCGGGCCGGTGAGGTCAAGCGCCTCGCGCAGGGTCGATGGCGGCTCGTCGCGTGTGAGTGGACGATCCGGAATGGAGGCCAGCAACTCCGCCAGCTGGTCCACAAGGCGGCGGCCCAGCGCGCGGAAGGTATCGGCGTTCATGGCGAGTGCGGCGTGACGGTGGGTATCGGTCGGCATCATTAAATCCCTTCAAACACATTGGTCTCACGGTGATTGCCCACGCCGGCGACGCCGTGGGACATCGCGGATCATTTCGTCACTACGGTTTCGAGGTACTCGGCGGGCACCACAAGGTCCGTCGCCCCGCCAACGTTGCTCTTATGCAGCAGGGCGAGCATGTCTGCCTCAAGCGCCGTTTGGCGGTCGGCGTCGAGCGCAGCGAACGCCTTGTACGTCGGTCCGTAGTAGGCCCGGAAGACGTCCACAAAATGCTGAGGCGAGCGGTACCGGAACGCGAAGTTCCGGGTCGTGTGCGAGATTGCCGAGGCTCCGGCGAAGAGATCCTCGATGTGCGCGCTGGTGCCCCACAGCAGGGGTGAGCGCACGCCGGGCATCGGGGGGACATGCGCGGCCACGACCTTGAAAAACCTGCCCAGGAATCCTGCCGGCGTCCACGAGGCCAGTCCGATGCGGCCTCCGGTCACGCTGACGCGCATCAGCTCCGCTGCCGCCTGCTCGTGGTCCGGCGTGAACATGACGCCAAAGGTTGACAGCACGCGGTCGAAGCTCGCGTCCCGAAACGGGAGCGCCTCGGCGTCCGCTTCCTTGAACGTGACCGCGAGTCCGTCGGCCTCGGCGCGGCGCCTGCCGCGCTCGAGGAGCGCGGGCACGTAGTCGATCGAGGTGACTTCGGCAAACCGCCGGGCGGCGGCGAGGGTGGCGTTGCCGTTGCCCGCCGCCACGTCGAGCACCCGATGCCCGGCGCGGACGTCGGCGCCTTCACACAGGACTTCGCCGACGATCTGGAGGGTGGTGCCGATGACTGCGAAGTCGCCGGACGCCCACATCGCCTGTTGTCTGGCTTTGACGCCAGCGTTGATGGAGGGGGTGTTCTCAGTGGTGATCATCATAGAATCCAACCCTACGGAGGCGATGACGTGCGAGCCATGCGCAAACGTCCGGATTTCATCGCAGATCGTCGGCAACCGGCGTCGCGATGCCCAATCGTCCTGACGGGATGCTCCAGCGTCCGGATCGGGCCGGGGCACCGATGAGCGTGGACGTGCTGTCAGACGTGCTGCGCGCGGTGCGCCTGACCGGCGCGGTCTATTACGACTTCGAGCTGAGCGACCCGTGGGTGGCCGAAGCGCCGCCGTCGCGGGACATCGCGGCGACGGTGATGCCGGGGTCGCAGCGTGTCATCGAGTACCACGTGATCGCGCGTGGGTCGGCCTGGGGCCATGCGGTCGGACACGACCCCATCCGCCTGCGTGAGGGGGATTTTCTTGTGTTCCCGCAAGGTGACCCACACGTGTTGTCCAGTGCGCCGGGGATGCGCGCGACCCCCACCATGCCCGTGGCGACACATCCGCCCACGCCGCTGCCGCTGGTGTACGAACTGGGCGGCGGTGGGCCCGAGCGCGCCCGAATCGTCTGCGGGTTCCTTGGCTGCGACGATCGTCCCTTTAATCCGTTGTTGTCCGCGCTGCCGCCGGTGATTCATCTGTCGTCGGCGGCCGGTGCGACCCCGGCCGTCGGGTGGCTTGGCACCCTGCTGCAGATTGCCGTCAAGGAGTCGGGCGGCGCACGCGCCGGTGGTGAAAACGTGCTGGCCCGTGTCTCCGAACTGATGTTCGTTGAGGTGGTCCGACGCTACGTCGAATCGCTGCCACCGGCACAGATCGGATGGCTCTCCGGACTGCGGGATCCGATCGTCGGCCATGCGCTGGCGGCGCTGCACGGCGAACCGGCGGGTTCGTGGACGGTGGAGCGACTGGCGCGGCTCGTCGGCCTCTCACGGTCGGTCCTGGCGGAGCGGTTCGCCGCGATGGTCGGGCAGGCGCCGATGCAGTATCTCGCGCTCTGGCGTATGCAGTTGGCGTCCCGGATGTTGCGGGAAGGCCGACCGGTGGCTGCCGTGGCGGGTGCGGTTGGCTACGAGTCAGAAGCGGCCTTCAGCCGGGCATTCAAAAAGCTGGTGGGGCAGCCGCCTGCCGCGTGGAAGAAACACGACGCCTAGTTGGGCTACTTCTGGAAGATCTGTTTTGACATCTTCACGTGCACCCCGAGATTGGGCAGGTCCACCAACTGCGTGATGCTCACGTGGCCGGCAATACTCGTCAGCTGATAGGCCTGGTGTTTGGTCAGGCCCCGGGTTTCGACGAGAAAATTGATCATCTCCTGGATCGCCAGTTTGGTGGCGACGGTCAGATCGGGATCGGTCGCCATCGCGATGTAGTCGGTCGCCGTCTCCGCGCGCGGCCACAACAACGTCATGCCCTTGCGCACGGTCAACTGCAAGCGCCCACGCAGTGACGTTTCGATCCCCGTCTGGTCAACTTCGCCATCCCCCTGCGCGGCGTGGCCATCGCCCACTTGAAACAACGCGCCCGGCACGAACACCGGGATGAGCAGGGTCGACCCCGCCACCAGTTCACGATTGTCGAGGTTGCCGGCATGGCGTCCGGGTGGATTGCTGCTGACGCGGCCCAGTTCGGGTGCGGGGGCCACACCCATGCTGCCAAAGAAGGGCTTCAGTGGAATCACGATGCCCGGCAAAAACTGCGACGTCATCGTCTTGCGGTCGATGGGGATGAGGCTGGGGCCGGCCTGCCGATCACAATTCTCGCGGAGGTAGCCCGAGCAGCCGTTGTAGCCGTAGTCGAGCGCCAGATCGATCGACAGAATCTTCACCTCGAGCGCATCACCGGGCATCGCGCCCTCGACATACACAGGGCCGGTGAGGATGTGCCCGCCGGGCCCGCGGCGATCACCGGTGACACCCTGCACGATTGCGCGCAGGGACGGTTGCACCTGATCCTCGGGCACCCCCAGGCGTGTGAGTCCGATAGGGGAGTTCGTCAGCAACGTGTCGACGTCGATGATGTCGCCAGACTTGATGCGCAGCGCGGGCGTCGCCTCCGACCAGTAATAACCGTACGCGACCGTGTCCGGTGTCGCCAGCAACCGATGGGTGGCGGGTGTCTGTCCCCCCACTGCGGCAATGGCGACGAGCGTGAACAGCAGGGCGAGGGGCGTCCGCGTCATTCTCAGCATTGCGACAGGGTGGAGGATCTTCGACGGTTCGTCAACCCGGAGGGACCTGCTGTTGGAATGCCGAGCGCCTCTTACTCGAACATCGGCGGTCCCAGCGTCGTGAGGCCGTATGTCGCATCGATGCGTGACAACACGTCCAGCGGCGGCACACCACCCTGCGGTGGTGTGGCGGCGGCGAGCTCGCCGAAGAACGCCTCAAAACCGGCGCCTGGTGTGACCACGAGCAACAACTGCGCGGGGTGATCCGAGAAGTTCTGGTAGCGATGCGGAATCCCTCGCGGCAGAAACACCACACTGCCCGCGCCTGTGGTGACGCGCTCACCATCGATCTCGAAGACCACCTCGCCGTCGAGCACGTAAAACGTCTCGTCCTCACGGGTGTGCACGTGAAGGGGCGGCCCGGTGAACCGTGGCGCGGTGAGATGGAACACGGACACGGCTCCGCCGGTGTCTGTGGCAGACACCTTCACAAGGGTGGGTTCTCCCACCACGTTGAGCGGGGAGCTGTTGCGGCCCTCCGTGGGGGCGAGTACGAATCCGCGCGGTGTGACATCCGATGGCGTCATTTGTTTTTCCTCTGGCGGGTGCGCTCGGCGACCCTGGTTGTGGCGTGGTCGATCACGGCTTGCATCGCGGTGACGGCCGCCGCTTCTGCCTCAGTGGCTGACAACTGCCCCCGGTCGCGCAACATCAGCCAGTAGGGCGCGCTGTAGATGGCCAGGCAGTTGGCCACCAGTCGTTCAGCTTCGCGGGAGGGCAGGCCCGCCCGCAATGTGGCCAGGCTTGCGCGAAATGCCGTGCGACCTTCCGCCGATCCGTGGGTCGGGTAGCCCGTCGTCGACGCGGCCGCCACCGCCGCGCGAGTCAGTGGCTCAAGGTCGGCAAACTGGCGGCAGGTGCGGCGCAGGGCCGGCAGGATGTCGCGTTCGGCCGTCGGCCACTGTGTGCCGTGTTCCTCCCGCAACCGCTGCCACAACCCCATCGTCAGGTCCTGCTGGGTGGGGAAGTGGCGGTACACCGTGCGCGGCGCGACCCCCGCGCCGGCCGCGACCGATTCGTGGGAGAACGCGGCGGTGGGCCGGCCAAGCAGCTGCGCGAGCGCCGCGTCCAGAATGGATTGGCGTGTGGCCTCGCGCTGTCGCGCCGTGGCGCCTGCTGATCGTGCCGGCATGATGACAGTAAACTGTCACAATGACAGTCTACTGTCAATAGACCCGTGCGACGGGGCCCGACTGCCGAAGGTGCGTGGTAGGCTTCCGGCATGCGTCGCCCTCTCTGGTACTCCGTTGCTGCCGCCCTCGTCGTCACATCAGGAATTCTTCACGCCCAGCAAGCGCCCGCCCCTCAGGCCCCGAGTCGCGGCGACATCCTGCGCGGTGAGTATGGCCGCTATCGGGCCAATAATGATCTGCTGACGTATGACCTGCGGCTGCGTGTGGACCCGGAACGCACGCACTTGCAGGGGCGCAACATCGTGACGTTCCGGATGCTCGCTGACGACCGGCGCATACAACTTGATCTCTATGCGAACCTCGCGGTGGACGGGATCCTGTTCAGGAACGCGCCGCTGAAGTTTGAGCGTGAGCTCAACGCGGTGTTCGTTGATTTTCCGCAGACCCTGCGCAAAGGGCAGACCTACAGCATCGAGTTTCGGTATTCCGGTGTGCCGGTGACCACCGGCCGGTTCGGCGGCATCGCGTTCCGGAAAGATCCGCAGGGGCGACACTGGATCAACACCGCGAATGAAGGCGAAGGGTCGAGCATCTGGTGGCCGAGCAAGGACCAGTGGCGCGACGAACCCGAGTCCATGACACTTGGTGTGGAAGTGCCGAACGGACTGACCGACGTCTCGAACGGTCGATTTGTGTCAAAGACGGATCTGGGCGATGGATACACGCGCTGGGATTGGCGGATCCACTACCCGATCAATTCGTACAACGTGTCGCTGAACATCGGCGTCTACGAACACTTCTCCGACATGCACGGGGCGTTGACCCTCGACTACTGGGTGCAGCCCGAGAATCTCGAGAAGGCGAAGGTGCAATTTGCGCAGGTCAAACCGATGCTCGAGGCGTTTGACCACTATTTCGGCTCGTATCCGTTCCCGAAAGACGGCTTCAAATTGATTGAAGTCCCCTACACCGGTATGGAGCACCAGAGCGCCGTGACCTACGGCAACGGGTACCGCAACGGGTACGGCGGTCGCGACTGGACCGGCGTCGGCGTCAGCCCCAAGTTCGACTTCATCATCATTCACGAGAGCGCGCACGAGTGGTTTGGCAACGCCGTCTCGGCCGCCGACGTCTCCGACATGTGGATCCAGGAAGGCTGGACCACGTACCTCGAATGCCTCTACGTCGAATACGTTTTCGGGTATGACGATGCGCTGAAATACACCAATGGGTACAAGTCCAAGGTGCGCAACCAGCAGCCCGTGATCACGCAGCGTGGTGTGCACGCTTCTCCGTCGCAGGATATGTATTTCAAGGGCGCCCTGTTCCTGCACACGCTTCGCAGCGTCGTCAACGATGACGCGAAGTGGTGGACGATCATCCGCGGCTTCTACGACACGGCGAAATACCGCAATGTGATGACCGAGGAGATGGAGGAGTACTTCTCGAAGGCGGCCGGTGTGGACCTGATCCCGGTGTTTAATCAGTACCTGCGCCGGTCGGCGCTGCCGGTGTTCGAATATCGCGCCGGCGCAACACCCGGCACGGTGGACTACCGCTGGGTCGCTGAGGAACCGGGATTCAAAATGCCCATCAAGGCCGGTGTGCCCGAGGCGTGGCTGGTGCTGACCCCCACAACCACCTGGCAGACCATCCGGTGGGCCGGCCCGATCGAGACGTTCAAGGTCGCGACGGATTTGTTCTACGTCGCCGTCAAGGCGGACACCACGTCACGAAACGAATGAAAGGCGTCCTGATGCCACGAATGTATGTGATCGCGTCGTTGGCGCTTGTGGCCGCAGGCTGCACCACACCGGCGTCGCCGGTCGTGGTGCCTGTGCCCGTCGCCCTGTCGGCCGGCGACTACACGCTGAAGCTTGATCCAGGCAGCGCGGTGGCCGGATCGGGGAACCTCTGCGGAAATAGCGGCGGCCAGTCGCCGAATACCTCGGTCTCGATCCCCGTCGTGCTGAGTCACAACGGGACCGGGTGGTCGGCCCGTCCCACCACCGACGCCGATCGTGGACTCGTTGTCACGCTGTCGCAGGCGTCGTCGGCGTTTACCGGCACCGCGACCGGGTCCGCATTTGATGGCACCAAGACGGTGACATTTGGTCGAAGCGGGACGCCGACTGAATCTGTGCAATTGATCGGACCGCCGGTCTCGACCCATCTGATTTCCGGCTATACGTCCGGGCGCGTGGACTTTGCCTCACCGGGCGGCACCAGCTTCTGCACCTCGTACGCGTGGGTGCTCCAGCCGCGGTGAGTTGTTGGCGGGCCTGAAGGCCACGCCCTACATCATGAAGGTCACGCCCTACTTGGTGCCGCCGCTGCGGCGCATGTGCTCCACGAACGCGTCGAACGCATCCCACGATTCATCGAACCGCTGGGCGTCTGACGCCGTGATGTCGTGGGCTTCATTGGTCCAGAACTCGTGGTTCTGCGCCTCGCTCCAGCCGAGGCTCTCGCCAAACGCCCGGTGGAACGCGTCCTTGATCTCGCGCTCAGAGCCACCAGAGTCGTAGGCGCGTTGGCCTGCCGCCAGTGCGCTGTCCCAGGCAGAGTTCCACAACGCGCCGTACAGCGCCGCCGACACGGCTGACGGGTGCACCCCGCCCCCACTGGCGCTGTAGATGTTTCGAAGTAGGTCGAGTATCTCGCTGCTCATTTCTCTCCTTGGGTGCGTCCTGCCGTCATCAGTCGTTCCAGGGTCAGCCAGGCGGCCGTGTTAATCACGCGCAGCTCGGTCGCCGCCACCACAAGTCTGTGGCGCAACACCACCCGTGTCGGTGCCTGGGAGCCGAGGAGGGCCTCGCGGATCATGACCTGCCGCGTGCGTAATGTGCGGGAATGTTTGAGCACCCGCGAGAACCGCCCGGCGTCGACCGTGATGATGCCCGCGACCAGCCCGAGAAACAACCACGGCGTGAGGCGTCCGTTGCCCAGGATCAACGCGGCGTCTGCACCTGTGTTCACGTACAGATTCGCCAACACGTGCTCGAGTGTGATCCAGGCGACCGGTGCGCAGAGCGCGGCGGTTGGCATCCAGGGAAGGACGCGGCCACCAGCGCCCATCCGGCGAAGCGCGGACCACAGGCCGATGCCGCCGGCCGCCATGCCCGTGGCGGCCGCGTGGCCCACAAATCCCGTCACACCCCAGGCGCCCGGCACCAGCCACGACGGACCGTACTGCACGGCCATGTCGCGAAGCACACCGGGGTTGTTGCGCACCAGTTCGGCGTTTTCGACCATGGCAAACCCGGCGCCCACCGCGCACCCCGCCAGCAGCCAGTCGGACGGATTCATCGTCAGGCGCGTCCGACGCGTGTGGAGCCACGCCATCAGCCCGACGACGGCCAGCTTGAGGGTTTCTTCGAGGATCGGCACGACGAGCCAACTCCCGACCTCGGATTCCGAGACGTCCAGTCCGGCGCGTGCGAGGACCCACCCGAACGCCACCATGGCCGGCGCCGCAAGTCCGATCCCGAGGGAGACGCCAAACAGCGCCGCTCGCCAGGTCAGGGTCCGGGTCCCGATCGTCAGTGTTGTGAGGAGCACCACAAACCAGGCCTCCCGCAGGAATGGGCCGGGCGCATCCACGAGCAGCCACACCAGCGAGACCGCCAGCGGCAGGGACCACAACACACTCTTCACAGTCGGGGACACGTGGAGTTGGACCAGTGATGACGCGCGCGGGTTACATGCATGCTGAGGAACGCCGGGGTCTCGGCGGCGCGTAGATTACCACGCGGTCCACAAAAAAAGCCCCGGGGGGCTTCCCCCGGGGCTTGGTGTGTACAGCGGACGCCACGTTCAGTCCGCTCTGTGCGGTCTAGGCACCCGGCTTGACCACCAGCTGATTCCGGACGCGCTTGACGCCGTCGGTGGCTTTGGCGATTTGTTCGGCCTTTGTTTTGTCCGCACTCGTCGACACCGAGCCTCTGAGTGTGACGACCTGCTCGGCCACATCCACGTTGAGGCTGCCACCGGGGAACTCGCCTTCGGCCAGCAACTGGCTGCGAATCTTGGCGTGAATCCACGCGTCCTCCAGCGAATCCCCGACGGTTTCTGACCGGCTCGAGGCGCGCTCGCGTGCCTCACGCGCCATGTCGTCGTCGAAGACGGCCCGTTCAACCATGCCCGGCTCGACATCGATCTTGTCGGTGATCACCAGTCCCGCATGTGCGCTCTTCGCCGCGTCCACGGCTCTCGTCCGCAGGCCCTGCGTCGGCACGTTGCCTGAAATCGTCACGGCGTTCTTGTCCGCGTCGGCATCCACATCCAGCCGGTAGGAGGCCAGCGCCGCGTCGCTGTTGATCTTCGCCACCACCAGTCGGTCGAGGTCGTCATTGCTCATGGCCGGAGGCGCGGCCTCGGGCGTGTTCTCCGGCGGTTTGTTGCAGGCGGCCAGGCCCGCGACCATCGCCAGAATACCTATCGTCGATGTGAGTAACTGTCTCATCTGCATGTCGTTCTCCTTGGGATCAATACCGGTTCTGGCTCGATCATAGGAACGACACCTGTTTTTGGCTGTGTCAAGGGAGACACCCGCGGGCTCAACGACGTGTCTATTCACGGGACGGACGACCGCCGCAGATGTCCGCGAGTCGAGCGGCGGTCACGGTGACCGCGTCATTCAGCCGAGAGGGCAGGGTCTCTGCGGGCGCGTAGATCACCACGAGCGCGTCGGTGGTTGCGGTGGTCACCATGGTGCGGGAGGAATCGGATGTGGGATTGCCGAAGGGGCCGAGGTCGTCGGCCACCGTGATGCGCCCGCCGACGTGCACCACGTCTTTCCGAATGCCCTGGTATTCCTCACCCTCGTGGCCCATCCGCACGGTCGCTGGGCCGACGATGTGTGCGAGGTCGTAGAGGCCGTAGGGCAACTGGAATTCCACGGAGCACCAGTTGATCACATCCACCATGGAATTGACGCGTGGCAGTGGCTGCCCCTTGAGCACGCGGCGCAACAAGGCTTCGTTGGACGGCCGCGTCTTTGTGGGATCGAGACCGATGCGTTTATACATCGTTCGCACGGCGGCCGTGTCCTGCGGCGGAGCGGCACGCAGTCCGGCCTCTGCGGCGGCGAACAAGCCGTCCAGTCGCGGCTCACGGTCGACCACGTGGGCACCGATCCAGCGCAGGAAGGTGGGCGTGACGATTGTGGTCAGCGCCGGGTCGAGGGAGACGTGAGGATCCACGGTTGGGCTCGACGCGGTTACCCCGCCAGCGCCTTGAGCGCACCGAGCACGTCGGCGATATCGGCCTCGGTGTGCGCGGCGTTGACCTGAAACCGGATCGTCTCGTCGCCCTTGGGCACCACGGGGAAGGTGAGTCCGACCGCCAGAATGCCGCGTTCGAAAAGACCCTGGACCATCGCGCGCACCTTGTCGGTGCTGCGCACCAGGAGGGGGACCACCGGATGTGGTCCCGGAATCGACTCCAGGCCCAGCGCGTCCAGTCCTGCGCGGAACTGCAGCGTCCGTGCGGCGAGGTGCGCCAGGCGCGCGCGCCCTTCGTCGCTATCCGCGATGTTGATCGCCGCCACGGCCGCGGCGGCATCGGCAGCGCCGAGCGGGTTGGTGTAGATGTAGGTGTCGGCCTTCTGGCGGACCGCTTCGATCAGCGTTGGACTGCCTGCGACGAAGCCACCGTTGACGCCAAAGGCTTTGCCGAACGTCCCGATGAAGATGTCGACGTGTGCGCCCGCGTGTTCCTCGGTGCCACGCCCGGTCGCGCCATAGGCGCCGATGCCGTGGGAGTCATCCATCATGGTGACGACGCCGTCGCGAAAGCGGCTGTCATGCGCCGTCGTGACGCGCAGCAGATCCTGCAGCGGAGCCGCGTCGCCGCGCATGCTGAAGATTCCGTCGAAGATCACGATCACCCGTCCCACACCCTCGGGCACGGCCTCGAGACAGCGGGCCAGATCAGCCGGGTCGTTGTGGGCGAACACGGCGCGCCGGTCGGACGGGATGTTCGCGATGCGCATCGCGCGGATGATGCAGTTGTGGTTGAGCGCATCCCCGATCCAGTAGGTGTCCGGGCCGGACAGCGCGATCGCGGTGCCGAGCACCGTCGTGTAGGCCGAGTTGAACGCCTTGGCAGCGGGACGCCCGGTGAACGCCGCAATGCGGGCTTCCAGCGCCGTATGGTGGATCGCCGTGCCGTCGATGAAACGGACGGCGCCTGGACCCGCGCCAAAGACGCGCGCGGCCTCATCGGCCGCATGGAGCAGCGCCGGATGATGCGAGAGCGACAGATAACTGTTCGAGTTCATCCGGAGGAAGGCCCCGGGACGTCCCTCAAGGGTGTACCGCGGTCCCTGGCTGCCGTTGGCCGGGATATATCCATTCATGACGCGCTCAGGCGCTTTGGCGCGCCCCTGTTGCGCGAGGTCGGCGATGTCGGCGGCGAGGGAAGTGTCGAGTCGGTCAAGTGCCATGGCACCGTCTAGACTACTACCGGTCGGCCGTGTCCGCCGCCGTAGCGGCTCGGTCGGCTATAATCCGCCTTCACCCGTCAGTCTTTTTTTTACCGGCTTCATCGAGCGGAGTGCCCATGCGACGCCGGACGATACTCGCGATCATCACGAGCGCTCTTCTTGTGACCGGTCTTGCCGCCCAGGTGCCGGCCCCGGCCGCACGAGGCGGCGCTGCGCCGAAGGGTCTCATCGTCGGCCGTGTCGTTGACGCGGTCTCGAACGCGCCCGTCCCCAGCGTGATTGTCACGCTGGCCGGCGCGCCACTCGGCAGCAGCATCCGCGTGCTCACCGATGCGCAAGGTCGCTTCCTCTATCGCAATGTGCCGGCGGGCTCGTTCACGCTGCGGGCGACGATCGGCGCCAACGTCGAGGGCGGCGGATTCCTGTGGGCGGTGGCCTGGGCCCTCAGGTCGGGCCGTATCTCAACGGCGGGTATGGCCAACGGCGGCCGGGCGGGTTGCTCCAGTCCCTCGATCTCGCCGTCGACGAGCAGATCGACGATGTCGTCATCAAACTCTGGCAGGGGGGAACGATCGACGGCCGTGTGTTCGACGAGGCGGGCGAGCCACTGGTTGATGTGGTGGTGCCGCGCCGAGATTGAGCGCCGACGGTCGGTTGCAGAATGGGCCGACCGTCCGCACAGACGACCGCGGCGCGTATCACTTCGGCACACTTGTGCCCGGTGACTATGTGGTGGTCGTGACGCAGACCGTCGCCGCGATGCCGGCCGCCTCGAATGACGCACTTGCGTCCACGCCAAACGTGCCCGTCAGCGCGCGGCTGGCCAACACGGGGTCCCGCACCTTCCAGGGAGGGATCGCGATCGGCAGTGCGTTGGTCAGCACCACGGCCTGGCCCAATACCAACGCACTCGCTCCGGCGCCGCGGAGTGATGGGCTGCACATCTACCAGACGACCTTCGCGCCTTCGGCGACATCGCTCGCGACGGCAATACCCGTGACTGTGCATGCCGGCGAGGCGCGTATGGGCGTGGACGTGTCGATGACACCGGTGCGTGCCGTCGCCGTGTCGGGAACGCTCGCCGACGAGTTGGGGCCGCTGGCGGATTTCGGTGTCCAGTTGTTCACGCACGAAAGCGACCCGCGCACCGTTCCGTTTTCTGTCGGCAGGACGTCCACCGACACGGCAGGCCGATTTGTGTTTCCACTCGTTCCGCCCGGCGCGTACCGAGTCGTGGCGCAGCGATTGGCGACGACGCGGTTTGGGCCGGATGTGGTGCTGCCGCCGCCGGGACCGCCGCGGGCGGCTGACCGCATGGGTGCATCCGCAGAGCAGTTGATCAACGTCGGCGATCAGGATGTGACCGGCCTCACGCTGCAACTCGCACTCGGCGTGCAGGTGTCGGGGCGCGTCGAGTTCCGAGGCGCACGCCCGGCCCCGGCGACCATGCGCAACTGGGTGGTGTTCGTGTCGCAGCTCGATCCCATGTCGCACGGCATGATTGCCAGGCCGTACTCGGTGAACCCGGATGCGAAGGATGGTTTTGCCATTCGTGATGTCCCACCCGGACGGTATGTCGTGACGATTAACGACAGGCCGGACCTGTCGCTCCTGGCGGTGAGAGTGGGTGGACGGGACGTGACCGAGCGCGTGCTGACGATCGAGGCCGAGGATCTGTCGGACGTGATCGTCGAGGTGACGGATCGGCCGGCAGAGATCACCGGGACCGTCCGCCGACGAGCAGGCTCACCGGATTCTGATGCCGGCGTTGTCCTGTTCCCGACCGATCGCACCCGCTGGCCCGACGTACGGAACGGGATGCGGATGTTCCGCAGCGCGCGTGTGTCGAGAAACGGCACGTTCAGCGTCAAGCCCGTGCTGCCTGGCGAATACTTCGTCGCGGCCATCGCCGACGATGCCACCGCCGAGTTCCCGGATGCGAAGTTTTTGGACGCACTGGTCGCGGTGGCAGAGACGGTGCGTGTTGAGGCCGGTGTCGCATCAACTGTGACATTAACAACCGTCGATGCGCCCGTCGTGAGAGCGCCGTCACCGGCCGCGAATGACCTTTCGGTGAACGACCCTGCGGCGGACCTGTTCATTCCGCATGGACCGTATGCGGATGAACAAACGCCAGCCACGCCCCTCGCGCAGAAGCCGGCCGTCACCGTGGTCCTGGCCGGCATCGTCACCACCGACGACACGCCGTCCAAGCCGCTGCGGCGTGTGATCGTCACGGTGACGGCACCTGAACTGAAGGGGTCGCGGCAGGTGGTCACCGACGATGACGGCAGGTTCACGTTCGGCGATTTGCCACCGGGGCGTTATTCGGTGGTGGCCGACAAACCCGGCTACGTCAAGACCTACTACGGCAACAAACGGCCAGGTGGGATGCCGGCGACACCCGTCGCGGTGCTTGCGGGGCAGCCGGCGCCGGACGTCACGATTCGTGTGCCGCGCGGCGCGGTGGTCGCCGGGGCGGTGCGCGATCAGTTCGGCACACCGCTTGCCGGGGCGCTGGTCAGCGTAAAACAGGTGGCCGTCGTCAATGGCAGCCGACGGATGTCCGACGTACCGAACCTCCGCCCGGCCGTCACAACCACCGACGATCAGGGACGTTATCGGATCTACGGCCTGCCTCCGGGAGAATACGCCGTCTTCTGCGAGCTCTCCAGAATGAACTCCGGCACCGTGCGCGAGACCAACAGCGCCGACGTGGATGCCGTGCTCCGAGAACTACGGGCGGGGCGAAGCGCCGCCTCGTTGACGGCGCCGGCTCCGAAGCAGGTCTCGCTCTCCGGTGGGTATCTGCCCGGTGTGCCCGACGCGGACAGCGCGCAACTGATTACGCTTGCGGTCGGGGAAGAACGTGTGGGCGCCGACATTCTGATCGGTCCGCTGCGGGCACTGACCGTCTCGGGTACCTCGGTGGGACCGGGCGGCGCACCGATGAGCAACCTCATGCTTGTGGTCGTGAACACCGGGACTGGCGCGCGGATCGTGGCGGGCAGCGGAGGCGCGCGTGATGGCCGGTTTACTCTGTCGGCCCTGCCACCGGGTCGTTACGTGCTCGTGGGTCGCGCTGCCGAGAACAACGCCGGCGAAACGGTCGAGATGCCGTACTTCGCCGAAACCGAGTTTGTGCTGACCGATCAGAATCTCGCCGTCACGTTGCAGTTCGAACGCGGGACGACCATCGAAGGTCGCATTGTGCCACCGGCCGGTGCCGCACCCGGTGCGATTGAGAGTGTGCGATTGGGTGCAACGCCGGTTGACGGGTACACATCGGTGGTGCCGGCACGTGTCGTTGCGACGACGCGACCGGACGGAACATTCGTCTTTGATGGGGTGGGCCCAGGGAAGTGGCGCGTGACCGGGGCGTCCCTGCCGCCGACCTGGTCGCTTCGGTCAGCCGTGCTCGACGGACGTGACACGCTCGACGCGCCGCTTGATGTGCGTCTGGGGCAGCCGATCGCGGACCTCACGGTCACGATGACGGATCGGCCGACGGTCCTGACCGGCACGATCCTCGACGCGGCCGGCCAGCCGACGTCGGAGTATTCGATCGTGGCGTTCTCGACCGATCGCACATTGTGGACCGTGCCGCGCCGTGTGAGCAGCGTCACACGCCTGTCGTCGGATGGCCGTTTCGCGATCACGGGACTGCCCCCCGGCGAGTATTACCTCGCCGTGAGTGCGGATCTTGACCCTGCGCAACTCGGCGAGGCCTCGTTCCTTGAATCGCTGGTGGCCGCGGCCGTTAACGTCGTGATCGCCGAGGGTGAACGGAAGGTACAGGACTTCCGGATTCGGTAGGGGCGCGACGTCTGGCGGCTAACGTGCGGAGACCGCTCCCGGTTCAAGCCAGCAGCTCGTGTCGCCCAACGCGCTGCGGATTTTTACTTCGACGCGGTCGCCCATGGTCAGGAAGGCCTCGAGCGGAACCCGACTGATCAGGTCCCGCGGAGCGATCGATGTGCCGACGAAGGTGACGGTCGAGACGTGCGGCGCTTTGCGAAGGAGCGTGGGCATTGGCGGCGGGGGGATCTCGCCCGCAAACGCGCGAACCGCGCCCGGGTCGGACGGCTCGGTGACATGACCAGTGACCGTGACGGTGACCTCAGGAGCCAGATGCAACGCCGTCACGCGATCGGAGTCAAACGCTTCGCCGCGTTTGGCTGCCTGGTGGGCGGCCCGCATGATTCTGCCCTCGGGGCCGAGCGCCGTGACCTCGAAATAAAACCCCTGCGGCGCGACCGTCGTCCGGCAAGTCGCCAGTTGGATTCGCCCGGCGCGCCCAGCCTGGATCGCCGCGTCAATCTGTTGGTCGGACAGCCCGGGCGCCTGTGGCAATGACGCGGACACAAGAACGCCGAAAGCCGTGGTGACGAGCAGTGCGTGCATGGGTCCCTCCCGTGTCGAGTATACGGCCGCGGACCGCGCTGGATTCCTTGCACTTGACCTCGTCCCGACCGGTGGTCTATTGTGTGTTGTAAACACATAGTGTCTACGACACGCAAAATCGCAACGAACAGCAGGGAGACAGGTCATGGACGTTCTGGTCACAGGGGCAACGGGGTACATCGGCAGCGCCATCGCCGGCGCATTGGTCAAGGCGGGGCACAAGGCCTACGGGCTCGCCCATTCGGAAGAGGCGGGCACGCAGATCCGCGAACGCGGGTGGGTGCCCATCCCTGGTGATCTGCGCCGCGCCGAACACCTCGAAGCGGTCGCCGCCGATTTCGACGCGGTGATTCATGCCGCCAACACCGGGGGAGACGATGCGTCGGTGGTGGACAGCGCGGCCACGCGCGCCTTGCTGCGTGGGCTGGCGCAAAGCGGGAAGTCGTTTGTCTACACGAGCGGTGCGTGGGTGTTGGGCGAGGGAGACAGCGACGAGACATCCGCCGTCGACCCGACGCCACTCGTGGCGTGGCGGGGGGCGCTGGAAGCGGAGGTCCTCGCGAGCGCGCCTGGTGTGCGCGCCGTGGTGATCAGGCCGGGCATCGCCTACGGGCACAACGGGGGGATCGTCCGCATGGTGGCGAGCGGGGAACTGCCTGTCGTGGGCGACGGCCGGCAGTCGTGGCCGCTCGTGCACGTGGAGGACCTCGCCGATTTGTACGTGCGCGCACTGGGGGCGCCCGCAGGGACGATTCTGCATGGGGTGTCCCAGACCACATCGATGATGGATCTGGCGCTGGCCGGAGGCACGGGGCGTCCGGCCCACCGTGTCCACAGACAGTCGCTTGCCGACGCCCGAACGGGCCTTGGGCCGTTCGCAGACGCGCTCGCGCGTGACCAGCGGGTGTCGTCGCGGCGGACCCGGACTTTGGTGGGGTGGGAACCGTCGGCCCCTTCCGCGGTGGAGGAACTCCTGATGGGGAGTGGCGCACTCGCCGCAGTCACGGGTGTTGCATGAGCACGGTGAAAGCAGGCGGCACTCGATCCAGCAACACCTCGCAGGAGGCCATGGTCCGCCTCCTGCGGGTGGCCGCTCGCGTCCAGCAGAGGCTGAGCGACGTCTGCGCCGCACACGGAATCACCCATGACCAGTACAACGTGCTGCGAATCCTGCGCGGGGTGCACCCGGACGGGTATCCCAGATTTGAGATTACGGAGCGACTGATCTCCCGCGCGCCCGATGTGACACGCCTGACCGATCGACTGGACCGGCTGGGGTTGGTCGAGCGGGTCCGTTCCGTCGATGACCGGCGTCTCTCGCTGTCCAGGATCACGTCGGCCGGACTGTCGCTGCTGAAGCAGATCGATCCGCAGATTCAGGCCGTCCACGCGTCGGTGGCGGCCCCGCTGTCAGGACAGGAGAAGCAGGCCCTCTCGAGGATCTGTGATGCGATGTTGGGGTGAGCCAGGAGAATTCGTCATGACTGTCTTGAAGTTAGCCGCATTTTCATACAACGGTCAGGGTGGGAACCCCGCTGGCGTCGTCTTCAGCGACACGATGCCAACCGAACAGGAGATGCTGAAGGTTGCCAAAGAGGTGGGTTATTCCGAAACGGCTTTTGTCGTGCCGCACGATGATCGCTGGCGAGTCCGCTATTTTGCGCCCGCGATGGAGGTCCCCTTTTGTGGTCATGCCACGATTGCACTGGGCGCGGCGCTGGGCGAACGATGTGGTGATGGGGAATATCAGCTGATCTTGAATGACAGCCGGATCAGTGTGCGTGCAGAAACGTCCGCAGGCCACATGTCAGCCACGCTGCAATCTCCTGAAACACATTCTGAAGAGGCGCCGAAGCAATATGTGGACACGATCCTCGCTGCGTTCACACTCGGACCGAATGCGTTGAATCCCGCGTTCCCGGTCCGTTTCGCTTCTGCGGGCGCCAAACATTTGATCCTCGTGGTTAAGGACCGACAGACGCTCGCGGACATGACGTACCCATTCGAGGAGGTGAAGGCGTTGATGCACGAACAGGGCCTGGTCACGATCAGCCTGCTGTGGAACGCATCGGATGAGCTGTTCCATGCCCGGAATGCGTTTGCCGCCGGTGGCGTCTATGAGGACCCGGCCACCGGTGCGGCGGCGGCGGCGTTGGCGGGGTACCTGCGCGATATTGAGTGGCAGGGGAAACGTTCGTTCACCATCTTGCAGGGAGAAGACATGGGCGTGGCATCCCGCTTGTTGGTGAGATTCAGCCCGAAGCGCGGTGACAGCGTGGTCGTCAGCGGCGAAGTGCGTCAGATAGGCGGGGCGTAGTCGCCGCGTCGCCGCTGAGGGGCTACTCGACCACTTGCACGTCCTGGCCCACGCGCAGTGTGCCGCCCGTGAGCACCTCACCGTTCAGCGCCAGGCGTCCACCAAATCGCCTGACGATGTCCCGCAGGACCTCTGGGTCCTGTTGCTGCGTATCCGGATCAAAGGTCGTCATGACGCAGCGTCCGCGAAGGCTGTCGATGCGAATGGTGACCTTTCCGGAGATCAGGTGCCGCCCCTCCCAGTCCCGCTCGGCAAGTCCCGCGACGCCGCCGATGACGATGTTTGGTCTCAGGCGCCGACCGTCGCGCCCGAAGGCCGCGATTGCGCCATCGGTCGCCACGAGCAGGGGCAACACGTCGAACCGCTCTTCACCGTCGAACCGCAGCAGTTCAGCCCGCGGCCCCGCGATGCGCCTCACGTCAGCCAGGACAGACGCATCCATCCACGGCCGGCCATCGACCAGGGGCGTTCCGTCGGTCCCCAAGGAGCCTGAATGCGCGAGAAGACCGGGATGGCTGCGAGCCGTCACAATCCGCTGCCCGTTGTAGACCTGAACCACCCGATCGCCACTGAGTCCAATCTCTGACACCTCAACAGAGTCCAGACGTTCACCAGCCATGGATTTGATGGGATACCGCCACAGTTCTGCAATAAACACGTGGCTCTGATGCCGAGTTGTGTCCGATCGTGTCGGAGGACTGCGAGCACCGATGGTGACGCGCCCAAACAAAAAAGGCCCCGGGGTTAAAACCCCGGGGCTCCATGAATGAACAACTCCCAGCCCTCCACCGTCGGGAATGGGCGGCGGAGTCGTTAGTCAGCGTCCTCGTCGAGCGCGTACACGGCTGCCACCAGCACCTTGGCTTCCTCGGGCGAAATCCTCATCCGATACGCCACATATTCGACCGGACTGAGGCTCGCTCGTTCCATACCGTGCTCGTCGTCCATCCAGCGTTGTGCCGCCAACACTTGACTCATACTCGGCGTGGTTGATTCTGTCATCGTGCGTTCGAGGATAACATCGAGCTCCCTCTATCCAGCTTCGAGCGCCGTGATCAGCGTCGACAAAAAAAAGCCCCGGGGTGAACACCCCGGGGCTCCATGAATCAAAACTCCCAGCCCTCCATGCCTCGTTGTGAGGCCAGAGGGGGGCAGTGCGGTTTTAGCGGCGCGGACCGCGGTCGCGGCGCGGGCCGCGGTCACGATCACCACCGCGGCGGTCATCACCACCGGGGTTGGTCGACGCATAGGCTTCGCCGGCACCGGGATATTTCGGTGACGTGCCTTCGCCTTCCGCGAGCAACACCTTGCGGCTCAGGCGCACCTTGCCGGACGGGTCAATGTTGATGACCTTGACCTCGACGTTCTCGCCTTCCTTCAGCTCGTCGCGCACGTTGGCCACGCGGTAGTTGGCCATTTCGGAGACGTGCAGCAGACCGTCCACACCGGGCATCACTTCGATGAACGCACCGAAGTCCGTGATGCGCTCCACGCGGCCCATGTAGACCTTGTCGAGTTCCGGCGTCGCCGTCAGCTCCTGAATGATGCTGATCGCCTTCTGCGCCGCCACGTCGTCTGACGACGCGATGTTGATGCGGCCGTCGTCTTCCACGTCGATCTTGACGCCCGTGCGTTCGACGATCGAGCGGATGACCTTGCCGCCGGGGCCGATCACGTCGCGGATCTTCTCGACGGGGATCTTGATGGTGATGATGCGGGGCGCGTAGGTCGAAATGTCCTTGCGCGAACCCGACAACGTCTCCGCCATCTTGCCGAGGATGTGCAGGCGCCCCTGGCGCGCCTGTTCGAGCGCCTTGCGCATGATGTCCATCGTGATGCCGCTCACCTTGATGTCCATCTGCAGGGCCGTGATGCCCGTCGCCGTGCCGGCGACCTTGAAGTCCATGTCGCCGTAGTGGTCTTCAGCGCCCGCGATGTCGGAGAGCACGGCCCACTTGCCGGTCTTTTCGTCCATCACGAGGCCCATCGCCACACCGGCCACCGGGGCCTTGAGCGGCACACCGGCGTCCATCATCGACATCGCGCCGCCACACACCGACGCCATCGAGGATGAGCCGTTGGATTCGAGAATGTCGGACACGACACGGACGGTGTAGGGGAACGCTTCCTGCGTCGGCATCACCGGCGCGAGCGCGCGCTCGGCCAACGCACCGTGACCGATTTCGCGGCGGCCGGGGCCACGCAGGAACTTCACTTCGCCGACCGAGAAGGGCGGGAAGTTGTAGTGCAGCATGAACCGTTTGTAGGACTCGCCGTCCACCTTTTCGATCTTCTGCGCGTCGTCATCCGTGCCGAGGGTCGCGCTGACCAGTGCCTGCGTCTCACCACGCGTGAACACGACCGAGCCGTGCGCGCGGGGAAGCACGCCGACTTCGCTCCAGATCGGACGGATTTCGTCGAAGCGGCGGCCGTCGAGGCGCTGACCACGTTCGAGGATTTCCTCGCGGAGAATCCGTTCCTTGAGGCCGCCCATGAGCGCCTTCACATCCGACTGCTGTTCTTCGGGGTAGCTCTTGACCGTCGCCGCGATGACCGAATCGACCTTCGCGTAGTTCTCGAGCTTGTCCTTGATGCGCATCGCGTCGGCCACGGGCTCGTAGGCCTTGGCTTCCACGTCCGCGCGCAGGGTGGCGTCGATTTCCTTCGCGGTGACGACCGTCTTGGTCTTGCCGACTTCCTTCTGCAGGTCGTCGATCATGGCCACGATCTGCTTGATGGCCGCGTGCGCGGTATCGAGCGCCGTGATCATCTCGTCTTCGGTCGCTTCTTCCGCGCCCGACTCCACCATCATGATCGCGTCGGCACTGCCGGCAACCACGAGGTCAATCTTGCTTGTCTTGCGCTGCGGGTAGGTGGGGTTGACCACAAACTGGCCGTCGATGAGACCGACGCGCACGGCGGCAATCGTCTTCTCGAACGGGATCGTCGAAATCGCCAGCGCCGCAGAGGCGCCCGTGATCGCGAGGACATCGGAGTCGTTTTCGGCGTCGGCCGAAATCAACATGCCGATAATCTGTGTCTCGTAGGTCCAGCCCGCGGGGAACAGCGGACGAATCGGGCGGTCAATCAAGCGGCAGGTCAGGGTTTCTTTGTCCGCCGGCTTGCCTTCACGCTTGAAGAACCCGCCGGGGATCCGTCCCGATGCGTACGCTGACTCGCGGTAGTCCACGGTGAGCGGCAAAAAGTCGATGCCCTCACGTGCGGTGGCGGCGCGGCACGCGGTGACCAGCACCATCGTGTCGCCCTGGCGGATGATGACGGCGCCATCAGCCTGCTTGGCCAGCTTGCCGGTCTCGATCGACAGAGTCGCCGAGCCGAGCGTAATTTCTCTTCGGAACATGGATGAAATCCTTCTCTCTACTTGTGCTTGTGTTGAACGCGGGGTGGGCTACTTGCGGATGCCCAGACGCTTGATGAGCTCGAGGTAACGGTCGGCGTCCTTGCGCTTCACGTAGTCGAGGAGGCGACGGCGCTGGCCGACGAGCTTCAGCAGACCACGACGGGAGTGGTGGTCCTTCTTGTGCGTCTTGAAATGTTCGGTGAGGTAGGTGATGCGTTCGGAGAGAATCGCCACCTGGACTTCGGGAGAACCCGTGTCGCCTTCGTGGGTTTTGTACGTTGTGATGACTTCTGTCTTGCGGTCTTTAGTGAGCACGATCGGTCTACCTTCCACGAGCGATCCAGAGTGCGCGGGAGTGCGCATGACCAGATCGCCGTAACGCTTACGCTAACAAACGCTTAAGTTTATACGGGTCAGACCAGCACTGTCGAGGGATGGAGCAGGCCCCCCCGCAGGTCGGCCAGGGCAAGCAGGGCCCCGTCGGGCCCGAGCAGGCGGATTCTCCGGACCTGGTCTGAGGCCGGAACCCATGCCCCTTCAACAAGTTGCGGGCCAATGGGGTTGCCGTGGCGCACCCGGATCAGGCCACCTTCTGACAACTGGACGGAGGGCAGGTCGGCCAGGGCATCAGCCATCGGGATCAGGCGGGTTTCCACCTCAGGACCCAGCCGTTCTGCCTCGTCCAGGGGGATGGCATTAAGTAAGTCGAACGGTCCGGACCTGGTCCGGCGCAGGGCCTCAAGGTGGGCAGGGCAGCCCAGGGCTTCGCCCAGGTCTCGGGCCAGCGACCGCACGTAAAACCCCGCCGACACCGACATGCTGATGCGCAGCAGGTCACCTTCGCGCCCCAGCCACGTCCACTCATGGAGCGCGACCGACGCACGTTTCAGCTCCATCGGTTTGTCCTGGCGGGCCAGGTCGTAGGCCTTTTTGCCATCCACACGTTTTGCGGAATACCGGGGTGGGAGCTGCTCAAAAGGGCCCACGGTCGCATCGAGCGCCTGCCGAATAGCCGCGTCCGAGACGTCCGCCCATTGCCTCATTGCCTCAGGCCCCATTGGCAACGCTTGGCCATCGGCGTCGTCAGTCGTAGTCGCAAAGCCGAAGCGGATGGTGGCGTCGTACGCCTTGGGGTGTCCGGTGAGGAGGGTGGCGATCCGGGTGGCCCGGCCGAGCATCAGAACGAGAAGGCCGGTGGCTCTGGGGTCGAGTGTGCCGGCGTGCCCGATGCTGCGTTCGCCGCTGATCCGGCGCATCCGGGCCACGACGTCATGTGACGTCGGGCCGGATGGCTTGTCGATGAGTAAAACGCCGGTCAGGTTAGGAAATCGCTTTTCGCAGCGCGGCGACCTTGTCGACACGTTCCCAGGTGATGGCGTTGACGTCGTGGATCTTGCCGAAGTGCCCGTAGTTGGTCGTCTGCGAGTAGATCGGGCGGAGCAACTTCAGCGTGGAGATGATCGACGCCGGCTTGAAGTCGAACACCTTGTTGACGGCGTGCAGGATGGCCGCGTCGGACACGTTGCCGGTGCCCATCGTGTCGATGTGCACGCTGACGGGATCCGGGTACCCAATCGCGTAGGCAAACTGCACTTCGCAACGGTCCGCGAGTCCGGCCGCGACGACGTTCTTGGCCACGTAGCGTCCCATGTAGGCCGCCGAGCGGTCCACTTTGGACGGGTCCTTGCCGGAGAACGCGCCACCCCCGTGCCGGCCCATGCCGCCGTAGGTGTCGACGATGATCTTGCGGCCGGTGAGGCCGGAGTCTCCGTGCGGGCCACCCACGACGAACTTGCCCGTCGGGTTGATGAGGAATTCGGTCTTCTTGGTGAGCATCCCCTTGGGGAGGACCTTCTTGATGATCTCGTTGATGCAGAACTGTTCGATGGTCGAGTGTTTGACGTCTTCCGTGTGCTGCGTGGAGATGACCACGTTGGTGATCTCGGTGGGCACGCCGTCCACGTAACGGACCGACACCTGGCTCTTCGCGTCGGGACGCAGCCACTTGGCGGTCTTGCCGGCCTTGCGGACGGCCGACAGGTGACGACCGAGGCGGTGCGCAAACATGATCGGCGCGGGCATCAACTCGGGCGTTTCCTTGCTGGCGTAACCAAACATGAGGCCCTGGTCGCCGGCGCCCTGTTCCGCCTTCTTTTTGCCGACGGCGGCCACGGCATCCACGCCCTGGCTGATGTCGGGACTCTGCGTCGTCAGCCAGTTGGTGATGAACACCTTGTCGGCATGAAACACGTCGTCGTCGTTCACGTAGCCGATGCCGCGGATGGCCTTGCGGATGACCTCGTTGTAATCAAATTTCGCCTTGGTGGTGATTTCACCGGCGATGCAGACCTGGTTGCTCTTGACCAGGGTCTCGCAGGCCACGCGGCTCTTTTTGTCCTGGGTCAGGCACGCATCAAGGATCGCGTCTGAAATCGTGTCGGCAACTTTGTCCGGATGGCCTTCGCCAACCGATTCAGAAGAAAAGATGTAGTCACTCATGTCGGGAAGGGAGGGTACCACACCTGCCGCACGGTGGGAATCCACGATCGTTGATTCGGTGATTTCCGGCCCGGATGGCGGGGTATCCTTGTTTGGATACACACCCGACTGAAGGCGGCATGATCACAGAGAGCACAACAAGCGGGGAACTGGCGGCGCAGGTCGCGAAGCGGCGGACCTTTGCCATCATTTCCCACCCGGATGCCGGCAAAAGCACCCTGACCGAAAAGGTCCTGCTGTACGCGGGCGCTATTGAACTGGCGGGGGCCGTGCGTGGCCGCAAGAGCCAGCGCCATGTGGTGTCCGACTGGATGGAGATGGAGCAGCAGCGCGGCATTTCGCTGACCTCCACCGCGCTCGAGTTTGACCTCAACGGGTTCCGGATCTCGTTGCTCGATACACCCGGTCACCAGGACTTCAGCGAAGACACGTATCGCGCGCTGGTGGCGGCCGACTCTGTCGTCATGGTCATCGACGCCGCAAAGGGCATCGAAGCTCAGACGCGGAAGTTGTACGAAGTCTGTCGCCGCCACCGGTTGCCGATTCTCACGTTCGTCAACAAGTTGGACCAGCCCGGACGTGATCCGCTCGAACTGATGGACGAGATCGAGACCACGCTCGGGATCGCGGCCGCGCCCCTCAACTGGCCGATGGGCACGGGGCCGGACTTCAGTGGTGTGTTCGACATCGACGCCCAGACGGTGCGGATGTACGAAAAGGCCTACAAGGGGGAACGGCGAGCTCCGGTCGAAGTGGCGGGGCCCGATGACCCCATGATCGAAGAACACGCCGGCGAACGTGTGACACGTGAATTTCGCGAGTCGGTCGGAATCATCCAGTCCGCCGGTCACAAGTTTGATCGCGAGGAGTACCTCGCCGGACGACAGACCGGTGTGATGTTCGGCTCGGCGCTGTCGAACTTTGGTTTGGAGCCGCTCCTGCAGGCGCTGACCGAACTGGCACCGTCGCCACGCCCGCGTCCGACCGCCGACGGAGGACTGGTGGACCCGGCCGCGCCGACCTTCAGCGGGTTTGTCTTCAAGATTCAGGCGAACATGGACCGTCGCCATCGTGACCGTGTCGCGTTTGTGCGCGTGTGTTCTGGACGCCTGCTCAAGGACATGGTCATGACCAACGCGCGGCTTGGTCAGGAAATTCGCGCGACACGCACCTATCGCATGTTTGGTCGCGAACGTGTGACCTCACCTGAAGCCGTCGCGGGCGACATCGTGGGACTCGTCAACCCGGGACGACTCGGGATCGGCGACACCCTCTGGGCCGATCAGCCCGTGCAGTTTGCGCCGATGCCGCGGTTTCCCACCGAACACTTTGGTCGCCTCCGCCTCACCGACTCGCGCCACAAACAGTTTGACGATGGTGTGTTGCAGCTGGAGGAGGAGGGCCTGATTCAGGTGTTCTTCCCGACGCGTGGGGGCCGTGATCCGATCGTCGGTGTCGTCGGCATCCTGCAGTTTGATGTCATCGCCTCTCGTCTGCAGAGTGAATACAACGTGTCCGCACGCGTGGAACCGATGAACTCACACTCGGTCGTCTGGGTCTCCGGCCACACCGGTGATCCGGAACAGCTCAACGGCCTGAACTACACGTGTGTGCAGGCGCTTGATCGTGATGGCCGGCCCGTCATCCTGTTCCCGAGCGCCTGGGCACGTCAGTACGCACAAACAGAAAACCCCGGGGTCACGTTTTCGGATGAGCCGAAGGCGTAGTCCCGACGTCCCGGGGTCATAACAGTAGGCATGTAGACATGTAGTTTTCTTTTCTGAAAAAAATCTACATGTCTGCATGTCTACTGTGATCACTCACCTTCGTGACAAAGTAAAAAGCATGTTCACCTCACGGGTCGTCGGCATTGTGCTGGCGGCGGGGCGCGGGTCGCGATTTGCGGAGGCGGATCCGACGGCGCCCCCGAAGATGCTGGTGCCCGTGGATGGTGTGCCGATGGTGCGCCGCACCATGGAGTCGCTCGTCAACGGCGGAGTTACCCACTGCGTCGTCGTCGTGTCGTCCGAGGGCTTGGCCGCGATTGATCAGGCGCTGCACGGGCTGCCTGTGGCACTCGTCGTGAATCCGGATCCCGCCCGGGGGATGTTTTCGTCCGTGCAATGTGGCGTGATGGCGACCACCCCCTCGGACCTCTGTGTCCTGCTTCCAGGTGACATGCCGTTTGTGCAGCCGGCCTCCATCGCCGCTGTCATTGCGGCGGCGCAGGGCGGTGCACACACCGTGACGCCCTCGCTTGATGGACATTCCGGACATCCGGTCGTGTGTTCGACCGCGTTGCGCGCGTCGATCCTCGCGTCGACTGCCGCCGCCAGGCTTGATCACCTGATGCAACACGGCGACGTGGTGATGATTGATGTCGCCGATGCCGGCGTACGTCGCGACGTCGATCGACCGATCGTGTCGTCAGACTAAAAAAGTCCTGTTTTGTATTGACCAGTCATCACGACGGTGAATCCGTACCGTGGGGGTATGACAACAGTCCCCGACGGCCGAATGCAGGCGCTTGTGTATCACGGACCCGGCCAGCGGGCCTGGGAAGAGACCGCCAGCCCAACCATTGAGCACCCCACCGATGCGATCGTCAGGATCACCACCTCGACGATCTGCGGCACGGACCTGCACATTCTGAAGGGTGACGTCCCGAGTGTGACGCCCGGCCGCATTCTGGGACACGAGGGCGTCGGGGTCGTGACCGACGTCGGCGCCGCCGTGACCGCCGTCAAACCTGGTGACCGCGTGATCATTTCGTGCGTGACGTCGTGTGGCAAGTGTGACTTCTGCCGCAAGGGCATGTACTCCCACTGCCGAGATGGGGGCTGGATTCTGGGCAACACGATCAATGGCACGCAGGCGGAGTTCGTCCGCATTCCCCACGCAGACATGAGCCTTTATCACGTGCCTGCAGACGGCGACGAAGAAGCGCTGGTCATGCTCAGCGACATTCTGCCGACCGGTTTTGAGTGTGGCGTGCTGAATGGACAGGTCAAGCCCGGCGATACCATCGCGATTGTCGGCGCCGGCCCGATTGGGCTGGCCGTGCTCCTGACGGCGCAGTTTTATTCGCCGGCGGCGATTCTGATGATCGACCTTGACGACAACCGCCTTGGGGTCGCGAAGGAGTTCGGCGCCACTACCATCATCAACAGCGGGGACGGGCAGGCCGTCGCGCGTGTGATGGAACTGACCGGCGGCGAGGGCGTGGATGTCGCCATTGAAGCCGTCGGGGTGCCCGCCACGTTCGACATCTGTCAGTCAATCCTCGCGGCCGGCGGCCGCCTTGCCAACGTCGGGGTGCACGGCAAACCCGTGGAACTGCACCTCGAGAAGTTGTGGGATCGGAATATCGCCATTACCACCAGGCTTGTGGACACGGCGACGACGCCGATGTTGCTCAAGATTGTGGGCTCGGGAAAATTGCAGCCGGCGAAACTGGTCACCCATCGTTTTGCCCTCGGTGACGTGATGCAGGCGTACGACACCTTTGCCAACGCGGCGAGGGAAGGTGCCCTGAAGGTGATCCTGACCAATCAATAGCCCGTGTCGAACACGGCCGTTGAGGTACAGTTTTGCCACTGTGATGTCTTCACCCCGTGTTCGACAGCTGTTGGCGGCCGCGTTCTGCGCGGCCTTCCTTGTGACCGGCCCCGACGCGTCCGCGCAGGGGAGGGTGGACCGTGCGCAGATCCACGTCCGGCTTGCCGCGGGGGCCACTGCGCCGACGTTGCCAACGGTCACGATGGTGTCGGCGCGAGAAGGGGAGCCAGCCCCCCCATCGGCCATCGGCACAGCGACCGACGGGATTGCGATGTTTACGGGCCTGACGCCTGGTGCCTACCGCGTGGAGTTTTCTGGCGTCACCAGGACGCTGGTCCTCAACCCGCGCGAAGTGGTCGTGATGGACGGCGCGACGTTGCAGGTCCTTGACCGCCAGTTCCAGGGCGAAGGTACACATTTCACCGATCGATGGTTTACAGACCTGGCCTCGGCCACAGACGTGTTTGCGCTGATCGAAACGGTGACGCCGTTTGTCATCGCGGACCGCATGGACAACGGCGGCCTCGCGACGGGCCGGTCGGCGCTGCTTGGCTCACGCGGTTCTTCGTGGACCACCACCCGCCTGACGTTTGCAGGCGCGCAACTGATCGAACCCAATCGCTCCGGACTGATGCCGTTTGCCGCGGACCTCTCCACGATCACGTCCGTTTCGGTGATGTCCGGGCTGGCCGGGGCCGAATACCGTACCCCCGGCGTCATCGTTGCGCTCACACCCCGCAGTCCGGCGCGTGTGCGCAGCGGGATGATCGGCGCGTCACTGACAACGCAGGGGATGGTGGCGGAGAACCAGCATTTTGCGCCGCCCATCCAACGCACCGACGATTGGTACCAGGGTGAAGCGATCGTCGAGGGGCCCGTCGCGCGCGAGACCGGTGTGCTCGTGTCCGCCAGCCACGCCCGCATCCGGTTTGTGGAACTCGACAACTTGTCCTGGACCTCCACGTCGACGCAGGTGAACGCGCGTGCGACCCGGCGCTCCAGCAACAACGCCCAACTCGGTGTGATGGTGTCGCTCCAGCGTGTGTCTTCGCCCTTTGAAGACCGTCGCCAGTTCCGCGACCGCCAGGTGAATGAAGACGGCACGTTTTGGCAGGCCATCACCACGCGCGATCAGATGCTCGGGGATGGGTTCCTCGAACTGCTCGCGAGTGCCCAGGGCGGCGCCTTTTCGCCCGATGTGACGTCACCGGAAGGCGGAACCCTCGATCGGGTGATCGATTCGTTTGTGCCCGCCCCCGCCGCGGACGTGCGCACACGTCAGTGGGAGCTGGCCTCGGCCTGGCACGCCCCCGTGCGCAGCGCGCTTGGGGGACACCACACGTTCACCGTGGGCGCGCAGCTGCGGCGGGTGAGTCGTGTGTCGACGCGGTTGGCGGCGGTGTCGGTGAACGAACACGTGGGTGGGCTGCCCGCACGCCTGTGGGTGCCGACGGCGGCCGAACCCGAATCACATGCGGCGGTGTTTGAGGGCGGCGTGTATCTCGCGGACCGCCTGTCACTCGGCGCCAACCTGACCGTGAACGCCGGCGTGCGGTTTGATCTGTCACAGGGCTCCGCTCGGGACGGCGCGACGTCGATTTCGTGGCAAACCGTCTCGCCCCGCGTTTCTGCACAGTGGCACCGGGGGCCGGTTGCGCTGTTTGTCGGCGCCGGCGTGTACAGGGACCCGCTGTCACTCGACCACCTGCGCCACGGCGATCCAGGAGAGACCACATTTAATGTGTTTCGCTCACGGGATGGTGTGCTGGTCGCACGATCAGGTCGCGGGCCCGATGTGGCAGCGATCGATCCGGACCTCATCGCCCCCCGCACGTTTGAATACACCGGTGGCCTTGAAGTCCGTGTGGGGGGCCATCTCACGTTTCGATCGGCGGCCATCTGGCGGAAGTCGCGGCACCTGGTCGCATCGGTCAACACCGGCGTGCCGTCCTCGTCGTACGACCAACTCCAGATTCCCGACCAGGGCGGGGATTGGGAAGGGCCGAGTGACGACACCACTATCCTCGTCTACGACCGTCGCCCTGAGACGTTTGGTCTCGATCAGTTTCTGCTGACCAATCCCGCCGATGCGACGGCCACATACGAAGGCATCGAAACCACCTGGACGCTGCGCACACGCCCGGTGGAGATGTTGTTTGGCGCCACGATGTATCGCACACGCACCTGGGCGGCCTGGCGTGGCTTCGGGCCCATCGAGAACGACCAGAGTGTGGTGGGCGAAGTGTTCGAGAATCCGAACGCGCGGCCGCTCCTGCAGGGCAGCAACTTTTTTGACCGATCCTATGTCGGCAAACTCGCGGGCACGGTGCACTTGCCGTCTGCCTTCCGGTTCGGATTTGCGGCGCGGTATCAGGACGGCCAGCCGTTTTCCCGCATCGTGGTGGTGCCCGATCTCGCGGTCGGACCGGAGATGATTCACGCCTACCGCACCGGCCGCACTCGGTACACGTACACGTTGACGCTCGATCTGCGGCTGCAGAAGACGATGCGCATCATGGGGCGCGAGGCGGCGGTGATGGTCGATGTGTTTAATGCGACCCAGCACAAAAACGAAGTGAATGAGGATGCGGCCACCACCCCGCTGTTCCGGCTGTCCACCGCCGTGCAGCCCCCGATGACCGCCCGCGTGGGTTTCCGCTTCCGCTGGTAACGCCCTACTTCACCAGGATCGTGTCCGGGAACTGTGCGTACCAGCCGAACCAGAAGGCGCGGAACGCGGGCACCCGGGGCAGCGTCGTGGCGCGATTTGTGTGGGCCACAAGCGCCTCCTCGGTGACCATCCATAACGCGCCCGCGCTGTCGCGCACGGTCGTTGTGTCCACCCACGAGGTGATCCGCGTGGCGCCGCTGTCATAGACCCGATTCGCGCCGCGTGGGCTCGTCAACACCACCAATGTGCGCCCCTCCACCGTCTCGTGGTGCACACGTGTCCGTGTCAGGTACGCCGCCGAAAACGCGACCGCCTGTCGGCCGCCGCCCACAGCAGGCACCAGGGCCCCAAGCACCTCGTCCTTGTTCTTGAGGCGGGCGTCGAGTTTCGGCACACGGAACATCAGCCGATCAGTGTCGAAGTACTCGCGATACGCGGCGCCTTCGCTGTAGTCGCGCTCGTGACCGGTCTCCACCGACAAGACGGTCGTGGACGGATGTTGCTGCCGCCACTCGCCCCATGTCGTGGTCACCACAGGCAGCGCTTCAAGCGTGAGAGGTTGTCCCGCCAGCCGGCCGACCACCGGGCGCCCCTCCAGCGTCGACCACAAGCTCATCGTCTCCGCGTCGAACATCAGCTTGTTGGAGCGATACAACAGCCCGCTGGTGCCGAACGTGCGCATGACACCACCAACCACGCTCTTGTAGGGAATGACCGTGCCGCACAACGTGCAGTACACCACGGTCAGTTCGGTGCCGCCCACGCGATCACGCGCCATCTCGTGCCACGCGAGAATCCGCTTGGGATACGCCCGCGCTTCACCGTTCACGACGATGCCGAAGACGATGTGGTTGTCGCGCAGGTAGGTGGCCGCGTTGGCCGCCAGCACGGGCGGGTGATCCAGCGGGGGAATGCCGTTGACGCCCACGCCGCCCCAGTCCACTTCGTCAAGGCGAATGGTCGAGGTCGGCACCTCAAAAAAACGCGCCATCTGCGGGTCGATGCGCGAGTAGACAGCGCGTTTGAATGATGCGTAATCCGGATGGGGCGCGTAGGGTTGTGTCCACATCCACTCACGCCAGGCGCCGAGGTCATCACCAAAACGTTGGCCGGTGTGACGCTCGAGAAACCGGATGAGTCTGGTGCGCACCGGGTTGGGGACAAGTTCGTCGTTCACGCGTCTCGGCGCAAGCAACCGCGCCATGTCGATGAACATCGAGGCGTAGCCGTCCCGCCACTGTCGGCCGATGGTGTCGAGCGCTGCGGCCCCGACCGCCGCATCGGTCCCGCCCGCATCGAGGAACAGGCGCACCGGCGGGGGGGACTGCAGGCCAAGCACGATCACCGCGACACCGAGAACCAGCCGAAGGCCCATGTGAGGAGAGTTTCGTTCAGCCACGGGCCCCGGTTACATTATTTTCGGCAATCACGTAACCTTTGCCCGGGACTCAACGAAGCAGGCTTCAAGGAGCAGGCATGCGCGCATTTGCAGGATTGATGTTGTCGGTGGCCGTCGGCGTGGGCGCGGTGTTCGCCCAGCAGGCGCAGACCGTGGATGTGACCACGCTGGGGCCGCAGGTCGGGCAGAAGGCCATCACCTTTCAACTCCCCGATCAGCAGGGCCGCACGCAGTCACTGACGTCGGTGGCCGGGCCGAAGGGCACCATGCTGGTGTTCTTCCGCTCCTCCGATTGGTGACCCTACTGCCGCACGCAGCTGGTCGAGCTGCAACGCCACCTCAAGGATGTGACCGACGCGGGCTACGGCGTCGCCGCGATCAGTTATGACCCCGTCGAGACGCTGAAAGCGTTTTCGGACAAACACGCCATTACATTTCCGCTGCTGTCGGATGCCGGGTCGAAGACCATCACCGCGTGGGGGCTGCTCAACAAGGAAGCCACCGGTCGCACGGCGGGTATTCCGCATCCCGGGACGTTCATGATCGACCGGAGCGGCGCCATCGTCTCGCGCACCTTCGAGCAGCCCTATCAGGAGCGCCGGAGTGCCACGAGTATCCTCGCGCTGCTGTCAGCGACCGCGCCAGGGCAGTCGACCACGATCAGAGGTGGGCAGGCGACGTTTGTTCTGAGCGCCAGTGACGCCGTCGCGGCCGTGGGCCACCGCGTAACCCTCAGCCTTCGCGTCACGCCGGGCCCGAAGATGCACGTCTACGCGCCGGGCCAGAAGGGCTACATTCCGATTGCGCTGACACTCAACGCGGACCCCGCGTTCAAAGCACACCCGATCCGGTTCCCGGCATCCACTACGTACCGTTACGAACCCTTGAACGAAACGGTGCAGGTCTATTCAGCGCCGTTCACACTGGCCCAGGACGTGACGCTCGCGCTCACGCCGGACCTGCGTGCCCGCGCCAGTCGCGGCGAGGTGCTGTCGATTACCGGCGAACTCGAATACCAGGCCTGCGACGACAAGGTCTGTTACCGGCCGGAGACCATCCCCGTCGAGTGGAAGGTGACGCTCAGCCCGATCGTCCGGTAATCGTCACCGGCCCGGGTCTGGGCGAATCACCACGGGGACGCGGGTGGTGACGCCGCCGATGGTGAAACGTGCTTCGTAGGTGCCCGGCGCGACGACCGGAGAGCCGCCACCGC
>CAYRGW010000048.1:14033-34842 GCA_964423815.1 uncultured Solibacteraceae bacterium | reverse complement strand
AGTCCAAGGCCGGCTGGTGCATCTGCATCAGCCGGCCTTTTTTGTCGGGACTTCGGGACTTCGGGACTTCGGTTATCTGACGATGTGCAGAATGATGTCGGCGATCAGAAAGGTGTCGGCGCGGTAGATGACGACGTGTTCGTCGACGATGCCGTAGCGATACCCTTCCGGAAGCGGCCGCAGCTGCTCGAGCAAGGTGCGCGGGAACGGCCGGATTTTTTTCTGCAGTCCTGGCGGCAACGTGCCATTCCGGCGCAGCTGCTTTTCAAGACCTGGTGGCAGATCGCCACCACGTTTCGCCAATCCGGGCGGCAACCCTGCGGTGTAGTGCCGCATGACGAGGTCCCGGTCGTGGTCGTTAAAGACGAACTGGACGACCACGGGCGGTGTTTTCACCTCGGCCTGTCCCTGGCCTTGCCCCTGCCCGCGCCCTCGGCCCTGCGCTGACGCAGAATCAGCCGCGAGCGGTGCAAACAACACGCCGGTAAGTAGTGCGATGACGCCAATTTTGAAGTGCATGGGTCCACTGTGCGCCTCTTGGGTCTGGCGGGCTGTGCTCTTGCGTACAGGGGACTTCGGGACTTCGGGACCTCGGGACTTCGTTTACCTGCTCTTACAGACATCCTCGCCGGCGCGACCGGCCAGCATCGGGACCGCCACAACGTCCTGAGCCGTGATCACCCGCAGCGTCCCTCGGAGCTGCCCGCTCTCCGGATGACAGACACGGTCCACCGTCACGCTCTTCGCCCGATCCACATCCTTGACCTCGGCCTCGGCCTGAGGCACACGCCACACACGGGCGGTGCCGTCGTCACTCGCCGTCACGATGTGTGTCCAGGTGGCGTTGAACGCGACACTGGTGACGCCAGCTTCGTGACCAATAAAACGAGCGACTTCGGTGCCGTCCCGGCCGTCCCACAACCGCGCCGTTCCATCCAGGCTCGCGGTGGCAATCCACGGCGTCCCCAGTTCGCCGTTGGCCGCGCTCGACACCGTCCCCTCGTGACCAATCAGTTCGGCCAACACATCGCCTTGATGGCGCTCCCGCAGACGGACGGAATTGCCCGAACTCAGATCAAGGAGGAACCCCGGCTGCTCTCCGGCCGTTTCGTCGCCTGCCCGTGGGCTGACTTCGCGCCCGTCGCCGACGTTCCAGAACCTCCGGCAGCGATCAGCACCTCTCGTGACGATGCGTGTTCCATCGGGAACCCATACGACCGTGGGATCCCATCCAGGGCAGCCCTCCACCCGAACCAGGGCCTCACCACTCACCGCATCGTAGATGCGGGTGGAATTGTCCATGCTCGCCGTCGCAACCCTGGAACCGTCCGGGCTGAACGCGAGTGAGGCGACCTGACGTTCATCCAGCCCGTTGGTTGATGGATCGTCCACAGGACCACGCAGGACATGGAGTTGTGCACCAGTCTTTGCATCCCAGATGCGAGCGGTGCCGTCAACACCCGCAGTCCCTACACGCACCCCGTCCGGACTGAACACGGCCAGCGTGACCGCACCTTCGTGTCCAGACATCTGTACGAATGCGCGTCCGCCGCTGCTGGCGCCGGCCCCGGCTGGAGCACCTTCCGCCGCGCGCGTCAGCGCGGGTGCGCTTTCTTGTGACGCCGGCCCGAGCCATCCGCCATCGCGTGCAGCCAGCACCGCCAGCCGCAACGCGCGATCAAACTGGCCCGTGTCTGACTGCGTCATCGACGCCTGCGCCAGCTGGCGCGAGTGCGCCACACTTTGTTCGCGGATCGCCCAGGCGCCGAGTGCGCCGAAGCTGCTCAGGACGACCACGGCACCGATGCCAATTTGTGTACGTCTGGCCGCGGCGCGTCGGCGATCCCGGTGCCACAGGTCATCGAAGTCAACCTGCAGCAGGCCCGCAGCAAGTCGGACGACGGTGCGGGTGCGTCCGTCTTTGCGGAGATCAAGCGCCAGCGGCTCGATCGGCATTTCGTCGGGGTTGGCAGGATCGACGGCCACACGAAGGGCCGGCGGAAAACACTCGTCCTCCGGATTCGCCGCGTTGGGCGTGCCATCCACGATGACGGCAAACACCCGTCCCGCGCGGGCGGTCGCGCGGAAGTGCAGGATCTCCGCGTTCACCCAGTGTGACGTCGCAGAACGGGGCGAACACAACACGATGAGGCTTTCCGAGTCCTCGATGGCGCCCCGCACACTGGCGGCGATATCCGCGGCCGCGCCCATCTCTTCCTCGTCGCGACAGAAGCGACCGAGCGTCCGGTCGGGCCCGACCTCAACGACTGCTCCACGCGGCACACGATAGGCCTCCAGCGCCTGGTGCAAGCGCTTCGCGGCGGCTTTGTCACGCTGGCTGTAGCTGATGAATGCCCGATATCGCATGCGCTCGGCGACATCGTATCCCGAGGTCCCGAAGTCCCGAAGTCGCCGCCGGTCGGTGCTCTTCGTAGGGCGTCGGCTTTAGCCGCGCCAGAGCGGCGGACCTGAAGGTCACGCCCTACAATTACCCGCAGGTCGACAACTCGCTAGGTTGCCGTCTCGCCCGGCTGCAGTTCGAGCACCTCGATCCCCGAGCCGGCGAGGTGTTGCTTCAGCATCGTCGGCGTGCCCGTCAGCAGCGGGAACGTGCCCCAGTGCATCGGGACGACCTGACGGACGCCGAGCCACTTGGCGGCGATGGCGGCGGTGTCGGGGCCCATCGTGTAGTGATCGCCGATGGGCAGGAACGCGATCTCCGGGGCGTAGACCTCCGCGATCATCTTCATGTCGCCAAACAGGGCCGTATCGCCGGAGTAGTAGATCGTCGGCATCCCGGTCTGGCGCAGGATAAAACCTGCTGCGCCTCCGAGATACACGATCTGGTCGCCGTCCATCGTGCTGCCGGAGTGCACGGCGTTGGTCATTGTGACGGTGACACCCGCCACCTCCTGCGTGCCGCCAATGCCCATATCGCGGACGTGTTGCAGACCTTTGGCCGTCAGATACTGCCCCACTTCGAAGAGACAGACGACCGGCGCGCCGGATTCGCGGGCCAGCTGCACGGTGTCCCCGAGATGATCCCCGTGGCCGTGCGACAGCAGGATGAGGTCAAGCGGCTGCACCGAGGCCGGTTTCGCCCATTCGGGCGGACAGGAGGGATTGCCCAGCCACGGGTCGCAGACGATGCGCGTCCCAGTAGGGGTTTCAAGGAGGAATGCCGAGTGTCCCAGCCAGGTGATCTGCAGGTTCGCCATGCGGCCAGTATACTGAGAGGTGCGTGCCGACCTTTGATTTGCCACTGATCCGTGGCCGCCATGTGCGGAAGACCCCCCTCGCCAAAGAACAGAAGCCCGAGTGGCTGAAGGTCCGTGCCCCCGGGTCGGAAAACTACGTCCGCATCAAGTCGCTCATGCGTGACCTTGATTTGCACACCGTGTGTGAAGAGGCGCACTGCCCTAACATCGGCGAATGCTGGCACCACGGCACGGCGACGTTCATGATCATGGGCGACACGTGCACGCGCGCGTGCACGTACTGCAACGTCAATCACGGGACACCGGAGCCACTCGACACCAACGAACCCCACAAACTCGCGCACGCGGTGGACACGATGGCGCTTGAGTATGTGGTCGTCACCTCCGTGGATCGCGACGACCTGCCGGACTTTGGGGCGGGCCACTTCGCCGAGACCATTCGCGCCATCCACGGCAAACGGCCGCAGTGCCAGGTCGAAGTGCTCATCCCGGACTTCCAGGGCCAGGAAGCGCCACTGCGCGCGGTGCTGGAGGCGGAGCCCAACATCCTGAACCACAACATGGAGACGGTGCCCCGCCTGTATCGTGTGGCCCGGCCCGGCGGCAAATACGAACGTGCGTTGCAGTTGCTTGAGCGCGCACGTCAGTGGGCACCGAAGATCCCCACCAAGACCGGCCTCATGGTGGGCCTGGGCGAAACGCCGGACGAAGTGATCGAGGTGCTCAAGGACCTGCGCACGATCGACACGCAGATCCTGACGATCGGCCAGTACCTGCGCCCGTCACTGGCGCACATCCCGATGGACCGGTATTACACGCCCGACGAATTCAAGGAGTTCAAGCGCATCGCGCTCGAACTCGGGTTCGGGCACGTCGAATCCGGTCCCCTCGTGCGCTCAAGTTACCACGCGCACGAACAAACCAAATCGTTTGAACGCCAGCAATAACGTCGTCTCCTGCACGCGCTGTCCGCGGCTGCGGAAATACTGCGCCGCCATCGGTGTAGAGAAAAAACGCGCCTTCGCGAACGACGTCTACTGGGCGAAGCCGGTGCCCGGGCACGGCGATCCCAACGCCCGCATCGTCCTTGTGGGCCTGGCGCCGGCGGCGCACGGGGCCAATCGCACCGGGCGCATGTTTACGGGGGACGGGGCCGCCGGGTCGAGCGGGTTCCTCGCCCGCGCACTCCACGCCAATGGTCTGGCGAACATCCCGACGTCCGAATCAGCCGATGACGGGCAGGTGCTCACCGATGTGTGGATCACCGCGGTGCTGCGGTGCGCTCCGCCGGACAACAAACCACTTCCGATTGAGATCAAGCGCTGTCATAGCCACCTGGCCGCGGATATTGCGTCCCTGTCGAACGTCCGCGTGTATGTCGCTTTCGGCAAAATCGCATTTGACGCCTGCTGGCGACTCGTCGCGGACGCCGGATTACCCGTGCCTCCGCCCAAGACCCGCGTCTTTGGCCATAGCGCGACGTACACGGTCCCCGGCGGTCCCACGATCATCGCGTCGTATCACCCGAGTCGGCAGAACACGCAGACTGGCCGACTGACTCCTGAGGCCTTCAGCGACATCTTTGCTCGCGCCAAAGAAGCCGCCGTGCGCAGCGTAGGGCGTGACCTTTAGGTCCGCCGATGCGGCGCGGCTAAAGCCGCCGCCCTACGAAGACACGACAAAAAAGACACCCGACATCTTATTCAGCGCGACAATGGTCAGTGAATGCGCCTCGTCCTTGTCGCCCTGCTCGCCGTTGTGTGCCTGATTCCACTGTCAGCGCAGGCCCCATCGCCGCTGCTCAATCCGGCCGCGCTGAACGCCACCGCGCCGGCGGAATATCTGGCGACTGTCAGCACGTCGGTGGGAACGTTTGTGATCCGCGTCCTGCGCGAGTGGGCACCCAATGGCGCCGACCGTTTCTACAATCTGGCCAAACACGGGTACTACGATCAGAACCGGTTCTTCAGGGTCATCCCGAAGTTCATGGCGCAGGTCGGCATCCATGGTGACCCGGCAATCGCCAACGCGTGGAAAGACGCGACAATTCCCTCCGACCGACCGCTGTTGAGCAACATCCGTGGACGCGTGACATTTGCAAAGGGCACACTCGCCTCCTCACGCACGACCCAGTTTTTCATCAATTACGGCGACAACTCACGGCTGGACATCGACGGTTTTGCACCGTTCGGCGAAATCATCACCAGCATGGTCCTCGTTGAACGCATCTACAGCGAATACGGCGAAGGCCCCGACCAGGGCGCCATTCTCGCCAACGGCAACCCGTTCCTCATCCGCACCTTCCCCCGCATGGACTACATCCGCGGGATTGCCATCTCGCAGCAGTAACTGCGACGTCTTATTCTGCCCGCCGATGTGGCGGGGCTAAAGCCCGCGCCCTACGAGGACGCCACGTAGGGCGTGACCTTTAGGTCCGCCGATCTGGCTTCGGCGGCATGGGCGATCGAAGAGAGTGCACAAACGAGAGACCCGCTGCAATGGTCCGGGCTCTCTCGTTTGTGCACTCTCTTCGATCGCCCGGCCCGGCGGAACGCCGGGCCCCAGCCCTGCGTCTCCGTGTCTCCCTGTGAAAAAGAAATCAGGCTTCTTCGAAGATCCGGATGCGGCGCAGGAACAAGTCGGCGGCCCAGGCGAAGGCGGCGAAGAGGACGAGCCACGGCCACAGGGCGATGCGTGACGCACTGGTGTCGCCGGCGCCGCGCTCGAGGGCGTCGGCTTCGGGTGTGACGCTGCCACCGGTGGACGCAGCGATCGACGCGAGCAACGAGGTGTCGGGCGGGCCGAAGCGGTATTCGGCGCCGCCGTCGGGCACAAAACTGCGCGAGAGGCCGGAGCCTTCGGGAAGCGCGGCGTCCACGAGCTCGGCGTCAATCGTCACACCGGCGTCGGTGGTCAGGCGCGCTTCGTAGCGACCCGGCGCGACCTGGCGCGCGACCAGCGTGCGCTCAAGTTCACCCGCGCGCACACGAATGTTGGGGCGCAGAAGATTGCGCGGCTTGCCGACGTCATCACGCGCTTCCACCGTCAGCGTCACCGCGCGACTGCTGCCGCGCGCTGGGCCAACCTCCATGTCGAGCGCCAGCGGCACAGGGCGCTGCCCCGCCAACTCGCGCACAACAGCCGAGAAGAACGGACCATACCCGCGCCACTTGACCCAGTCAGCCGCCCAACGGTCCTTCACGTCCGACGCAAACACCGCCGCACGACCGGCGCCGATGGGCCAGTACGCAAGCAGCGGATCTTCGTCTTCCGTGCCGAGCATCTCGAGCGCGGTGTCCTTGATGACCGTCGCCGTACGGCCGCGCAGCGCAGGTGCGGTCGCAAAATTGATCCCGTCGAGGAAACCCACGTGTTTGACGACGGGTTTGAGCGGCTCCTCGTCGAAGCCTGGCGAGGTCACGTCCTTGGCTTCTTTCACGAAGATCTGCGGCACATCCTTGGGGTTGTCCGCCGCATACGTGCGGCCCTTGCCCCACTTGGCAATGTTTGCGAGCAGCTCTCGGTCAGCCGCGGCGCCCATGGCGACCGTCGACACGGTCATCTTCTCGGCCACCATCTTGTTGATGAGGGTCTCGTAGTCGTCGGGATACGAACGGCCGTCCGAAAGCAGCAACACGTGTTTGGCGCGCGCCTTCAATTTGCTCAGCGCCTGATACCCCTGGTCCACGGCCGGGAAAATCAACGTGTGACCACTCGGCTCGATGCCGGCGATCGCCTTCTTGATCCCTTCACGATTCGGTCCGACCTGCCGCGGCGTCAGCGTCCAGTCCAACCCGTCGTTGAAGGTGACGATCCCGAGGGTGTGTTCGTCTTTCATGACGTCCACGGCCGCCTGCGCAGAGATGCGCAGCATTTCGATGTTGGTGCCGGCCATCGACCATGATTTGTCGAGCACCATGATGAGGGCGACTTCCGGCTCGTCTTTCCGCTCGAAGGTGACAGGCAGCAGTCGCTCGAGCGCGGACTCGCGGTAACCGTCTTCACCGAACACGGCTTCACCGCCGGCCACAAGCAACCCGCCACCTGAGACTTCCACCCAGTCGGCGAGCACGGCGATCTTCGGATCAGGCAATACGGACTTGGCGAGGTCGCTCAGGACGACCACTTCAAATGGCGCAAGTTCCGCTGCCGTGCCGGGCAACCCGGCCGCCGGACGCACTTCTACATCAAACCCTGACTGTTCGAGAGCCGACTCCAGGTAACGCGACGACTGCGGCGTGCCCTCGACATACAACACGCGTGGACGAGGGGCGACCCACGCCGACTGCGTCAAGGTGTTGTTCTCGACCAGGGGATCGCCCGCCGTGGTCACCACCGCCACAAACGACACCGCGCCGGCATCATCCAGTGACACCTCAAGCGGCACGGCGGTTGTTCCCACCACGAGTGCCTGTGTGGCCGTGGCCAACACGCGGTCACCAAGTTTGAGCTCGACCACACCGCTCACCGCACGTTGGCTGCCGACGTCAACGGTCACGGTCACGAGTCCACCGGGGGCCAGGCGTGCGGGCAAACGCATGGCTTCCACCCACGTGTCGCCCAGGTCGCGTGCCGCCATCGGATACACGTGCACAGGAATGCCAGACGCCGTCAGCTGCGTCACCGCAGCGGTCACATCCCCACTGGTCTGACGCGCATCGGTAAACAGCACGAGTCGCGGCACATGGCCGGGCGCCAGTTCCGCGCGCGCGGCCGCAAGACCGGCCTCAAGATCACTCGACGTCCTGTCGAACGTGGACGCCTGCCCAGGCTCGGCATCAACCACCTGCCGGAGCGCGGCTTCGTTCTCCACCACCTGCGCGCCGCGCGCGAAGGCGACGATGCGGGAGTGGTCGGGGCTGAGTCCGTTATTCAGCGCCGCAATACGTGTGGCCGCCTCGGCCACCGCCTGCGACGACACGCTGTACGACGTGTCCACGAGGTACACGACAGACAGGTTGGACGACCCGACCTCCATGACCGGACGCGACAACGCGAGCGCCAGCGCCGCCAGCACGAGTGAACGGACGACCAGCTGCAGCAGGTGCTGCCGCTTGCTGAAATTGGTACGCGAGAAGCGGCTGGCGACCCACACCAGGGGCACAAGGGCCAGCAGCCACAACGCAGTCGGCACGGTCCAGATCACACCGTGATCCTCCGGTGCCAGGTCCACCACTCGACCAGCACCAACAAAAAGGCGATTCCCACAATCCAGGGCCACCACGGGTCTTCCGCACGTGCGGCCGCACCCTGGGCCTGCGCTTCATCTGACAACGACGTCCGGCTCACGTTTGAGACCTGGGGGTCGCCCACATTCACCGCAAAGGTCGTCCGCATCCCTCCGCCTTCAGCCAGATACAGGCCGGGCGCGGGAAACCGCACAAGCTGCGTATCCCCAAATGCGGTAATCGGCATCGCGTCGCCGCTGGTATTGATCACGCGCGTGACGGCCGCATCGATCGGCACAACACCGGGACGCAACTGACCCGCCAGCGTGGGTCGCGCGAGCCACTCGATGGCGTTCACGACCAGGACTGGGAACGCGGGCTGCAGCGCCACGTTGGACTCCGCCTCAAGCAGGCCAAACCCGAGCACCACCGCGCGTGTATCCGTCGTCTCACGCACACTCACCAGCGGCACACCCGTGGCGGATCGCGCCACCGGCGTCCACGCGTCGGACTCCACCGACCGTGCACGTTCAAGGGTCACCGTGGCGGGGTCCACACCACGCAACACGGCGTGCCTGTCGGCGGTCGCCCATTGTGGTTTGGTCTCGATCCGCGCCTGACCGATCCACGCCGGACCGTCCGCCAGCATCGGCGACACATACAACGCCGGCTTGGTCGGGGCCGCAGGCGGCACCCAGTGGTCAAACACGATCACATGTTCGGCGCCCGTGCGCGGCTGATCGTAGGCACCCGGCGCGATGTAGGTGGCGCGCATGCCGGGCAACCGATCAAACAACACTTTGAGAAAACCCGGCTCGGCGCTGACGACCGTGACCGACAGCGTCTCCGCCCGTGCGATCCACGCGACTGCTTCGTCATCAACCGCCAACGCGTTGTCTGGCGCAGAAATGCGGGCGCGCACACGCGCGTCGCCGGTCAGTCCCAGCGGCACCATCTGCCGCACGGCCTCACCAGGCGCGAGCTCCACGGCCACGTCGCCCACAGTGGTGGTGCCTCTCGTGACGGTCAACTGCGCGGTCTGTTTCTGCGGACTGTAATTGGCCAGTTCGAGATACGCCTCGGCCTGGGCTTCCGGATCGCCGGGCTCGTGGACTTCAAACGCGGTGATCGCCACATTGGGCGCCGACTCGTACACCGACTGCACCACCACGTCCGCGCCTGTGGATTCGAGGTCGGCCATCGGTCGCGCCAACGTGCCGTCGGTGATGAAGTGCACTTTGCTGACGTTTGAGAGGCGCGGCCAGTCGCTGTTTTCGCCGCCCGACGGCCCGAGCCTGTCGAGGGCGGCTTCGAGCAACACGGCATCGGTGGTCGGACCTTCGACCAGACCATCGGCCGTGGTCGCCACGGCGACTTCGTCACCCGCCGACGACTGAATCAATGCGCGCGCTTCGGCGATCGCACGCTCCCAGCGTGTTTCACCACTGGAGGTCTCGGCGCCCATCGACCACGACGAATCCAGAATGATGAGCCGACGCCCACCACCGGCGGCGGTGACACTCGGGGCCGGACGCATGACGGCGAGGACCAGCATCACGCCGATCAGCGTGATCACGATCCACGACACGATGCGGCGAATCCGTTCCCACAACGTCATCTCCCGCGTCGCGTCGAGCACACGCTGCCACAACATCAGTGACGGCACGGCCACACGTGGGGCGCGAATCTTGAGGAAAAACAGATACGTGAACAGGCCCGCCGTCGCCAGAAGCGCGAGCCATGCCTGCCACCCTGCCAGTGCGCCGAAACTCATGCGACGAACCGCCCCTGCCGGAACGTCTTCAGCACGATCTCTTCAATCGGCCGTTCCACGTCCGCGCGGATGTAGCCGATGTTGTAACGGCCGCAGAACGTCTGGAGGTCCTCGGTGTGTTTTTCCCACGCGGCCGTGTAGGCGCGCGCCAGCGCCGGCGTCACCTCAACATCGCGGGTTTCGCCGCTTTCGGCATCCACAAATCGCACATCCCCCAGCGCGCCGGGATCGCGATCTTTTTCGCACGCCATCTGCACGGCGTACACGTCGTGGCCACGCGCCTGCAGCATCTTCAGCGGCTTTTCAAACCCGGCAGGATCCAGGAAGTCCGAGATCACCACCGTCAGTCCCGCGCGACGGCCTCGCGCCGCGAAATTTTTGAAGGCCGCCACCATGTCGGTACGGCCACCGGGTTTCATCTGCTCGAGCATTTCGAACACGCGGAAGATCCGGCCTTTGCCCTGCCCCGGCGTACGCTCCTCACGCACCGTCTCGTCAAACGGCATGATCGTGACGCGGTCGAGGTGTGCCAGGCCGATGTAACAGAGCGCCGCCGCCAGACGCAGCGCCTGTTCGTACTTCTCCGGGCTCTGCCCGGCGGGAGCCATCGACTGGCTCGCATCAATAAAGAGATAGATCGGAAGGTCCTGCTCTTCGTCAAAAAGCCGCAGCAACAATCGGCCGAGACGACGATAGGCCTTCCAGTCGATGTGGCGGAAATCGTCGCCGGCGGAATATTGCCGATAGTCGGCGAACTCCAGCCCGCGCCCACGTTTGGGCGTGAGTCGTTCCGCTCGTGCCTGCCCTGCAAACGCCTTTTTCGAGACGACGTGCAGGTATTCGAGCTTCTTGAGGAAGTCGCTGTCGAACCCTATGGCCACGGTAAAAAACCGTTCTTATGCGTCGGGCGAGACGCCGGCCAGCAGCTCGTTCACCATCACGTCGGCATCCACCTGCTCGGCTTCGCCTTCGAAGTTCATGAGCACGCGGTGCCGAAGCGCCGGCAACGCGACCGCGCGGATGTTCTCCGGTGATACAAACGCCTGCCCGTGTGTCAGCGCGTGAATTTTGGCGGCCAGCACCAGGGCCTGCGCCGCGCGCGGGCTGGCGCCGTAACGCACGTACTGTTTGATCATCGGCGTGGCATACGGCGACGTCGGGTGGGTCCCCAGCGTCAACCGAATCGCATACCCCTGCACCGGCTGGGCAATCGGCACCAGTCGCGCCGCATGCCGCATCTTCAGAATTTCGTCGGCATCCACCACACGCTCAACCTGGTCGCTTGAGGCCTGCGTGGTGCGCTCGAGAATCGTGTGCATCGCGGCTTCGGTCGGGTACTTCACCTTCAGCTTGAAGAAGAAGCGGTCCAGCTGCGCTTCGGGCAGCGGATACGTGCCCTCCATCTCCAGCGGGTTCTGCGTGGCGAGCACGAGGAACGGCTGTTCGAGTTTGTAGGTCGTTTTGCCGACCGACACGCTCATTTCCTGCATCGCTTCCAGCAGCGCCGACTGCGTCTTCGGCGTCGCGCGGTTGATTTCGTCCGCGAGCACGATGTTCGCGAAAATCGGACCGGGCTGGAATTCAAAGAACGTCCCACCGGCATCATGCTCCTGCACGATGTTGGTGCCCACGATGTCGGCGGGCATCAGGTCGGGGGGGAACTGGATGCGGGAAAATTTCAAATGGAGCACGTCCGAGAGGGTGTGCACCAGCGCGGTTTTACCCACGCCCGGGATCCCTTCGAGCAACACGTGACCGCCGCCCAGCAGCGCCGTCACCGTATTGGCCACGATGTCTTCATTGCCGACGATGCGGCGTCCGACTTCTTTGGTGATCCGAACGAAACGTTCCTGAAAGTGATCGATGTGTTGTTCGACGGCTGTGCTCATTGGCGGCGTTGGAAGTAGCGCTGAAGGAGCGACCGATGGGCCTCCGGAACTGGAGGCGGCAGGGCCGCGCGGCTGCGATCAAAAGTCGTGGGCGCGGGCACTCGGGTGAAACTCACCTTGGCCTGGCTTTGTTCGGTCTTGCGTCGAAGTTCGGTGTCGATGTTTTCGCCGAGCTGGTCGCTCTGCGCCTGAATCTGTTCCTGGCGCAGCGCCTGCGTGAGCGCAGCCATGTTCAGCTTGCCCTCCCCGCCCTGATTGCCACCGGCGCCGGGTTTGGAATCGCCGCCCATCGCGCCGCCGCCCCCCTGCATCATCTGGCCCTCGGCGCCTTCGGAGGCCGCCTCGCGCACCATCTGCATGCCCGCGGCCTGCTCCATCGCTGAGGCTTCGGCGCCTTCACCGGCCTTGCCTTTTTCGCCGGTCTGCTCAGAGGCCGACTGATTTTTTTCGTTGGTCTTGGACTGATTTTCCTTCGCGTTTGCGAGGCGATTGGCGAGGTCTTCGAGCGACCACCGCACATCTTCAGGAAGACCAGCACTGGCGTCAGCCGCTTCTTCGGCCTTGGCGGCCAGCTTGTCGCCGGGGTCGTCACTCGGCTTCTCGCCACCAGCTTCGGCCGCCTCACCCGCCTTCGCGGCGGAGATTTCGGCTTCTTTGCCGGCCGCATCCATCTTGCCGAGCAGCTCGCGCAGCTCGTCCATCTTGAGGCGGGCCTCGGCGTCGCTCAGGCCACCTTCGCCGAGTTCCCCGAGCAGCGCATCAATCTTCGCCTGCACATCGTCGGGCACCATCTCGCGGGCCATGGCCTGCTCGACTTCTTCGGGGGTCATGCCCTGGCTGAGGAGCGTGGCTTCACGGGAACGTGGACCAAGCACGAGCGCGACGATCGCGATCGCGACGAGGGCGCCGGAGGTCATCCACTGGCGCGAGGCAGACACGGCCGGGTACAACGCCGACCAATCGGTGGCCGCGATACGTTTGGCCGCGTGGGTCAGGTGATAAGCCGACCAGGACGAACCGTCGGGCATGGGCGCGTCGGTCGCGTCGGGGGTCGGACGGCCGGCAAACCAGTGGGCGCTGTGCAGTTCGCCGCCCAGGTTGCCATCGATATCGATGGACGCCGCGGCGGCATCCGACACGGGCTGTGAGCGGCCGCCCCACCAGGCCATCAGGACCAGCGCAACCGCCAGCAGGACCAGGGCGACGGCCGGAATCCCGACGGTCCAGCCAAACCAGCGGCTCGCCACGGCCAGCAGCAGTCCCAGACCGGCCGCGTACGGGGCCAAATCCGCCACTTTGGACCGGGCGGCCCGGGCACGACGCCGCTGATCAATCGCGGCGACTGTGGCTCGTAACGTGGGATCGGACTCGTGTGATGCGCCCATCATGTCTATCTTGGGTGCATACGATATCCGAAGACTTCTTATTTACGTACAGTCCGGTGATAGATCGATGTTGTTCAGGGCCGACCACCCGCCAAACGGACGTCCTGCGTCTTGCGCTCGCCATCTGCAAGGGTCACCGTAATCGCGCTGCCAACAAGAGACTCAAGAAATGCAGCGCTCGCCAGCTCCTTCGGGTCCAACTCCGTGAGCGCCGCGAGGTAATACTGTCCCGCCGGCAGGCCTGCAAAAACGTAACTGCCGTTGGTGGCCGGCTGCACGTGCTGCACTCGTCGGCTCCCCGCCGCCCAATGATTGCGATCGGCGGAAAAAATGACGAGGGGAAAGGCCGAAAACGGCTGCGAAGCCCCATCCAGGACCCGACCGGACACTTCCGACGGCCGATTGGTCAATGTGACGACCAACCCCGTGATCCCGGAACCACCGGTCAGGTCGATCCCGCCGTCCATCAGATCCCGGTCACCCACCTTGGCCGACTTCACCATCCAGCCTTCGCCCGGCGTGGTGGACGAAAGGCGCATCCCCGGCATCATCATGCCGAGCTGGTAGACGCCTGGGACGACACCGGCCATTTCGAAGGTGCGATCGGGTTTGAGCGCACCAATCGACGGATTGGTCCGGAACATCGCAATGTCCGGCAACCCGCTGATCGGGGACGGTTCCGAAATGGTGACGCGAGCGTTGGACAACGGCTCGGGTGGCGTGCCTTCAAACACCACCGAACCCGACACCTTCAGCCCCTCACGCAATTGCAGACCGAGCGGCCCCACGGGATTGCCGTCAACCACGATCGACTCGCGGGCCCACAACGACATGGTGCCCCCGGCGTTGCCGGTCATCCCGCCCATGATGCCCGCCATCATCGCGCTCGCCATGGCGTCGGACGTAGGCGCCTGCCTGCCGCCGCCCGCTGTGGGTGGTGCCGGCGGCGCCGCGCGCACGATTAACTGATACGTCCCGGGCGGCACCGTCGTGAGCACAAATGCGCCATCGGCCCGCGTGGTGGTCCGACTGGCGCCGATCAACTGGGCGACGAGGTCCTCCTGGCCGTTTGAGGGCGGCAGACTGAGCGTCACCATCGCGCCGGCGGCCGGCGTGCCATCAATACCAAGCACCGTGCCCGACACGGGGGTCGTCGGCACCCGCCGAATCTCGAAATCCGTGTTCAGGCGCTCTTCCCCGGCGCGCACGGTCAACCCGGCAGCGTCCGACAGATACACTGTGCCGGGAAAGTACGTCGTTGAATACGTGACCGTCGGCCCAGGGTCGGGCGGCGGCGGGGCCGTAGCGGCCGTCTGGGCCGGCGCCTGGGCGAGGAGCGCCTCAGCCCAACGCACTTCCGAGGGCAACACCTGGCGCACGTCACCAGCTCCGGGCAGCGTGATGAAGGACGCCCGGACCTGGACGACGTATTCGCCTTGTTCCAGGCCATAAATCCGGTAGCGGCCCTGGTCGTCTGTGGTGCCGGGCATCGCGGTCATCGAGGTGCTGCGTTTGCCGTCCACCCTCGAGGTGCGCAGGGCCATGACGGACATGTTGACGGCAGGTTTCCCGCCGGGCAGGCGCACCACACCGCTGATCACGGCGCCTTTGGCCATGCGCAACGTAATGCCGCGCACCACTTCCCCCGCTTTGACGGTGACGGGCACACCCTGCCCAACACCTTGCAATGCCGTCCGCACCGCAGCTCCGGCCGGCACCCACGCCGCCTTCTGGGTAAGCATCGTGTAGCTGCCTTCGGGCAGGTCGGTGATCGTGAATCGTCCCTCTTCGTCGGATACCACCACCCGGGGAACGGAAAGCAGGCCCGACGAAAACGCGACACTCGCAAATCGCACGGGCTGCGGATTGTCGTCGGCAGTCACCACCACGCCGGACACCGAGGCCGTGCCGACCGGCTGCGACTGTGGCCGCGCGGTGCCGTCACGCTGGGGAACCTGCGGCGCGAGCGCCAGATGGAGCATGGTGACGAACGTGATGAGTGTCTTCATCGCTGCCCCCCTGCTCCCCGCTGGAACGGCACAATTTTCATGGTGACCGTGCGTGTCTCGCCATCACCGACCGTGACCGTGGTCGCCACACGCGCGAGCGCTTCGTACACCGTGGGGTCCTGAATATCCGGCGCCTCGGTGTTCTCAACCGCCACCATCAAATATTCACGCGGCGGCAATCCCGCGATGGAAAACGTGCCGGCCGGCGGCGTTCTCACAAGACGCGCGACCTGCATGTTCATGCCCGCCGCGATCCACTCACGCCACGCTGCCGGGAAGATGATCACGCTGGCGGCCGTGCCGGCGCCACCTGTGGCGTTGTGCACGGTGCCGCTGATCGTGCTGCGTCGATCGGTGAGTGTGATGACCACGTTGGCCACATCACGTCCCTCCAGCTCAAAGGGTTCAAAGGCCGCGTCGCGTCCGTTGACCAGCGCGGACTTCACAAACCAGCCGGGAGGCATCCGCCCCGACGTGGTGATCAGGTATCGGCCTGGTGGCGAGCCGGCCGTGGTGAACGTGCCGTCAGGGCTGACACGACCACCCGCGCCGCCCAGGGCCGCGGGCATCATGGCCCCGCTCGACCACTCGCCGCCGATCGAGGTCAACGCCACCGACACCCCCTGCACGGGCGGCGGCGCACCGGCGCCGTCAAATTCGAAGTGTCCGGAGACCGTCGCGCCTGTCGTGAGCGTGAGCGCAAGCCCGGCCACGTCACGTTCAAGCGGCAACGGCAACTCGGCGAACAGGGTCATCGCGTCCATGGGGCCCGGGTTGGCCATCGCGCCCAGCGCGGATTTCATTTCGGCGGGCAACATCGCCAACTGCGCAGCGGGAATCGTCGGCCGGGCATTTCGCATCACACGAATGACGTAGTTGCCCGTCGGCACCGCCGGCAGGAGGAACGTGCCGTCGGCACGTGTGGTGGCCGACGCCACGTCCACCGACTGATCCTGCACCAGCGTTTCTGCCGCATGCCGCACACGCACGCCCACACCACCCACCGGCCCCAGCGGGCCCATCACTACACCACTCACACTGACCGTCGGCGAGAGCGGCAACGCAAGATCGATGTTGCTGCGCTCCTCGCCCGATCGCAACGTGATGATCGCCGCCTGGGAGGGCACGTCCACGCCGGGATAAAACCGCGTGGTGTACACACGCAGACGGCCATCGGCCTGTGGCACCGGCAACTGTCCGGACTGTGTGCCCACCAACAGGTCGCCAACACGCACGCCGTTTTGCAGCATCGCTCCACCGGAGAACGCGAAGTCCATCCCCGCGCTCATCAGCGCCTGTGCATCACCGGTCACCGCGCCGCGCATCGCGTTTTCAAGTGTGGCGGCAGGCATCGCCACCTGAGTCTGCGGTGACACCACGACGTAATCACCCGGCACCAGTCCCGAGATCCGGTACATACCGCGGTCGTCGGACTGTGTGCTCAACGGGCCCGCGAGCGCCGCCGCCGCGAGCCCCGCCGCGCCGCCGCCCTGCAGGCTCAGGCGAGGTTGTCCTCGAACAAATGTGCGCCGCATCGCACGCACTTCGATCCCGGGACGGGGTTCCCCACGTTCATCGGTCACCACGCCCGAGATCGTCGCCGTGCGCCACAGACGAATTTTGACGTCGGCGACCTTTGCGTCGGCGGTGATCACAAACGGCTGCACCGGTCCACCGGGACTCGTCTGCCCGTACCCACCATTGACGTACCCGGCGCCGGACACCGAAAGCTGCACATTGCCCACCGGTACGTCGCGCACCACAAACTTGCCATCGGCGCCGGTGAGCAACCGAATCTGATTCGCGCCAGGCGCCGCCGCGCGAATGGCCATCTGGACCACCACATCCGTGACGGGCGCACCCGTCTCGGCATCCACCACCTGGCCAAGTAACACCGCCGTGGCCGGGGGGGCCTGGGGCACCTGGGGCGCCCACGCCACCACGCACAGGAGGGAAATGAAGATGGCTGACCGCATGCCCCACACGGTAACACCCCGGCGCACCCGTGAGACCGGGTGCCACCACTCGGATGTACAACAAAACGCAGACAAGACCTTTACGATCTCTTAACAGCCATACTGTCTACGATTTGCGAGGATAGTTTCATGAAACCCATCACACTGTTGGTCATCGCCAGCACGTTGGCCGGCACGGTCGTCGGCCACGCCGCACAACAAGCCACCGTGGTCACAAGCGGACAGGCAGGCATGGCCCCGATCATCGGCGAGTTCCCGGGCATGCAGGGAACGGCTCCCAAACCCATGGAGATCGGCGACGGCCTGATCCTCGGGCGCGTCGTGGACGGCGTTGAAAACTCCGGCGTTGGCGGCGCCATCGTCACCCTCACCCTCGCCGGATTCACCCCGGTGCGGGTGCAGGCCGACGGGGAAGGACGGTTTGTGTTCCGCGCGTTGCCGAAGGGCACCTACTCGATTGCCACGAGTCGACCGGGATACGTGGATGGCGCGTCTGGTCGCACACGACCGGGTGGACCCACACGTGGCGTCACACTCACTGAGGAAGAACGGGCGGGCGACATCGAGATTCCGATGTGGCGGTACGCGGCCATTGCCGGCGTCGTGCTCGATGAAAACAACGAGCCGCTGGTCGGCGCGCAGATTCGGGTGTTGCGACGTGACTACGTAGCAGGCCGGCGGCGACTCACCCTTGGCGCCACCGATACCACCGACGACCGCGGCCAATATCGTATTGGGTCGCTTGAAGCCGGCGACTATGTCGTGGCGCTGCCGATGATTCACCGGCAGTCGATGGACGCCATGCTGGGCGGCATCCGCGAGGCGATGCCGCTGAGCGGTGGTGGCGGAGGCGGCGGCACGATGATGGCCGTGCGCGTCGAGGCGACCGCCAGTGTCGCATCCGCAGGGGCCCCGATGATCATGACCTCCAGTCTGGATGGCACCGTGCCGCCCGCCGGCACCAGCGAAGAGGGACTGCCACTCACCTACCAGACCGAGTTCTACAGCGGCGCCGTGGCCGCCGCGCGTGCGACGCCGGTGACGCTGACACACGGCGAAGAACGCACCGGTCTCGACTTCAAGATCGCCCCCGTGCGCGCGTTGTCGGTCTCGGGCACGGCGATTGGCCCCGAGGGGCCGATGGCCAACGTGCAGCTGCAGCTTTTCCCTGCCGATGCAGACGAACTGGTCTCCCCCATCGAGACCGCAACCACCAACACGGATGGTGAGGGCAACTTCACGTTTGCCATGGTGCCGACCGGCGCGTATTCGTTGCGCGCGATCCGTCAGGCGCGCGGGGGCGGCGAGACGTTCTCCTTCACCTCGGTCGCGGGAGCTCAGACCATCTCGGTGCGGCAGACGGTTCTTGAACGCGGGGCCGGAGCCGCCCCTCTGCCGGAGCAGCCCACGTTGTGGGCCGACATGAACGTGGGCGTCGGCACCAGGGACGTCACCGACCTCGCCGTGAACCTTCGTCCGGGACTCACCGTGAGCGGAAGTGTGGTGTTCCAGGGCGCCGCCGCGCAGCCCACACCCGAACAACGCTCGGGGCTGTTCATCAGTCTCGAACCTGCCGACGGTCGCACAGCCGGCATCACGAACATCGTGCGTGGACGTGTTGATGCCAGCGGTAACTTCACCACGATCGGTGTGCCGACCGGCAAATACATCCTGCGTGTCTCCGGCGCTCCGCAGGGATGGTCACTGCGTGACGCGTCCCATGGCGGCAAGGACATCACCAGTGTCGCCATCGAACTCGACGGCGAAAGCGCCACCGGTGTGATGCTCGCCTTCACCGACAAACCTACCGAGCTCAACGGTACCGTGCGTGACGCGAGTGGCAACGCCGACGCGCGTGCATCGGTCCTCGTCTTTCCGGCCGACCCCGCCGGGTGGACCGACACAGGTTCACAACCGCGGCGTCTGCGTCAGGTACGCGCCGGCCAGGACGGGACCTACAAGATCAACGGTCTGCCCGCCGGTGACTACTACGTGGTGGCAGTTGACGATGAGTCGATGACAGGGTCGTGGCAGGACCCGGCGTATCTCGGCGGGGTGGCGAGAAACGCCACGCAGGTGCGCCTCACCGAGGGCGACATCAAGACACAGGCGCTCTCCACCCTGAAAGGTGGCCGCTGATGCGCCGTTTGATGTCGATGGTGGCCGTGAGTGTCCTGCTTGGCGGCGTGCTCGCCGCGCAGATGACGATGCAGCAGTCGCCGGTGCGGGATTCGATGGCGGCGCCGACCGGGCCCGCAGAAATTGCCGGCACGTTGATGACCGAAGGCAACGATCCGCAGCCCGTGCGTCGGGCGGAAGTGCGGTTGCTTGGCGCGGGCGCTCCGCCGCGCACGGCGTACACCGACACCAACGGCCGGTTTGTGTTCCGCACGTTGCCGCTCGGACGGTACACGCTCGAAGCCAACAAGCCGGGGTTTGTGCGATCGGCGTACGGCGCGCGTCGTTACGATCGGCCCGGCACACCGGTGACCGTGACGGCCACCGAACGCACACACGATTTGCAGTGGCGCATGCCGCGTGGTGCCGTCATCACGGGCCGCATTCTTGATGAGTTCGGCCAGCCCGCGCAGGGGGCGCGGATCAGCATCCAGCAGGTGCGTGTCGTGAATGGCGAACGGACGTTGTCGTCGGTGCCGATGGTAACCAGCATCTTCGGCGAGGTCGCGGATGACCGCGGCGTGTACCGCCTGTTTGGTCTGCCCGCGGGCGACTACGTGATCTCGGCCACGCCGCGATCGATCGGCACCGGGGATATTCGTCGCATGACCGATGCGGAGATCCAGGCCGCCCGCCAGGCCGTGCAGCAGCCATCGTCTCCCCTCGCACCGGTGCCGCCTCCGACCACACTCGGTTTCAGCCCCGTGTTTTTCCCCGGCGTGTTGACCTCGAACGAGGCGACGGCAATCACAGTGGCCGCCGGCGAGGAACGCAGCGGGATCGACTTTGTGGCGCACCTCGTGCGCACGGCCGCGCTTGAAGGCATGGTGGTCACCCCAGGCAACGTCCCGCCTGCCTCGGTGCAACTGTTTTTAACGCCCAGGACGGGGGGGACAACAATCACATCCAACCCGGCCGGTAACACCGTGGTGTTCACCTCAGTCGCGATCGGCGGCGGGGGCAATCGCCGGGTGAATCCCGACGGTACGTTTACGTATGGCGGCGTCAGTCCCGGTTCGTACACGCTGACCGCGCGCGCCAGTCGCGACGGCGGCGTCGCGTTGTGGGCGGCCGCCGATGTGGTGGTTGACGGCCAGAACATCACCGGCCTCTCGCTCGTGTTGCAGGAAGGCCTCAGCCTCTCGGGCACACTTGTGTTTGAAGGGGATGGTGTTGATCCACCCGACTCGTTCACCCGCGCGCGCATCAATT
>CAYRGW010000048.1:0-14023 GCA_964423815.1 uncultured Solibacteraceae bacterium | reverse complement strand
CGATGTCCGGCGCGCCGGTGATCAATCCCGCCAGCACCACGGTGACCGACGCGGGTTTCACCGCGCGGGGTTTGTTCCCCGGCCTCCATCGCCTGATTGCCAACTTCAACACACCCGAGGTGAACTGGATTCTGAAGTCCGCGATGATCAAGGGCCGCGACGCGCTCGACGTGCCGTTTGAGTTGTTGGCCAGCGACAACATCACCGACGCCGTGCTGACGTTCACCAATCGCACGCAGACGCTCAACGGCACGTTGTCGGACGCCTCACAACGCCCGGCACCCGACTACACCATCGTGGTCTTCCCGGAAGACAAGACGATGTGGGCGTCGCAGCGCCGCGTCCGCACCGTGCGTCCCGGCACCGACGGCAAGTTCACCGTCACCGGCCTGCCCGCCGGCACCTACCGCATCGCCGCCGTAACCGACATCGGCCCCGAAGAAACCCGCGACCTCGCGCTGCTCGAAGAACTCGCCGGCGCGTCGATCGTCTTCACCCTCGGCGACGGCGAAACCAAGACCCAGGACATCCGCATCCGGTAGCTGTCTTCGTAGGGCGTGACCCTTAGGTCCGCCATTGTGGCGCGCTTCGTAGGGCGTGACCTTTAGGTCCGCCATTGTGGCGCGGCTGAAGCCGCCGCCCTACGAAGAGCGGGGCGGTACGGTAAACTTCGGGCACTTTCCCTAGGTGTCCGGAGGATTCCATGCGAGTTGTGCGACGAAGTGTGCTGTTGGCTGCCGTGTTTGCGGCCGGCTTTTTGGTGAGCCAGTTTGGGTCGTCCCCGGTGGTGAACGCGTCGGGCGCCCCGAACGAGGTGCTGGTGGGTTTTGGCGGCACAGTGCTGGTCGGCGACGGCGAGGTGTTTTCGGCCGAGGCCGCGAACCAGTTCCGCCCCGGCATGGTCTACGTGTTCCGCAAGACCGGCGGTTCGTGGCAGCAGGCGGCGGTGTTGACCGCGCCGACGGCCGCGGTGCTCGACCAGTTCGGCGCCTCCCTCGCGCTCAACGGCAACACGTTGTTTGTCGGCGCGGGCATGTCCACCGTGCACGTGTTCACGAAACAGGGCGCCGACTGGAAACACAGCGGCACGGTCGCGTCGAGCGCGGTGCCGGCTGCCACGCCCGACGCCACAGTGAACTTCGGCACGGCCGTCGCCGCGACTGGTGACTGGCTGCTCGTCGGCAAACAGGTCGTGGGCGCAGGACGTGGCCGCGGTGGTCGCGGCGCGGCGACTGCTGATGCCCCGCCCGTGCCCGCCGGCGCGGTGTTTGCCTTCCGCCGCGGCGCGGACGGTCAGTACACGTATCACTCCACCATCCAGTCGGCCGACGCCAACAACGCCGCCGACGAATTCGGCGCCTCCATCGCCGTCGAAGGCCCCATCGTCCTCATCGGCGCCACGGGCCGCACCAACCGCACGGGCATCGTGCACGAGTTCGCCTTCGCGGAAAACGCCTGGGTGAGCCAGCGGACGTTTGCGCCGATTGGCGCGACGCCCAACGACGCGTTCGGCACACGCCTCGCGCTCTCGGGTGCGCAGGTCGTGGTCACCGCGCCGGGTGATGCCGGTGGTTACGGCGCCGCCTACGTCTATCGCCGCGTTGCCCAGGGTGGACGTGGACGCGCGGGTGGTGCACCCGCCGCTGCCGACGCACCGGCGACACCGCCGCCTGCCGCTCCTGTCTCGGGCAACTTCACCTGGCAGGAAGTCGCGCGCCTCACGGCGCCCGCAGGTCTGCGCCTCGACCGTTTCGGCACCGCACTCGCTGCGGACAACAAGGAAGTCTGGGTAGGCGCGCCCGGTGCCGGCGGCGCAGGCCGCGTGTTTGTGTTCAACGGCAACGAACAGGGTTTCAAGGTTGACGGTCTCCAGCTCGTCGGCCCCGGCCTCGATGAACCGGCAGCCGCCGGTCAGAGTGTCTCCATGCACGGCGACCTCGCCGCCGTCGGTGCCACCAACGCGCGCAACCGTGGTGGTGCACTCTTCATCTACGAACGTGATGCCGCCGGCAAGTGGAACGAACAGCCGATGTTGACGACGCCCATCGACGAAATCGCGCCCATCACCGGCAGCGAAAAACGTTGCAGCGGCGACGGCAAGGTCGAAGGTTTCGACTGCGGCGCCACGGACCTGCTCGCGTTCCTGCCCCCGTCGAAGCTCACCCACGACGGGCACTACATCGAGATGAACGACATCTGGGGATGGACCGACGCACAGACCAAAAAGGAATGGGCGCTCGTCGGCCGTCGTGACGGCACCACCTTCGTGGACATCTCCAACCCGACACGTCCGGTGGTCGTCGCCGACCTGCCGCTCACAGCGGGCGCGCGCCCGGCATCCTGGCGCGACATGAAGATCTACAAGGACCACACGTTCATCGTGTCCGACTCGGCCGGCCAGCACGGCATGCAGGTGTTTGACCTCACCCGCCTGCGCACGCTCAAGCCGCAGGCGACGGGTTTCCCCGTCAAGGTCGCCGAAGACTACGTGTACACGGAGATCGCCAGCGCCCACAACATCGTCATCAACGAAGAGAGTGGGTTTGCGTATTCGGTCGGATCGTCAGGCGGCGGCACGACGTGTGGCGGTGGTCTGCACATGATCGACATCCGCGAGCCGAAGAAGCCGGTGTTTGCCGGTTGTTTCTCCGACGCCGGCACGGGCCGCGCGGGCACGGGGTACTCGCATGACGCGCAGTGTGTGACCTACAAGGGACCGGACAAGCGCTACACCAAGAAGGAAATCTGCATCGGCTCCAACGAGACGACGGTGTCCATCGCGGACGTGACGGACAAGAAGGCGCCGAAGGGCGTGTCCCGCGTCACGTATCCGAACGTCGCCTACGCGCACCAGGGCTGGCTGACCGAAGACCATCGCTTCTTCTTCCTCAACGACGAAGGCGACGAAGGTCGTCCCGGCATCGACAAAACACGCACGATGGTGTTCGACTTCACCGATCTCGAGAACCCGAAGCTCATCAAGGAACACATGGGCGTCGAGGCGTCAATCGATCACAACCTCTACATCAAGGGCAACCTGATGTATCAGGCCAACTACCGCTCGGGTCTCCGCATCCTCAACGTGAGTGATCCGGCGAATCCGAAAGAGGTCGCGTTTTTTGACACCGCGCCCCACGGCAACAACGGCCCCGGCTTCAACGGTGCGTGGAGCGTGTTCCCGTACTTCCGCTCGGGCACGATCATCGTCAACAGCATCGAGCAGGGTCTGTTCATCGTGAGGGCGTCGGATCGATGACACGTCTCACGCTTGCGATAACGCTCGTGGTGAGTCTGATCGGCGGCAGTGCCGCCGGTCAGACTCGCACCATCCCCTCCGGGCATCTGTTTGTCTGTGTGCAGGACGACGCGAAGGTCGCCATCGTCGACACCGCGACCAACAACGTCGTCTCGACCGTGGACCTGCAGAAGCTCGGTTTCCCCGCCACGGCGAAGCCGCACTACATCGTGGTCGAGCCAAATCGGCAGCATTGGTATGTTTCGCTGATCGGCGCGAACACCGTGGTGAAGTTCAACGCGGCGAATGAGATCGTCGGGAAGTTCGAGATGGAGACGCCAGGCATGCTCGCGCTCTCTGGCGCGGACCAGCTCGTGGTGACTCGATCGATGAGCGCCGTGAATCCACCGAAACGTATCGGCGTGATCACGCGCAGCACGATGCAGGGTGAAGAGGTGGACGTGTTGTTTCCGCGTCCCCACCCGCTCGCGGTGCAGGGCACGTATGCCTACACCGGCAGCCTCGGCACCAATCAGATTGCGAGCATCTCGCTGGAGTCCAACCGCGTGAACGTTGTGGCCGTCGCCGGTCCGACGCACGCGTTTGTGCAGTTTGCCGTGTCGCCTGACGGAAAGACGCTGGTCGGGTCCACCGAAGTGTCCGGCCAGTTGATGGTGTTCGATATCAGTGACCCCGCAAAACCCGTATTTAAGAAGTCCATCGCCCTGGGAAAAATGGTGTTTGACCCCGTGTTTTCGCCCGACGGCAAGTCCGTGTGGGTCGCGGTCAAGATGGATAACGAGATCGCGGTTGTCAGCACGGTGACGTGGGATGTGACGACGCGCATCAAGAGTGAGTCGTTTCAGCAGCCGCACCAGGTCGTGTTTTCGGCCGACGGCACCAAGGCGTTTGTGACGAACAACAACAAGATGGACCACATGGCCGACCCTGCGCACGCCGGCCACACCATGCCAGGCAGCGACGGCGCCGCCTCGCTTGTGGTCATCGACACCACCTCGCTGAAGGTCCTCAAGTCCGAAGTGCTCGGCAAGAACCTCACCGGCATGGGCATCGCGCGGTAAGGCTGGTCATGCGCGTACTCGCCGTCATGCTCGTCCTGACGATAGTGGTAATTTCGGAAAAACCGTCGGGAGGCTTTTTAGAGGACACCCAGGAGAAAAAGCCTCCCGACGGTTTTTTCGACCGCGTCGTCTCCCCTTTCCCCGTCGTGGCGCCGGACGGGCGCGAGTATGCGCTGCCGTTTGTCGGGGGCATGGACGTGCCGCGGCCGCAGTTTGTGGACATCGACGGCGACGGCGACCTCGACCTGTTTGTGCAGGAGTATTCGAGCCAGCTCTGGCACTTTGAAAACGTCGGCTCCGCGAAGGCGCCGCGGTACGAGTGGCGCACGAACAACTATCAGGGCATCAACATCGGCGAGTGGTATCGGTTTGTCGACATCGACCAGGACGGCCTCATCGACCTGATCTGCGAAAAACCCTTCAGCAACATCCATTTTTATAAGAACGTGGGCAGCAAGACCGCTGCGAAGTTCCAGTACGTGGACGTGCTGCGCGACAGCAGCGACGAACCCATCTTCATGGACCGGCAGAACATTCCGTGGCTGGTTGATCTTGACTGCGACAAACACCTCGATCTGTTTGTCGGTCGCGTGGAAGGCACCCTCGCGCGCTTCGAAGCCGTCGCCCCAGGCTCCACCCGTTTTGACTTCATCACCGAAAACTTCGAGGGCATCGAAATCGTCGGCCGGGTGGGAGAAGCGCGGCCCACCACCCGCCACGGAGCGAACGCGATCGCCTTCGCCGACTTTGACGCCGATGGCGACCAGGATCTGTTCTGGGGCGACTTCTTCGAGCCGGGTGTGTTGCTCATCGAGAACATCGGCGGCACGTGTAGTTCGCCCTCGTTTGACGTCGACCCGGTCATGTTGCCGTGGGCGTCATCCATTCTCACATCGGGCTATAACGCCCCGATGCCGATGGACCTCGACGGCGACGGCGACCTCGACTTCGTCATGGGTGTGCTCGGCGGCGCGTTTAACCCCGTCGGCACGTCGGCGGACAATCTCTACTTCTGGGAGCGCACCGCGACCAACGCGTTTGAGCTGCGGTCCAAACGGTACCTCGACATCATCGACCTCGGCAGCGAAACCGTCCCGGCGTTTGGCGACATCGACGGGGACGGCGATCTCGACATGCTTGTCGGCAACAAGATCGACCCCGTCAAGGGTGACGCCGGTCGCCTGACAACCTTCATCAACGAGGGCACGTCCACGGCGCCTCGGTTCAGGCAGACCACCTCGGTCGAAATGAACGCCGCGTATCACCTCGCGCCCACCCTCGGCGATCTCGACGGTGACGGCGACCTCGACATGTTGCTCGGCACCTGGAATCAGGACGTCCTCTACTACCGCAACGAGGGTACAAAGACCGCCCCGAAGTGGGTCCAGGATCCCGCGCGCACGATCGCGCCCCCGCGCGCCAGTAACGTCATCCCCACCCTCGCCGACATCGACGCTGACGGCGACCTCGACATTTTTATGGGCGCCTCCAACGGCGTCGTCCTCTTCTATCGCAACACCGGCTCGCGCACGAACGCGAAGTTCGAACTGGTGACCGAGCGGTTGGACGATGTGAAGGCGGTGCGGCGGAGCGCACCCGCCATGTTCGACGTGGATGGCGACGGCCTGCTCGACATCGTGATGGGCCAGGAGTCCAGCCCCACGCTGACCTTCCGCAACACCGGCACCAAGACCAATCCGAAGTTTGCGCCCTACGACGGCTTCGCCCTCGACCTGCCCCACATCTCGGTCCCGCGCTTCGTGGACCTCAACGGCGACGGCAAGCCCGACGTCGTCTCCGGCTCGGTGTCCGGCGGCCTCGTGTTTTTGCGCGGCCGTTAACCAAACGCGCGCGACGCCCGTATATATGGGGGTGTTGACCGACCTGCGACTCGGACTCCGTTACCTGCTCCGCCAGCCGTTTGCCTCCCTCACGGCGGTGGTGGCCCTCACGGTGGGCATCGGCCTCGCGACCGTTGGTTTCGCGACGATGGAAGCGATGATGTACAGCCGGTTGCCGTTTGAGGGCGGCGACAGGTTTGTGCGAATTCGGGCGCAGGGGCTCACCGACGAAGGCTGGGCGCGCGTGGCTGCAGCGCCGTCGCTGGTCCACGTCGGCGCCGCCGCAGGTGGACGCGACAGCGTCACGCTCCCCTCAGGCGAAGTCGTCGAACTCGTCGTCACCCGCATCACCCCCTCGTCGTTCCCCCACGTGCGCGTCGTACCAGTGGCGGGCCGCACCCTGGTCCCCGCTGATGCCGTCCCGGGCGCCCCGCCGGCGGCGTTGGTCTCGGAGCGACTCGCCGGTCGCTCGGCGGTCCAGGGCAGCCTCCTCGAAATCGGCACCACGAAGTACACAGTCGTCGGCGTAATGCCCGGCGACTTCGGATTCCCGGACTCACCCGACCTGTGGATCCCGCTCGAGGACATCGCTGCCGGGCAAACGTTCGGAGTGCGTGCCGAGGACGCCTCCCTTGAACAGGTGGCCGCCCAACTCGCCGCCATCGCGCCGGCCACCCCGGTTCCCGGCGACAGGCTCGAACAGTCGCTGGTCGTCACCGACTTCACCGACCTTGGCGACATCGCCCCGCTGCTGTCGAGTGTGGTCGTCATCGCCGTCCTCTCGGTCCTCATGGTGATCGCCGCCAACGTCGGCAACCTCATCCTCGCGCGATCGTTTGCGCGCGCACGCGAGTTCGCCCTTCGCGCAGCGCTCGGCGCCTCACGCGGCCGGCTCGTGATGCAGGTCATGACCGAAGTGCTAGTCCTGGGTGTGATCGCAGCCGTTTTTGGCAGCCTCGGCGCACAAGCCGTCCTGCGTCAGTTCAACGCGATGGACGAAGTGCCCTACTGGATCAACTTCACCGGCGGTCCGCTCACCTTTGTGATGGTGGCCGGCGTGACGCTGCTGGCCGCGGCCATTGCCGGCGCCTGGCCCGCGCTCAAGGCCACCCGCCGCGATGTGCTCGAGGGGATTCAGGGCGGCGACCACCGCACAAGCGACGTCCGGTTTGGCCGCACCGCAGCGGTGATGCTCGTCACCCAAATCGCCGTCTCCATCGTTATGCTCCACGGCGCGCTGGTCGTTGCCCAGGCGTTCCGCAGTTACCAGAACGTGCGCGTGGCGCTTCCCGCCAACGTGTTGACGATGGGATTTGGCGCGCAGGGTGTGACGGCGGCGGAGGCTGAGCGCATCGTCGCCGCAGTGCCTGGAGTGATTGCCGTCGGCGCGGCGACGTCTCTGCCGCGCCACAGTCCTGCTATCACCAACGTGGAGATCGAGCCGACTCCTGGCGTGGCGCCAGCCCCCACGCGACGTGCACCGGCGGCAGCAGTGTCGCCCACCTACTTCGCGGCACTGCAGTCGGGAGTGACCACGGGTCGCGGTTTTACCGAGCGTGATGCGGCCGTCAATGCGCCGGCCGTCGCGATCGTCAACGAGCCGTTTGCGCGAGAGTTGTTCGGCGGCGCGGCGTTGGGTCGCCGCTTCCGGGTTGTCTCCAATGCGGAGACCGGCCCCTGGCTCGAAGTGGTCGGCATCGTCCCCGACCTCGCCCTGAGTGTGGGCGACCCGTCCCTGGCAGCCGGGTATTACGTGCCGCTCACCAAGGACAACGAGGTCGTGTATCTCGCGATGCGCGTGAACGGCGACCCGCTTCGGTACGCGGAGCCCGTCCGTCGGGCGCTACGAGAGCAGCTCCCGACGATCGAGCCCTACCGGGCGACCACACTCGCCGACGTGGCCATGGAGGACCGCGCGTTTTTTGCGGGCCTCTCCTCGGCGCTGGTCGGCCTGGGGGTCGTGACGCTTGTGCTCGCGCTGGCGGGCGTGTATTCGATGATGTCGCTCATCGTCTCCCGCCGCACGCGCGAGATCGGGATTCGCCTCGCGCTTGGCGCCAACGTGTCACACGTTGTGCACACGATCGGCTCGCGCGCCGCGCTGCAGATCGCCATCGGCGGCGTCATTGGCGCCGCCCTGGCCATCGCGTCCCTGAACGCGCGCTCTGTGCTCGTCTCGCGTATGGGCGACGGCGGCGCCTGGACGTTGCCGCTCGTCCTCGCGCTGCTCGTGGTTGCCGGCCTCGCCGCCACGTGGGTGCCCCTCCGTCGCGCCCTCACCATCCGCCCCCAGGACGCGCTCAGGGCGGACTGAATCAAAGTGCACAGCGCGTCGTGGCGCCGATTTCGTACATTCGACGCATGACGCAGCACAACCCGAACATTGACGAGCGCATCAATCCACCCGAAGTGCCGGACACCGATGTGAACCAGGTGCCCGACGAGGACGCGCCGGAGCGCGCGAATCCTGACGACGTGCACGAGGGTGCGAAGGACGAGCAGGTCGGTGATCGCGGCGGCCCCGGTGCGGGTTACGACCAGGAGCCCAAGAAGGTCAAGGACAAGGGCGGCGTCTCGTAGCCAATGAGGCGGGCCTAAAGGCCACGCCCTACGTACCTACGATCGTCGCCAGCGAGTACTCGAAGTCGGGCAACAGGCCCGACACGATACGCTCTTCCCGGCGATGGGACGTCTCGGAAGCTAGACGGCCGCCCTCGTAACGGAGCACGTTTACATGGCCCGTGAGTTGGTGCACGAGCCAGCACTCCCGGACGCCGTAGTCGCGGAACCACTCCAGGCGCTCGGCCAGTTCGCCGATACGTGGCCGGGGTGACAGCACCTCGATCACGAGATCCGGCGGACCATAGATCCGATCCTCCACAACTGCGGCTCCCCGGTTCAGAATGACGAACAGGTCCGGCTGCACCACCAGCGGTGCATCCACATCAAGGATCACATCAAGCGGCGCCAGCCACACCTTCCCCAAGCCGTACCGCACGAGGTGCGAATGCATGATCAGGAACAGGTTGCCGACGATGTGCTGGTGAATCGGCGAGGGCGACTCTGCCACCCGCACGACGCCATGGATTAGTTCCTGCGGCAACACGGTTTCAGGTGTCTGGAAATAGTCGTTGAGTGTCATGACATCCCGTCGGCTTTCTGGCCGACGCCTCCGCGCGAGTGCTTGTGCCACTTGGTGCTCCGACGACGACGGTCTCATCGTCGTCGGCAAGATGCAAGCGCGAAGATCGTGCCACCTACTTTTTCCACTCAAGCCCACGAATCGGCGGCGCCCACTCGGCTTCGCTGACGCCAGGCGCGGATCGCGCCCACACACCTTTGGTGGCTTTGCCGCGCAAGTGGCTCACCACCAATCGGTGTCCGAGGTTGAGCCCAGGCAGCAGTGCGTGGAAGCCTGCGAACTGCAGCAGGGCCTTGTCCTTGAGTTCCCAGTAGCCGAAGTCGTCGGGCCGCACACACACCACGTGGCGGCGCTCGAGGAACGTCGGCACCGCGCCCTTGAACGGCACGGTGCCGTCACCCGTGTCTTCGCGCGCGACCGCATCGGCCTCATCCCACTTGTTGCAGCGGTCGTCGCTTGTCAATTCGAAGAACGGCGTGCCTCCCTTCTCTGTGATCTTGAGTCGCACGCGTGTCGTCGCGTCCACTCCCACCAGGCACAACCACCCCGCGGCCGATCCCACACGTGTGGTCGTCAGATCGAGTTGTTCGATGCGACGCCGATGGGCGTGGGCGCGGGTGAGCATGTCCTCGAGCAGTTCGCGGGCGATGGTGCGTCGAACGGTGAGCGAGGCGCGTCCCTGCAATCCGTTCAGGCGGATGAACTCGGCCAGTGTGTCCACGACGCCCTGTTGCCAGGTGTCGACGCTATAAAGGTCGTCGGGCAGGCCGGCAGCAGTGGACACACTCCCGGGGAAACTCGGCAGCAGGTGATACAGCGCCGGTGTGAGGCGGGCCGCTTCCCGTTCGCGGGAGTTGGACGCCTGTTCCGGCCCCAGGCTCGCCGTGCCTGTAACAACTTTGATTGGCGCTTCGAGTGATCCCCGAAACGGCGTGCCCAGTGTGGCGACCTTCTCCACCGGTGCGGTCATGCCGAGGCGTTGCAGGTAACCCGCGATGACCAGTCCCCCCATCGAGTGACCAACAAGATTGACCTTGGGATCCTCGCCAAATCCCGCGTCGTGGTAATGCCGCATCAACTTCGTGCGCGCAATGACCTCATCGACAAACACCTCGAGTTGGCGTTCGATCAGGTCGAGCGGTTGTCGCCAGTCGTAGGGGAACGGATACACCGGGACAGGTTTGTCGCGGTGTTCCGTCAGGTTGTGGCGCAGCTCTTCGATGAACGCCTCGTACGGCATCCCGAACACGGCCGTCGCGACCACACGGGCCGGCTCCTGCAATTCGTAGCGCAGGTCATCGGGGTGCAGCAGGATGCGGTCGTAGCTCTTGGTGAGGAGTGTCGACCACACCGTCTCCGGCGACACGGCGTAGCCGTCATGCAGGTCACTCGCGGTGATGCCGGGGACGACAACAACGGGGTTTGGCAGGGCCATGGGGTGGCTCCTTTGTGTGTGACGGGAGGAGGGTAACACAGTAGTCTCTACCGGCCACTCGACCATCAGGGGAATCGCGCCGCCGGGTCCGTCCTTACGGACACGGCTACGTTGGAGGACTCATGACCCGTTTTTCTGCCCTGTTGACCGTCGTTGTTCTTGGACTCTGGCCTTCCCTGGCCTCGGCACAGTCGTCGACGGCCCCCACGCCGCGATGCTCACCACATGTCTCGAATCGTCACTGCCGGGTGGTGATCGACGCCAATTCGCCAACCACACCACTGCCCTTGAAGATGAAGGACGGCGCCACCTTGACGGTGGTCGTTCACAAACGGCCACTGCAGGTGGTCGAGTTCAAGGAAGCCAGCAAAGAGGTGGAGAGACCTGACACGACCGGGGCGATCACTGATGCCCTGGTCCCGGGCTTCACTGAATACCTCGCAGGCGCAAGTATTCTCACCGCTCCTGCACGGGGTCGAGGGGGCGCCCCACCAAACGCACCGTTCATCGCAGGCGCGCCTGCAGCGACACCGGCCTCCATCATGGCGCGTCTGGAATGGGTCGAAACCCAGCAGGCGGCCATCCGAAAGTCGTTCGCCGCAGTGAAAGACCTGGCCGGCTCGGCCAGCGATGCAGCAAAGGAACTCAACAAAATCAAGAAATCTGAAGCGGACAGCCCCCAGACATTCACCGCTGCGAAGGACAAGCTGACTGCCGCACTGAAGGCAGCGACGTCCGCCCTGCTTCCCGCAGGTCAACTCGCCGCGACGCAGACAGCGCTCAAGTTGATCATTGAAGCCCACATTGGTCGCACAGCGCCGGCTGTGAACCTTGATCTCGACGCCCTCCTCAACAAAGTCTCCGTCGAACAGGACGCCCTCGTTGCTGAAGTCACGACACTCGCGAAAAAGATCCAGCAACTGCGACGCGTCGACGAGTCTGTTGAGGAGTTGACGTACGCCAACGCGTTTTCAACGGAACTGGAGGTGAAGCAGGGCGACACCGAGGAGCCACGCTCGGCCGAGGTCGCCATCTCGGTGACTGACGTGATGTCTGGTGAGTCGCAGGACCTGGTCACAGTGACTGGCGTCTGGGCCACCACGCGATGGGAGACATCGTCGGGCCTGCTGTTTTCAGAAGTCCGCGTGCGCACTTTCAGCGCGGGACCGCGGTGGGAGAATGGCAGCCCGGTGTTGTTCGGCGATACCGAGGAGGTTGACCAGTTCGTGGGCGGGTCTGTCGCGAGGCCCATGGTGGTGCCGTTTGCGTTCGTCCATCTCAACCTGTTTGAACGTCCCGAACGTGGAGGCCGCCTGGCCGTGTTGGCCACCGGCGGCATCGGAATCAACCCACACTCGAAGTTTGCAGATTTTGCGTATGGCGGCAGTCTCAGCTATCGCAACATGTATCTATCGATCCTCAAGCACCGCACACGGGACGTTCAGCTACTGGGTGGTCTGAAGCTCGGTGACTCGCTCGGGCCCCAACCTCCCGCGATTCCAACCCAGCGGTTCTGGGTCACCGATTGGTCGTTGGCGTTGACGTTGCGGGTGTTCTAGCCGAACACACCCATCCCCGCCCAGGCGATGAGTCCGAATCTCAGCAGCCGTCCGACAAACGCGACCGCAAAAAACGGCACGGCCGGGGTGCGGACGATGCCCGCGGTGATGGCGGTCAGGTGAAACGGCGGCAGGGAGACCGCCGCGCTGGTGAAGGTGACGCCGAGACTCAGGGTCGGGTGTTGGGCCGCCAGCGTGTGTGCGCGGTCGATCCAGCGGCGCAGCGACGGACGTGTGATGCGGCGCTCCTGGGTCCCGGCCCAGTACCACAGGCCTTTGCCTGCGACGTGGCCCAGGGTGAAGGCGACGATAACGGCGATGCGGAGGGAGGAGGATTCCACCGCTCCGGCGCCGAGTGCGGTGGCTTCTGCGAGTGCGATGGTCACAGCGCCGGAGACAAATCCTGCACCGAGGGCCGCGCCCACGGCGGTCCACCACTCGGCGGTCACCGCCGCTTCACTTCGTTCAGGATCTCGGTCAGGAGCAGGTCCTGTCGCGTAAATCGCCGGTCCATCGCCTGCGCCATGCCGTCAACTTTGTCTTCGAGCTGATCGACCCGCGACTCAAGCCTGGTGAAGCAGAACTCTGTGAAGTCACGCGATTCTGCGAACGCGATGGAGACGTCGTGGAACTGTTCGTCGATTGTTTTTGCCGCTCTCTCCGCCATGGCTCCCCTCCCGCCTCAGACCGACGAGTCTAGCATCGTCGTTTCGCGACAAGGGCGGAGGTGGTACATCAATCGCAATCGGACCTGCAGCGCGGGGCCTGTGGGAAGAAAACCCCGGCGGCCAAAGTAACACTTGGGTTACTTTGGCAATCGAACCGGCACCACCACAGGCCGTCCCGCTGTCAGCATCCCACCATTTCCTCAAGCTGGCTCACCAGCCGGTCAAGGTCCTCCACCGCCCGCGTGTGCGGCGCAGACGCAGGGGTGACGCGATAGGCGGTGACGAGGCTGCGGTAATACCACACGGTGCCCGTCTTGCCGGCGTCCGGGTTGAAGCGCGCCCACAAGGCGTCGCCCACCGTGCGGTAGTCGGCGATGATCGCGCCGACGTTGTGGATCTTGTCCGCGACCGACACCAGGATCGCCGACGGCGACACACTTGCGACGTGGTCGATGTACTCACGTTTGCGATCGAGCCAGGGTTTTTTCGGCGTCTCGAAGCTGTCCGAGCACCCGTGCACGATGGCGGAGACGGCCGAACCAAAGCGCGCTTCGATGTCCGCGAGTCGCTCGAAGCCCCCGGCGTCCTCCGCCGCATCGTGCAGCAGCGCCCCGATGGCTTCCTCCTCGGTGCCACCGTATTGCAGCACGAGGGACGTCACACCCATCAGGTGGGCAATGTAGGGAATTTTGGTGCCGCCCTTGCGCGTCATCCCTGCGTGGGCGTCGTGTGCGTAAGCGAAAGCGTCGGTGAAGCGGGCGGTCAGCACTGCCCTACTCTGTCACACCCCTGCGCGATCCTGTTCGCGGAGGCTCCCCATTGAACATTCAGACCGACCGCGCGTTTGTCCCCGTCGACGCGACCGTGACTCGTGGCGGTTGCGGTCGCCGACGCGCTCGGGGAGGAGATCGTCATGTTTGAGCAGCGCATGGATCAGGTGACGATGAAGTCCACGCACTTCATGACGCATAACGCCATGAGCAGCCGCACTGTGCAGGGCCGGTCGCGGCGCAAGACGGGCTCCAAATAAAACGGGCGCGGAGGGTTGCCCCTCCGCGCCC
>CAYRGW010000047.1:24199-34971 GCA_964423815.1 uncultured Solibacteraceae bacterium | reverse complement strand
GGCACCCAGGCGTCCATGCGGTTCCAGTAGATCACGTTGTCGGTGGACTCGGGTTCGAGCAGGTGCATGAGCACACGTCCCTGCATCTGCGCCGTGCGCACCACGTAGCTGCCGGCCGGGAAGTTGCGCGTCAATTCGAGGACCTCGCCCACTTCGATCGAGGTGGCGGCCGCGTGGTTGTAGACCGTGCTGTGCGTGACGCCCTTGACGGTGTACGCCGAGACGGCGAGCGAGGACTGTGTCGTCAACTGCTCCACGGTGATGCCATGCTGACGCAACAACGCCACCGCGTCGGTGGCTTCACGCGGCAAGACATAGGCGTAGGGACGCGGCCGAGAGATGACCGGCACCGGCTTCTTCATCAACTTGGCGCCCTTGACCTCGACGATCTTGCGGTTCTCCCCCTGGCCCTCACCGATCAGGTAGTTGGCCGGCTCATCTTCCGCGTCGTACTTCACTTCGATCGGCACCATGTCGCCGGGTTTTTCACCGAGCGCAATCGTCTCGCGACGCGCACGGTCCACGACCTCACGCAGTGCCGTCCGATTCGCCTGTGACCATTCCACGACGGCCTTGTAGCCGAGCAGACCGGACTTGACGCCGATTTCCATCGGCTGGCCGCCGGGCGATTCGAAGAGGATGCCAACCGTGTTGGCGAACGCGCCGTAGTTGCGGCCGATGCGGGGCTCCGAACCACCCACGGTCCACTGCTGGGCGTTGCCGCCCTGGTAGTAATACGACCGGAACTGCTCCGCGGCGAGGCGTTTGTCGATGGCCGGGAAGATGCCCTTGTCGCACAACTGCGTAATACGCTGGTCATGAGCGGCGTGGCTGCCGCACTGGTAGTTCAGGTTGTACGGGAACGCGCCGCCGTTGTGGCCGTCGATGAAGAGATACGGCGCCCACTTGAGAATGATGTTCTGCACGTAGCCCTGAATCTCGGGCTGTTCCAGCTTCATGTAATCGCGGTTGAGGTCCAGGCCCCACAGGTTGCCGCGCGTCGGATTGGGTTCGTTCGAGAATCCGTCGGGGTTGATCTGCGGCACGACCACGATCACCAGGTCGTCCAGCATCTTGTTGGCGGCCGAGGTCCGGTCCGACAGTTCGCGCATCAAAATGAGCACCGACTCACGCAGGGTCCGCTCGCCACCGTGCACACCCGCCGCCAGCACGATCACCGGCTTGCCCAGCGCCCAGGCTTCCCAGGGCTGCGTGACGGTCGGGCGGCTGTACACCGCGTACGGCAACACCCGGCCGCTGTGTGTCTCGCCGTAGGTCCCGAGCCGCATTTCCAGACTCCGCGACTGCATATCCTGCAGGTACTTCATCATGTTGTCGTAGGAGGTGTACTCCGTGAACTTGGAGGTTTCGGCCTGCGTTCGCAGGTCCGCCACACTCTGCGTCTGTGCGGCACTTCCCGACACCAACGCGCACACCATCGTCGCCGTGACCACCAACATGGTCTTCATCTGCAGTCGTTTCATCGCGTCCATTCCCCCTGACGTGCGTAACCTATCACCGGAACTCTCCCGCACTTACCGTTCGCCCACAGCGGGCACGTGCAGTCGGATGAAGTCCCGGACGTTTGTGTTGAAGATGGCCTGAAAGTAGTTTGTCCCCTGGTTGCAGGCTGAACTGTCGGTGGCCGATGTGATGCCGGCGATCGTCCAACGCCCACCCTGCGAGACAAGAATGGGTCCGCCTGAATCGCCGGAACACACCGACGCCGACGGCGGCGAGTACACCGTCTCGATATAGGCAGCGTTGACACCCGAAATGCGCGTGCTGCCCGCGCGCAGTTGCCTCGAGTCACTGTTTTCATCGCGACCCCAGCCGGCCACAATCGCCGTTTCGCCGACAACCGCCTGGCGGCTTGTCAGGATCGGCAGCGGCGTCCGGCCGAGGTCCTCGGCGAACAGCAGGACCCCGACGTCAAAGACGTTGGCCGAATTAAACACGTAGCCCGGATAAAAATGGATGCTGCTCGCGACAATTTCCGGCGCACCCGTAACGCCGAACCAGATCTGAGCCGTAACCACATCCCCGTCGAGACAGTGGGCCGCCGTGAGAACCGCGCGCGGCGCGATGACAGCCCCGGTGCAGCCGCCGACCGAATTCCCTCCGACACCCTTCAGGTTGATTTTGACGAGCGGCGTGGTGGCCACGCCACACTGTTCACCGCTCAGGATGGCCAGGTCCGCAGTCGAGCCAAGCGCCGCGCAGGCCTGGCTGGCCGGAATCGGAGCAGGAGCCGTCGGCGTCGACGTCCCGCCTCCCCCGCCACACGCCGCAGCCAGGATCACCAGACCGCCCGAAATCAGGCAACGCATGAGCCAAATGATAACCGGATTGTCTTGTATTCTTTGGCGGTCACCGCAGGAGGATTTTCACGATGTATCGGTTTTCACTTCGGGCATGCGCGCTTCTGGCCGCCTGCACCATCGCTGTCACAGCCGGCGCCCCCACCGTGCGCGCGCAGGCCACCACGGATCGGTATCTCAACCATGAGGGCCTGACCAGCGCCCTGCGGGGCCTTGTGGCAGCACACAGCGGCCGCGCCACACTCACCAGTCTCGCCAGGACGGATGCCGGCCGCGACATCTGGCTGCTGACGGTGGCCAATCAACAGGGCGCCGATCCTCACACACGCCCCGCCCTGCTCATCGTGGCCAACCTCGAAGCCAACCATCTCATCGGTGGGTCGGCGGCGATGGCGACGGCTGAGCAGCTCCTGACCGGCTACGCCGGCAGCGCGGAGATCAAGACTCTGCTTGACGAGTACACCATCTACATCGTGCCGCGGGCCAATCCCGATGGCGCGGAGCTGGTCTCCACCATGCGCGGGTACGAAATTGCGCACAAGCCGGTCAAAGGCGAAGAAGCCAAGGGGGGGCTCAACATCCGGGAGCTGGGTGCCGACCTGAACGGCGACGGACTCATCACGTTGATGCGTGTGCCGGATGTCAGCGGGACGATGATGGCGGATCCGGCCGAGCCCCGGCTGATGCGTGAGGCCAACCGCGCGCGCGCCGAACGTGGCCGCTACAAGGTCATGGTCGAGGGGATCGACCCCGCCAATGTGAACGCCTTCGTCTCGATGGGCACCGACGGCGTGAACCTCAACCGCAACTTCCAGCACGAATACCTGTACTTCCAGCCGCACGTGGGCCCCCACATGGTGAGCGAAGTGGAATCACGCGCCCTGGTGGACTTTGTGTATGACCGGACCAACATTGCTGCCGTGTTGACGTTCTCGGCCTACGACAACCTGCGCACGGCGCCCCCGGCGCAGCGGCAGCCGGCGGCCGGTGTGCAGGGCAACCCGCCCAACGTGCCGACCAACCTGCTTCCGCAGGATCGCGCCTACTTCGAGTTTGTCAGTCAGAAGTTCAACGAGATGACCGGGCTGCGTGGGACCGGCGCCGAGAACGAAGCGGGATCGTTCGCGCAGTTTGTGTATTACCAGATGGGCCTGCCGTCGTTCACGACACCCGTGTGGACGCTGGGTGCCGCGGCGGGCGGTGCCGCCGGTCAGGGTGGCGCCGCGCCGGCCGGTCGTGACGCTCGATGGCTCGCCCTCTTTGATACGGCCAAGATCCCGGGCTACGTGAACTGGACGCCGGCAAAACATCCGACGCTCGGTGATGTGGAGGTCGGCGGCTTCGTCCCGAACGCCCGCGTGAATCCGCCGGTCGCTGAAGTGGCCACGCTTGCCAAATCCCACGCGGATTTTGCGACATGGCTCGGGCAGCAACTTCCCAAGGTGGAGGTGACCGGCACGAAGGTCGAAGCCAGAGGCGACGGCATCTTCCAGATCACGACCACGGTGATCAACGACAAATATTTCCCGACGCAGATGGCGATGGGCGCGCGTGTGCGATTTAATCGCCCCATCACGGTGCGTCTGATGCCGGCCGCCGGCATGACCGTCCTCTCGGGCAATATTCAGCAGCAGACACCGCGCATCGACGGCATGGGCGGCCGCCAGACCTACACCTGGCTGGTGCAGGCCACGACCGGCACCACCACTCGTATCGAGGTCCACGCGGAACGCGCCGGTGGCCTCCTCACTTCCCCCGTGACGCTGCGTTAAGGAGTTTCCGACCATGACAACATTTACCTCCCGTCTGTTGTGCTCGGCGCTGTGTGCGCTGGTGTTCACGTCCACCGCGTCGGCGCAGATGTTCGCCAAACCCGACCGCGAACCCAAGGTCAACCTCCGTTTTGATCGGTACTACGATCACGCGGGGATCACCGACGCGGTGCAGCGCCTGCAGAAGGCGTTCCCCAAGTTCCTCACCGTGCAGAGCCTCGGCAAATCCGTCGAGGGCCGTGACCTCTGGATCGTCATCGTCAACAACCCCGATACCGGGGCACATACGACCAAGGCGGCGTTCTGGGCGGATGCCAATATCCACGGCAACGAAATCCAGGGCGCCGAGGTGAACCTCTACCTGCTCTGGTTCCTGATGGAAAACTACGACGCGTTGCCCGCGGTCAAGGCGCTCGTCGACCGCCGCGCGTTTTACATCGTGCCCACGATGAACCCCGATGGACGCGACAACTTCCTCAAGACCGGCGGACCGTCACGATCGGGAATGAAGCCGAACGACAACGACGGTGACGGACGGGTGTCGGAAGACATTCCCGACGACCTGAATGGGGATGGCGAGATTCACCAGATGCGCAAACACGTGCCCGGCCAGGGCACCCATGTGTTGAGTCCGGTGGACCCGCGCCTGATGGTCGTGGCGCCGGCGGGCACACGCGGCGACTACATCATGCTCGGAAGCGAGGGGCGGGACATCGACGGCGACGGTCGCCGCGGAGAAGATCCCAAGGGCGGGTACGACATGAACCGCGACTTCCCGTCGGACTGGCAGCCGAACCACATCCAGGGGGGCGCGAACCGGTATCCCTTCAGCTGGCCGGAAACCCGCGCGGTCGGGGACTGGCTCAAGGCCCACCCGAACATCGCGGCCGTGCAGTCGTGGCACAACAGCGGCGGCATGATTCTGCGCGGCCCCGGCTCCGAGTACTACAAACGTACCGGCAACTACACGAACCGCGACAACGCGACCTACGAGTACCTCGGCACCCGTGGCGCGTTGATCCTGCCCTACTACCGGTACATGACGGTGTGGCGCGACCTCTACACCGTGTACGGCGGCACCCTGGACTGGGCGCATGACGCGCTGGGCGCCGTGGCGTTCACCAACGAACTGTGGTCCTCCAACCAGCTCTACAGCGAAGCCTGGAAACCGGATGGTCCGGTACCGCAGGAAATGCAGCAGCTGTTCTTCAACGACAAACTCGGCATGGGGGCGTGGTGGAAGGACTGGACGGCGTTTAAACACCCCGATCTGGGGGACATCGAGATTGGCGGCTTCTCCAAGTGGTTCGGGCGCACAACGCCGCCCTTCATGCTGCAGGAACTCGCCCACCGCAACACGATGTTTGCGCTGTTCCATGCCGATGAAATGCCGCTGCTGGAATTTGGCGACGTCACGGTCACCAAACTCGCGGGCAACACCTGGCGGGTGACGGCCGAGATGAAAAACACCAGGGCCATTCCGAGCCGGATCGAAGCCGCAGAGATCTACAACTCCGGCCGACCGGATACGTTCACACTGTCGGGAGCCACGGTGCAGGCCGGCGGCCTCACCACCGGTCCGCAGGGCGAGACGTTTACCCCCGCGGCGGCAAATCCAGGCCGGATTGAACTCCGCAGCGGCATCGCCGGCCGGAACCGCGCGTCGGTCACCTGGATCGTCTCAGGCACCGGGTCCGTCACGCTGGAGTATTCCTCCATCAAAGGCGGCATTCACAGGCGCACCGTTGAGTTGAAATGAGGCAATGGGCCAATGAGGCAATGGGCCAATGCCGCATTGCCCCATTGCCTCATTGCCATCACTGCCCCTTGACGGGGGCGATATTGAAGCGCTCCACAAGCGGCTTGCCCGCCTCGAAGTCGAAGAACGTCACTTCCTTGAGGCGGCGCAACGCCTGCTGGTAGCCACGGTACGCGTTGAGGAGATTGTTGGCCGTGGTGGACTCACGCGACAACGCCTGCATGAGGTCGGACAGGCCGACTTCCCCGGCGCGATACCGCGACACCGTTGTTTCGGTGAGCTCATGCGCCAGGCGGAGTGTATCCACCATCGTCTGGGTGCGACGGCTGTAGTCCGTGAGGCTGTTGACCAGGTTGCGGATCTCGGTTTCGATCTCCGACAGCGCCTGCTGCTCCGAGAGGTGCGCGCGATCGAGTGAATACTGCTGTGCCTGGATCCGATGTTGCCGCTGGCCCCAGTCCCAGATGGGGATCGTGGCCGTGACCTCCACCGTGTAACTGTTGCGGGGCTCGCTCCAGAGATTCTGAAAGCGCGGGTCCTGCACCTCGCGACCGTAGGTCAATCCCAGATTCATCCTGAACGCGTTGTTGCCACGGGTTTCGTCGAGCCGAATTTCGTTCTCGCGCGTGGCGATCGTTAACTGGCGGATACGCGGCGTGAGCGAGGACGCCAGACGAATGGCCTCCGTGGGATCGATCGTCATCGGCGCGACCTCGAGGCTGGCCTTCACCGTGACGGGCGTGCCGGCGGGCATCTGGAGGCGTTGTTTGATGGTCTGCTCACGATTGCGCAGGTTATTGGCCGACTGGCTCTCGGCCTCGCGCGCGTTGGCCAGTTCCACCCGCAGCAGGTCGAGGTCGCCGGCGCGCGTGGGATTGGCCTCCACCACCTCGCGCACGGCGTCCATGGCCATGACCAGGTCGCGAGAAAACTCCCCCGCCCGTTCGACGCGAAACGCGTCGCTGACCAGTTCGACGTAGTCGGTCGCGTAGTCATCGATGGCCGCCACCACGTCGCTCGCGTACCGGAGCTCCGCCTTTTCCAGATTCAGCTCGGCCGCCTCCAGATCATTCTTCATGCTATTGGGTTGAAACAACGGCTGGTTGTACGCGATGAAATACCGGTTGTAGAACGTGGTGTCTTTTTCTTCCCCGTCCACCTGCGTGTAGCGATACACCCGGTTGTTGAGCGACAGAACACCGTTGGTGGGATAACCGAACAGGATGACGGGTTGCCGCACCGACATCTCGGCCTGGAAGCGGCGGGTATCCTCGCGCACCAGCTCGTTGCGCTGGAGGGTGGAGTTCCACTTGTTGTCGGAGATCTTCTGGAATTGGGGCGCCGAAACGTTGAGCGATACACGCGATTTCATGCCGGCGCGTTCAGCGCTGAGCAGACTGCGGGTCCGCTCCACTTCCAGCTGCAGATGCCGCACGCGATAGCTGTCGCGAAGGCCGATTTCCACCATGCGATCCAGTGTCAGCTCGACTGGCGCGTCTGTACCCGATGTGATGACCTGCGCTTGAGCGGCCACCGGAGTGGCCAGCAACGCGGCCATCAACACCCACGTCGTCTTCAGTTGCATCTGGCCATTGTAGAACAGGCCCCTGAGGGCGTGTCAGGCCGGTCGACGGGGGCTCAGCGCCAGGCGGCGGAACTGGTCTCGGGTTCAAACCGGACGCTGGTCGACTCGCTGGGCCGACGTGTGGTGCCCTCGTGGCGCCCTTCACACGACTGACAACGCACCGCGAACGGAATTGCCCGAAGGCGCTTCTCGGAAATGTCCTCATCACATTCGGCGCAGACGCCATACGTGCCGGCCTCAAGGCGGCGAAGCGCGCGCTCGATGCTGGCCAGCATCTCCGTTTTCATCTGGAGCAGCGTGAAGTCCATTCCGCTCTGAGTGTCGGCGTCGGAAGTGTCGAGCATGTCGCCCACCTCGCGGTCCTTCGCCGCGCGACTGGTTCGCACACGGTCACTCACATCGGTTTGGAGGGCATGTCTGCGTTCAAGCAGAATGTTGCGCAAGGCCGCGGTTCGAACTGTCATGCGGGTCATCTTTGCAGGGATGACCCTGGCCGCGCTGTCCCGTATTGCATAGGGTGGGCGAATCCCTGACGGCCTACTTCAGCACCAGGAAGGGGTCGATCGGCGTCCCCTGCCACCAGCGCTTCGCCTCAGTGAGTTCAAAAATGGCGAAGTGCAGATGTGGGGTGTTCTTTGGCGCATTGCCGGACACGCCCACATAGCCGAGGGTCTGGCCACGGGTGACTGCGGCACCGTCTTTCAGCCCAGGCGCATAGGCGTCCAGATGGGCGTAGTAATACGCGTACCGCAGCGCGGGGTCGAACAGATAAATCGTGATGCCGCCGGCGTCACTCAGGAACAACTTGGCAATGGTGCCGTCTTCCACCGCCACCACCGGCGTCCCCGTCGGGGCGAGGATGTCGATCGCCTCGTGCGTACGTTCCCCACCACGTTTTTCATCGAACATGGGCCGCAGGCTGTCACGTCTGATGCCGAGTACCGGCACTTCCAGCCGACGAGCCCGCAGGTCCGCCACGGGCTCGGGGTACATGCGCGGGAGTGGCGGTGCATCGGCTGGTTCAATGGCTTCCACCGGGGGCAGAGCTACCGCCGGCGTGGTCCCGATCATCGTCTGCGGCGACTGCGACTGCGTCATCGGCGCGCCTTCCACCGCCGGTGTGACGACGGCCGGTTCATCCGGGTGTCGGCGCTCCCACACGATGCCCGCCACGGCGACGACCAGCGCTCCGGCCAGGAACCCGATCGCCCCGCTGATCGCGGCGAGTCTGGTTTCAGCGGTCATTCCACAAACAGGACTTGCGTCCCCTTCTTGACCATGCCGGCCAGTTTTACGACGTCCCAATTGGTGAGCCGCACGCAGCCGTGTGAATCCGTGTGACCGATCTTGCCGGGTTCAGGCGTGCCGTGCAGGCCGTAGTGTTCCTTGGTCAGGTCGATCCAGATGACACCCACGGGGCCATTGGGGCCCGGCGGAATGGTGGCCTTCGCGTGCGCGGGGTTCGCATCCCAGAACAGGTCCGGGTTGTAGTTGAAGGGAGGATTGTGCACGACCACGGTCACTGCCCACTCACCAAGCGGTAGCGGGTCTTTGTCACTGCCGCTGGTGACCGGGGCGTACATCAACAGCGTGCCCTTGCTGTTGTAGACACGCACCGTCGATTCCCCCTTCGAGACGATGACCTTGAAGGCCTCGGTCGCCTCGGTGGCTGTCGTGTCTGATTTTGTAGACGATGTCGCATTGGCGCGTGGTACCCGCGGCACCTGAATCGCCGTGCCGGCGGTGAACTTCACGCCGGGATTGAGCAGCGTCAACAACGCCGGCGACGTATGGAACTGCTCCCCGAGGGCTTCCATCAGCGATGTGTAGCCGAGCGTTTTCAGCTTGGCTTTTTCCATCATGTCGGCGGGAATCTCGATGAACGGCCCTGCCACGTCTTCGGCCGTCAGGGTGTACGACTCAAGCGTTTCTTCCGTGCTGGTCGGCGGTGCCTTGTGGATTTCAATGTGGGCAGCGAGCGCCTTTTTTGTATTGGCGCCTTCCTTGCCGTCGATTTCCCCCGGCGAAAATCCCGCGCGCGCCAGCATGACCTGCAGCGCCAGGGCGGGATACGCCGTCGTCGCCTGATCGGCCGCCGGTGCCACCGGTGCCGCAGGCACCTGCGCAAAGACCGCCCCCGACACGCTCACCATCACCGCCGCACACAGCACACCGATCAATTTCTTCGACATGTCCCCACTGTAGGTGTCAGCACCCGTTCAAAACTGTGCCCAACGGCACAGGTTTGAGAACCCAGAACCTTGAACCCGGAACCCGGAACCTCGTAAGCTCCCACCGGAGGCCCACCAATGGAACGCAAGACCGCAGCTGACTTTGATCCCGATCTCCTTGTCCTGTTTGACGCCTACGTGCATGGGCACATCGACCGCCGCGGGTTTCTTGACCGCGCGACCAAGTTTGCGATCGGCGGCGTGACCGCCGGCATGTTGCTGGACTCGCTCAGTCCCAACTTCGCCGCCGCGCAGCAGGTCAAAAAAGACGACCCGCGCATCAAGGCCGAGTACGTGGAATACCCCTCCCCGCAGGGGACCGGCACCATGAAGGGTTACCTTGTCCGTCCGGCGAAGGCCACCGGGAAACTTCCCGGTATTGTCGTCATCCACGAAAACCGCGGACTGAACCCGCATATCGAGGACATCACGCGTCGCCTGGCGCTGGACAACTTCATCGCGTTTGCCCCAGATGCGCTGACGCCCCTGGGTGGCTACCCCGCCGGCGGCGAGGACGAGGCACGCACACTCTTTGGCAAACTCGATCAGGCCAAAACGCGTGAAGACATGGTCGCCGCCGTCGGCTTCCTGCAAAAACATGCCGAATGCACCGGCCGCGTTGGCGCGGTGGGCTTCTGTTGGGGCGGAACGGCGTCCAAGATGTTGGCCGCCCGTGTGCCCGACCTGGCAGCGTCGGTGCCCTTCTATGGATCCGGCAACCCGGCCGACGTCGCGACCATCAAGGCCCCGATGCAGGTCCATATCGCGAGCGTCGATCCGCGCATCGTCGCTGCCTGGCCGGCCTACGAGGCCGCGCTGAAAGCCGCCGGCGTCACCTACGAGATGCACATGTACGAGGGGGCGCAGCACGGCTTCAACAACGACACAACCCCGCGTTACGACGAAAAAGCGGCAAAACTCGCGTGGACGCGCACCGTGGACTTTTTCAACAAACACGTACGCCGGTAAAAAAAAGTCCAAAGTTGTCCAATAGAGCACACTAACGTCCACTAGAGGGCTACACGATCGTTAGATGTTCTTCGATCGTCGACACCTTACAGGACTGTCAGTCGCACTCGGGATTGTGGGCCTCTCAGCCTGCGC
>CAYRGW010000047.1:0-24189 GCA_964423815.1 uncultured Solibacteraceae bacterium | reverse complement strand
CCGCCATGCCGGGTCCAGCGGCGGCTCCACCCGCAACCGTGGCGGGACCACCCAACGGCAGGCTCAGCGGCACCATCACCGACGCGCAGTCCGGCGCCCCGATTGAGGGCGTCCGCGTGTCGGTGGGTTCGCCGTCGCTCGACGCGCCCAGATTCACCACCACGGACCTGGCCGGACGGTACGACGTCGAGCTGTTGCCGGTCGGCACGTTCACCGTCAGCGCGCGGGCCGACACCTACGTCGACAGCGGTTTTGCGTTTCGCCGCCTGGAACGTACCCAGGGCAGCATCACCCTTTCGGATACGCAGGTCCACGACGATGTGGACATCAGGCTGACCAGAGAAGCCACCGTCTCGGGCCGGATTCTCGACGAGGGCGGCATGCCCGCTGCCGGCGCGGCGGTCAACGTATTGCGGCCACACTTCAGTGATGGGCAACGCCTGTTGGCCACGTTGGGCACGACCCGGACCGACAGCGACGGGCGATTCCGCGTGGCGGGCCTGAGTCCCGGCGACTACTACGTCACCGCGTTTGAGCCGGATCCGGCGATCACCACGGCCATCGTGGCCGCACACTCGCCGACGTATTTCCCCGGGTCCGCGGATGCCGCCGGCGCGCTCCGAATCCGGGTCGCCTGGGCCGCCGACGTGGTGGGCATCGACTTTGTGGTCCGCCGCGTGCCCTGGACCCGCATCGTCGGGGAGGTGAAACGCCCGGGGGATGCCAGGCTGCGATCTGCCGCCATCATCATTCAGCCCAACGACCCGGAAGGTCTCTCAGTCGGTCCTCATCTCGGCGCCAGGTGGCTGCCCGATGGGAGTTTTGCGTTTGAGCAGGTGCCCCCGGGCGACTACATCATTCGAGCGCTGGGCGAGGTCAGAGAAGACTCGCCCATGCTCTTCGCGTCACTGCCCCTGACCGTTGAGGGCCGGGACATCACCGGTACCGTGCTTACCCTCGCGCGCGGGGCGACGCTGTCGGGTCGTGTGCGGTTTGCCTCACACGGCAGCCCCGCCCCTGACGTCACGCAACTGCGCGTGTATGCGCCGCTGCAGGACGGGAGCAAATTTGGCGGCGAACCCAAGGGGCGGATGGGGTCGGATGGGCGCTTTTCGCTGGTCGGCGTGGATGCCGGCTCACGCCTGATTCGCGCCATGCAGGTGCCGGCCCCGTGGTCGCTCGAACGGGTCACCCAACAAGGCCGGGACATCACCGATACCCCGATCAGCATTCAACAGGGACAGAAGCTGCAGGACGTGGAGCTGACCTTTACCGACTCGGCTCCCACCGTCAGTGGTGTGGTCCGATCGTCGTCGGGGCGCGCCATTGTGGACGGGCTCGTCGTGGCGTTCCCGGTGGATCGTTCGCTCTGGCGAGCGACGTCGCGCCATATCAAGTCAGCGCGCACGGACTGGCAGGGCCACTACGACATCGGCCCGTTGCCGCCAGGCCAGTATCTGGTCGTGTCCGTGAGTGAATATGAGGAGGCCGATCTGTTTGAGCGGGAGACGCTCGATCAGCTCAGTCGGAAAGCCACCAGCCTGACGCTGTCGACCGGCCAGAAGCGCGCAATGGATCTCGTCGACAGCGCCCCGGGGAAACTCCGCGCGCCTGTACCGTTCTGAACAGACGCGTCGCTGGACCACCCCGTACCGTGCGTACTGTGAAGAACCGACTCCTCCTGCTGAACCTTCTGCTGCTTGCCGTGGTGGCCCTGACGACGGGCGCCTGCGCGTCCACCAAAACGATCAACGACCTGCTCGCTGATCCGGGCCGCTACCGCGATCGCACCGTGCAGCTCTCGGGCGAAGTGGTGGACAGTTATTCGGTCGGCAACCGTGGCGCCTACCGGCTCAAGGACAACACCGGCGAATTGTGGATTGTCTCAGACGAAGGGGTGCCGCGCCGCACGGCCAGAGTCACGGTCAAGGGGCGTGTCCGCGAGGGGTTCAACCTCGGGTCACTCGCCGACCTCATCAAACTGCCACCCGGGGTCGCTGCGGGAATGGTGTTGATGGAGATTTCACACAAGGCCAGGTAGTCAGGTGGTAGCGTAGGGGCCGTGACTGCGCGCGTTGAGTGTGCGGCGGCCCTGGCGGTCGCCACCTGCCTGGTGGTGCTCCGCTCAGCGGTGCCCCTGCTCCTTGAGCGCTCGCTCGATTCGGATCAGGCCATCGTGGGCCTGATGGCCAAACACCTGAGCGAGTTCACGGCCTTCCCCCTGTTTTTTTATGGTCAGCACTACATGCTGGGCGTACAGGCGTGGATTGCCGCGCCCTTCTTCTGGCTTGGTGGTCCGACACCGATCATGTTGCGACTCCCGCTGTTGCTCATCAACATCGGCGTCGTCGTCGGCTTGATCCTGACGTTCCGGCGCCTCGGACTGCGTCCCGCGCTGGGCCTGGTGGCCACGCTGCCGCTGATCACCACCACCCCCATCATGTCCGACGCCCTCATGCGCCCGCTCGGCGCGGCTGTTGAACCCTTTGCGTGGGTGCTGGCCTTGTGGGGATTACGACGCCGTCCGATCTGGTTCGGGGTTGTGTTGTGCGTCGCTGTCCTGCACCGGGAGTTTGCCGTGTTCGCGGTGCCGGCCATGGTTTTTGCGCTGTGGCGCGAAGGCACCCTGTGGTCAAGACGCGACCTGGCCGGCGCCATGGCCGGCTTCGGCGTCGTCTGGATATTGATTGATGTCGTCAAACGGTCGATCAATCTGTACGGACCCGCTGGCGGGGACTTTGCCGCCGACAGTCTGCTGAAACAACCTCAGCAGATTCTGATGTGGCTCTCGCTTGATGCGTATGCGGGCAGGGTGGGTCACCTGATCACCCGCGGCCTGCCCGACATGTTCGGCGCACACGCACATCGCCTGCACGACTATCACGGCCTGGTCAGCAATCTGACGGGTGGATCACTGCTCGCCGGTCTCGCGTTGGTGGCTGCGCTCACGCTGAGCGTGGTGGGGATCGTCACGGCGACCTCGTCTTCATCGTCTCGCACACGCGACGGCTTCCCCATGTATCTGGCAATCGTTGGCGTGTTGAGCATCCTGGCGTACGGCCTGAATGGGGGCATCGACACCGAGGCGATCCCCGTCATCCGGTATGCCCTTCTTGTCCTGTTTATCCCGGTCGCGGTGGTGGGTGCGTTTTTCCTCCGGGAGACACGCGCCCAGCTGCGCCACTGGGTCGCGGCGTTGATGTGTGTCTGGGCCGGGATGACCGCGATCGACGCCACCGCGGTCGTCGATGAGTTCCGCACGTCTCCACCGCCCAACCCCCATCGCGAGATGGCGGACTACCTGGTGCGCGAGGGCATCCGCTACGGACGCGCCCAGTACTGGGATGCGTACATCATCACGTTCCTGGCGCAGGAGCGCGTCATCCTCGCCTCCACCGGCAAGGTGCGCATCTCACGATATCGGTCGGAGGTGGAGGCGCATGCCGGAGAGGCGGTCGACCTCGACCGGCAACCGTGTGAAGGCCCCCACGTCTCGGCCTGGTGCCTGCAACGGCCCAGGTAAGACGCGTTACTTCGGGATCGTCGCCAGGATGTCGCGCCAGCTGAACTTTTCGCCTTTGCCTCGGACGTAATAGTCCATCCACGCCATTTCGCTCATGGACTTCAGCAGTTGGTTGCGTGCGTCCGGGATGCCGTGTGTTGAGCCGGGATACATGAACAGCTCGGTCGGCACGCCAATCTGCTTGAGTGCCATGTGCAGTTCGACGGACTGCGGGCTCGGCACACGCGGGTCCCCTTCCACAACATGGATCATCGTCGGTGTCTTCGCGTTGCGGATGTACTTGAGCGGCGACTGATTCCAGTACGCGTCATGGTCGTCGTAGGGCAACTTGTCGCCCAGATAAAACTGCCGATTGCGCTGCACGTCGCTCTGGGCATACATCGAAATCCAGTTTGACGTACCGGCGCCGGAACTGATCGCCTTGAACCGATCGGTCTGCGTGAGGATCCAGTTCGACCAGTGCCCTCCCGCGCTCCAGCCGAGCACGCCCATCCGATCCCCATCCACCAGCCCCTGCGCGATCAGATGATCCACGCCGGCCATGATGTCCTCGTACCCGGTACGGAAGTAGTCGCCGACGATGTCGGTCTTGTGTTTGAAGCCGTAATTGGTTGACCCGCGGTAGTTGGGACGCAGGACCACATACCCGGCGCCGGCATACACCTGCGCGCCGTACCCGCCGTTGAAGTTGAGGATGTCTGCCGACGCCGGGCCACCGTGGATGGCCACAATCAGCGGATACCGCTGTCCCGCCTGGTACCCAACGGGTTTGTGCAGCACGCCGCCGACCTTCGTGCCGTCCTTTGACGTCCACGTGATCTCTTCCTGGCTGCCGAGCGCAAATCCACGCACCTGCGAGTTCGTGTCGGTCAGCTGTCTCCAGCTCGCACGGGTCCCGACGGTGTCGAGTGATGCCGTCGTGAACACGGTGGTCGGCGTGGTGCCGTCGGCATACGAGATCAACACGATCCCGCTGTCGTCATCACGATCCACGGACACCGAGGCCGCCTCGCGAGTCACCTGACGAATCTCGTTCTGCGACACCTCCAGCGCAAACAGTTGCGTCGTCGCCTTCAGCCCAGTGTTGAAGTAGATCGTCTTGCTGTCAGGCGACCAGAACCCGGCGTTGAGGTCTCCGTCAAAACCACCGTCAAGTTTGCGGAAGGGTTTGCCGCGATCCGTGACCGCGCGCAGATAGATGCGGCCGTTGGTCATCGAATACCGCGTGGTGTCATCCGGCGCACCGAAGGCGAGCCATCGACCATCCGGTGAAAAACTCGGCCCCGACTCGCCCACCTCGACGTTGTTGGTCAGGCGTTCGATGTCGCCACTTCCGGCGTCCAGCAGATACAGGTCGCTGTACATGTTCTCAGACGTGATGTTGCGCTCGTACCGTTTGGTGGAACCGCCACGAAAGGCCACCCACTTGCCGTCGTCGCTGACCGTGATGCCCGACACCGAATACGCGCCCTCGGGTGAGAGCCGTTTGGCCGCCACAGGAGCCAGATCCAGCGTCCACAGGCCCGTCAGCGGGGTCTCGGCGTTTCGGATGTTGACCGTGAACCGTGCGTCGCGACGCGCCTTCTCGTCCGCGTCCACACGATCGGCGGTCGTGAAGTAGATGCGGTCGGCGGCTCTTGTGAGCGACCACGTTTCAATGCCGGCAGGCTGACGCGTCAACTGCTCGGCCGCAGGCAGCCCCTGCGCCGGCTTGTCGGTGCTGATCCGGAAGAGCTGCCGTGTCTCCGCGCGTCCCGCGCGGTAGTAGATCCACCGACCATCCCGGCTGACGGAAAAGTCCGAGACGCCGTCCTTGGCATCGGTGAGTCGCTGCGCCTCACCGCCATCGGGCCGCATCCGATACAACTGGGGCTGTGTTGCGGCGCTTGCCGGTGCCTCACGGTTTGACAGAAAAAAGAACGACCGGCCATCGCGCGCCCACGCCGGTGCCGTTTCGTTCTTCTCGGTCGTGAACGTCATCTGTTTGGTGGACGCCAGCCCCTCGGTCGTCGACACCAGGAACAGGTCCGACTGCCGCCGCGCCTCTTTCCAGTCTGGAAAGGAGACGGTGTACAGCATCCACTTCCCGTCCGGACTCGGCGTTGGCGCCCCCTGCTGATTCATCAACTGCATGTCGAGGAACGTCATGGGACGCGGTTGCGCCCACAGGGGCAACACGGAGAGCAGGCACAAAATGGGGGCGAGGGATCGACGGAAGATGGCCATAGTGGGCACAGTCTAACGCGTGAGACAATCCGGGCGGCATGTCAAAACCCTCCCTCGCCCTCACCGCCGTTGTCCTCGGTCTTCTGGTCCTTCCGCTCGGCGCTATCCAGTCGCAGCCACCAGCCGCAGACCTCGATACGTTCTTCAAGCCGGTGAAGTGGCGGTCGATCGGCCCGTTCCGCGGGGGCCGATCCGTGGCCGCCACGGGCGTCATCGGCGACACCAAAACCTATTACATGGGCACCACCGGTGGCGGCGTGTGGAAGACCGGCGACAAGGGCATCACGTGGACGAACATCTCGGACGGATTCTTCACCACCGGATCGGTCGGTGCCATCGCGGTTGCCGCCAGTGATCCCAACGTGGTCTACGTCGGCATGGGTGAACATGCGGTGCGAGGCGTCATGACGCATCACGGCGATGGGGTCTATCGCTCGACCGACGCCGGCAAGACGTGGAAGAAGATCGGCCTCGCCGCCACGCAGCACATCTCCCGCATTCTCGTGCACCCCACCAACCCCGACATCGTCTGGGTCGCGGCGCAGGGCGCGCTGTACGGTCCGGGCGAGGAACGCGGCGTCTTCAAGTCCGTGGATGGCGGCGCCACGTGGAAGAAGGTGCTCTACCGTGACGAACGTACCGGCGCGTCTGAGCTGGCCATGGACGCGTCCAACCCGCGCATCCTCTACGCCGCGATGTGGGAATACGGACGACTCCCCTGGAAGGTCATCAGTGGTGGCCCCGGTGGCGGCCTCTACAAATCCACCGACAGCGGTGAAACGTGGGAGCAGCTCAAGGAAGGCCTGCCCACCGAGATGGGCAAGATGGCGGTCGCGGTCAGCCGGGTGAACCCCGACAAGGTCTTCGCCCTCATCGAAAGCGACTCGATGAAGGACGAACGCGGGCTGTATGTCTCCACCAACGCGGGCAAAAGCTGGAAGCAGGTCTCGAGCGACCCGCGACTCGTCCAGCGCGCGTGGTATTACATCGAACTTTTCCTCGACACAAAAGACGATGACACGATCTATGTGCTGAGTGCGCCGTTCCTCCGGTCAGACGATGGGGGGCGGACGTGGACACCGCTCGACGCACCACACGGCGACTTCCACGACATGTGGATCAATCCGAGCGACCCGGCCAACTACATCCTGGCCAATGACGGCGGCGCCGCGATCACCTTCGACAAGGGGCAGAGCTGGAGTTCGCAGGACAACATGCCCACGGCGCAGCTGTATCGCATCAGCGTCGACAACCAGTTCCCCTATCGCATCTACGCCGGACAGCAGGACAACTCATCGCTCTCGATTGCCAGCCGCGAACTGGGCAGCAGCGGCATCACCACCAACGCGTGGCGGCCGTCGGCCGGTGGCGAGAGTGCGTTCCTCGCGTTTGATCCGGATAACCCGAAACTCGTGCTTGGCGGCAGCTACCAGGGCACGATCGAAGTGCTCGACACCGCCGTGTCGGGCGGCACCAACATCATGTCGGCGCCCATCCAGTACCTCGGGATGGACGCGCAGGACATGAAATACCGCTACAACTGGAACGCCCCGATCATCTGGAGTCGGCACGAACCGAACACGTTCTACCACGGCGCGCAGGTGCTGCTGAAGACGTCGGATCTTGGCCGGTCGTGGAAAGAAGTGTCGCCGGACCTCACCCGCAACGAAAAGGCGAAACAGGGCAAGGGTGGTGGCCCGTTCACCAACGAAGCGGTCGGGGCGGAAAACTACGGAACACTCGCCTACGTCGTCGAGTCGCCGCACGAAAAGGGTGTGATCTGGACCGGCAGTGATGACGGCCTCGTGCAGCTCACGCGTGATGGCGGCGCCACCTGGAAAAATGTCACGCCGCCGAACCTGCCCGAAACCCTCATCAACACGATCGAGGTGTCCCCGCACGACAAGGCCACGGCGTATATCGCAACCACACGCTACAAATTCAACGACCACGCGCCAGGGCTGTACAAGACCACGGACTACGGCGCGACCTGGACGAAGATCGACCGTGGGATTCCCGGCAATGCATTCACACGGGTGGTCCGCGAAGACGACGTCCGGCGCGACATGCTGTTTGCGGGCACTGAGCTCGGCGTCTTTGTGTCGTGGAACGGTGGCCAGGACTGGTCGCCCTTCCAGCTGAATCTGCCCGTCACGCCCATCACCGATCTGCGCGTGCATAAAGACAATCTGATCGCGGCGACGTCAGGGCGGTCTTTCTGGATTCTCGATGACCTGCCGCTCATCCGTCAGTACAAACCCGCCCCCCCGGCGTTCACGGTCTATCAACCCGCCAACGCGTACCTCGCCAACGGCGGCAGCGAGCTCAACAGCTCCGACGACGACGTCACAGGGACGAATGCGTTTCGTGGCGTCAATCCCGCCAACGGCATCGTCCTCTACTACCACCTGCCTGAGTTGGCGAAAGACGATGTGCTGACGCTGACGATCGAAGATGCCAATGGTCGACCGGTGCGCACGTTCTCATCGAAGGCCGTCGAGGGATTCAAGAAGTGGGATGGGGGTCCCAGCGCGGAGCCCACACTGCCGAAGAAGGCTGGTCTGAACAGATTTGTCTGGAACATGCGTTACGCAACCGTTCCTGGCGTGTCTGGTGTCTATATCGAAGGCAGCTACAACGGCCACAAGGCGACACCTGGGCGTTATCGCTTTACGTTCACGTCCGGCCCCGCGGGGAAACAGACGGCCTCGACCACCGGAGAGATACTCGCCAATCCGCTCTACCAGGTGACGCCGGCGCAATATCGTGAGTACCACGAGGTGATGTCCAGCATGGAGCGCGAGCTGACGACCATGCATGAGATGGTCAACCGGCTGCACGACAGACGCACACAACTCGAAGCGCTGCTCAAGACCCTGCCGACCGGCGACAAGTTCGCCGCCGTCGCGCGCGATGGCGACGCACTCGTCAAGAAACTCAAGGCGTGGGATGACGAGATGGTCTCACGACGAAGCCGGGCGTATGACGATGTGGAGAACTACGCGCAGAAGTTCACGGCCAACTACATGTTCCTCATCAACGCGACCGAGAGCGACCTGCCGCGTGTGAATCAGGGCTCACTCGATCGCCTGGAAGACCTCGGCGCCGCGTGGAAGGGGCTCAAGACGCGCGCCGACGAAATGGTGGAGAAGGATCTACCGGCGCTCAACCGTCGGCTCTGGGAGTTGGGGATCGGCGCCATCTGGAAGTAATCCCAGTTCGAGCTCGGCCTCAAACGACGGGCCCGGCCGACGCAGCCAGATGCTCGGTGTCAGGGTGGTGATGATCGCGTAGACGACGAGCCCGCCGCGGACGTGCGGCGGCACCTCAAACGAGGTTCGGAGAATCTCCACAATGACCAGGGTGAACACCGTGGTGGGGATCATGGACACGCCCACACGCAGGCTGTCCCGCATCCCTTCGCCAAACCGCAGGCGCCGATGTCCCGACACGGTCAACAACCGCAAGGGGATCAACACGACGGCAAACAAGAGACCGGTCGTGACCGAGGCCAATTCGAACGTGGTGGCGGGCAACGACAACCCGGCGTAGAAGAAATAGAACGGCACAAACAGCGAGGCAAACGACTCAACCGACCCGAGCATCTGCACCGACGCCATCGACGGCAACGCGCTGCGAAACCGGCGGGCGGCCATCCCGACGACGAAGGCGCCGACAAGGTAATACACGCCCAGCGCTCGTGTGATCAGCGCGCAGGCGGCCGCCACCGTCATCAGCAGGCCAAATTCTGACTTGGGGGCATGCGGCACGACCACGGCGGCGAACCACCGGAAGATCACGGGCAGCACCACCATCATCGCGACCAGGGCGATGGCGGATCCGGTTAGGCGCTCGAGGCTTGTGGACTGCACCGCACCAAACAGAATTGCCAACGCGACCAGTTCTGTCGCAATCGCCTTGGACCGGACCCAGAACCGCTCCTGTTGGGACAGGCCCCATCCGCCCAGCGAGTCGAGAATAAACCCCGTCGACGGCGTCAGCAGCGCCAGCGACACCAGCAGGGCGGCCCGCAGGTCCATGCCAAATCCCCACCGCGCGGCCCACGCGACGACGCCGACCAGCACGACACGCACCAGGGTGTGTTCAATCAGCGCCGGGGCCTGCTCCCGAAGTTCGTGTGTCTCCACGTCCAGCCCGGCGAAGAGAAAGAGGGCGACGATGCCAAGCGTGGAGAGGAGTTTGACCGTCGGGTCGTCAACAAACAGGCCGGTGAACTGGCCGACGAGGATGCCCAGCACCAGCGCGGTGAGGGCACTCGGCAGCCCCAGGCGCTGAAGGAACCTGGGAAAGACGAACAGTAGGAAGAACAGAATTACGAGCCCGATGTCGGGCGTCAACCAGGTCGGCACGTCAGCATCTTGCCACGGAAGTGTTATCCCGCGAAGACGTCGCGGATCGAGTCATCCTTGCGAAACTGCGCAAGCGCGTACGGGCACGTCGCCATGGCCTTTGTGCCCGTCTGACGGGCCCACGCCACCAGGGCATCGAGCAACTGGCGCCCCATCCCCTGCCCCTTGAGCACGTCGGAGACATCGGTGTGATCGATGATCACAAGCGTGGGCGTGGTGCGTGAATACGTCATCTTCGCCAGGCGCTCGCCGTCACGCTCAAAATAAAACGCGCCGCGGTTGTCGGCTTCTTCGTGTTTGATCATTTTTTATCGCAGGCGCAACCGGCAGCCGGTGGTGCCGATGGCGCTGTTAATAACCACGTCTGTGTGCCGCTGTGAGTGGCGTACCTTGAGGGAATGAATGGCGGGCGGCTGCACCGGAGGTGCCTCCATCCGTGTGAAGAGTTCACCGTCGATGCCGGGTTCCGGACTCGGCACCCGCACGCGCGCCACTGCGCTCACGTGCATCTGTGAGTGCTTCACCGAGTGGGTCGTTTTCGGAGCCGCGGTCGCTGGCTCCGTGCGCAGGATCTGTTCGGTCGCACCACCGGCGGTAACCATGAAGTAGACCCCGGTGGTCGTGACGGGCGTGAAACACCGCCCCGTCCGTTCCGGGGCGTGTTGTGGTGTTTGAGCGACGACAACGGGGCTCAGGGCGACCGTCGTGGCAAGCAGGAAAGACCCGACGATCAGGCGTTGACTCTGCATGCCCGCAGTCTACACCCTGTTCGCCACCTCACCTCGCCCACCAGTATGTCACCTTGACCGCGAGTGACCGTCCGCGCGTGCGCAGATCGCGGGGGCCTGGCGCGTCGGTCTCCCACCCCTGGTTGTAGACGATGTAAATATCGCTGCCGGGCCGATAGATGTACCAGAGCAGCAGGTTGAGGCTGGACGTGCGGGTGGTGTCGTTGTACTGGACAAAACTCTTGACGAACAGGTCGGGGGAAAACGAATAACTCAGGCGCGTACTCAGGACGTTGGTGATGTAGGGCTCGGCGCCAGGCAACACGATCCGGTTGCGCGTATAGAAATTTTCCAGCAGGAGCGTGTCTGTCGGCACCAGTGACACCTCCGCCCGGTACGTCTGCTTGTCGCCGTTGTAATAACCGCCGACGTCCACACTCGCCGTCCCATACACACGCTTCGACTGATTCGACGTGAACGACCCGCGCACGTTGCGCCAGGTGTACGCTCCGCGACCAATAACCGTTCCGGCGGTCGCCCAGTCAGCCGGCAGATTGTCGTAGTGGGAGTCGAGGCTGGCGCGAACGACCGAACTGTCCTGCCGCGTCAGGCTGACATCAAACCCGGTGCTCTGCGATTCCTTCCGGCCCGCGTGATTCTCGAAGTACGACGTGTCAACGTTCAATCGCAGCTGGCGAACCCCCGGCCACCTCGGCCGAGGGGCCCATGCCGCCTGGGCCTGCACATTGCGGATGTCGGTCCGTGGCACAAACCCCATCTCGGCGTTGAATCGTTCGCCGATATCCGCGTATGTCAGCGACGCGTCGAAGACATCCATCGTCCACTTCGCCTTGCTGAGCGCGGCCCAGTCCTTGCCGCTCTGGCCGGGGTTGAATGTCTTCGCCGCGAACGCCACCCACTCGAGGTGTTTGCCGAACGTAAAGAGGCCATCAACCCCAACCGCGCGATGGTCGGGACGCCCGCCGCCGGTGCGGTTCACCACGATGCCGCCGATGGTGGACTTCGAGAGCACGTCCTGCTTGACGCGCACCACCGAGTAGGTCGCGCGCGGCACCGACGTTGTCCCGAACGTGGCTGCATCGGTGGTGATACTCATGGCGCCGATGGTGGTATGGCCCGCGCGGCCGGTCACTCGCGCGCCGCCGAGAATGGGCACTTCGCGCCCTTCCTGCAAGCCAATCCGCCGACTGTAGAACAGCGACAACAAGCCTGATCCCACACCAGAGCCGGCGTTCTGGCTGTAGTCGAAGATGCCGGCACCTTCCGTAAAGAATTGCCGCTTTTCCGGAAAGAACAAGCTGAACCGCGACAGGTTGACGACCTCCTGGTCGGCCTCCACATGAGCGAAGTCCGTGTTGTAGGTGAAGTCGGCGTTGAAACTCTGCGACAAGCCCACGCGCAGGTCGAAGCCGATCTCCTTCGTCGTTCTGGTCGGCGTTCCCGCGTCGTAATTGCGCGAGACGTGCGGACTGGCAAACGGGACAAACTCCAGGCGCCGCCTGGGCTGCAGCCCGCGCAGACCTGTGAGCAGTCCAGACGCCGACATGCGCGCAAACCCGAGTGCCTGCCATTCGCGGGGATAAGGTACCCAGTAGGACTCTTCGTTCTTGCGGATGATGATCCGGCAGATGTTCAGTCCCCAGACCGCCTCGCCCGGCCCCCCGGCGAATCGCAGCTGGCTCAGAGGCACGGCGATCTCCACGTACCATCCCTTGTCGTCAATCGTGGTGCGATTTTCCCAGACCGCATTCCAGTCGTAATTGATCGTCCGCCCCTCCTCCACCGAGTGCGCGTCCTTGAGCGCGCCAAGCGGATTGGTCGAAAAATAGAACGCGTTGCGATGGTCGTGGAAGGTATCGAGCACAATCTTCAGCTGATCGCCTTTGCGCAGCCCTGAATCCCGCTTCAATTCGCTCGCGATGATGCCGTCCGCGTCCGAGTCGTACGCCCATACCCCGAAGTACAGCGTCTTGTCGTCGTACAGAATCCGGAACTCCGTCCGTTCCGTGCTCTCCCAGCCGAACTGCGGCTCGCGCTGTACAAAACGTCCCTGGACGGGCGCCAGCGCCCACTCGGCATCATCAAGGCGGCCGTCAATCTTTGGCACCCGGCCGTCGGGCAATCGCGCCGCCATGGCCTTGAAAGTATGCGGATCAATGGTGGTGATGTCGGTGACTACGGGCCCCTGCGCCGGAGCCGACACCTGCGCCATGGCGAACGACGCGGGAAGGAACAGAACGAACACGCAGAAACCACCAACCACCAGGAGCTGACGACGAATCATGCCGCAGCATTGTGACCGATTCGGCGGCCGGACAGCGAATAGATGTGCGATGATCCGCGGCGCAGACGATATGCCGATGCCCCACCGACGCATCCTCCTGGTCACCCTCGCCGCGCTCATCACCGCCGGCACGTTGCTCCACGCCGACCGACAGGCGACAACCGGGTATCCCGCTCTGGTGGCCCTGTTTGACGAATTCCTGTCCTTCGAGCGGCCCGCGATGGTGGACGGCGCGCCCGACTACAGCGCGCCCGCGATGGCTCGGGCGCTGACCGGCCTCAAGGGCTTTCAGAGCCGGCTCGCCGCCTTGTCGCCCGAGTCGTGGCCCCGTGAGCAACAGGTCGACCACGCCCTCGTGCGCGCGCAGATGAACGGCCACGAGTTTTATCTCCGGGTGCTTCAGCCGTGGGTCCGTGACCCGGCGTTCTACAAGTCGATCTGGACCGCACAAAGCGATACCCCCGAACACGAAGGGCCCACACATCACGCGGTGGTGGAACTGTGGACGTACACGTTTCCGCTCTCCTCGGCCGACGAGGCAAAACTCACGACCGCCCTCCGGACGGTTCCGCCACTCCTGACCCAGGCGCGCCGCAATCTCACGGGCAACGCGCGCGACCTCTGGCTCACAGGCACCGGCACGATGCAGTCGCAGGTGGCCGACCTGGAACGCCTCGCACAACGGACGACGACGGGCGGAGCGGCGCTGCGGGCTGCGGTGGCCGACGCCACAGAAGCGACACGCACGTTTGTGCAGTGGCTTGAATCACAGGCACCAACAAAAACGGGGCCCTCGGGCATCGGCAAGGAGCAATACACGTGGAGCCTGCGCAACGTGCACCTCGTGCCGATGTCGTGGGAAGAGGAAGTGGTGCTGCTCACGCGGGAACTGAACCGCGCCCACGCATCGTTGAAACTCGAGGAGCTGCGGAATCAGGGGAAGCCCCCTCTCACGCTCGTCCGCAATGAGGCGGAGTTTGCTGCCCGCGCGGACGCGGGGGCCACGAAGTTCATGGCGTTCCTGAAAGACAAACCCGTGCTGACCGTGCAGGACTATCTGGAGCCGGCGTTACGCCGGCATCTGGGTGGGTTTGTGCCCGAGGCGACGCGCAATTTTTTTGCGATCGCCACGCACTACGAGCCGGTCACCCTGTACACGCACTTCTATCACTGGTTCGATCACGAGTGGCTCAAGGCCCTGCCCCACCCCAGCCCGATTCGTCGCAAGGCCTGGCTGTACAACGTGTGGGACAGCCGGTCGGAAGGTATGTCCACCGCGTTTGAAGAGATCGTCATGCACGCCGGTTATTACGACGACAATCCGCGCGCGCGGGAAATTGTCTGGATCATGCTCGCGCAGCGTGCCGCGCGTGGACTGGCGTCGCTTTATGCGCACGCCAATGAATTCGACATCGCCAAAGCCAAGGCGTTTCAGGTGCAGTGGACGCCGCGCGGCTGGATGCGGCCGGACCTCGACCTGCTGGGTTTTGAGCAGCAGCTCTACCTGCGTCAGCCCGGGTACGGCACAAGCTACGTGACCGGCAAGGCGATGATCGACGAGTTGCTGCGCACACGCGCCCAACAACTCGGCGATCGGTTCACGCTCAAGGGTTTCTTCGACGAGGTGAACGGCGCCGGCATGATGCCGGTCTCACTCATCCGCTGGCAGCTGACCGGGGAGCGGTAGCCCGCCGGCGGTACGTAGGCGTGGCCTTTAGGCCCGCCGCTCTGGCGGTACGTAGGGCGTGGCCTTTAGGCCCGCCGCTCCGGGGCGGCTAGAGCCGCTGCCCCACGAAGCCGCGCTCTACGACAGCTCCACCCAGACGGTCTTCACCTGCGTGTAGTACTCGAGTGCGTGCATCGACATCTCGCGGCCGAAGCCACTCTGCTTGTAGCCACCAAACGCGGCTGCGGTGTCGTACACGTTGTAGGTGTTGATCCAGACGGTGCCGGCCTTCAGCTTCGAGGCGACGTAGTGCGCCTTCTTCACGTCCTTCGTCCAGACGCCTGACGCGAGTCCGTAGATCGACGAGTTCGCCTTCGCGATCGCGTCGTCCACGTCCGTGAACTCAATTGCGGCGAGCACGGGTCCGAAGATCTCTTCACGCGCAATCGTCATGTCGCCCGTGACGTTGCCGAACACGGTCGGCTGCAGGAAATACCCCTTGCCGGTGCCGATGTCCGTGCGTTCACCACCCGCCAGAAGGGTTGCACCTTCCTTCTTGGCCGTCTCGATGTAACCGAGCACACGTTCCATCTGGCTCTTCGACGAGATGGCACCCAGGCGTGTCTTGGGGTTGAGCGGATCGCCGGCCGTCATCTTCTTCGCGCGGTCCGCGACCTTGGCCAGGAACTCGTCCTTGATCGACGCTTCGACCAGCAGACGTGAACCCGCCGCGCAGACTTCGCCCTTGCCGTAGAAGATGCCCATGGTGGCGCCACGCACGGCCGCGTCGAGGTCGGCGTCGGCGAACACGATGTTGGGCGACTTGCCGCCGAGTTCCAGCGTGATGTGTTTGAGTGTGTCGGCCGCCGACTTCATGATGCCCTTGCCGGTTGAGGTATCACCGGTGAAGGCAATCTTGTCGATGCCGGGATGGTCAACGATCGCCTGCCCGGCCGTGGATCCCGAACCGGTGATGATGTTGAGCACACCGGGAGGGAATCCGAGGTTGGTCGCCATCTCGCCGAGTTTGAGCGCGGTGAGTGGCGTCTGGCTCGCCGGTTTGAGAATGACGGTGTTGCCCATGGCCAGCGCCGGCGCGACCTTCCAGATCGCAATCAGCAGCGGGAAGTTCCAGGGGACGATGGCCGCGACGACGCCCACGGGTTCGCGCAGGGTGTAGACCAGCTGCCCGCCCTTGACGGGCACGGTCTCGCCGTGGACCTTGTCCGCCCAACCAGCGAAATACTGCAGGCACTCGGCGGCCATCGGGATTTCCACGTGGCGTGACTCGGTGATGGGTTTGCCGTTGTGGAGTGTTTCAAGGCGGGCCATCTCGTCGGCCTCAGCCATGAGCTGCTCGCCAAGTTTGTAGACGAGACGTCCACGCTCACGCGCCGGCATCTTGCCCCACGGCCCTTCCAGCGCCGCACGCGCCGCCTGGACCGCGGCGTCCACGTCTTCGGGCGTCGCCGACGCGACCTCGGCAATGACCTCTTCGGTCGCCGGATTCACCACCGGCTGCGTTTTGCCGTTCGACGCATCGCGCCACTCACCGTTAATCAGCAGCTGTTTTTTACCGAGCATCATCAGAAAACCCTCGTCTCTAACAGTAGACATGCAGGCATGTAGTTCTTTTTTCTTTAAGAAAAAAAATCCTACATGTCTACATGTCTATTGTGATCATTTGCCTTTGAACTGTGGGGCGCGTTTTTCGAGGTTGGCAGCAATCCCCTCTTTGGCGTCCGCGCTCTGGAACAACAACTGTTGCAGCTCGCGCTCCATGGCCAGGCCCTCGTGGAAGCCGGCCTCGGGACCGGACTGCACCGCACGTTTGATCCGCCCGACCGCCAGACTCGCTTTGTGCGGTGGCGTAAACGTCTGCGCGTACGCGATGACGGCGTCGAGGAACGATTTCCCCGCCAGCTTCTCCTCACTCCAGCTTTCGGTGACGAGCCCCGCACTCTGCGCCTCGTCCATCGTCATCAGCCGGCCGCTGATCAGCAGTTCCATCGACTTGCCCTTGCCGAGCAGTCGAGCCAGGCGCTGTGTGCCGCCGGTCCCCGGCAACACTCCCAGGGCCACTTCGGGAAGGCCGACTTTGCCGGCGCCACTCTTCGCGATGCGAAGGTCCGCCGCCAGCGCCACCTCCAGGCCACCACCCACCGTGTGGCCATTCAGCGCCGCAATGACGAGTTTGGGCGTCTGCTCGAGGCGATTCAGCGTCTCGTTGGCGTGCAGGCAGAAGTAGTACTTGTACTCAGGCGTCGCGTCCTTGAGCATCCCGATCGTCGCGCCCGCACAGAAGAACTTCTCCCCCGCGCCTGTGAGCACGATCACGTGCACCGACGTATCCATCCGCGCATCGAGCACCGCGCGGTCAAGCGCCTGCATCAATTCGTAGGAGTACGTATTCGCCGGTGGCTCACACAACGTCAGCACACGAACGCCGGAGTAATCTGAAATCTGAATCTTATCCATTAGAGCTCTGTGCGCACGTATTCGAAGTTGACCGGCGTGCCCTTGACACCACGCGCGGGTGGCACGATGTAGTTGGCGTATTTGCCGATTTCATACACCGGCCGGCTCATGATGGACAGCAGATACTCCTTGTCCTTCGGACTCGGGAGCCACTCGTATTTGCGGCGCGTCCATTCTTCTGCGGACAACTGCCGGCCCTCCGGGTCCATCTTGATGGACGAGAACTGGCCGATGCCGCGGTTGAACTTCCGATCCGGCAGGCGGAGGCGATCACCGATGCCGTACCGTTCGAGAATTTTGTTCCACCGCGTGATGCCGGACTGGCAGTCGTCGACGTACCAGTCGCGCAACACCTCGTTCATCGCGTTGCGCATCGGCACCGCCGTGCGCTTCACTTCGCCATCCTCCACCAGATCCAGCTCGTAGGTGGTCTCCTTGACCTCGTGTTCGGTCCACTTCGCTTCTTCAGCGCGGCCCTTCAGGCCGTTGGCGAAATACGACGCGGCGTTGGTCGACACCTCGTTGCCGTGCAGGTCAAGGCTCAACGAGAACCAGAGGTTGATGTGTTTCTGGATCGTCGGCAGGTCGATGCCGCCCAGTTTGCGCACATCTTCCGAGAACCCTGTTTCTTTCATCAACTGCGCGGTGCGCTCCACGATGCGGCCGATGCCGGTGTCGCCCACGAACATGTGGTGGGCTTCTTCGGTGAGCATGAACCGTGTGGTGCGCGAGAGCGGATCCAGCGCGCTCTCCGAGAGCGACAGCAGCTGGGACTTGCCGTCGCGGTCGGTGAACATCGTGAACATGAAGAAGTCGAGCCACGTGTCGATGGGTTCGTTGAACGCGTCCAGGATTCTGGGTTTGTCGCGGTTACCCGACTGACGCGCGAGCAAGTCCTCGGCCTCGTCGCGGCCGTCACGGCCGAAGTACGAGTGCAGCAGGTAGACCATCGCCCAGAGGTGACGGCCTTCTTCGACGTTCACCTGGAACAGGCTGCGCATGTCGTAGAGGCTCGGGCACCGATGGCCGAGCCACCGCTGCTGCTCGACCGATGCCGGCTCCGTGTCGCCCTGCGTGACGATGAGCCGGCGGAGCTGGTTGCGGAATTCGCCCGGCACTTCCTGCCACACCGGCTTGCCGTAAAAATCGCCGAAGCCGATCGTGCGGTTGATCACCGGGTCCGCGAGGAAGATGCCCCAGCGGTATTCAGGCAGCTTCACATATTCAAAGTGCGCCCACCCGGACGGGTCCACACTGATCGCCGTCCGCACGTAGATCTCATGAAAGTGCTGGAACCCCTGCGGGCCCATGTCCTTCCACCACTGAATGTAGGCCGGCTGCCAATGCTCCAGCGCCCGCTGCAGGCGCTTGTTCAGGTGCAGGTCGACGTTGTTGGGAATCTTGTCTGAAGAGATCATAGTTTCTGTGGTCCAGGGTCCAAAGGTCCAGGGTCCAGGGTTCGGTGCTACGTGCGATTAAAGTCGAATTCCGCGCGATCGGAGGTCCCGTAGGACGTGAGTGCGCCCTTCGGGCCAACCGCATTGGGGCGTTGAAAAATCCAGTTCTGCCACGCGGTGAGCCGCCCGAAAATTTTGGTCTCCATCGTCTCCGGTCCGACAAACCGCAGATTGGCTTCCATGCCGGTCAGCGCATCGGGCGACATGGCGGCGCGACTCTCTACCGCCAATCGCACTTCATCATCCCAGTCGATCGAGTCCGGCGCAAAGGTCACCAGACCCGCTTCGAGGGCTTCGGTTGGATCAAACGCACCGTCGTGTGCGAGCACAGCGTCAACGCTCTCGGGCGATCCGTAGAACCGCGACTGCAGACGGGTGATGCCGTTGCTCATCGGGAGCGGACCGGCATTCATCCCCGACAGCGTCACCCGATTGGTCTGGTCATCATCGTCGAGCAGATACGAACGATCGGCCGCGAGTGCGAGCTCGAACAGGGTTCCCGCAAACGCGTTGCCCGGCTCGATGACGGCGAAGAAACTCTTCGCGGTGAGGTCCACGCGCTTGAGGGTGCGTTTGATGAAGTGCGTAATCTCCCGCACGAGCCAGTCGTTCTGATTGGCGAGCAGTACGTCGTCGGCCTGCAGCACGAGCGCGGCGTCGCCTTCGGCCTTGAGCACAACGGTGCCGACCTCGCGCTCATTGGTGCGCAGCCGCAGGATCGCATCTTCGATTTCGCGGAACACGCGCAGCGGCCAGAACTGGTCGCCGGCCGCATGAATCGCCTCAGGCGTGGTCTCGACCGCGGCCGTTGGCGCCTTGACCGTCATCACGGCTGACCGCTTCTCGCGATCAAAGGTGACCGTCACCGACGAATACGTGTACCCGCTCTCGGTGATCGTTGAGTTGAGCGGATTGAGCGAGATGCCTGTGGCGCCGGCGGGACGATTGGACTTCCCGGCCAGCTCCACGGCGCGCTTCTGGACGGCGTCCTTGAACTTGCTTGATGGGGCGATCGCGTCGACCAGACCCCATTCAACGGCGCGTTTGCCTTTGACGCCTTCGGCGATGGTGCCGAAGAAGTCGGCGAGGTCGCGGCGCACTTTGCGCTTGTCGACCACACGTGTGAGGCCGCCCGTGCCGGGGAGCACAGCGAGGAGCGGGGTTTCCGGAAGGCTGACGGCCGAATTCGAGTCGTCCACGAGGAGAATCTCGTCACACGCGAGCGCGAGTTCGTAGCCGCCACCGGCGCAGATGCCGTTGAGCGCCGCGAGGAACTTGAGGCCGCTGTGTTCCGAGGCATCCTCCATCCCGAGGCGGGTCTCGTTGGTGAACTTGCAGAAGTTCACCTTCCAGGCATGGCCAGAGCTGCGCAACATGAAGATGTTCGCGCCGGCGCAAAAAATGCGCTCTTTCATGCTCGTCACCACGACGGTCTTCACTTCGGGGTGTTCAAACCGCAGGCGCGTGATCGCGTCCGCCAGTTCAATGTCGACGCCCAGGTCGTACGAGTTGAGCTTGAGCTTGTAGTCCGGCGACAGGCCCGCGTCTTCCTGCACGTCCATGCCCAGGGTCGCGATGGGACCGTCAAATGTCAGACGCCAGTGGCGATATTTCGAAGGATGGGTCTCAAAGGAGACCGAGGGCAGTGCCGAGATCGCGGATTCTGTGGCCATCGCACTATATTACCTGCATCAATGGGCCAGTGGGCCATTGGGGCAATGAGCCAATGAAGTGGATTGCCCCATTGCCACATTGCCTCATTGCCTCATTGACGAAGGCACTATACTGCCCAACGTGTCGTCACTATTACAGTCGTTGGGGCGGCGAATCAGAAGCCATCGCACACGCGCGGCGATGACGGTGCGCGAGCTGGCTGCGGCGGCCGACCTCTCCGTGCGGTTCCTGTCGGAGGTGGAGGCCGGACGCGGAAATATTTCGGTCACACGCCTTGCGGCGCTGGCCCAGGCGCTCGGGGTCGACATCACCACGCTGCTGGCGGCTGCGGACACGCCGGGCTCACGGTCGGTGGCCCTGCTCGGGCTGCGCGGAGCGGGAAAAACCACCGTCGGCAAACGGCTCGCGCGGCGGCTCAAACTGCCCTTCGTCGAACTCGATACCCACGTCGCCAAACGCGCCGGCATGGCCCTTGGTGAAGTGTTTTCGCTTTATGGGGAGGACTATTACCGCCAGGTCGAACGCGCCGCGTTGGCCGACGTCCTCACCGAGCCCGGACCCAAAGTGATTGCCACTGGCGGCGGACTGGTCACGGCCGGCGAGACGTTTGCGCTCCTCCAGCGCCACGCCACCACCGTCTGGCTCAAGGCGCGGTCCGCCGACTACTGGAACCGGGTCGTCAAACAGGGCGACCGGCGTCCCATGACCGACCACCCTCAGGCCCGCGAAGCCCTCCGGGAACTGGTATCTCGGCGCGATCCGCTTTACAGTCAGGCCACCCTGACCGTCGACACGTCGGGGCTGACGGTCACGCAGACCGTCGATCGTGTGGCTCGGGCCCTCGAGTAGCGCTAAGCAAACTCCGGCCCGGAGTCGTATTTAGCCGCGGTACGAAACCCTTCCCTGCCCAGGGATTGCAAGGAGCGCTCGCATATGACTGATTTCCTCTCCAGGTTCCGGCGTCATCTCGTGATGGCCGCTGGTATTACTGCTCTGGCTGCCCCGTTCGCGGGTGACATGCTGGCGCAGTCCGTTGGCACCCAGGCCCCGCCGCCCGCAGGCGAGATCCTGAACGCCCCCACCGATCCCCGTCTCCAGGGGTTCCGCTGGCGCTCGGTTGGCCCAACCGGTCAGGGCGGCCGCATCGACGACATCGCCGTCAACGAACAGGACCCGAGCACGTTCTACATCGGCTACGCGGTGAGCGGACTCTGGAAGACCACCAACAATGGCACGACCTACGAACACCTCACGGGTCTGGCCAATCACTCGGTGGGTGACGTCGCCCTGGCGCCGTCCAATCCGGACATCATCTACGTCGGCTCGGGTGAACCCAACAACCGTCAGAGCTCGTCGTTTGGCGACGGCATGTATAAGTCCACCGACGGCGGCAAGACCTGGGCCCACATCGGCCTGAAGGAAACCCAGTCCATCGGCCGTGTCATCGTCCACCCCAAGAACCCCGACATGGTGTGGGTCGCGGCGGTGGGGCATCTGTTTGGACCGAACCCCGAACGCGGCGTGTTCATGACGACCGACGGCGGCAAGTCCTGGACAAAGACGCTCTACATCAACGAAGACACGGGCGCGACCGAACTGGTCATGGACCCGTCGAACCCGAACGTGTTTTTCGCCGCGACGTACGAACGTCGCCGCACGTCGTGGGGTTTTGTGGGTGGTGGTCCGGGCTCCGGCATCCACACATCCACCGACGGCGGCAAGACGTGGCGGAAGGTGACCGGTGGCGGTCTGCCCAACGGCACGATGGGCCGCGTCGGCATGGACTTCTCGCGTTCGAACCCGAACGTGCTCTACGCGCAGATTGAAGTCGCGCCGGACAAGGAACCCGTGCCCGTGACCGCAGGCGACACACCCGTCGCGGCTCCTGCTGCGGCACCGCAGCGTGGTGGCGGTGGTGGTGGGCGTCAGGGTGGCGCGGCCGCGCCGCCCAATCCCCAGAGCTCCGGCGTCTGGCGCTCGGCCGACAAGGGCAAGACCTGGACGTTCCAGTCGAACGAAAACCAGCGCCCGATGTATTACTCGCAGATTCGCGTCGATCCGACCAACGCCGACACGATTTACGTCGGTGGTGTGGGCCCGCGCAAGTCGCTTGACGGCGGCAAGACCTGGATCAGCCTCCCGGGCATGGGCCACGTCGACAACCACGCGATCTGGATCAACCCGCGCAACGGCAAACACGTGATGTACGGCAACGACGGCGGCCTCGAGGTCAGCTACGACGCCGGGATGACATGGGACTCCGTCCGCCTCCAGGCGGTCGGTCTCCCCTACCACGTGTCGGTCGACATGCGTCGCCCGTACGGCATCTGCACGGGCCTGCAGGACAACGGGTCGTGGTGTGGTCCCAGCGGTCAGCGCTCGGGCGGCATCTACATGTGGAACTGGATCAGCGTGGGTGGTGGTGACGGCTTCCAGACCCAGATCGATCCCACCGACCCGAACATCTTCTACACCGAGTCGCAGAACGGCAACATCAACCGCTACGACCTGAACGAGGGCACGACGCAGAACATCCGTCCGCGTCTCACCGGTGGTGCGCGTGGTGGTGGTGCCGGCACGTCCAACATCGTCGGCGAACTGCCGACCGAGCAGACGATGCAGTTCAACTGGAACTCGCCGATCCGCATCTCGCCGCACAATCCACAGACGATTCTGTTCGCCGGGCGCCACGTGTTTGTGTCGCGTGACCGCGGCAACACCTGGACGATGACGCAGCCGATGGGCAAAGGCATCGACATCAACCAGCGCAACATCCTGGAACAGTCGTACAGCATGCCCGCGTGCGGCCGCGGCGCCGGTCCCGGCACCAAGTGCATCCTCTCGAAACACGACGGCTACGTGCAGAACGAATTCGGCACGGTCGTCGAACTTGAGGAATCCCCGAAGGTCCCCGGCACCATGTGGGCCGGCACCGACGATGGCAACCTGCAGGTGTCGCGTGACTTTGGTCTGACGTGGACCGAAGTCGGCAAGAACCTCCCCGGTGGCACACGTGAGTACCACATCTCGGGCATCCAGCCGTCGTACTACGATGCGGCGACCGCGTATGTCTCACTCGACGGACATCGCAGCAACGACCACACGCCGTACGTGTTCAAGACGACCGACTACGGCAAGACGTGGGCGTCGGTGGCCGGCGACCTGCCGCGTGGCAACGTGAACCAGATCCGTCAGGATCCTGTCGCGAAGTCGTTGCTGTATGCGCCGACCGAATACGGCTTCTTCATCTCGCTCAACGAAGGACAGAACTGGATGAAGTTTGCGCCCGGCCTGCCGCACGGCCGCGTGGACGAAGTGGTGGTGCACCCCCGCGAGAACGACCTCGTGCTCGCGACCCACGGCTACAGCATCTGGATCATGGACGACATCAGCGCTCTGCAGCAGCTCGCCAACGAGACGGCGGCTCCGGCGGCGAAGTTGTTCAAGCCGCGTGATGCGGTCGCCTGGAAAACCGACCGTCGCAACATGACGGAAGTCCCCGGCCAGAAACACTGGGTCGGCGAAAACATGCCCCGCGGCACGGCGATCTCCTACTACCTCAACGCGGCGGCGAGTGACGTGGTGGTGACGATCACCAACACCGCGACGGGCACGGCCGTGCGCACGTGCTCAGGCACGGGCACCGTGGGCATGAACCGGTTCCAGTGGGCGCTGACGGGCAACCCCGGCGCCGGTGGCGGCGGTGGACGTCAGGGCGGCCAGGCGCCGCCTGCCGCAGCACCGGCGGCAACGTCGGCACCG
>CAYRGW010000046.1:14697-35399 GCA_964423815.1 uncultured Solibacteraceae bacterium | reverse complement strand
GGCGTCACCACCACGGGCGGCGGCGGCACTACGGGAGCCGGCGGCGGCTGCTTGGCCCCACACGCAACCGTCACGGCAAGCGCCCCGGCGAGTAGCGACAGAGACAGAACTCGAATGCTGATTCGTGGCATGTGCGGAGCTTATAAACCCCTGCTAGTCGTGTCAACGACATCCGTGTGTCGATTTGGTGGCCCGTCGCCCGTCATCTCACTGAGCAGGTCACAATGACCACTGACAAGGAGTCGCCATGTCCCGTTTCCTCGTGTTGTTGAGAGATGACCCGTCCGGCTTTGCCAGTCTGAGCCCGGCCGAGATGCAGACCATTATTGAAAAATACATCGCCTGGGGCGCGCGCCTGCGTGCCAGCGGTCACCTGTTGATGGGAGAAAAGCTGGTCGACGGCAGCGGCAGGGTGGCCCGGGGCACCACACCCGTCGTCAGTGACGGCCCCTACGCCGAGGCCAGAGAGATCGTCGGGGGCGCCTATGTGCTCCAGGCGGCCACCTACGACGAGGCCGTCTCGATCATGAGTGACTCACCACATCTGGCCTTCGGGTCGATCGAGATTCGCGAAATCGAGGCACTGCCGGAGTAATGCCAACCCGGGAGGTGCCGGGCCTTGTGGCCCACCTGTTTCGTCATCAGGCCGGCCGATTGGTCGCGCTGCTGACCGGCGCGTTGGGCGCCCGGCACCTCCAACTGGCCGAGGACGTCGTCCAGGACGCCCTCATCGCGGCACTCCACACATGGCCCATCCGTGGCGTGCCCGACAATCCTCCCGCCTGGCTGCTGCAGGTGGCTCGGCGGCGCGCGATTGACGTGTTGAGGCGCGATCGCAGTTTTTCGGAAAAGGCCGAACCGCTGCTGGTGGCCCACCTCGCACAAGCCGCATCCGACGCCCACACCGAGCTCGACGACACACTCGCGCTGATGTTCATGACGTGCCACCCGACGTTGCCATCAGAGAGCCGCATCGCGCTGACGCTGAAGGTCGCCGGCGGTTTCAGCGTGGACGAAATTGCGCGGGGACTCTTCGCCGACCCGCGCGCGATTGCCCAGCGACTGGTGCGCGCCAAGCGCCAACTCAGAGACGAAAATCTGGAGGTTGCGCTGCCGTCAGCGGGCGCTCTCCCCGCGCGGCTTGAGTCGGTGCTCGACTCCCTGGCGGTAATGTTCACGACCGGTTATGGCGCCGGGGACGGCGATGCCCTGATTCATGAGGACGTCTGTCTCGAAGCGGTCCGGCTGGCGAGATTGCTCGTACGGCATCCAACCACCGCCACGCCCGAGGCCCATGCCCTCGTGGCGTTGCTTCTGTTGCAGGCGGCGCGACTGCCGGCGCGTGTTACCGATTCTGGTGACCTGGCCGTGCTGAGCGAACAGGATCGCGCGCGTTGGCTCTGGCCACTGGTGCATGAGGCGCTCCATCATCTGGATCGATCCGTCCAGGGCCCGACCATGACCCGATGGCATCTTCAGGCTGGTATCGCGGCCCTGCATGCCACCGGCGCCCCGTTTGACGCCACGCCGTGGGACCGTATCGTCGCCCTGTATGACGACCTCGTGGCCCTCCAGCCCACGGGGGTGGTGCGTCTGAATCGCGCCATCGCCCTCGGGATGCGTGACGGGGCCGACGCCGGCCTCGCCGCGCTGCGCGCGGTGGACGATGATCCGCGCCTCACCACCTACCACCTGCGGCACGCGGCCCACGGGTATTTCCTCGCGGCGCGCGGTGACAGCACGAGTGCACGGTCAGCGTATACACGGGCGCTGGCCTGCCAGGTGTCTGCGCCCGAACGTCGATTTTTGCTGGCCCGGATTCAAGCGCTGGGCTGACACCCCCCTACAATGTGTCCACATGGACGCGATGCTGGCCGCCACGGCCGATGCCGAGGATCGGCATTTCTGGTTTCAGGGCCTTCGCCGCTCCGCCCGTCTGGTGCTGGATGCGGAACTGGCCGGGCGCCGTGTGTCCCGCATTCTTGACTGTGGCTGCGGCACGGGTCGCAATCTCGATTGGCTGGCCGACTACGGTCCGGTCGCGGGTGTCGAACTCTCGCCCACGGGTCTCGCCGTGGCGCGCCGCCACCATCGTCCGGTTGTGCAGGGTTCGGTGACACATCTGCCATTCGCGGACGCGTCGGTCGATCTCGCGACGTCGTTTGATGTCCTTTATTGCCTGCCGGATGAGGATGAACGTATGGCACTGCGGGAGATGTCGCGCGTCCTGCGTCCGGGCGGCCTCGCGCTGTTCAACGTCGCGGCGCTGGACATGCTCCACGGATCACATTCCACGTTGACGATGGAAGTGCGGCGTTACACACGGGCGCGGCTGCGCACTCGTCTTGAGGCCGCCGGCTTCCAGATCGCGCGGATGACGTTCACCAACTTCGCGACGTTTCCGCTGACGCTCGCGGTGCGCTGGTCCGATCGAATCCGCGGACAGGCGGAGACGGCGTCGGCCTCCGATCTCCGCGTGCCCGCCGCCCCCATCAACGCGGGGCTGGATCTTGCGCTGCGGCTTGAGGCACAGATGATGCGTGCCGTTGATCTCCCGATCGGCTCGTCGTTATTGTGTCTCGCCCGGCGCGCCTAAACGCGGCAGCGGAACACACCGCAAGGTGATGTCTGTGGTGGCACCGTCGTTGAGGCGCACCCGGGTGCTGCCGGCGCGGAGCTGTCGCAGCACTGCCGGGTCTTCAAGCGTCTCGGCTGAGGCCACGGCCGCGATGTAGTACTCGCCGGGTGCGAGCGCACTGATCATGAATGCGCCTGCGGCCCCGGTCGGTGTCTGGACCGATCCGGCACCGGTTCTCCACAACGACTCATCCGTCGCGAACGCGACCACCGCACACCCACTGACCACTTCAGGTTCACCGAGGACGGTGCCTCGCAGGCGGGGCGCCGTATCGGTAACCTGGAGTTCCACACCGTTGAGTTCGGATCCGGCGACGCCTTCGAGTCCACTCGTGACGTCCCGGCCGTTTTTTGTCACGCGGGTGATGACCCAGCCTGGGCGACGTGTGACCAGTCGCATCACAAACGGCCCCGGCCAGACGTCGAGGGCGAAGGTGCCGTCCGATTCGATCAGCACAGCCGCGGGGAGACCCGGCTGGGCGTCGCGGTCGGCCGGCACCACGGAGATGCGGACACTTCCGGCTTCTGCGGCCGTGAGCGCACGACCACTTCGCAGCACGAGTCGTCCGCGCACGGTCGCTTTTTGCGTGGGGCCGATTGTGAGGCCATCAACATCGGCGGTGGTGACCTCCACGATGACCACGGCGGCAGAGGTGTCGTCGGCCGCGCGTGCGGATGCGCCGCCGACCGTAACTTTGTAGCGGCCCGGCAGCAGACCTTGTGCGCGGAAGGTGCCGTCTTTTGAGGCGGAGACGATCCGGACGGCGCGTGTGGAGAGCAGGCGGAACTCCACGAGTGTGAGTCCGGTGACGGCACGCAGCCGGGGATCCACCGTGCCGGACACGGTGTGCACCCGGCGGCGCTGCAGGGTCATGTGCATCACCGTGTCCATACCGGCCGCCGCGTCCACGGCCACGGCCTCGTGTGGATCGGTCACCCCCGGCGCATACGTGAACGAATCGGACTCGGTGCCAAACGTGGCGGCGCCACCGATGGGCGGTGTCGCGAGCAGGTAATACCGACCGGGTTCGAGGCCAAAAATCCGGTAGTCACCGCGGTCATTGGTCCGGGCGGGTCGACCGGCCGGCACCAGGCGCGCCTGACCAAACTCGACGCCACGTTTCATCGAGGCCACTTCGATACCCGACCGCGGCCGTCCGTCTGATCCGTAGACCGTGCCGGTGATGACCGCACCTTGCCACAACATCACATCCGCGACGACTGCGGCGGTCGTGATCTCAGCCAGACGCCCAGGCGCCCCAGGGCGCACCTGCCCAAATCGTCCATCAAGGTAGCCATCCAGTCGCGCGGACACTTCATACCGTCCCGGCTCGAGATCCGTAAACCGATACCGGCCGTCCTTGTCGGCGATCTGGATGCGGGCGTCCGGGGAGCCGGCGCTGGCGAGGCGCACGGCCGTCCCGCCCAGTGGGGCGCCCGTGACGGCATCACGCACCGTACCTGTCAGACTCAGGGGCGCCTGCTGGAAGGCCGCAAGCGCCACGACGATCGTGAGGAGCCCCACCACCGATGACATCCGGGTCGTACGCATGGACACCTCATGACTTGCGCTGAAGGCTTGGAATGACGATCGCCGCGCCCACCAGCAGCAGGCCCGTGATCAGCAGGGGCAACGATTCGAACCACGCGGCGGCCAGCGCCACAATCAGCCCGACCAGATTGGCGGCTGCCCACCACAGCAGTCCAGGCTGGTCCTTCGGCAACGGCGGCATCAGCTGCATCGCGAGTCCACACGACACAATGACCAGCAGCGGCGCGACGGGCCAGAATCCGCGCGTGAAGGCGGACACCAGCCCAATCACCCCGCCAAGCGACAACATGACGAGATTGGCCGTGCGCAATTGTGTCGACACTCAGCCTCCCCCTCGTGATTGCACGACACGTTGCAGGACCGCGTCGATGGCCGCAAAGAGATCAACGCTCCTGGCTCCCACGACGGTGCGTTCGATGGTGATCAGCCCGGCTCTGTCCACGCGGCCGATGACAAACGTCGGCGTGGCACCGATGCGCAGCCGGCCGGCGTCAGCCAGATCGGCCTCAATCGCACTGCCGTCGGCCGCCGTCAGGCAGTCCACAAAACTGCCCTGGTCGGGCACCACTTCTCCCGCCAGCGTGAGCAGTGACGCCTGGTCGAGGGTCGGACTGTTCGCAAACAGGCGCTCACGATACGCCCACATCACCGACTGGCGCGCCGCGCACTCGGCCGCCACGGCGGCGCGCCGCGCATGCGGATGCAGACGCTCCAGCACCAGATGTTTCTGCGCATACATGACCATGCCCGTCTCCACGTAACGCTTCCGCACCTCGGGGAACACCCGTCGTGCGTACGCGGCGCACGACGGGCATTCGAAGTCGGAGAACTCCACCACGGCCACCGTCGCATCCTGGCGACCAAGCACACTCCCGCGCAGGCGCACCGTCGGCTCCCCACGCTCGGCCAGGCCACTCATCGAACGCCAGCCGGCGTACGACGTGACGCCGATGGTCGCGAGCAAAATCCAGACGCCCACCGCAGCCGCAATGGCCGCAATGGCACCCGCGGTCTGCAATCGTGTGGCCTGCATCAGTCAAACCACCACTCGCTACGCCGGCACTCGCCGTGTGACCCCGTGATGTCCGGAAAAAACAGCGCGCACACCAACCCCTCTTCGCAGTGCCAGTTTTCACGGCAGATGCACCACTCTTCGAGGCAGAAGTCCTCGGCGGTGTACGCGGAGATCGTAAACGCCACCTCAAACTGCGCGCCCATCGGGCACCCGCTTTCGATCGTCAGATCGCAGCGCGCGCGGTAGTCGAGTTCACTGATGCCTTCCTGTTCAAAATAGTAGTTGTGCACCGACTCGATGCTGTTCAGGGTGTTGTAGATGTCCGACGCCAGTTGCTGGTTGTAGGGATCAAGGACCTCTTCCAGAATGATCCCGTCCACACCGGCAATGCCGCACCGGTACACCAGGCCGCTGTTGCCCGTGATCGGCGGCAGCGTCCGCGAATGAAACTGACTGTATCCAAGGACCAGGCTGTAGGCGCTGCACGCCACCAGCACCGGCAACGTCTGCACACGCGACGCCGCCGCCGGCTTCGCGTCACCAGCCGCCGCCACCCGCGGCATCGCCACCATCACCACACCCACCACGACACACAGCGCGACGATCTGTTTCACAGAGAACCGTTGCATCATCACAACACCCTCCTTCGTGGGACATAACCACTACGGGTGACGACGCTAGCACCGTTAGGTGCCATGACGCAAGGGCCGAAAATCCGCCCAAATTGCGGTTATCGCTGAGGTGTGAGTGAGAGGTGAAACACGCGGAGGCCGAGCTGTCGTTGATCGGCGCCTTGTCCCCGTGCCGCAGGCACGTACGCCTCACCGACCTCAAGCGTGAGGCGGCCATCAGCCGCCGCGATCGCGGCAGCGGGCACCACAATGGACTCCGTGAAGTCCGACGCGAGATGTCGACGCGCCAGTTCCGTGTCTCCCGCGCGCACGACAAGATCGGTCCCGCGTCCGAAATATTTGACAGGAGAGTCGCCCGAGATCGTCAGCGTCAGATCATGTGCCGGCCCCGCGATGCGCAGGGTGCCGGACCGCTCCATCCAGCGCCAGTCGAGCCCCGTGCCGGCCTCCTGTTCGGGTTCGTGCCAGCCGGTGGCAAACGTCCACAACACATCGGACGCCGTGGCCGCGTCAAAAAATTCCAGCCCCACAGGCGCGCCGCGCCGCTGGCTGTCCACGCGGACCGCCAACGTCGCGTAGGGTCCCTCTCCCGCCGGCACCCCGGCCGGCAGATCAATCCACTGCTGAAAGCTGCGGTTCGACGATGTCGTTGTCCAGCGATCCACCTCCACACCGTCGAGTTCAGCGACCAGCGTGACCGGCGCGGACCCCTCCGGGCCGAGGTGGCGCCCACCGATGACCACACGAAGCGCGGCAGGATCACGACGCAGATACGCGGGGGCGGGCGCACGATGTGGCCCCAATCCCAGCGCCGAGGTCACGCCGCCAATCTCCGGCGTCACCGCCCACCCGCGCCCGAGCATCCATCGGGGCGGCGTGATGATCCAGGCGTCCACATCGGTGGGGCGCGCCAGCGCCACAAGCGCGGTGACATCGGGATGCCATCGATAGGGGGCATGCAGGCGTCGCGCGCGTGCGTCGATCATCGCGAGATCACGACGCACCGGATTGGCCAGGAACCACAGCGGGCCACGGCCTCCGGCGCGCCAGTACTCCACCACTTCCAACACCTCTCCACCGCGTTGGCTCGGGAGCCGGGTGAACGGCCACGCCTGGGCGGTCCACACCAGCGCCTGACGCGACTCAGACGCGACACGACGATGCATCCCCAACACGGTCGGCGTGGCGGGCGAGGCGACCGAGATTGATTCGAGATCGGTGAACGCGCGGAAGATCGGCGCCCCTGTCGCCCCGTACGCCGCCAGCGGCGGTTGTGCCACCCAGATCGACGCCGCGACCAGTACCGCCGTACACACCAGCGCCACCGGTCGAGCCAGCGCCGACAACGCGGTGATCGCCAGCGCCGCCACCGGGGCGACGAGCGGCAGGCTGTACCGAATCGTCGCGGTCTCCTGGAAGGTCAGATGGAACACACAATACGGCCAGAACGCGAGCAGCATCAGCGCCAGCACGCGTCGGCTGCGTCCCAGCAATCGCGCCACGCCGAGACCGGCGAGGATCAACACCACTGACGCCAGCCCTTCGTGCAGCCACGGCGTTCTGAATGAACGGGACAACGCTTCCGTGAGAAGCGGCCACGAGGGATTGGTGGCGAGCATCTCGACGCCCACAAAATCCTCGGTGCCCTGCGCCCCGAGTGCGCCCATGTAGGCGGTCCACCCTCCGGCCACCACCAGCATCGGGATGAACCACACAAGCACACCGACGGCAGCGGCGCCAATCAGACGGAGCGCATCACGCCAGCGGCCCGTGCTCACCAACTCGCCCGCACACCAGCACAACAACGGGCCGGTCAGCCACATTGTCTGCGTACGCACGCCGATCACCAATCCCGCGCCGATCGCCGCCCACCACCACGAGGTCGGCACCACGCCGGGGTGCTGGCGCACCTCGCGCAACCCGCGCATCAACGCGACCTGCACGGCCATGCCGAGCACCAGACCGGGCATGTCGGTGAGGGGGCGACTACTGGTCAGCCAGAAAAGTGGTGACGTGGTGGCCAGCACGGCCGCCAATGCGGACTGACTGGGGGTGAGGCCGATCGCAATCCACAGGGACGTCATCACCCAGAGTGCCGCCACACCGGCGATCACACTCCAGATGGCCAGGCCGACCGCCGCGCGGCGATCCCGCGGCCAGTCAGGGAAGGCCGCGTGTACGACGGCGTCTGACACCTTCGCCGCCGCAATGTAGACGGGGTATCCGGGCGGATGCGGCTGATGCCGCGAGACATCAAACGTCTCGACACCAAGCGCAAAGTTGACGGAATCGAGGTCTTCAAGCGTCTGCGGCAATGCCGCGACGTGGGCCAAAGCGACCACCACGCCGACGACGGCGAGCAGACGTCGAAGAGTAGAGGTCACGGACGGGGTGACTTATTCTTCCCAGTCGTCGCTGGTCTCGTCGTCGTCCTCGTCGTCGCCCTCGGCGTCGTCGGCTTCGACCTCGTCGGACTCGGCTTCCTCGTCCTCGTCTTCGTCTTCGTCGTCCGGATCAAATTCGAGCGGATCAAGCGAGGCGATGCGGAGGTTGCTGGCGCAGCCGTCACAGACCCAGGGGTCGCCCACTTCCATTTCTTCGAGGTCGTCCTCGTCGATCTCGATTTCGATGTCACATTCCGGGCAGGTCGCCATACACTCTCCTCCGACACGGGAATTATATCGACGCGGTTCCACACGCTGCAATCAACATGTCGGAAAAATCCGCGACCAAAATCATTGTAATCACACATCGGGATACATCCGTGTGTGATCGATTTGCAGCGGCGCTTGCCGATGCGCGTCATCAGTACGTTACCGCGAATTCGGCGGCCGATGCGGTCGCCGCCGCCGCGCACGCCAGCCTGGCCCTCATCGACCTCGGCCTCCATGCGGACCCGGCCGCGTGGGTGCGTCAACTGCGCGCCGCCGCACAGACCCCGCTGCCGATTCTTGTGTTCGCGGGCACCGTCCGCAGTGCGGCAGACAGTCGTGCCCTGCTGCCTGCCGCGATCGCAGGTTACATCAACGAACATGCCGCCACCGCGCAAATTCTTCCCGCGCTGGCACCCCATCTTTTTCCGGCCAGTTTTGACAGACGTCTGGCGCCTCGACTGGTGCTCAGTGTCCCGGTGTCCTATCGATCCGGCGCGGCCATCGCCGGCGCGGTCACACTCAACATCAGCCGGGGCGGCCTGGCGATTCGCACCCTCACACCGCTGGAACCGGGCGCCGAGGTCCGCGTGAAATTCAGACTGCCCCCGTCGTCCACCGATATCGAACGCACGGGGTATGTCGTGTGGGCGGACCGCCGCGTCGGCATGGGGATTCAGTTTATCGACGAGCTGGAACTGGAATCTGAAATTGGTGATTTCAGAACGATCGCCGATTGAGCAACCGCAGACTGTTCGCGACCACGAGCAGTGACGCGCCCGTATCGGCCAGCACCGCGATCCAGAGAGTGGCCGCGCCCAGCACCGTCAACACCACAAAGGCCGCCTTGAGCCCCAGGGCGATGGCGACGTTGGTTTTGATCGTCACGAGTGTGTCGCGGCTCAGGCGCAGGGCAAACGGCAGGCGCGACAGGTCGTTGCCCACCAGGGCCACGTCGGCCGTTTCCAGGGCGACACCGGTACCGGCACCCATCGCGATTCCCACATCCGAGGCGGCGAGCGCGGGCGCATCGTTCACGCCGTCGCCCACCATCGCCACCACGTTGTGTTCCCGCTTGAGCATCTCCACCAGGTTGACCTTGTCCTCCGGCATGAGGTCGGCATAGACCTCGTCCACGCCGGACGCGTCCCGGATGCCGTCCGCCGATCGGCGAGTGTCTCCCGTGAGCAGGACGACGTGATCCACCCCGGCCAACCGCAGGTCGCGCACGACCTCGTGCGCGCCCTCCCGTATCGTGTCGGCCAGACCAATCACACCGAGCGCGGCTCCGTCGCGACCCACACACACCGGGGTGGCACCGGTGGCTTCCACCTCAGCCATCCGTGCGTGCAGGTCGGCGGTGCACAACGATCGCGATTCAAAAAATCGATGGCTGCCGACGACCGCGACACCGGACGTGACGGTGGCTTCCGCCCCGAGGCCGGGCAACGCCCGGAAGTTCGTGCCTTCCGCAAACACGACACCGGCGGCCGTCGCGCGATCAACGATCGCCCGTCCAATCGGATGTTCGGACCGCGCTTCGAGTGAGGCGGCGACCGCCAGCACCTCATCGGGTGGCGTGATGCCGACGCCAAGGATGTCCGTCACGGCGACGCGCCCTTCGGTGAGTGTGCCCGTCTTGTCGAACGCCACGCAGCGCACGGCCGCCAGGCGCTCAAGATGGGCGCCGCCCTTGATGAGCACACCCGCCCGCGCGGCGGTCGTCAGCGCGGAGACGATGGCCACGGGTGTCGAGATGACGAGCGCGCACGGACACGCCACCACCAGCAACACCAGCGCGCGATAAAACCACTCGCCCCAGCCCCCTGCGGCCATGGACAGGGTCTCGACCGAGGCGATCGTGGGCGGCACCACGGCAATGACGGCAGCGATGACCACCACCGCCGGGGTGTAGACCCGCGCGAAGCGGTCCACAAACGTCTGAATCGGCGCCCGCTTCGACTGCGCCTCTTCGACGAGGTGAATGATGCGTGCGATCGTGCTGTCGGCCGCGAGGCGATCCACACGCACGTCAAGCGCGCCGTTGCCGTTGATCGACCCGGCAAAGATCGCGTCACCGACGGCCTTGTCCGCGGGCCACGACTCGCCGGTGATGGGCGCCTGGTTCACCGCCGACTCGCCATGCATCACCGTGCCATCCACCGGCACCCGGTCCCCGGGCCGCACCAGCACGAGGTCACCCACACGCACCTGATCAATCGCAATGGGGACGACGGCGCCGTCACGCCGGACGAGTGCGTCCGTGGGGGCGACGCTCATCATGTCGCGAATCGCGCGACGCGCCCGCGAGAGACTCAGCGCCTCCAGCCACTCGGAGATCCCGAACAGCCAGACCACCATCGCGGCCTCGAACCACTCGCCGAGCCCGATGGCGCCCACCACCGCGATCACCATCAACACGTTGATGTCCAGGACGCGGCGCTGCACGGACCGCCACGCGTGTTGGGCCGGCACCTTCACGGCCAGCGCGGCCGCGAGCGCAAAGGCCACCGTCGCCGGCAGCGGTGCCCACGTGGTGGTCACACCCCATTCGAGGATCGCGCCGACGCCGATCAGCCCCCCGGCCGCCAGCAGGGCGTGATCCATGGGAGGACGCGTCGTGACGCGCGGTACCGCGGGACTTGCCGGCGCGCAGCACGGGTCACTCATCGCGCGACCCGCTTCACGTGTCCAGGTTCCTCGACATGTTTCCGGGCGTCGCGAAGGAGGCCAATCACATGGTGATCGTCCAGAGCATAAAACGCTTGTCGTCCGTCCCGGCGGGCGCGCACCAGTCGCGCCGTACGCAGGAGCCTCAATTGATGGGACATGGCGGATTCGGAAATGCCGACGAGTGAGGCGAGGTCACACACACACCGTTCCCCATGGGAGAGGGCGTCGAGGATGCGCACCCGTGTGGGATCGGCCAGCAACTTGAAGATCTCGGCCACCGACTGGAGGGGCACGCCGCTCAACAGCCGGGCGCGAATTTGATCAAGGGCAGCCAGGTCCATACCTAGTGATATATGAACAACTGCTCATATGTCAACAAGATGTTCATCCCTCGAATATTGAACGAATTCGCGTACCCGACTACGATCCGGTGTCTGTCCAAGCTCGTGATGGCCCAGCCATCACACCCATAACTAAGGAGTCAGGTCTGTGATCGAGGTCCAACACCTCACGAAACGCTACGGGCCCTTTACCGCGGTTGACGATGTCAGCTTTCGCGTGGAGAAGGGCGAGATCCTCGGCTTTCTCGGTCCCAACGGGGCCGGAAAAACCACCACGATGCGCGTGTTGACCGGGTACATGCCCGCCACCGAAGGCACCGCCACTGTCGCCGGGTTCGACGTCTTCGCGCAGCCGATGGAGGCCAAACGCCGCATCGGATACCTGCCGGAAACGCCGCCGCTGTATCCCGACATGACGGTGCGGGAATATCTCACCTTTGTCGCCAAGCTCAAGATGCCGCCCTCGGTGTCGAAGGCGGAGCGTGAGGCGAAGATTGACGGCGCGATGGCCAAGACCCACATCGCGGACATGGCCAAACGCCACTGTTCGAAGTTGTCGAAGGGTTACAAACAGCGCGTCGGTATTGCGCAGGCGCTGCTGCATGACCCCGAGGTGCTGATTCTCGATGAACCGACCGCGGGTCTCGACCCGAAGCAGATCATCGAAACACGCGACCTCATCCGCGGGCTCGCCGGCAATCACACCATCGTGCTCAGCACGCACATCCTTCCGGAGGTGTCGCAGACCTGCTCACGTGTGGTCATCATCAACAAGGGGCGCGTGGTCGCCATTGACACACCCGACAACCTCACGCGCCAGCTCAAGGGCGCGGCGACGCTGTATGTGCAGGTGGATGCGGCCGGATCCGATGCGGCAGCCACCCTGTCGTCGGTGCCCGGGGTGCGGGGCGTGATGGAATTTGACCGCCACGACTCACAGGTCGGCTACGAGATCTCCGCCGAGACCGATCGCGACATTCGTCGCGACATCGCGCGGTCGATCGTCGACAAGGGATGGGGATTGCTCGAGTTGCGCCCCCTGCGCATGAGCCTGGAGGACATCTTCCTGCAGCTCACCACGGACGAAACCGGCAAGGTCGTGGCCGACACGACACCGGCCGAGCCGTCCACGAGCGAGGAGGTCACCAATGCGTAACATCATGACCATTGCCGGCAAGGAATTGCGCGGCTACTTCGTCTCGCCGATGGGCTGGGTCGTCATGGGCCTGTTTGCCCTGCTCTTCGGCTACTTCTTCTACGCCCACCTCTCCTTCTTCGTGCAACAGAGCACGCAGTCGCAGATGGGCGGCGGTCCGGTCAACGTCAACCAGGGCATGATTCGTGGCGTGCTGGGTAATGCCAGCGTCATCATCCTGTTCCTCCTGCCGATGATCACGATGCGCACCTACGCGGAGGAAAAACGCTCCGGCACCATCGAGCTGCTGCTCACCTCGCCGATCACCGACGTGCAGATCGTCTTCGGCAAGTTCCTCGGGGCCATCGGCTTCTACGCCGCGCTGCTCGGGGTGACGATGCTGAACATCGCGATTCTGTTTGTCTTCGGCAATCCGGAAATCATGCCGGTCGTGACCGGCTACCTCGGATTGTTCCTGCTGGGGTCCTGCCTGATTTCCCTCGGCCTGTTCATCTCCAGCACGACCAAAAATCAGGTCGTGGCGGGCGCGGCGACGTTTGTCGTGGCGCTGCTCCTCTGGATTGTGAGCTGGCTGGGCTCGAGTTTTGGACCCAATACCGCCGCCGTGTTGTCGTACCTGTCGATCACCGAACACTTTGACGACTTCAGCAAAGGGGTCATCGACACCAAACACGCGCTGTATTACCTGAGTGTGATTGCCTTCGGGCTGTTCCTCACGGTGAAGTCCGTGGATACCGAACGGTGGAGGGGCTGATCGTGAAACAACTTCTGGCGATACTTGGATGGGTGGGCGTGGCGCTGGTCGCCGCCGCCGTCGTCATCCGCTTCACACAACCCGAACTGCTCGTGTGGTCGCAGCGGCTGGCCATTGCCGGCCTGGTGACGACCCTCCTCTACACGCTGGGCCAGTGGCGCGAAATTGGCCGCTCGTTCCAGGGCAAAAACGCCAAATACGGATCGATGGCGGCCGGCAGCGTGCTGCTCGTGCTCGGCATCCTTGTGGCGGTCAACTGGATTGGCAACCGGCAGAACAAACGCTGGGACTTCACCGAGACCAAACAGTTCTCGTTGTCGGACCAGTCGAAGAAGGTGGTCCAGGAACTCACCGAACCGGTCACGATCAAGGTGTTCCACGCCGAAGGGGGACGGGACGCGTTTGCGGATCGGCTCTCGGAGTACGAATACCTCTCGGGCCAGGTCAAGGTCGAGTACTTCGACATCGATGCGGCGCCGCTTGAGGCGCAGAAATACGAAATCCAGCAGTACGGCACCATCGTGTTTGAACACGCGGGCCGCACGGAACGGACGACGCAGAGCGGTGAGCAGGACATCACCAACGCGATCATCAAGGTGGTTGAGGGCAAGGCCAAGAAGGTGTACTTCGTGGAGGGCCACGGCGAACGTAATTCGGCCGGTGGTGATCCACGCGGTCTGAGCCAGATCACCGAGGCGATGAAGAGTGACAACTTCGAAACCGCCACGTTGCCGCTGGCCCAGCAGGGCGCGGTGCCCGAGGATGCGTCCGTGGTGGTCGTTGCGGGTCCGTCGTCGGACTTTCTGGCCGGCGAAGTCGAAGCGCTGACCACCTATCTCAACCGCGGCGGCAAACTGCTGTTGATGATCGATGCCCCGGACGCCTCCGGTGGTCCTGCGATGCCGAACCTGATGGGCCTGGCGCGCAGCTGGGGCTTCAACATCGGCAACGACATCGTGCTCGACGCGAGCGGCATGGGCCGCCAGTTGGGTGTGGGACCGCAGGTGCCGTTGGCGACGCGATATCCCGCACATCCCATCACGGACGGTTTCCGGTACATGACGGCGTACCCGATGGCGCGGTCGGTGACGGCGATTGAAGGTGGCACCGACGGTCGCCTGCCATCGTCGCTGGTCGAGACCAGTCCGCAGAGCTGGGCGGAGAGTGACCTGAAGGAGTTGTACTCCACGGGCAAACCCACGCCGGATCCCACGCTCGACACGACCGGGCCGATCTCGATTGCCGCAGCCGTCTCGGCGGAAGCGCCGAACGCGCCGGTCGCGGAATCGCCCGACGCGCCGAAGCCGGAAGCACGCATGGTGGTGGTCGGGGACTCGGACTTTGCGTCCAACGGGGCCCTTGGCATCCAGGGCAACCGGGACCTCTTCCTCAACATGACCAACTGGCTGGCGCAGCAGGAAAACCTGATTGCGATTCGCCCCGTGGACCCGGCCGACCGCCGTGTGCAGCTGACCGAGGACCAGAGCACGCGAATCATGTGGCTCTCGCTCGTGATCTTCCCGCTCGCCTTCATCGCGATGGGCGTGCGTGTGTGGTGGACGAGGCGCTGATATGCGAAGTGGCAAGTCATTCCTGTTGCTCGTGCTCGTCGCGGCCGGCCTGGGCGGCTACATCTATTTCGTCGAGATGAAACGTGATCCGGCGGCTGACACGGCCACCACACGCGAGAAGGTGTTTACCGTCGCGCCGGGTTCAATCGAGGCGGTGCAGATCACGAATGCGGGCGCCGAGACCACACGGGTGGTCCGACAGGACGCCACCTGGGCCATCACGGCACCTGCGCCGGCCGACGCGGATACCGTGGAGATCGCCACGGTTGTGTCGTCGATCGAATCGCTGGAGCTGACGCGTGTGGTGGCCCTGGAGCCACACAGCGCCGCGGAGTTCGGATTGGACCCCGCGCGCATGACCATCGAGTTCACGGTCGCCGGTGAGTCCGCGCCCCGGCGCCTGCAGATCGGCACCAAGACGCCGACCGGCGGCGACCTGTACGCCCGCGTGGAAGGATCACCCCGGGTGTTCCTCATCGGTGGATACCTCGAGGACACCTTCAACAAGACGCCGTTCCAGTTGCGCGAAAAAAGCGTGCTGAAGTTCTCGCGTGATGACGCCGACACCCTCGCGGTGTCTACAGGCACGGCCCAGCTCGCATTCGCCAAATCGGGCAGCGACTGGCGGCTCACCGCTCCGGTGAACGCGCGCGCGGACTTCGCTGCGGTGGATGGCATCGTCGGTCGCCTGTTTCAGGCACGCATGGTGGGTCTCGTCTCTGCGGACGGCACCGCCAATCTGAAGCAGTACGGCCTCGACAGGCCCCAGGCCACCGTCACCGTTGGGTCGGGTTCGTCCAAGGCGGAACTGGCCATTGGTGCCGCAGAGGGTGAAACCAACGTCTATGCGCGTGATCTGTCGCGGCCGTTGATCTTCACGATCGAGAAGACGATCCTCGACGACCTGAAGAAGTCGCCGGACGACATGCGGCTCAAGGAGTTGTTTGAGTTCCGGTCATTCTCCGCGACCAACTTTGACCTCACGTCGGGGGGAACCACATATTCGTTCACCAAGAAGAAGGGTGAAGGCGAGAACGCCGCCGACGTGTGGTCGATGACCACGCCGACAGCCAGAACCGCCGATCTGACCACGATGACCGACCTGCTGACGACCACCTCCAATCTGCGGGCGGAGAGTTTTGTCGCCTCGGCCGCGTCGACTGGCGAGACGGTGGCGATCACGGTGCGATTCGGCGAGGGGGACTCGGCGAAATCGGAGGCGGTGACGCTGCGCAAGTCGGGCACGGTGGTCCACGCCACCCGCGCGGGCGAACCCGGCGCGGCGGTTGTGTCCACGGTCGACTTTGATCGTGTCATGGCGTTGCTCAAGGAAATCGCGGGGAATTGATGATCGTGCGTTCGAGTGATCGGGTGATTGGTCTTGGGCTGACGTTGCTTCTGGGCGCCGGCTGTGCGTCAGTTCCTGCGACCGTGGATCCGTCGCACGCGACCCACACGGCACATTCTGAACACAGCACGGCCACGCCCCTGCACGACGAACTCGACGCCCTCTTCAACGATGCACGATTTGCGCGGGCCCTGTGGGGCGTGCGGATCGAATCACTCCGTGACGGGCGCGTGGTGTATGCGCGCAACAGCGACAAACTCGTCGTGCCCGCGTCGAACATGAAGTTGTTCACGATGGCGGTCGCGGCGCAACGCCTCGGGTGGGACTTCACGTTTGAGACGCGCCTTGAGGCGCACGGCACGGTCGTGGACGGCACCCTGCACGGCGACCTCATCGTCGTCGGTGGTGGCGACCCGTCGATCGACTCGGTGGGTTTTGGTCCCGCTCCGGTGTTTGAGGAGTGGGCCGATGCGCTGGCGAAGGCCGGCATCCATCGGGTCACCGGACGTTTGATCGGTGATGACAGTCTGTTTGATGACGACGGCATCGGTCCCGGCTGGTCGTGGGATTATCTCAACGATGGTTACGCCGCGCCGTCCAGCGCGCTGAGCTACAACGAAAACATCGTGATCGTCCGCATCTGGCCTGGTGCAGCCGTGGGTGCGCCCGCGCGCGTCGAGGTGACACCGGCCGGGCACGGGCTGGCGGTGACACACACGATCACGACCGGCGCTGCCGACAGCCAGACATCGGTCAATCAGTCGCGCGGCCTGAACAGCAACGACGTCGCGCTGCGCGGGAGCATTCCGCTGGGCCGGGCCACGCCGCTCGTGCGCACGACGAGTGTGCACAACCCGACGGCGTTTTTTGTGGCGGGCCTGCACGCCACCCTCGCCGATCGCGGGATTCCTGTGCGTGGTGGCGCTGTGGACATTGACGATATTGAGCCGCCGGCCACGGCAGGGCGACGCGTCGTCGCCACGCGGCGATCGCAGCCGCTCTCGTCATTGGGCGCGTACTTCATGAAGTCGAGCCAGAATTTTTACGGCGAGACATTCCTCAAGACACTTGGCCAGCGATTCGGCCGCGGCGGCACCACCCAGGCTGGGCGCGCGGTGGCAGCCGAGACGCTGACGTCCTGGGGGATTCCCGAAGGATCGTACGTCATGTACGACGGCTCAGGTCTGTCGCGCTACAACTACGTCTCCTCGGACGCGATCGTCACGCTCCTCAAACACATCTGGAATGACGAGACGATGCGCGCCCCATTCATGGCGGCGTTGCCGGTGGGTGGACAGGACGGCACACTGGGCAACCGCATGAAAAACACCGCACTGGCCGGCCACGTGCAGGCCAAGACCGGCACCATCTCGAACGTCCGGTCCCTGTCGGGGTTTGTCGACGCGCCGTCAGGGGAACGGTTCGTCTTTTCGATGATTGCGAATCACTTCACCGCCGGGTCGGCCGCAGTGGACGAGGTCGCTGAGAAGGCGCTGCTGACAGTTATCCGGTAAGGTCCAAGGTCCGACACGGTCCACGGTCCAGGGTTCGACTCAGTGTAGGGCGTGGCCTTCCGCCTTCGCTGAAGCTACGGCGGACCGCCGTAGCCTTGGCGGAGGCTGGTCAGGCCCGCCGCGCTGGCTGCCATACCGCGTTCATGATCTCGATCGCCGCAAGGGCGCGGTGACCCAGACCACTCACCTGATACACACGCCGGCCATCGTCCTGCAGCTCGGACGTGACAAGGCCCTTCTGTTCCATTGAACCGAGCGTGACGTAGATTCCGCCACGTTTCAGACGGTTGCCGGAGGCCTCCACCAACTGCAGCCCGTAGCTGGCGCCGTGATTGGCGAGGAGCGACAGGATCACGCGTTCGTTGGTGGAGACCCTCATGCTGACACCACCGATTCGGCATTGGCTTCTCGACGCTTTGTCTGCCGTGCAAGGTAGCCGGCCAGGATGAACGGCAGGACGGTCAACGAGAACTGGGCGAACACGCGGGCAATAGACCAAAGCCCCACGGTCGCCACATAGATCAAGACAAAGGGAGACAACGCAACGAGCCACGCGCCAATACTGCGGCGCCTACGCACCTGATAGGCGAGCGCGCTCAGACCGACGGTCGCAGCGGCCAGCATGAGGCACCCATTACCAAACGCGATCCAGTTCGTCAGGGTCATGGGCACAGTCGGCCCGTCGCTCAGGATGCGAAACAGTGACGGGAACGCGACGGGTGCAGGGGTCGCGGCATTGGCAAAGTGCTCCCATGACGCGTGGCGTTGATAGTGCACAAACTCTGGAGACGACAGCACGGCCACCGCCGCGACAAGCGTGACCACGGTCAACGCGCCGGTCGAAGGGCCCACACGAGTTCGCGCTCCCGATGCCTCGGATATAAAGGCCGCGAGTGGCAATAACATCACGGCCGCTGGGGCCGCGCGAAAGATCGCAAGCACAATCAGATCGCGCGTGCCCAGCACGTCCACGAAGCGGAGTGGAGGGTCGTTCCAGATGGTCACCAGCAACACGACGCACCACATCAGAGCCGTGCGCCACAGGAACGGTGCCGACCACGCGTCCGGCAGCTCCTTGAAGCCGCTGACGATCAGCACGCGCGCAACCGACATCAGTCCGACCGCCGCCACACCGAGGTTACGTGCGACCGTCTCAGCCTGGGCTGCTTCATGCCGCCAATCCGCCATCGTCGCCGCCAGCGCACGCGTGGCGGCTGGCGGTGTCGGAAGGCCGCCGAGGACAAACTGCATCAGTCGTCTCATGCCGACGCCAGTCTTACAAACACAAAGACCAGTTGTCAACTTGACGCGTGCGGTACGACGATGTGACCTTAGTTCCAGGGGAAAGACTTATGAAACCGACGCCCAAGGGACGGGTCACCAGTCCTCTGAATGCCCGAATCCTCAAGACCGCAAGAGCTGACCAGAAGGGCCGCCGACTCATTGAAGCCATGCGCCGCGCCCCGAAACCACGACCCGGGATGACGACGGACCAGTTGATGGCCCTCACACGGGGAGAGTAGGGCGCGGCGCGCCCATTTCTCGGGACTTCGGAACTTCGGAACTTCGGGACCTCGGGACCTCGTTCAGCGCCGCTGAATCACCGTCACCGTCGTCTCGGTGTCGATGACCTCGAACCCGGGGTCACGCGTGATGACCTGTTCGGTGAAGGCCTGGCTGCCTGCGTCGGGACTCTGGCGGCTGTCGTGGAAGGCCATGATGCCGCCGGGAGCCATCTTGCCCTTCCACGCATGCCAGTCGCCGGCGATGCCGTCCCAGGAGTGATCACCGTCCACGAAGATAAAGTCGACCTCCACGCCGGCGAGCCGTGGGTCGCGGGCGGCGTCCGTGCCGGTCGTGCGCAGCCACTCCACACGGCCGCGTGCGCTCTGGCTCACCTCGTGGCGCGCAATCCGTTCGTGGAGGGACACGCCCAGGCGCCCTGTCGGGAATGGGTCCACGGCGTACAGGACGCCGTCGTCGGCCATCACGCCGCGGAGCAGACGTGTCGTGACCCCTTCAAAGACGCCGATCTCGACCAGCGCCCGGCGACCGTCTGCGTGCCGGGCCAGGCAGGCGCGCTCAGCCGCCGTGGTCTGTGTGTGCGCCTGCGCAAGACCGAGAGCCCAACGCAGGTAGTGCAACGCGACCGACATTCACACAGTCTACCGCCCGCCCTTCTTCGCGAGCGACTTGTAATATTCCTCGACGAGATTGCGGAAGGCAGCCGGGATCTCTTCGTTGCCGTTCAGGAACAGCGCATTGCTGGTGGTATCGAGCTTCTTGCGAAGGTCGAACTCGAACTTCTTGAGCTTCTCGAGCGCGGCCGCCGTGAGCTCCTGCACACCGAGTGGATCACCAAAGGCGTTTTCGCTGTTGAGCTGACGGAGCTGGCGCACCACCTCGTCCAGATCGCGGGCATCCACCCCCGCCTGCTGCAACGCGTTGCGCAGTTGCTGCAGATCGCCGGTGCGTTCGGTCAACTCGCGACGGAACTGACGCGCCTCTTCGGCCGTGAACCGTTGGCCATTGTTGCGAGCATCACCTGACGCGCCACCCATCTGCGACGGACCACGCTGCTGACCACCAGTGGGATTGCCACTACGCCCGTCGGTCATCTGGCCCTGCTGGCCTTGCTGACCCTGCCGGCCTTGTCCCTGGCCCTGCTGGCCTTGTTGGCCCTGTTGGCCTTGCTGACCCTGCTGGCCCTGCTGGCCCTGTTGACCCTGCTGGCCTTGCTGGCCTTGCTGTCCCTGTTGACCTTGCTGACCTTGCTGGCCCTGCTGGCCCTGCTGGCCTTGCTGGCCCTGCTGGCCCTGCTGGCCCTGCTGACCCTGCTGGCCCTGCTGGCCCTGCTG
>CAYRGW010000046.1:4132-14597 GCA_964423815.1 uncultured Solibacteraceae bacterium | reverse complement strand
CCCTGCTGGCCCTGCTGGCCCTGCTGACCCTGCTGGCCCTGCTGGCCCTGCTGTTCTCCGGCCTGCTGCATCCGCTCGTTGAGCGACTCAAGGCCGCGCAGGGCATTACGCGCCTGATCAAGCGCCTGCGTCTGCGCGTTCTGGCGCGTCGCGCTGCTCATCGCCTCAGCGGCCTGATTGAGCGTGTTCTGCACGGCCTGCAGTTCACTGCTGATCGCCTGCTCGTAGTCGCGCGCCAGTTGCGGCGGTGCGCCGGCCAGGTTGGACTTGGTGAAGTCCACCTTCTCCTTGATCTGGTTGTCGCGAATCTCCGCGGCGGCCTCGCGCAACTTGTTGCCGGCCTCACGTTGCTCGCCGCGCATCTGCGCCGACGTCTGATTCAAGCGCTGCTCCAACTGACCGAGCTGCGATCGCAGCGCATCCTTGCGCTCACCAATCTGACCCAGCTGCTGTTCACGGCCCGCGGCGCCCTGCTGCGGCAGACTGCCCACCTGCGACTGAATCGCCTTCTGCTGATTCACCAGCTCCTGCATCTGACGCTGTGCGTCCTGCACGGCCTGCTGCGGATTGGACGGTGACGTGGCGTTCTGCAGACGACGCTGGGCTTCCTGCAACTGCTGCGCGGCCGAGGCCGCCTGGCTGCCGGCTTCCTGCTGGCCACTCGCGGCCGCGCGGCGCATCTGGTTGGCCGCCTCCTGCATCCGTCGTGACTCATCCGCCAACTGCTGGCGTTGTTCCTGTTCACGCTGCTGATCACGGCTCAGCCGTTCAAGCTGCCGCGCCAGTTCCTCAAGTTCTTCCGCAAGGGCGCGCTGCCCCGACGTGCTGCCACCCGCCGCCTGTTTGGCCGCAGCCTGACGACGCTGACGTTCGGCCTCGGCGAGCTGACGTTCGGCCAGTTCCTTCAGGCGCTGGGCCACCTCGTCCACTTCCTGGTCACCCGCGGCACCACCACCCTGCTGGGCCTCACTGGCGCGCTGCTGCAGTTCGTACTGATTCGCCAGGCGATCCCGTTCCAGTTCAAAGAGGTCCGCGAGGTCTTCGGCCATCGCGCCGCCACCACCGCCGCCTCCGCCACCGCCCTGCTGTTGCTGACGCTCACGCACCTCGCTCTCGTAGGTGGTCTCGGCGTCCTGCAGGAATTTCAGCGCCTGATTTTCCGGCGCGAGTGCTTCCTTGGTCTTCTCGGCGCGCAGTTGCTTCTCGGCCGCATCCATCGCCTCCGACGCCTTCTTGAGCGTCTGGAGAATGGCCTGGAACTCGGCGTCGCCACCGAGGCGCTGCGCCATCTGCTGCATGAGCGCCGCAACCTCGTCCTTCAGCTTCGACTGGGACAACGCAATGACGACCGCGTCCTCCTTGAACTGCTGCGGCGGCATCTTCGCCTTGTCGCGATTGAGGTTAAACGTCGCGGAGATCACCTGGCGCTGCTTCTCCGAGAGCGCGCCCTGCTGCTGTCCTCCGCCACCGCCACCACCGCCGCCACCTTCCTGCGACTGGCCTGGACGGAACGCCTGCTGGAACGGACGGATTTTCACGAAGTAGATGTCACTCATCGTGACCTTCGACCCCGACACGCCGTCGTTGTCCGATGCCACCGCGTAGTAGGAGACCGAGTCGCCCACCTTGACGTCGAGTTCTTCGAGATACACGGTGTGTCCGGCCGACACGTCGTTGCGCGGTGTGGCGCCCGAGCTGAACATCCGGACGGTCTTTTCTTCGCCGCCGTTCACCGAATACACCAGGTCCAGCGCCTTCACACCGAAGTCGTCTGCCGCTGTCGCCTCGAGGAACACTTCCTCGACGGCGCTGGCGGACGTATCGCGACCGGGTTTGACGAACTTCACCGTCGGCGCCATGTCCTCAATCACATCGATCGTGTAGGAGGGTGACGCCGCGATGCCTTCCTTGTTGGGGCCTTCCAGCTCGATCCGGTAGAACCCTTTTTTCTCAACTGTGAATTGCCCCTTCAGCGTGCCGTCGGCTTCCACCTGCAGCGGCGCCGACGAGTCGTCACCAAACACAATGCGACCACCGGTGGTGGTCATCGTGGACTCGATCGTCAGGCTGACGACCGTGCCCTTGACCGACGCGACGTCACCGCCGCCCTCGACCACCTGCGCCGGCAAGCGGGTGTAGGACGGGAATCGGTATTCATGGTCCATCTCCTTCACCGCCGGCAGATCCACCATCGTCATCGTGTAGGTGCCGGATCGGACGCCGTCCGACTCCACGTAGTACTCGATGTCGAGCATGAGGTCGAAGAGAATCCCTTCGAACATGCCGTCCTCAAGGCCGGGCACCAGGGGCACGCGGATGTACTCACCCTCGGTGCCGCTGCGCATCATGAGCACGACGTCGTCCGAGCTGAAGTTCTTGAGATCGGCTTTGACGTTATGATCGGAGCCGCGAGGCGCCGTGACGTCGCCGGGCAACACCTCGATCGCGTACGGACTCGCCGCTTCGGCACGGGTCATCACCAGCAGCGCAGAGAGACCGTGGCGCATCGACTCCGGCCCGAACGACACGGCTGCGGCGATGCCCACAAGCACCACGAGGAGCGCCGCGGCGAACCGGCGGCGGGCCTGCTGATCGATTGTGCGGCTGGTATTAAGCGCGCGGCACTGTTCGGTGGCCTGTTCGACGAGTTTTTCCAGAAGCGCGGGGGACGCCGACGCGTTGGCCGTCTCCACCGTTTCAACCGCACTCAGAATCGAGGCTTCGAGGCTCGGTTCATGTTCTTCGACGTACAACGCAACCTGGCTGTCGGTGACCCGACGGCTCAACGGACGGATCAGCAGGAACGTCACCAGTCCGAGCACGGCCACAAGTGCCGCGATGCGGAAGCCGATGATGGCGCCGGGAGAGAACCGCATCGCGTCGATGCCCAGGGCCGATCCCAGCATCACGACACCCACACCCAGCACGAGCGCCGCGGCGCCGCGCAGCGCCAGTTTCATGCGCCAGCGCTTGCGCACCTCGGCAATGACGGCGGTGAGTTGCGCGCGCGCTTCAGAGTTTGTCTGCGACATACGTCAGCCTTTCAGGCCCGAGCGACGGGCATGGACACCACCGGCTTCTGCGACAACCGGTTGGCCAGAACACTTTCCGCGACGAGCAACACAAATCCGATGAGTAACAAGAACCACCATACGGACTGACGACGCTCGGTTTCCTCCGGCCGGACCTCGGTGGGCACCGTGCTGGCGATGAGCGACGCACGTCCGGTGGCACCGGCCGTGAACTCCTGCGCGTCCATCGCGGACAGATCGGACTCACCGGCGTCAAGATTGACCGCCAGGGTGAAGGGCCGGCCACTGGCCGCGCCGCCCGACGGGCGAATCTCGTAGAAACCCTGTTCGTTCACTTCCACCGAACTGGCGGCTCCGCCTTCACCAACGGTGATCCGTCGGCCCGAGGGCGAGAGCACCACGGCTGCGGTGACACGCTGATCCGTGCCACCCGCGGTGAGCGCGGCGACCCGCTGGGTCACATCGACCACCTGGCCCGAGGTCTGCCATTCCGGTTGTGTTTCTACCTGTCCAAGATACCGCGTGATCTGGTGCAGGAGCGGCACAAACACCGGCTTGAGCACGAGGTCGTTCCAGTCGCCGTCGAGGGTGGATCCAAAGGCAATCACACGGCCTCCGGCCACCTTGCGCTCCACCATGGCGACGGTGCCGTCGGCAAACCGGGCGAGCACCACATCGGTCGGCTCTGGCGTAATAGGCCGGAATCTGAAAAAACGCACGCTTGAGAAGTCGCCGCTGTTGGGCGTCTTGAAGAGTTCGAAGGCTTCGTGGCTGAAATCGATCACGCCCAGCGTCTCAAAACGACCGCCGGGCGCATCTTTGGGATCGGCCAGTTTTCCCGGCAACAAGGTGCCTTCGCCATCAAGCGATCCACTGCGCGCACCCAGAATGGTGAGGATGCCGCCGCCACGTTCCACAAACCGTTTAAGCTCGGCGCCCAGCGGGCCTGGCACCGCGACGTCCGACAACACGACCACCGACGCGCGCGACAACGCTGACGCGTTCAACTTCGAGACCGGCATGGTCTCAACCTGAAACGCGGGCGGTGTGCCCACCGACAGCCCGGAGGCCAGATAGAGGCTTTCCATCGGTCCCGCGCCGTCACGGGTGACGACCAGCACGGGCGACGGACGTGTGGGTGACAACACGAAGTTGAAGGCATTGTCGGCCTCCAACGGATCGGTGCCGGCCTTGACGACGCCGCGGGCGAACGCCTGCGACAGGGTGAACGCCGGGAACGACACGGGCGTCGCCACCCCGGGCGGCAACGTCACCTGTGAGGATCCCGTCTGGATGCCATCAATCTGCAGGGTCACCGACACACCCGTGACGGTCTCGGGGCCACGATTGGTCAGCGCCGCGGTGATGGTGATCCGTTCTTCCGTGGCAAATCGCGCGCGGTTAAACGCCACCGACGTGACCGAGATGTTTGTGGGATCCACCGGCGCGACGGACACGGGGGTGAACGTCGTCCCCTCGGGGAACTGAATCTCTTCCGGACGTTCCCACCCTGTGCGCTGCATGTCGCTGATCGCGACGACTTCCTTCTGGCCCAGCGTCGACCGCGAGAGGAGACTCTGCGCAAGGCGCAACGCGGGCGCATACCGGGTGGCGCCCGAGGACAGTTCGGCGGCCTCGACTGCGGCCCGCAGACGTGTCTGGTCACCGGTGGCGCGGACGTTTTCCTCCGCATTGCGATCAAACAACACCAGCGTCGCCTGATCGCCGTTGCCCAGACCGTCAATCACCCGCACGGCCTCGGCCTGCGCGCGCTGCCACGTATCGGCGTACCCCATGCTCGCGGACCGGTCGAGCAGGATCACCACCTCACGCGCACCCGAGGTCGCGATGGCGGCCTGCACAGGCGTCTGTGTGAGGAAAGGTCGCGAGAACGCGAGCACGATCAGAATGATCGCCGCACAACGCAACAGGAACAGCGGCCAGTTGGTGATGCGCCGGCGCTGCACGGATTGATACGGGATGCGCCGCACAAACATCAACGACGGAAACTCGATCGGCGTCTTCCGTTCGCGCTGAATCAGGTGCACAAGCACCGGCACAGCCAGGGCTGCCAGGCCCATGAGAAACAACGGTGCCAGAAACGCCATCGTCTTACCTCACCCTCATGGTGCGCTCGCGGTGCGCCATGTAGCTGAACAACGCGTCATCAAGGGGGCGCGAGGTGTCCACCACGGTGTAGTCCACACGGATTTCCGAACACTTGGTGCGGATCGATTCGATGTGGCCCTGAATCAGTTCGCGGTACTGGGCCAGCAGGGACTCGGGCACCACGGGGATTTCTTCGCCGGTCTCCAGATCCTGGAACCGCGACGACTCCCGGTACGGGAACTCCAGCTCCGCGCGATCAAGCACGTGAAACACCATGATGTCGTTGCCGAGATACCGGTACGGCTTGATGGCCTCCATGATCTCTTCCGGCTCCTCGTACAGATCCGAGATCAGCGCCACGACACTGCGGCGTTTGAAGTGCTCCGCGATTTTTTCGAGCGGCGCGCGCAGTCGCCCAGGCCGGACAGGTTCCGCGCGGTCAAGTGTGTGCAACATCACGTCGAAGTGTTTCGCCGACGGCGGCACGTACGAGACGATGTCTTCGTCGAAGGTGACGATGCCGCAGCGATCGCGCTGGCGATGGGCCATGTAGCCCATACACGCCGCGAGGTACCGGGCATACTCGATCTTCGACACGCGGCCTTCGCCGGCAAACGACATCGACTTGGAGATGTCGAGCAACACGGCAAAGTTGGTGTTGGTATCGGCCTCGTACTGTTTCAGGTAGAACTTGTCGGTGCGCGCAAACAGGCGCCAATCAAGTCGACGGATGTCGTCCCCAGGCACATAGCCGCGATGTTCGGCGAAATCGATCGACGCCCCGAAGTGGGGGGCGCGATGGAGGCCATTGATGAAACCGTCCACGACATGCCGCGCGATCAGATCGAGGTTCCCGATACGTGCGAGGACGGTCGGGTCGACAAACCTCGCCCCGGCCATCGCTCCCGAATGTTCGCGTCGTTCCATGCTTACATGCCCGACTTCGGCAGCGGCACGGTCTTGAGCAGGTCGTCGATCAACACATCACTCGTGATGCCTTCCGACTCTGCACGGAAGTTGGTCAACACACGGTGCCGCAGGACGGGATGCGCCAGCGCCTTGATATCGTCGAAACTCACATGGTACCGGCCGCTCGTGAGCGCGCGTGCCTTGGCGCCGAGGATCAGGTACTGCGCGGCGCGGACCGACGCGCCAAACGCCGCGTATTTTTTCACCGACTCCGGCGCCTCGGCCGACTTCGGGCGGCTCGTGCGCACAAGGCGCAGTGCGTACCGCATCACCGGTTCCGACACGGGCACACGACGGACGAGTTTCTGAAACGCGACCAACTGCTCACCCGACACCGGGCGATTGAACTTCGGATCCAGAATCGCCGTGGTGGTACGGACGACGTCGTATTCCTCATCTTCGGGCGGGTGCTCGATGATGATGTGGAACATAAAACGGTCCAACTGCGCTTCCGGCAGCGGATACGTGCCTTCCAGTTCAATCGGGTTCTGCGTGGCGAACACAAAAAACGGTTCGGCCAGGTCGTAGGTACGGCCCTGAATCGTGACGCGGTGTTCCTGCATCGCTTCCAGCAGCGCGGCCTGCGTCTTGGGCGGCGTCCGGTTGATTTCGTCGGCGAGCACGATATTGGCGAAGATCGGTCCGGGCGAAAACGTCATCTGCCGGCGCCCGGTCTGCGGGTCTTCCTGGATGATGTCCGTGCCGGTGATGTCCGACGGCATCAGGTCGGGCGTGAACTGGATGCGGTTGAACTTCAGCTCCAGCACCTGCGCCAGCGTCCGAATCAACAACGTCTTCGCGAGGCCGGGGACGCCGACGATCAGGCTGTTGCCGCCGACAAACAGCGACAAGAGGATCAGATTGACCGTGTCGTCCTGACCGACGATCAACTTCTTGAGCTCGGTGATGATCTGCCCGCGCGCGGCATTCATCTTGTCGGCCAGTGCGATGTCGTCCGGCGACTCCATGTTCACGACTGTCTGCGTGTCTACACTCACGATGTCTCCCTATCGGCGCCCTTCCAGACCAGGGCGCCCTACATGCTCAATGTGTCAGGCCGTAAATGATGTAGTTGACCCCGAGTTTGAACGCTTCGTTGGTCTCTCCAACGGCGCGCACGCCCGAGTCGGCAAATTCCCAGAACTCCGAGATGTCGGTATCAAAGTTGGCGATCGCGATCATGCGTTTGGTCGGATCGTTGTCCTCGAACAGGCCCCGGAACTTCGGGATGCCGTAGTTCTGGAAGTACTGCGGGATCACGTTCAGGTCGTCGATGTCGTAAAACGAGTGAAAAATCGGATGTTCGGCCGTCAGGTCAATCCACCGCGCCTCGGGGTACACACGCGCCATCTGCATTTCAAGATTGGCCCACTCATCCCACTGCTGATTGCGGAAGTCGTCAAAAATCAGGAAGCCCCCCTTTTTGACGTACGCGGTCAACCCGGCCAGCTCCGCCTCAGTCATCGCCCAATACCCAGGCTCGGCCATGTACGCGATGGGAAACTTCATGATTTCCGGATCATCAAACGTGTGCACGTTGCTCGCGTCCGTGTAGGGGTTGGTCAGCGAGACGGCGTTCAGGATTTTCATGAAGTGCCGCTCGCCATAGGGGTAGTCGTGTGACCACTGATCACCGCGGCTGATGAAATTCTGATACCGGACGCGCACAAACGTGAACCGGCCATCGTAGGGCAGGTTGGTCTCGAGGCGGAGATTGGCGCTGCCGCGGTCGCCCCCGCGCTGACGTCCACCGCGCTGGGCTTCGAGCGTCAAGCCCCAACTGATCAGCACGGCCGCCACGATAAACGCCGCCGACGTGCGCTGTGTTGTGGTCCTCGTCATGCCAACCCCCTTGCGCGCCGGTAGATCCACTCGCCGCCGGCAAACGCGACGAGCAACAGGAACAGGGCCGGCATGTCCCACAGGTCTTTTTCTTCTACGACGGTGACGCCCCGGCCGCTCAGTGTCAGGGCCTCGGCCAGCTTTGAGGTATCCGACGCGCGGAAATAGGTGCCGCCCGTCTCATCCGCCAGCCGCTGGAGCAACGACGACCGCAGGGACGGATCAAAATATTCACGGTCACTCGGAGCGGCGCGCAGATGCCCGACCGCAGTCCCGAGCGACTCTCCATCACGGGTGGCCGTCACGCGCACTTCGTAGGGACCTTCTTCGTCGGGCGCAAACACGGCGCTGTATTCGCCGTCACGTTTGACGGTCCAGGACATCGGGACTTCGGTGACCACGCCCGTGGGTGACCGCACAATGGCGAGCACACGCGCGTCACTGATGTCCTGGAACGTCTTGTCGGCGACCTGCGCGGTCAGCGTGACCGGTTCGCGCGGCTCCACCAGGTCGGGCGACATCGTCACGTCCACACGACCGGGGACGCCGTCAACCACCCAGCGGAGCAACCGCTGCCAGAAGTTGTGGTGGGTCATGTCGGTCACCGGCATCGTCGCGTGCATACGCCAGAGCCACGAGTCCTGTACCGGGAACGACATCGCCTTGCCGCGGCCGTACCGCTGCGCGGCCAGAATGACGAGGTCGGTGCCCTTGGAATCCTCGCCGGTCAGCAGCGTCGACGCGCCCGGTTTCACCGACTGGATGAGATTCACGCTCGTGAGCGGCGGCAACTTGCGCCACGCTTCCAGCGAGGCCGCTTCGGTGGCGGCCAGCTGCACGATCGGATGCGCGGTTCCCGCGCGCGCCGGCAGAATGGACACCTCGGAAAAATAACTGCCGGCTTTGGCGTTGGCGCCGGCCTCCAGCGTGATGGGCAGGACCTCCGCGACCGGTGTGCCGCCCCAGCCGCCCTCGGCAAACGCCCGCGCGCCACCCAGCGTGAGCAACCCGCCGCCGCGGCGTCCGACGAACTCCGCAATCATCCGCAACTGCTCGGCGGTAAACGCACTGGCCTCGACGCTGCCGAGAATCAGGCCGCTGTAGCTGAAGAGCGCTTCTTCGGTGAGGGGAAATCCTTCGACCAGTTCGTCAGGGCTGTCAATCCCGAGCCGCAGGAACTTGGGCGGGGCCGAAGGCGTGGCCGCCGCCGTGCGCTGCAGCAACACCACCTGGATGTTCGGATCGCTCTCCAGGGCCTGCTTGATGAACTTCGCTTCAAAACGTGGCTCGCCCTCGAGGTACAACAACTTCACCCGGCGATCGAGCACATCAATCAGATGTTCACGCGTGTTGTTCTGCGCGACCTGCTCACCGGGCTGCTCCGGCACACGGAACTTGAACCGGCGCGGCCCACCCTCGTCGACCTTGAACCGCACCTTGATCGTGGACGCTTCGCCATCGGGCGGCATCGTGATGTCCTGCGTGTCCACCACGCGGCCTTCACTCTCCACCACCAGCGGAAACACCTGCCCGGCAAACCCCGTCTGGGTCACGACGACGTCCACCACGAGCGAAGTGCCCTTGAGGGCTGTGCGCGGTGTCTCCACACGGCTCACCTGAATATCGCGAGTCATCGCTTCATCGCCGACACCGACCGGGAACACCGGAATGGATTCGGCCTTGAGCGACGCAAGGGAGGCCTCAAGCGCACCTTCCGACGTGTCCGCGCCGTCGGTCACGACGATCAGTCCGGAGAGCGGCAACCCGGCCAGCTCATCACGCGCGCGCCCGAGGGCATCCCCCAGTCGGGTCCCCGTGCCTGTGAACGTGAGGCCATCGCCCTCATTGAGGCGTTGGGCGACCGAGGAAAATTTGTAGGTGCGGACGACGAACTTTTCTGAGAGTTGTTTAAGCAGTTGACCGTCGGCCGACGCGAAGTTGTCGCGCACATAGTTGCCACGCGGCAGGCCTTCAAGATCAGACACCTGCATCGATCGCGAATCGTCGAGCAACACGCCGACAAAATTCTGCTGAGGCACCGCGACCTTCAGCACGAGCATCGGGCGGAAGAGGCAGATGGCGAGCACCGCCAGTGCCGCCAGTCTCAGACCGATGACCACCGCGCGATCACGTGGACTGTGTCCACGAATCCCGCGGTACGTGAACAACGCGTACGCGGCGATCCCAGTGGCCACCAGCACGCTGGCGGACATCCACCGGGAACTCCCCCACACAAAGTCTCCCTGTTCAAATACCAGGGGCTGGTACTTAAAAAGGAATTGGAAGACAGCGTCAATCACTGAAAGGCGGATTGTATCCCGTTACCTGACGGATTCGCGCGCAAGGGCGAGAATCTGCGCCGAATCACCGGCGGCACCCTGCGCCAGTTCGGATCGACCACCACCTCGACCACCGAGCGCCGCGGTGATGTGTTTCACACAGGCACCCGCATCAAAGGCGAGATCCGCTGCGCGAGCCACCACAAGGGGTGCAGGAGTACCGCTACCGGTGAC
>CAYRGW010000046.1:0-4122 GCA_964423815.1 uncultured Solibacteraceae bacterium | reverse complement strand
CCGCCACAATGCCGGGGTGAGATGCCAGCGCGGACGCCAGGGTCTTGAGCGCGACGGCGTCCCAACCTGGTTGGGCTACTAGCACACGCCGGAATTGGCCCACATCTTCGGCCGACACCATCAGCGTCGTCGCCAGATGTGTCGCCAACTCCTCCTGCAACGCACGAATGGTCTTCTGCGCCGCGCGGTTCTCCGTGTGCAGACGCTCGACCGCTCCCGCCAGCTCATGTGGGGCCACCGTCAACTGGCGCACCAGTGCGGCGACCTGATCGCGCAGGCGACCGTGTGACGCGAGCGCGCGGCCGCCGCAGACAAATTCGATGCGACTGCCGCCCTTGAATCGTTCCCAGCCGGCCACGGCGATCAGACCCACCATACCCGTCCTGGGCACGTGAGTGCCTCCACATGCCGACAGATCGAAGTCCGTCACCTCGATCAGCCGCAACGTACCGGACCGGAGCGACTCCTTCCGCAGTGGCATCGCGGCAGCCTCGGCCTCCGAGGCAAACCGCACGATCACCACGCGATCCTCCCAGACCACCTGACAGGCCGCGGCCTCTGCGGCCGCGATCTCTGCCGCCGTGACCTCACGTGCCAGATCGATCGTGCAGCTCGTTGTCCCGAGATGAAAACTTTCGGTGCGCACACCACACGTACGGTCAAACGCCGCCGAGAGAATGTGTTGACCGGTGTGTTGCTGCATATGGTCAAAACGGCGCGCCCAGTCGATGCGGCCTTCAACCGTCTCGCCCACCGTCAGCGGGCGGTCCACCACATGCACCACTCCCCACTGCTCATCGTCGACCACGTCACGCACCGTCGCGCCGCCCAGAGTGCCGAGGTCAAACGGCTGACCTCCGGAGGTGGGGTAAAACGCCGTGGACTCAAGCACCACGCGGGCCTGTGCGCCATCGATGTCGCAGCGCGCCACACGTGCGGTGAACGTCTGCTGCATGGAATCCGTGTAATAAAGCCGTGTGGTCATGATGTGGGTACCGCCGGAACGTCGAACCAGAGAATGGCGCCGCCGGTGTCGGCGCGCCGATAACCAATGCGGCCACCGTACGACTCGATGATGCCGTAACTGACCGACAAGCCGAGGCCGGTGCCCTCACCGACGGGCTTGGTGGTAAAAAACGGCTGAAACAGTTTGGGTTCGTGTTCCACCGGCACACCGGGGCCGGTATCTTCGACCTCGCAGTAGACGTGATCACCGAGATCCCGCGTGCGGAGGGTCAACATCCGCTGGCCCCGTTTCATCGATGCCATCGCCTGCTCGGCATTCACCACAAAGTTGAGAATCACCTGCTGGAACTCCGGAAGCACGCCGAGGAAACTCGCCCGGGAGGCGTCGTCAATCACCAGATGGACGCCGAGTTCATCAAGCCGATGCTGACGGAGTTCGACCACGGCCTTGATCACGTCGGTCAATCGGATGGGCCCCGGAGCCACACTGTCCTGTCGGCTGAACCGCGCGAGGTTCCTGATGATCACACTCGCGCGCGCACTTTCCTTCTGGATGAGATCCAGATCGGCGCGTGCCGTCCCCGCCACCGACGCGTCGCGCGTGAGCAGTTGTGCGCGGCCGGCGATGGCCTGCAGGGGATTATTCAACTCGTGGGCAATGCCGGAGACCAGTGTGCCGATCGCTGCCAGTCGCTCCTGACGGACGACCTGTCGTTGCAGGAACACAAGGTTCCGCTCCATCTCTGTCAGGGACTCCTGCAGGCTGACCAGCTCACTCGACGGCATCTTCACGACCGGCGGTGGGGTGGGATCACCCGCCCCGACCCGACGCGCCTGCAGTTCCAGCGCGCGCAGCCCGCGCCGCCATCGCCGCGACAACAGGAAGGCAATCGCGATAATCGTCAATGTGACACCAACCACGATCGCGTAGTTGCGGCGATAGATGCGGGTGGTGCGGTCCCACGCGAGGGAGGGCGGCAGGGCTACGACGACCTGTCCGGACGTCGTGATTAGCACCTCGCTGCCGGGCGGCAACATGGCCAGCGTCTCGGCCACGATCTGATCCCGCGCGTCCGGCGCATCGGCCAGACGGTGCGTGACCAGGGCGGCAACCACGGCCTCTTCCTCGCGCACGTGCTCCTGATGCTCGGCAAAGGTGGCGCCGGAGGATCGGTAAATCAGTCCCAGCACGGGCACACACACCACAAGTGTGGCGGCGAGAATCTGCGCGCGGATGGAAATCGACACGCGGGGATTCTACAGCGCGGGATCGGTCAATCCAGCGTCAGCAAATCCGCGCGCCCGCAACAGGCAACTGTCGCAGTGCCCACACGGGCGCCCCTGCGGGGTCGGGTCGTAACAGCTGTGGGTGACGGAATAGTCCACGCCCAGCTCCTGTCCCAGCCGGATGATGCCCGCCTTGGTGAGCTGTTGCAGCGGTGTGTACAGTCGCAGCGGACGCCCCTCCACCCCGGCCTTTGTCGCCAGGCTGGCCAGATACTCAAACGCGGCGATGAACTCAGGCCGGCAATCGGGATAACCGGAATAGTCGAGGGCGTTGACGCCGATGACGATGTGCTGCGCGTTGAGGACCTCGGCCCAGGCCAGCGCGAGCGAGAGAAATACGGTGTTGCGCGCGGGGACGTAGGTGCTCGGCACACCGGCGTGACCGAGCTGGTCTTTCGGAATGTCGCCGTCACCCACCAGTGAGGAGCCACCAAAGGCCGACAGGTCCACGGCCAGCTCGACATGGCGGGAGACGCCGAGTGCGGCGGCCACGCGGCGTGCCGCCTCAAGCTCGGCGGAGTGAATCTGACCGTACCGCAGGGTGAGGGCATACAGCTCCCACCCTTCCCGTTTGGCCATGGCGGCTGCCGTCGTGGAATCGAGGCCGCCTGAGAGCAGGACCACCGCGCGGGTCATACGCCTCGGGTCTCCGGCGCCCAGATGTATTTGTGGGTCTGGACCTGAAGCCTGGCGGGCAGGTGATCGGCCAGCATCCATCGCGCGAGTTCCTCGGCCGCGAGCACCCCGTGTACGGGCGACAGCAACACGGTGCCGGCCTTCTGATCCAACTGGTGTGTGATCACCACGTCGCGTGCGTAGTCGTAGTCGGCGCGGTCCTTGATGACAAATTTCACCTCATGATCGGGCGACAACACGTCGAGGTTGGGCCAGTGCATCTTCGCGGCTTCGCCGCTGCCCGGGCATTTCACGTCCATGATCGCGTGTACGCCCTGCGGCAGGTCGTGAATCGGCAGGTGGCCGCCGGTCTCGATGAGGACCTCAAACCCTTCGTCGCGCAGGCGCTGCATGAGGGGGATGGCGTCTTTCTGCAAGAGGGGCTCGCCGCCGGTCAGTTCGACCAGCTGGCACTGGAGCGCGCGGACCTCGGACATCACCTCGTCGATCGACATTTTTTTGCCGCCGGTGAAGGCGTACGGCGTGTCGCACCACGAGCACCGCAGGTCACACGCCGCGAGGCGGACAAACACACACGGGCGCCCGACATGTGTCGATTCGCCCTGAATGGAGAGGTAGATTTCGAAGACTTGCAGCACGCTCGTCCATTTTATGAGGTTCCGGGTTCTGGGTTCAGGGTTCCGGGTGCTGTTCAGGGTTCTGGGTGCAGAGGGTAATCTGTGGCGATGGTGCGGGTGGGCACAAGCGGCTGGAGTTACCCGGCGGGTCACGGGACCTGGAACGGGGTGTTTTATCCGAAGCCGCGGCCGCGGGGATTTGATGAGCTGGCGTATTACGCCGAACACTTCGACACGGTCGAGGTGAACTCGACGTTTTATCGGGTGCCCGAGGCGGCGCAGGTCGCCAAGTGGGTGACGCGGACGCCTGCGGATTTTGTGTTCGCGGTGAAGCTGTACCAGAAGTTCACGCACCCGGACATGTATCTGAAACAGGCGGGCACCACCGACTGGAGTCCGTCGCTGGTGGACATCGATCTGTTCCGCGCGGGCATTGAGCCCCTTGCCGCAGCCGGGCGCCTGGGCGCCCTGCTGCTGCAATTCCCCTCCAGCCTGCACGCGTCTCCGGCCGCGGGCGACTACCTCTCGTGGCTGCTGGAGCAGCTGCGCGCGTACCCCGCGGTGGTCGAGCTGCGGCACCGGTCGTGGTTTGAGGTGGGCCCCGCGGAGACGGGCG
>CAYRGW010000045.1:27693-36021 GCA_964423815.1 uncultured Solibacteraceae bacterium | reverse complement strand
CGACAGCATCATTGCCGCGCCTCCGACAACTCCGGCCACGGCCCCGCGGCTGACGTCGCCGGGCCGTTCGAGGTGGCGCAGGGCCAGCCACACCAGCAGCAGGCTGACCGCGACGTCACCGCCATACGGCTTCACGCTCGAGCCGTACCAGATGAGCGCCGGACTCAGCGCGAAGACGGTGGTGCCGGCGGCGAGGGCCCAGCCGGAGGCGAACCGCTGCTGGACACGCCAGAACAGCAGCACCGAGGCGAGGCCGATCAGCCACGGCCAGAAGCGGAAGCCCGCCGCCGTCTCCCCAATGACGCGCGTCGACCACTCGACCATCGCCAGAAAGCCGACCGGCGCCACCTGAAAGTGATCGAGTGGACGTGTCACCAGCTCGTGCAGGCCGCGGTCAGCGACGTTGCGCGCGACGGCCAGTTCGTCGTGCCACATGTCGACGTGCGCGAAATACTGAATTGATCGCAGTGCGAGTCCGCACAGGAGGGCGGCAACCAGAGCCACGAGCGGAGCGCGATGAAACGCGGAACCTGACTTGCTCACGGACGAGCATCCTATCGCGATACTCGCGGACCGCAAATCTACGACGGCGGGTGCTCGCTGGCGTCACGAGAGTCTCGAAACGCACGGTCAATAGACCGCGGCAGGCCGTACGATGGAGGCAGGAGAACCGCGATGACGCAACAGGATCCGGGCCGACTGGCCACTGCGCGCGCCTGGGCGCTGCGCTACGAGGGGTGGCTGTGGGCGGCCGTCATCGCCGTGGTGCTGGTCATCCAGTGGCCGATGATCAAGGGCTCCTACTACCGGGTGGCCAACACGACACCCCGGGAGTCGTCCATCGCGTGGCGGACCGATCTCGACGCGGCGCTCCTCGAGGCGCGGCAGACGGATCGGAAAGTGCTGGTGGACTTCATGGCCGACTGGTGCCCCCCCTGCATCGCGATGAAACACGACGTCTGGCCGGACCCCGGCGTCGAGCGCGCCGTCGCGGCCGGTTACGTGCCGGTGATGATCAACATCGATCGCGACGGCCGCACTGCCGACCGCTACAAGGTGGACGGCATCCCGGCGGTGCTCGTGCTCAACGGGAACGGGGAGGTGCTCCGCCAGGGGGCCTTCTTCACGGCGTCGCGCATGGTGCGCTTCCTGGCGAACTCGGATTGAGAGGCTTGTAATGGATGTCTGGACGCTGCTCGCAATATTGGCCGGCTGGTTCGTACTGCAGACGTGGGTGCTGCCACGGTTCGGCGTGCCCACGTGAGCGGTCCCCCACCCGCGCGTGACGCGGGATGCGGACGATCCGAAACCCTCGAGCGATGAGCCCCCAGGCGGTCCGAGCACCTGAGCACCCGAGTTTGCGATAACGTCGTAAGTCTGGCGATTCCTGCTTCACACCCTCGTTGGTCCGTCGGGGCCTATCTCACGCACCGCTACAATCCCGAGCTCGGGATTGGCCGCATCACGGCCGTGGACGGCCGAGCCATCGTCGTGGAGTTTCCACGGTCGACGACCTCGCTGCGGCTGGCGGCGGACACGGATGCGCTCCTCCCGGTCGACCTGAGTCCAGGACGGCCGGTCCGCATCACGGCCACTCACGAAGAGACGTCGATCGCTTCAGTGTTGCCCGATGGCCTGCTCACGCTGATCAACGGGCGCACCGAGCCCGCCCACGCGTTGTGGCCGCTCGAACTTGAAGGCGCCCTGCTCGAGAAGCTGGTCGCGGGTGAGCTGGACGATGTTGAGGACTTCATCACGCGGATGAACATCCTGCACCTGCTGGCGATTCGCGAGGCCGATGGCCTGGGCTCGTTCCTGGGCGGGCGCGTGCGGTTGTTCCCCCACCAGCTTCACGTCGCGGAACGCGCGAGCGGCACCGATCCGGTTCGCTGGCTGCTGGCCGACGAAGTCGGCCTCGGCAAGACCATCGAGGCGTCGTTGATCCTCAATCGCCTGGTCCATGCCAAGAAGGTCGAGCGGTGCCTGGTGGTGGCGCCGGAAACGTTGACCGTGCAATGGCTGGGCGAGTTGTGGCGGAAGTATCACCAGGTCTTCACCCTGCTCGATGCGGAGCGGCTGGGTGATGTCGCCAGGGACTTTGGCGACGACTTTAATCCGTTCGAGCTTCATAAGCGCACAGTGATCTCGCTCGAGATGCTGATCGCGCGCCCCCACCTGACCGAGCAGGCCGTAAAGGCCGGCATCGACCTGTTGGTCGTGGACGAAGCGCAACGCCTGCGGCGTCCTCCGGGCCACCCGGGCGAGCCGGGGTGGCGCGCGGTTGCGCCGATCGCGGCCGTGGGCCGCCACGTGTTGCTGCTGAGCGCCACGCCGCTCGAAGACGACGCGCACGGGTTCTTCCGGCTGTTGCAGTTGCTGCGCCCCGCCGAGTTTCCCGAGGGGACGAGTTTTGAGGCGCGCCTGGCCGAGGGCACGCCGCTGCCGCCCTGCACCAGCTCCACCCGTCGCGCCGACATCGGCGGCCTGCCGCCGCGCGTGGGCATTCCGATCGACTTGCTCAATCCGAAGAGCGCGACGCTGCGAGAGGCCGTCGAGAAGGCGGTGCGGGAACCGGCGGCGGCCAACGCCGTGGCGGTGCGGACCAAGGTCGATCGTGTCCGGCGCGCCATCGCTTCGGGCGCGGCCCTCAGCGCCGTGCTCGCGGCCGACGAGCCGGTGCGCGCGCAGGTTCCGGCCATGGACGCCGCCGATGCCCGCATCGAGTGGCTGGTCAGGCACGCCCCGACCTGGCGAGCCGCCGGGGAGAAGACGCTGGTCTTCGTCGAGCATCGCGAGACGCTCGAGATGCTGCGCGCCGCGCTCAGCCGTCGCGCGCAGCTGGCCACCGGCATGTTTCACGAAGCGCTGTCGTCGGTTCGCCGCGATACCGAGGTGGCGCGGTTTCGAGAGAGTGATGGCCCCAGTCTGCTGGTCTCGACCGAATGCGGCGGCGAGGGACGCAACTTCGAGTTCTGCCGACGGCTGGTGCTGTTCGACTTGCCGTGGAAACCTTCTGTCGTCGAACAGCGTATTGGCCGTCTCGACCGCATTGGCCGGCGCATTCCGGTGGACGTCGTCTACTTCCGTCCGCCCAGCGGCATCGGCCGCGACGTCGTCCGTTTGTTCGAAGCGCTGGGACTGTTCCGCGAACCACTCGCCGGCCTCGAGACGCAGCTGGCGCACGTCGAGGGGGCGCTCGAAGAGATCGCGATGGACCCGGAGGCCTCGTTGTCTGACGAGCGCTTCAATGCCCTGATTGCCGAGACCCACTCCGCCCGTTCGCGCATTCGCGAAGCGGCCTACCAGCAGCTGCATCGAGACCCCTATCGGGCGGCGATGGGGCCGGCGATTCTGGCGCGCATCCCGAAAGACCTCGACGAACTCAACCAGGAAGTCGTCGTCACCGCTGCGATGAGCCTCGGGTTCACGATTGCGCATCCCAAGGGGCACCGCGTGTTCTCGATCGAGATCGGGAATGGCGCACTCGTGGATGGACTGCCGGGGGTTCCGGGCGGGTCGGGCTTCGTCGGCACCTTCGATCGCGAGGAAGCGCTCGAGAACGAGGGCATCGACTTCTTCGCCTCGGGCCACCCGCTGGTCGAAGGCATCTTTGCGCACTACGAGGAAAGTGCGCTGGGCCGGGCGGTACGGTTCGAGATCACCATCGGTCACGAGGCCGGCGAAGGACTCGTAGCGGTCTACAAGGACGGCCCTGCGTTCGAGGTGGTCGCGTTGGATGCCGATGGCAACCCGCGCCTGGATTGGGCCGAAGCCGTGCTGCAGCGTCCGATCAAGGCCCGGCCGATCGGCGGCAAGGCCGCTGAAAGCCACGCATGGCGAGGCATGGTCCGCCGTCTGGGCGGGCAACTGGACCCGGCGCGCCGCCTGCACGCCGTGGCCGCCATCGTCGTAAAGCCCTAATCATCGGCAGCTCAGACAGGCGATCGCGTAGGGGGGCCAGCCCCACCCCCGCGGAGGGGCGTGCCGGATTTTCGAACGCCGCCGCGGGTCGTACCGTGAGTCATCGCGCTCAGTTCCGGGCGTGATACAACCGGAAGGCTCGTCATGACTTCGTCCCCCGCGTTCGCCGCCGCTCCCCTGCCGCAACCGGCGCCCGTCCAGGCTGGTCCCTTTGTCAGAGGCGGCGTGGTGGCGTCCACCTGGTTCGCCGTCCTCCACCTGCTGACGAACATGCCGCTGGGCATCCTCTACTTCGCGGTGCTGGTCACCAGTGCCGCCCTGGGCACCGGCTTGCTCATCACGCTGATTGGGATCCCGATCCTCGTCGGCACCGGATGGATCGTGCGCACGATGGGCAACATCGAACGCGCGCGCATGAATGGGTTCCTCGGCATGACGCTGCAGGATCCGTATCGCCCGGCCACACCCGAGGCGGGCTGGATCGCACGCCTGTTTGCCATCGGCAAGGACCCGGCCACCTGGCGCGACTTCCTGTTTCTCATGTTGCGCATGCCCATCGGCATCTTCACATTCACGGTGACGGTGGCGACGTGGTCGATCGCCTTCGCCTTGTTGTGTTCGCCGATCGCGTACACGTTGGGCTGGTTTCAGATCAACATCGGACCGCGGTACTACGACGGCCCGCTGGCGATGTTGTTGGCCACGTTCGCGGGCGTCGTGATGACGGTGGTCTCGTTTGGCATCACCCGTGGACTGGTCCGGTTGGAAGCGGTGCTGGCCTCGGCGTTGCTGGATGCCTCCCCTGACGAGTTGCGACGCCGCGTGACCGACCTCGCCACCAGCCGCACCCGCTCGATGAGCGCCGCCGATCAGGAACGTCGCCGGCTGGAGCGCGACCTCCACGACGGCGCGCAGCAGCGCATGGTGTCGCTCGCGATGACCCTTGGCCTCGCGCAGCAGAAACTCGCCACCAATCCCGAGCAGGGTGCGCGACTGGTGGCCGAGGCACACGAAGAGGCGAAACGTGCGCTGCAGGATCTGCGTGACCTGGCGCGTGGTCTGCACCCCGCCGTGTTGACCGACCATGGCCTCGAAGCCGCGTTGCCCGCGCTCGCCGCGCGCTGCCCCATCCCCACACGCGTGGACGTGGCCGTGTCCCCTCGTCCCGTCCCCGCAGTGGAATCCGCCGCGTATTTTGTGGTGGCCGAAGCGCTGACCAACGTCGCGCGCCACTCACAGGCGACCAGTGTGCAAGTCACGGCACGTCGTGAGCAGAACCGGCTGCTCATCGAGGTGCGTGATGACGGCGCGGGTGGCGCACAGCTCACCCCCGGTGGCGGCCTCGCCGGACTGACCGATCGCGTCGAGGCGCTGGACGGACGACTGACCGTGACGAGTCCTGCAGGCGGCCCCACCGTGCTGCACGTGGAGATACCGTGCGGGTCGTGATCGCCGACGACTCGGTGTTGCTGCGGGCGGGACTGGAACGCCTGCTGGTGGATGCCGGGTGGGAGGTGGCGGCGTCGGTGGGCGACGCCGCCGCCCTGCTCGCGGCCGTGCGACACGATCGACCCGACGTCGCCATTGTTGACGTCCGCATGCCGCCAGGATTTTCGGACGAGGGGCTGCGCGCCGCCGTTGAACTGCGGCGCCTGTTCCCGGGTCTGGGCGTGCTGGTCCTCTCGCAGTATGTGGAAGAACCCGCCGCGCAGGAACTGCTCGCGATGGGCGCCCGTGGCGTTGGCTACCTGCTGAAGGACCGGGTGGCCGACGTCTCAGAGTTTCTCGACGCGGTGGAGCGTGTGGCCCGCGGCGGCACGGCGCTCGATCCGGAAGTGATCGCGCAGGTGATGGCCAGGCGTCGACGGGCGGATCCCCTGGGGCCCCTCCCCCCACGCGAGCGTGATGTGCTGGCCTGCATGGCCGAGGGCCGCAGCAACACGGCCATCGCTACCCGCCTGGGCATCGGCGAAGGCGCCGTGGAAAAACACGTCAGCCACATCTTTTCAAAACTCGCACTTGAGCCGGATGACTCGGATCATCGACGAGTGCTTGCCGTGCTTGCGTTTCTGAAAGCGTAGGGGCCCACCGGGGTCTAACTGACCACAGCCCGCCGCACTAACGAGACGAGCAGGTCAAGTTCGTCTTCGGTCATCGCAAAGTGGGGCGTGAAGCGCAGCGAATTTTCGCCGCCGTGAATGACCCCGAGCCCGTGCACCCGGAGCGACTCCTCGATTGAGCCGGCGCCATACGCCTTGAACTGTGGCCCCAGCTCGCAGGAAAAGATCAAACCGGTGCCTTGCACCTTCACGATGCGATCGGGATGTTCGGCACGCAGCGCGTCGAGTTTGGTCACCGCCTGGGCGCCACGTGTGCGGATGTTGGCGCGCAGCTCCGGTGTCAGGTGCGCCAGGATGGCGCTGGCCACGTCGAGCGCGCGGGGGTTGCCGGTCATCGTGTTGCCGTAGATGCCGATGCGATACAACGCCGCCGTCCGGGCCGTGACACCGAGCACCGACAACGGATACTGCGCGCCGTTGAGCGCCTTGGAAAACGTCTCCATGTCGGGCGGCGCGCTGCCCTCAAAGCCCGGGTAGTCCACGATCGACAACACGCCGTGCGCGCGCAGACCCGCCTGAATCGAATCCACCAGCAGCAGCGCCCCATGCGCCTGCGTCAGCGCACGCGCCGCATCGTAAAACGCCCGCGGCACGGCGCGCCCCGGATCCCCCTCGCCCATCACCGGTTCCAGGAACATCGCTTCGATGAACCAGCCGTTCGTGTCAGCGTCGGCAAATACCGCGCGAAGGGCGTCCACGTCGTAGGGGTTCACCACGAGCACGCTGTCCTCGCCGCGGAAACTCGCCAGATGCTGCACGTAGTTCTTGCGGCTGGAGTTGGAATAGAGGGCCGGTCGCTCGGTGCGTCCGTGGAAGCTGCCCTTCACGACCACCCGCTTGACCGTGCGGCCCGCATGACGACCACCGGGGTCGGTCATGAGTTTGGCGTTGACGTCGGCGAAGCGACTGGCCAGCGAGACCGATTCGGACCCTGAATTGAGGCACAGGAATTTTTCGTAGGGACAGGTGCCGCGCGTGTGCCCCACCTCGCGGCGAATCGCCCGGTCGAACCGCAATTGCGAGAGGCTCGGCGTCATGATGTTGGCCATCGCCTGCGGTCGGGCCATCGCCTCGAGCACCGTCGGGGGGGTGTGGCCAAAACCGAGCATGCCGTACCCGCCGGAGTCGTACAGCACCGCGCCCTTGAGCGTGACCAGCCAGGGGCCACGTGCCACGAGTGCCACGTAGGGGTTGGCCGTGTCCACGGAGTAGAAGTTGAGGAAGCCGCCCTGAATGGCCTGAATCTGTGCGTCTTCGTCGAGGTCGAGCAGGTCGGCGAACTCATGCCGGATCCGCGCGTACTCGTCACCCGCGGCGCTGAGAGCCGCCGCCAGGTCCGCGTGTGTCGCCGCAAACGCACTGATCGTGGCATCGTCCAGGCCGATGGTTCGGCGGTAGCCGAGATGGGCGCGGAGCGGAGCGAGAGCGTCTAAATGTGGCATGTCGGCAGTATCGCGGCCTGAATTGTCGATTAGTAGCGCCATAATGGACATATCTACGCTATATTTCGGCAGATCGCCATGAAGCTCAGCCAGACGGACCAACAGCTGCTGTCCCTGCTCCGCGAAAACGCGCGGACCTCGACCGCTCAGCTCGCGCGGCGGCTGGGGCTGTCACGCACCACCGTGCAAAGCCGGCTCGAACGCCTGGAACGCGACGACGTGATTAGCGGCTACACGGTGCGTGTGCACGACCAACACGAACACGGCCACATCCGTGCCCACATCATGATGGCGGTGCATCCCAAGCAGCAGGCCTCGGTGGTCACCGCGCTGCGTGCGATGCCCGAGGTGCGCAGCCTGCACTCGGTGAGCGGCGCGTATGATCTGGTCGCCATCGCGGTGGTGCCTGCGGTCGGCGACATGGACGTGCTCACCGATCGGATCGGCGCCCTCGACGGCGTGGATCGCACGACGTCATCGATCGTGTTGTCGACGAAGTTCGAACGGTAGGAACACTTCGGGTAAGGACGAGTAGTGGCGTGCAGGCATGGCCCGGTGGACGTTGCCACCAGGCCATGCCGCAACCACACGGCTGTTATTTCAGCGTCACCGTCACGCTTCGGGTCATCCCATCGTCTGTCTTCACCGTGATCGTGAGCGGACCAGACGGCAGTCCCTTGGTCTTGAGGTTGAAGTGGTACTGCGCGCCGTCCCACGTCGCTGTCCCGAGCGCCGGGCCCCCGTTGACGGACACGGTCGCGACCGCGGTGGTCACCAATCCGCCTGACGCGTTGGTAAGCGTGAACTTCACCGGGATGGTTGACCCACTCTTGAACGTCGTCACC
>CAYRGW010000045.1:0-27683 GCA_964423815.1 uncultured Solibacteraceae bacterium | reverse complement strand
GGAACCCGCCGAAGCCGTAGTGGACGGCGTAGGTGACAGTCGTCGATGAGGCATTGCCGGCCAGGTCGGTGCTCGTGACCGTAAACGACTTCGTGCCGACCGTGGAGGTATCAATGGCAGCGCCGGACGCGACGGTGCCCGTGCATGTCGCCACGCCGGAACCGCTGTCCGCGCACACATACGAGGACGACGCGGTTGCGCCAACCGTATAGGTGCCGGAGGGCGCGGTCATCGTGATGACCGGTGCCGTCAGATCGATGTGAATCGTGCCCACCGTCGCCGACGCCGTATTACCCGCTTCATCGGTGGCGGTCCCTTCGGCAGATTGCCACGCACCAGCAGACGCGAGTGTGGTGTCGCCGGTGCACGAAACGACGCCTGACATGCCGTCCTGACACGTGAACATCACCGACACGGGCCCATTGTTCCAGCCATTGCCATTCGCCGCCGGACTGCGTGTGCCAAGGACCAGCGGGGCCGTGGCGTCGCGCTTGATGGTCACCGTCCCGGACGCAGTGCCGCCCTTCGACTCGGCCTCGCACGTGTACGTGATCCCGGCGGTGTCCGTCGTGACCGACACGGTGTCGCACCCCGTGCTGGTCGCCGCCGATTCTTCATCAATCACGGTCCACGCAATGACCACGTCAGAGGTGTACCAGCCGTTCGCGCCCATCGTGCCGGTCACCTGCGGTGTCACGGTTGGTGGCGTCGAATCGCTCGACCCACCGCCGCCGCCCAACGTGCACAGGCCGCCGGCGCAGACTTCAAACTCCGTCAGCACGATGTTGCCGTTCGACGAGGGGAACGTCCACCCCACGTGTCCGTTCTGTCCCAACAACGCGTCAAGACGGAAGCCGGTAATTCCGGATGCGCCGTTGGTGACGACGCGGTATGTATCACCGTTGCGGGAGTCCCCGATCGCGGTGACGCGCCCATCCGGCGTGACCGCGAGTGTGGCGAAGTCAGCGGACGCCTCGCCGGGTGTCAAGGGAATCCAGGTGGCGCCGCTCGACACCGTCGGATTCGGGCTGGTCGTATAGGACAGGCGGAAATTCTGAAACTTGTGCCCAGGTCCGCAGCCCGTGCAATTAAACAGCATGTCAAACTCGAGTGAGGTTGCGGTCAACGGACTGGAGGTCTGCCACACGGCCACTTCGGGGACAGCGCCACAGCCGGTGTTCACGCACAGCGCCCACCCTGACTGATTCTCAAGTTTGTTGCCATCGATGGTGGCCACGATCGGCCAGCCGCCCTGCTGGGCGGTCGCGGTGGCGTTGCGCAGGGGCACCGGCCCATTCGCGCCGGCGTCGATCAGCGGCTGTCCGGCCACACCGGCGTCGTAGATGGCGTCCATTTCGGATGGGACCAGGCTGCGGCCGTAGAGCTGGACTTCATCCAGGTAGCCTGACAGGAAACAGCAGTTCGACCGCGCCTCGCGACCCAGATAGAAGTCGCGTGTGCTCGGCGCCAGCGGCGGCGCAGCCGTGGTGGCCTCGCGCACACCATTCACATAGATCGACAGGTTCGTCCCGTCATGGGTCATGGCCACGTGATACCAGACACCCGGCTCCGCAAGGGTCGTGGAGTCGACAAACGGCGTCGATCCATTGGCGGCCCGATAGGCCGCGCGAAAGCGTCGTCCGGCTTCGTTGTAAAGCGCGTAGTCCCACCCCTGGCCGTCATTGCCGCCGCCAGACAGAAACATCGGGTAATCCCCGCCGACCGAATCAAACTTCACCCACGCCAGGATCGTGACCTGGTTTGTCGGAAAGTCGGCGGTGTGAGGAATCAACACATGGCTGCCGGCATTCCCCCCAAACCGTGCCGCATTGCCGACCCCCCCAGGCACGCCCCGGGTGATCCCCCCCGCCGTGCCGTCGTGCCCGCCGCCGGAGTCCACGACCGGGCCAGTCGTTTCATCCAGGCGCCAATAACCCAGGAAATCCGTAGGAATTTGCGCCGAAGCCGAGCTGGCCGTGAGTACAACCAGGATCAAAGCGGTCAAGGTGACCGAAGTGAGTGTCTTAGGAAACATGTCGGGATGCCTCTCCGGTAAAGGGGGTAGACGAGGCAGGGAGTCTGGCAAAACTTTTTGCTAAATACAAGTACTTTATACGACTCTATCGTCTTTTAAGCGTGCGCTGCCGATCGGACGGAGTTCGAACGTCAGGGAGCCGCCTCCCGCAGTCGTGCCAGTGCGTCCAGGATGAGCTCACCGCTGTCGATCCACAGGAACGCGCGGTGGGCCATCGGCCTGCGCGTGCGCTTTTAGTTAGAGTGAGGAGGAAGCAGATAATGAAAGCCGCCGTCGTCACCCGCTACGGACCACCCGAGGTCGTCGAGTTGCGGGAACTACCTGCCCCGCTGCCGCGCGCGGGCGAACTCACGATCCGTGTCCACGCCAGTGCCGTGACCGCCGCGGACTGGCGCATCCGAAGCGGCACGGTGCCCCGGGGCTTCGGTCTGCTCGTGCGTCTGGCGCTCGGCTGGCGTGGACCACGGCAATCCGTGCTTGGCGGCGCGATGGCTGGCGAGGTCGTCGCCCTGGGCGACGGCGTCACACGTTTTGCCGTGGGCGACCGGGTCTTCGCCATGACGGGTGTACGGATGGGCGGGCACGCCGAACGCGCCGTGCTGAAGGCGTCCGGCGCCGTCGCGCTGATCGCCCCTGATATCAGTTTTGAGACTGCCGCTGCGCTGCCCTTTGGCGGCACCACCGCCTTCCATTTCCTGAGGACCAAGGGTGGGGTCAAGCCCGGCGATCGTGTGCTGATCAACGGCGCCTCGGGCGAGGTCGGCACCGCGGCGATACAACTCGCGCGTTATTTCGGTGCCGAGGTCACCGCAGTGACCAGCGCCGCCAATGCGCTGCTGGCGACCCGCCTCGGTGCCAGCCGGGTGATCGACTACCAGACGGTGGACTTCACCGCCGAGGGTGTCTGCTACGACCTCATCCTTGATACGGTCGGCAATTGTCCCTATGCCAGAGCCCGCCCCGCGCTGGCCGATGGTGGCCGCCTGCTGCTTGTGGCCACTGATCTCAGGCACACGTTGGCGGCGATCATCCGGCCGCGGCGCCGGGCCGGTCACCGCGTCGTCGCCGGCGTTGCCGCCGAAAAACGTGAGGTACTCGAACTGCTGATGGAGCTCGCTGCCAGCGGCATCCTCACGCCGCCGATCGACCGCCGTTACCGGCTGGACGAGATCCAGGCCGCGCACGCGTATGTCGAAACTCGGCGAAAGCGGGGTTCGGTCATCGTCACCATCAATTGAGGGCGCGGCTATCAGCGCAACCACGTCTCAGAACGTGATCGCCACCCCGGCTGAGGTCACGAGCCCGTACACCCCGCGGAGTGGATTCGGGAAGGACGACAACGCGTCCAACGTCGTCGTCAGGCCCACACGATCACTCATGCGGACGGTCAGACCGACGCCGAACTGCGTCAGGAATCCTCCGCTCGTCCGGTGATGCTGATCTGTGCTGGTGCCGGTCCCGGGCGCCGTTCTCACGACGGTGGTCGACGACCGCGCGGCACCTGCACCGACGAGCACCTGGGCATGCGGCACGAGCCGCCCGTAGTGGCCCTGCACCCGGAGGCCTCCGGACGCCACCACCACCGTCTCGCCGCCGGACGAGCGATAGGTCTCGTTACCCCATCTCGCGACGAAGTTCTTCGGGTCATACGTCCCGTAGAGCTGGATGACGCCGGCCAGTCGGCCCGAGGCGTTCAGCACCAGCCGGGCGACCCCGCCGTGGATCCAACCACCCTCAAAACCGCCGAGTCCCTGGTAGCCGAGGGACACCGCGCGGGATTCCGCCGGGCGCTCCTGCGCAAACGACACCGTCGGGACCGCGCACATCAGTAGCAGACACAGGACAAGTCGAGACATCCCGCCACCTCTGACAAGTAATGCGAAATGCCGCGACAGACGGGCTCAGCTCGGGGCCTTGTACAATGACCGGGCATGTCCGCCCTGTCCGTAGACGCTCTCCGTTCACAATTCCGCGCCGCGCTCGACAGCGCGCGCACACCCGCTGATCTCAAAACACTGCGGGACCAATTTCTCAGCCGCAAACACGGGCTGGTGACCTCGCTCGTCAAATCCATTGCGACGGCGACGCCCGACGAAAAGCGCACCCTCGGCGCGGCGTCCAATGCGCTCAAGCAGGAAATCGAGGCCGCCCTTGATGCCCGAGAGGCCGAGGCGGCCGCGACGGCCCCGCCCAGGGACGCACTGGACGTGACGCTCCCGGGACGACGGCCGTTGCTGGGTCGGCGGCACCCCCTCACGCAGGTGCGCGAGCGTGTGGAAGACATTTTTGTCGCGATGGGTTACCAGGTCATCGAAGGGCCGGAGCTCGAAGATGACTGGCACAACTTCGAAGCGCTCAACATGCCCGCCGAACACCCGGCGCGCGACATGCAGGACACGTTGTACCTGACACACCCCGTGCCGGTGCCGGACGGGGGACGCGCCGCGACGCTGCTGCGCACACACACGTCGGGTATGCAGATTCGATACATGGAAACACACGAACCACCGGTGCGCGTGATCGCGCCGGGGCGTGTGTATCGGCGCGACCAGTTCGACGCGACGCACACGCCGATGTTCACGCAGATCGAAGGGCTCGTCGTTGACGAAGGCATCAGCCTCGGCGACCTGCGCGGCACACTCAACGGATTTGCCGAGCAGTTTTTTGGTGGCCGCGTGGCGACACGATTCCGCCCGAGCTTCTTCCCGTACACCGAACCGTCGGCCGAACTCGACGTCGAGTGCCAAGGCTGCGCGGGCAAAGGCTGCAACCTGTGCAAACACACCGGCTGGATCGAGATCCTCGGGTGCGGCATGGTGCACCCGGCCGTGTTCGAGGCCGTCGGGTACGACTCAGACAAATACACGGGTTTTGCGTTCGGCGTCGGCATTGAACGCCTCGCCCTGCGCCTCTACGGCGTGGACGACATCCGCATGTTCTACGAAAACGATCTCCGCTTCCTCGAGCAGGTGGCACTGTGAAGGCCCCCGCATCCTGGATTGCCGACCTCGCGGGCCTTCCCGCGTCCACGTCAGCCACCGACATCGCGCACCGGATCTCCGGCGGCGGCTTCGAGGTCGCGTCGATCGACGGCGAGTCAATCGACTTCGAAATCACTGCGAACCGGCCGGATTGTCTGTCAGTGATGGGACTCGCTCGCGAGGCGGCCACTGCCTTCTCGGTCCAGGTTCCGACGCCGGGCTTGCCCGCCGAAGCCTTGGCGGAGGCGGGACCTCGGCCCCCCGCGGTTCGCGTCTCCATCGAGTCGACGCTGTGTGCGCGATTCTCGCTGGCGACTGCAGACGTGAAGATTGGTTCATCGCCGGCGTGGCTCGCGGACAGACTCACAGCCTTCGGCGTTCGTCCCATCAACAACATCGTGGACATCACCAACTACGTGATGCTCGAGATGGGTCAGCCGATGCATGCGTACGACGTAACGACGGTCGCGGGGGCGCAACTGGTCGCGCGACAGGCGCGCGCGGGCGAAACACTCAAGACCCTCGACGGACAGGACCGCACGCTTGATCCGTCCATGCTGGTGATCGCCGACGGGAGCCAGGTCGTCGGCATCGCCGGCGTCATGGGCGGCGCGGGCTCCGAAGTGTCGCAGGGCACCACGTCGATCGCACTCGAGGCGGCCTGGTTCCAGCCGGCCACGGTGCGCGCGACGAGCAAAAAGCTGGGACTCAAGACGGAAGCCTCAACGCGGTTTGAACGCGGAGCCGACATCGGGGCCACCACAGCCGCGATCGACCGTGCGCTGCACCTGCTCGAAGAGATCGGCGCGGGCCACCGCACAAGCGCCACGAGCGACGTCTACCCTGCTCCGGTGACACGTGCGCCGATCACGCTGCGGCCCAGTCGCCTGGCGCGCCTGCTCGGCGACACCGTCCCCGCGGCGGACGTCGAACGTATCCTGACGAGCCTCGGGTTTGACGTCGCCTCCGCCTCAGATGGCTGGATGGTCACGCCCCCGACCGGGCGCGTGGACGTGCATCGCGAGGCGGATCTGATCGAAGAAGTCGGCCGCCACTGGGGCGTCAACCGCATCCCCGCCTCCTTCCCGGCGTTGCGCTCGGCGCCACGGCTCTCGGACTCGGGCGTCTCGCGCGCGCGCTGGATTCGACGGGTGTTGTGTGGCGCGGGCCTCCAGGAAGCCGTCACGTTCACCTTCATGGAAGCGGCGGCTGCTGCACCGTTCTCCGCCGACCCGTCGCTGGTGACGATTGCCAATCCGCTCTCGGAAAAATTCGCCGTCCTTCGTCCGTCGATCATCCCGGGCCTGTTGGATTCGCTGATCTACAACCGGCGACGTGGGATGACCGACGTGCGCCTGTTCGAAGCGGGTGCCGTGTTTGCCACCTCAGGCGAGTCGCAGCGCGTCGCCTGGGTGCTCTGTGGTGTCCGTGACGGCCACTGGAGCGCCGGAGCGGCGTCCGTGGACATCTTCGACGCGCAGGGTGTGGCGGAGGTGCTCGCGGGCGGATGGGGACTGGAGATGACGTCCTCCCCCGTCGACCACGTGCCGGGTTTTGTGCGCGGACGCACGGCCGAACTCCGCACCGACCGCGCCATCGGCACCGTCGGCCAGATCGACCCGGCCATCGCCGAAGCGCGTGGCCTGCCGGCCGGTGTCGTGGTGGTCGCCGGCGAGATTGACCTCACGGCGCTCTCCGGTGACCCGTCGTCGCCCCGCAAGGTCACGCCGCTGCCGCGGTTCCCCGCCGTGGTGCGCGACCTGTCGCTCGTGCTGGACGCGTCCTTGTCTGCCGCGACCGTTCGTGCCACTATTCGACAGCCCTCCTGCAGCACGTTGCGCGAGGTGCGGGAGTTTGATCGGTATCAGGGCAAGGGTATTCCGGACGGCAAAATCAGCCTCGCGTACAGGCTGACGTTCCGGGACGCCGATCGCACGCTGACCGATCGTGAAGTTGACGAAGCGATGGATGTGATCATTGCGGCCCTCCAGCGGGAGTGCGGCGCGACGGTACGAGGACTTTGATGTCACGAACGATGACTGACCTGCAACCCATCGATCGGCTGGAGGAAAAAGTCCGCCAGCTGGTCGGCATGATCGAAACCCTTCGCGCCGAGCGCACCCAGGCGCTCGACTCGGTCGCGCGCCTGGAGCGCGAACTCGAAGTCGCCAAAACGCGACTCACCGAAACCGAAGCCGCCAACGTCGAGGCGGGCTCGCTGCGGGAAGAGCGCGAAAAGATCCGCAACCGCGTGGTCGAGATGATCGCGCACATCGACAAGCTGAACATCTGACCCACCCATGAGTGCCCGCGTCGTCACCGTCGAGATTCACGGACAGCGGTATGCGGTCCGGAGTGATCTTGATCAGGCCTACATCGCCGAGTTGGCGACGTACGTGGATCAGAAGATGCGGTTGGCGGCTGATGAGTTGTCAAGCGCTGATTCGTTGCGCATTGCGGTGATCGCCGCACTGAATCTCGCCGACGAGTTGTATCGCTCACGAGCGGACGGCAGCGACGTCGAAGGCCGCGTGCTCGAAAAAACCGCCGCACTTGAACGCCTCGTGGATGCGGTTCTCAGTGGACAACAGCGAATTGCGGTGTAGTATCGATCTGGCGTCCTGCTTTGCTTGTGATGGTTTCGGAGAGTCGTTTGAGCCGATGCTTTTTCACCAAGTGAGCTGCGATGCCGCGCGGTGTGCATGCCTCCGTGGTGAGGAAGCCTGAAGCGCGGCTCTGAGCGGTTCCACCTGTATCTACAGGTTCATTCGACCTCCCCACACGGCAAAGCGGGGCCATTCTCTCCAGGTTGTCTTCTTGAACATTTCTGATTTGACCGAACGCGCACTCATCGCGCGTCTCCGTGCGCGTGTGCCCGCGTCACCCGACTGGGTGCTCACGGGTATTGGTGATGATGCGGCGGTGCTGGCGCCGGCGCGTGGGATGGTGGAGGTCGTCACGACCGATGCCCTCGTGGAAGGTGTGCACTTCCGCCGCGAGTGGTCATCCGCCACAGACATTGGACACAAGGCGCTCGCCGTCAATCTGAGTGATCTGGCCGCGATGGGTGCCACACCGCGTGCGGCGCTGTTGTCGCTCACGCTGCCCGCCTCGTTTCCTCTCGACGATTTTGACGGCCTGCTCGACGGATTCCTCGCGTTGGCCGCACTGACAAAGACACCACTGGTCGGCGGCAACATCGCACGCTCCACGGGCGGCCTGCACATCGATGTCACGCTGACTGGCGCCGTGCGCCCGAGGCGTGTGTTGCGTCGATCAGGCGCACGCCCCGGCGATCGCCTGTTTGTGACCGGGCACCTCGGCGCCGCCGCCGCGGGCCTCGCGGCGTTGATGGCCGGCGCCGACGTCACGCCCGGCGCCCTCCTCGCGCATCGGCGTCCCTCCCCACGCCTCCGCACGGGCATCGTCGTCGCCAACAACCGATCGGCGTCGGCCTGTATGGATCTGTCGGACGGACTCGCCGACGCGATTCAGCAGGTCTGCGAAGCCAGCGCGTGTGGTGCCGACGTCGACACGGCGACTGTGCCGGTCCAGGAGGGCGCCACGCTCGCGCAGGCGCTCACGGGCGGCGAGGACTACGAACTCCTGTTCGCCGTCCCACGCCGCCGCACACGCCTCTTCCACGCGGCCATCAAACAGGCCGGCGAAGTGGCCGTCACCGAAATTGGCGCGTGCACCAAAGGCGCGATCCCCGACCTGGGCCAGGGCTTCCGGCATTTCTAGCCCCGGGACTCCGGGACTTCGGGACTTCGGGACTTCGGGACTCCGTAGTACAGTCCCCCCGAGCATGCCCTGGACCTTGTCCCGTTCGCTGCGGATGAAGTTGTTCGTCATGGCCCTGGCGGCCCTGGGGTTCATCGTCGTCTATGAAGGCGTCATGTGGGACTCCAGGGATGCCGTGATTGACTCGGCGAGTGAGACCGAGCCTCCGGTGCCCGGCCGGACCGTCCAATTCCAGGTCACCGCCTACTGCAAGGGAGAAACCACCGCGTCGGGCATCCGCGTCCGATCCGGGATCGCGGCCGCCGATCCCAAGGTTTTGCCGCCAGGCTCGGTGATCCGGATCGAAGGCCTGCCCGGCGAACACGACGGGATCTACACCGTGCTCGATACGGGCCCCGCAGTACAGGGCCGGATCCTCGACCTGTACATGTGGAGTTGTTTCGACGCCCTCGACCTCGGCCGACGACGCGCCGCCGTCACGGTGCTTCGGCTGGGGTGGGACCCGAAGACGTCGGTGCGATAAGTGGTCGCGTCTCCCAGAGCCTGAAGTACAGCCCGCCAAGCGCCAGCAGCTCCTGGTGCGTCCCGCTCTCGCGAATCTTGCCCTTGTGCACCACCAGGATGTGGTCCATGTCCTGGATGGTCGAGAGGCGGTGCGCAATCGCAAACACCGTGCGGCCGGCCATCAGCGTGTGCAGCGCATCCTGAATCAACCCTTCCGTTTCGGTGTCGATACTCGACGTGGCCTCATCGAGCACCAGTACGGCCGGGTTGAACGCCAGTGCGCGCGCAAACGACAACAACTGTTTCTGCCCGACCGACAACGTCGCGCCACGTTCGGCGACGGGTGTCTCGTAGCCCTGCGGCAGCGCATCGATGAACCGGTCCGCATGAACGGCGGTGGCGGCACTGCGCACGGCCGCGTCGGTGATGTCGTCGCGGCCCAACCTGATGTTGCTCGCAATGGTGCCCGAAAAGAGGTGCACGTCCTGCAGCACCAGGCCAAAACGTGTGCGCAGCTGCTCCAGCGGCCACTCGCGCACATCAATGCCGTCGAGCAGGATCCGACCCTGCGTGACGTCGTAGTACCGCAGCAGGAGGCTGATGATGGTGGTTTTGCCCGATCCCGTTGCGCCGACGATCCCTATCCGTTGTCCTGGCTCAGCAACAAACGACACATCACGCAACACGAACTCGTCGTCTTTATACGCAAACCAGACGTGGTCAAACTCGATGCGACCGGGACCGTTGAATCGGGTTTCCGTGGACGGCGCCGGCGTGGGCATCTCGACCGGGGTATCAAGCAAACCAAAGATGCGCTCGGAGGCCGCCATGGCCGCCTGAAGGATGTTGAATTTTTCGGAGAGGTCGCTGATCGGCTGGAAGAACCGGCGCGAGTACTGCAGGAACGCGACCAATGTGCCGAGACTCACCGCGCCGTCAATGGCCCAACCGCCCCCGATCAGAATGATCAACGCACCGGACAATGCGGCGAGCACTTCGATGATCGGATAAAACAGGGCGTAGTAAAAAATCGACGTGATGTTCACGTCCCGGTGTTCGCGATTGATGACTTCGAACTGGTTGTAGCTGCGCGCCTGCTGGCTGAACAGTTGCACCGTGCCCATGCCGGTCAGGTGTTCCTGCATGAACGCGTTCAACTTCGCCACGAGCCCGCGCACCTGGCGGTAGTTCTCGCGCACATTGCGCCGGAACCAGTTGGTCGCCCACGCGATCAGCGGCAGCACCGAAAACGCGACGAGCGCCAGGCGCCAATCCATCGCCACCATGAACGCCATGATGCCGAAGAGCATCAGCAGGTCGCCAAAGACGGTGACGACGCCGGACGCAAAGAGGTCGTTGAGTGCATCGACGTCGGTCGTCACGCGCGTCATCAACCGGCCGACCGGGTTGCGGTCGTAGAACTTCACATCCAGTCGCTGCAGATGTGTAAACACGTCGCGGCGGACGGTGTGCAGGATGCGCTGGCCAATCGTCTGCATCACCGACGTCTGGATGTACTCAAAGACAAACGCGCCAACGAGCAGCAGCAGGAACCACCGGCCCAGCCGCCACAGGCCGTCGAGATCCCCGGTGGCGATGTAGCGATCGATCGCCACACCCGTCAGCCACGGCTGGGTCAGTTCGGCCATCGATCCGCCGACGATTGCCAGGAACGCCACCAACACCCACCAGCTGTGAGGCCGGAGGTACTGCAGCAACCGGCGCATCAACCGCGCGTCGTACGCCTTTCCGATGGCGTCATCCTGCATCGTGCTCATGACGCCGCAATCTCCTGCTCAAGCCGTTGTCGGCGATCCATGGCGGCATACACGCCCCCGTGGGCCACCAGCGACTGATGTGTGCCGCGCTCGACCACCCGGCCGCCTTCGAGCACGAGGATCAGGTCGGCGTCACGCACGGTGGATACGCGGTGCGCAACGATGAGGCACGTCCGCGACTGACGCACCGCTTTGAGCCGGCTGAGAATGGCCTCTTCGGTCGCCGTATCCACCGCCGACAGCGCGTCGTCGAAGATCAGAATCTTCGGGTCGACCAGCAGCGCGCGTGCAATCGCGGCCCGTTGTTTCTGGCCGCCCGACAGCGTGATCCCGCGTTCACCCACCATCGTCGCGAACCCGCTGCCAAACCCGGCGACGTCGGACTCCAGCCCGGCCGTGTGGGCGGCGTTCGCCACGGCATCGGCCGGTGGCTCCCCGTCGAGGCCAAACGCGATGTTGTGCGCCACGGTCTCCGAGAAGAGAAACGGCTCCTGCGGCACAACGCCCATCGATCGGCGCAGCCGGGACAACGGGATGTGACGGACGTCCACACCGTCCACAAACACGGTGCCAGGCGCCGGGTCGTGCAGGCGCGGGATCAGCTGCAGCAGGGTCGACTTGCCGGATCCCGTGGCGCCCACGATGGCGACCGTCTCGCCGGGACGAGCGCTGAACGAGACGTCGGTCAGCACCGGCTGCGTGGTGCCGGGGTAGGTGAACGAGAGGTTCCGCACGTCGAGGCGCCCGGTGATGCCCTGCTCAAGTGCATGCGGATCCGCGTCGGCATCCGTGATGGCCGGCACGGTGTCCATGACCTCGAGCATGCGTTTCCACGAGGCCACACCGCGCTGCACAATGTTGATGACCCACCCAAACGCGATCAGCGGCCAGCTCAGGAGCACGAGGTAGCGGCCAAAGGCCACAAAATCGCCCAGCGAGATCCGACCGGTGATCACGCTGCTGCCACCCACCCACAGGACCACCAACCCGCTCAGGCCGAAGAAAAAACTCAGGCTTGGGTAAAACGCCGCCTGCAGGCGGATGAGGCCCCGATTGCGACGCACGTATTCGTCGTTGGCCGCGCCAAACCGGGCCAGTTCATACGGCTCCTGCCGGTACGCCCGGACGACACGCACGCCGGAGAGTGATTCCTGGACGACCGCGCTCAATTCGGAGAGTTGTGCCTGAATCCGGTCAAAACGCTCATGAATCGCCTTGCCGAAGACGTGAGTGGCGATGCTGACGAGCGGCAGGGGGATGAGCGCCAGGAACGTCAGCCACGGGTCGATGGTCAACATCAGTGCAATCGCCATGACAAAACCGAGGGCGGTGCTGCCGAAATACATGACCGCCGGGCCCACCATCATCCGGACGGCGCCCAGATCGCTGCTGGCACGGGACATGAGGTCCCCGATACGGTTGGCCTGGTAATACGAGAGGGGCAACCGCTGCAGGTGGGTAAAAAAATCGTTGCGGAGGGCATATTCGATTTCCCGCGAGGCGCCGATAAGCCGTTGGCGCATCCAGTAGCGGCAGGCACCGTCCGCGATGGCGAGTCCGAGCAGGGCCGCCGCCGCGACGGCCAGCTCACGCCGCGTGGCTCCGGCACTGAGGTCATCGATGACGAACTTGAGAATCAAGGGCGCGATGAGCGACAGACCGGTCGCCACGACGACCCAGAGCACGCCGGCCAGCATGGCCCGCCGGGCGCTCATCACATAGGGCCAAAGCCGCTGGAGCGCCCGCACCATGGAGGCAGTATAACAATGCGTGTTCGACCTGTTCGTCTGTTCGTTGCGTCGTGTGTATTTGGCGCGACGTTGATCCCCTCGCTGTCGTCCGCGCAGGTCGCCGCGCCGGCGTCATCCAGCCGTGCCATCGGTGAGGTCTACCGCATCGAGGTCAGCGGAGGCATCTGGTCTCCGACGGTGTTTGGCAGCATCGCCGTCACCAACGACCGCATCGAGGCCCAGGGCACCACCATCGACTTTGTGGATGACCTCGGCTTCAAGAACACCCGCTTCCCCGACCTCCGCGTGGTCCTGCGGCCGGCGAAAAAACACAAGTTCCGGGTCCAGTACACACCGGTGAGCTACACCGGCGAGTCGGTGATCAGCCGCAACATCATCTTCAACGGCATTCTGTATCCGACCAACATGCCGGTGAACTCGTCGTTTGACTGGAAGGTGTGGCGGTTCGGATACGAATACGACATCATCTACCGCGATCGGGGCTACTTCGGTCTCCTGCTCGAAGGCCGGTACACGCAGATGGAAGCGACGCTGCAATCCCCGATCAACGACGAATTTGCGCGCGCCAAAGCGCCGCTGCCCGCCCTCGGTGCGGTCGCGCGTGTGTATCCGCTCCGCAACCTCTCCATCACGGGCGAGATCAGCGGCTTCCGGCTGCCCGACATCGACGAGGACTACAAAGCCAACTACGCCGACATCGATGTGTATGCCACGTTCAACGTGATGCACAACCTGGGCGTGCAGGCCGGCTGGCGCCGCATGAACACCTTCCTGCAGATCGAAGGCGATACCGGCGACATCAAGTTCCAGGGTTTCTGGTTCGGCGGCGCGCTGCGTTTCTAACGCCCGACCCAGACGCCCAGATACCGGTCATCGTTTCCACCACTCACCTCCGACGGGCGGAAGCCTGACGATGAGCGGATGGCGACACGCCAGGTGCCGGTCGCATCGGCGGCCGGCAGCGTGACGAGACGTTCCTGCCACGGCTCAAGCGGAACGGCCTCCGACCAGCCGCCAACCGTCACCGTCACCTCGTTGGCCCCACCGCCATTACGCAGGCGCAGCACACGGGTGCGACCCGCAGACGAGGGCCCGGCACTCCAGACGGCGTGAGTCTCACGCCCTCCGCGGATCCAGAAACCCGCGGGTTCAACAAACACGTTGTCGTCGAGAAAATACACGGGCGTGTCGTCGTGCACCGCAAACGACCGGGCCACGCCCGTGGTCTGCATCGCCTTGCCCACCGGCGTCAGCGTCACCGACAGGCCGGCGGCCGTTTCGGCGGAGCCTGCCTCCACGACCAGGACCGTCGCCCCGGCCGGCAGCGACAGTGCCATCGGCGCCGTGTCCCCGGGCGTCAGTGACCATTGCTGCAGTGGCGCGCGCGAACGTCCAATACGTGCGATCACCGTGGTCGGCTGAGACACGGGACGCTCGAGGCCGAGCAGATAGTCACCGGCCGGCACCGGGCCCACCGCCAGCAGGATGGGGGTCGGGCGATCACTGAGCGGCGCTTCGTCCGCACGCACGACGAGATCAGTGGCTGCGCCGAGGCTCCAGGTGCGCGCAGCCGCGTGGATGGCCAGTTGTGATCGCGCCGGGTCGAGTCCCGTCACACCATTAAGTCGCCATCCGACCTCAGCCGACACCATGAGGCTGCACAGCAGCCACATCGCCACGGCGACCCTTTTTTCGTCCCAGCGGACAACAAGGCGCAATAGCAGCCATCCGGCGACCCACACGGCCATCCAGGCGGCGACGTGTGTGAGGAATGCGCCTTGAGAACGCCAGAAAAAGCTCGGCCAGGCACGCGGCAGATTAACCACCGGGTTCAACCACTCCAGCCACGCCGCTTGTCCATCCCGGTAGTTGAACGCAAAGGCCCCGTGGTCGTGTGCCACCACAAGCATCGTCACCAACCACGACACCGACAGCAAAGCCAGCAACACAGCGCGACCGCCGGCGCCGGACCTCGTCCATCCAATCGCCAGGGGCACGGCCAGGAGTGGCAGCGTGGCCGTCAGGAACCGCGCGGGCAATCCGGGCAGGCCCGCCCACCACATGTGGTAACTGGAGACGGCCACGGTGTACCCGACGAGGATCACGGCGACCGCACCGCACACCAGGCGCAGGGGGCGCGAGGGTGCCCGCCACGCACCGACGCCGGCGGCCACCAGGACGGGCGAAAACACGAGGAGGCCAAACTGTTGATCGGCAAACAGCCCGACCACCGCTCCCCAGATCCACTCACGAATGGATTCGGCACCTCGATAGGGTGCCCGTGGATCAAGCGTCCCGTAGATCAGCCAGAAGGAGAGGAACCAGCCGACCGCACTGATGACCGGAATGGCCAGGAACGTCATCACCCGCCTGATCGGAAGCGCAATGACGATGGCGAGTCCGAGGCCTGCAGCGAGGATGGCAAATCGTGTGTGCAACCACGGCAACGCGGCGAGGGCCACAGACACGGCGACCACCTGTCGTGTGCTGACGGTCGTGTGATCCTTGGCCAACCCGACGAGCAACCACACACCCGCGGCTACGCCCACGGCGGCGGGTGTTTCGGGAAACACCATCACGCCGATCACCATCGTGGTGGTCGCCCCCATCACACTCGCCCACGCGAACCACGACGCCGCGGCGTCGCCGGTGGCGGCCCACGACAGCCGCCACACCAGCACACCGGTCAGCACCAGGCACAGCAGCATGGTGAGTTGTGCGCCACGCAGGCCAAACACCACGTACCCGGGAAGCACCAGTGCGGACACACCCGGCGCGTGAATCGAATAGATCTCGCGATCCTGGCCGCGGTTGATGTAGTCGGGCCGCAACTCGCCGCTGAAGTACTCCGCGTAGTCACGCTGGGTGTGGTTGTTCTCGATGCGCAAATCCCCATCGAGCCACAGGCTCTGCGTGATGATCAGATAGTGCGGTTCGTCGCCGCCGGGCAGACGCGGACTGAGCGACCACAGGGTCAGGCTGCCAAGCGCGAAGGTCAGCACGGCGACCAGCGCGGAGGCCCGTCGCGGCTCGTGCGCGCGCAGGCGCTGGCCTACCCGACTGAGCCACCCGGTCCCGAGGGCGGACACCAACGCGGCCATGATGGGCAGCCACGCCATCGGGCCCGTCCAGATCAAGGCGACGGTCGGCAGGGGCACCGGCCACCACGGCAACGTTGAGAGCAGTGCCGGCACGGCGGTCACGGGCGACCGGCGCCAACCAGGCACGAGGGCCGCGAGCACAATCGCACCGACCAACACCCACCACGGCGCGGGCGCCAGCACACGCGTGGCCGCGTCCGTGGCGGACGCAACCGACACCGTACCCGCCGCACACCAGACGGCCACGCCAATACCTGCGGCTGCCAATAGCTGACTCAAGCGTGTGGGATATGATCCGGACATCCGGCAGACATTCTAGCCGGTGACGTGCCAGCGTCTGATTGATGAGCCCCGAGCGTCGCGACACCATCGTCGCCCTTTCCCTCTCGTTGTTACTGGCTGTGGCGCTGACGTGGCCGATGGCCGCCCGCCTCGGCTCTGCGGGACGTGTCGACAGCGGCGACGGTCGCCACGGCGTCTGGAACGTGTCGTGGGTCGCCCATGCGCTCACCACCTCGCCCTCCCGCCTCTACGACGCCAACATCTTCCACCCGCACGACAACGCCCTGGCCTTCTCGGAGGCCAATCTGGTGGCAGGTGTGTTGGCCGTACCCGCCTGGCTGATCACCGGGGGCAACCCCTACGCCGCCTACAACTCAGTGGTGATCATCGCGTTCGCCATGGCGGCACTCGCGGCCTATTTTCTGGCCAGGACCGTGGGCGCGAGTCGATTCGGTGCGGCGATCGCGGCGCTGATCTACGGCTACAGCCCGTACATGCTGGCGCACATCCCGCATATCCAGTTGTTGATGACCTTCGGCCCGGCGCTCTCGCTGGCGATGATGCATCGTTTTGTGTCGACCCCGACCACCGGCCGCGCCGTGGCGCTCGGACTCACGCTGAGCGTGACGGGCCTGGCGTGTGCGTACTACGGCATTTTTTCCGGACTGGTGGTCAGCCTCGGCATTCTGTGGTTTGCCGGCGTGGATGGCCACTGGCGTCAGTGGCAATACTGGGCGCGGGCAGCGCTGGGGGCGCTCATCGTTCTGGTCGTCATTCTCCCGTTTTTCCTGCCGTACGTCTCAGTCCGTGAGGCGGGTTTTGAACGGAGCCTCGACGAGGCGCGACTGTTCTCCACGATCGGCCGCGCGTACCTGGCCTCCGCCGTCCACGTCCATGCGTGGATGTTGCCGCTCCTGGGCTCGTGGCGCGAGGTGTTGTTCCCCGGCTTCCAGGCGATCGTCCTTGCCATCGTCGCGATCGTGATCACCGCGCGCCATCGCACGCACGTCCGAGTGCGAGTCGTCGGGTACTACGTCGTCATGATGGTGTTTGCGTTCTGGATATCGCTGGGGCCTGACGCCGGACTGTACACGCTGCTGTACAACACGCTTCCGGCGTTTTCATTCTTGCGGGCCCCCGCTCGTATGGGCGTGATGGTCACGTTGGGGGTTGCGCTGCTCGCGGCGCTGGCGTTGACCTGGTGGCGTCCGGCACGTGTCGGCAATCGCCGGGTGGCGGCGGTCGTGATCGTGCTGATTGCGGTCGTGGAATCCTGGGCGGGTCCGTTGCAGTTGCAGACGGCTGCGCCCGTCAACAAGGTCTATCGACACCTGGCGATCCTGCCGGAGGCTCCCGTCGCGGAGTTTCCGTTCTACCAGGGTCCCGACGAACGTCATCGCCAGACCGAGTACATGCTGATGTCGACCTTCCACTGGCAGCCGCTGGTCAACGGCTACAGCGACCATTTCCCTGCGGACTTCCTGACGGCCAAACCCGCCCTGAACACGTTCCCCTCACAGGAGGCGATCACGGTGCTGCAGGACCTTGGTGTGCGGTGGGTGGTGGTCCACTTCAATCGGTATCCGGCCGACTATGCCCGGACACTCCGACCACTGATGCGAACCATGGGCACACAGTTGCGGGTCGTCATTGATGACACCGAGGTGGGACTCTACGAGGTCATCTTTCCCATGCGGCCAGCCGCTCTTCGGCTGCCGTAAGGGTCTCTTCCTTTTTGCAGAAGCAGAATCGCAACTGCTGCCGACCGCCGCCGCCGCGATAAAAACTGCTGCCCGGCACACTCGCCACGCCGACATCGGTGACCAGGTGGCGCGCCAGCGCGACGTCATCGGAGAAACCAAATCCCGAGACGTCCGTCATGATGTAGTACGCGCCGCGTGGCTGGATGCACCGGAACCCCGCGGTCGTGAGAATGCCCATCAGCCGTTCCCGCTTGGTTCGATACGTGGTGGCGAGTCCCTCGTAGTACGAGGCCGGAAGCGACAGGGCGGCCGCTGCGGCCGCCTGCAGTGGTGCCGCCGCCCCCACCGTCAAGAAGTCATGCACCTTGCGAATCGCACCGGTCACATCCGGCGGCGCGAGCGTCCAGCCGACGCGCCACCCGGTGACGCTGAAGGTCTTCGACACACTGTTGATGGTGACCGTGTGGTCGGCCATGCCCTCAAGTGACGCCATCGGCACATGCACGGCGTCGTCGTACAGGATGTGCTCGTAGATCTCGTCGGTGACGGCCAACACGCCCCAATGGCGGCAGTGTCCGGCGATCAGTTCGAGTTCCTCGCGCGTAAACACCTTGCCCGTCGGATTGTTCGGCGTGTTGATGATGATCGCGCGTGTCTTGTTGGAAAACGCCGCGGCCAGTTCATCGGGATCAAACGTCCATTCGCCCGTCGTCCCTGGTGGCGGCGGCGTCAGGGTCACGTAACGAGGCGTCGCGCCGGACAGGATCGCGTCGGGACCGTAATTTTCGTAAAACGGTTCAAACACGATGACTTCGTCGCCGGGATCAACGATGGCGAGCATCGTGGCCATCATGGCTTCCGTGGAACCACAGCAGACCGTCACGTGCACATTGGGATCGACCGTGAGTCCGTACCGCGTGTGTGCATCGGCTGCGATCGCCTCACGCAACGGTTTGGCGCCCCACGTCACGGCGTATTGATTGATGTCGGCGTTGATCGCATCACACGCCGCCTGTTTCACCACCGCGGGCGCCGGAAAGTCCGGAAACCCCTGCGACAGATTCACGGCACCGTGCGCCTGCGCCAGTCGTGTCATCTCCCGGATGACCGACTCGGTGAACCGTGAGGCTTTTTGAGAAGTGCGTGGCCGCGCCGACATCAGCGACGTACGCCCGTGCGGCCGTAGAGCACGCGATAGTCTTCCGCCGTTCCGAGAATTTTTTTCACGTAGCCCTGCGTTTCCGGAAAAGGAATGCTGTCGATGAATTCGTCACGGTCGAGACCCGGCCGTTCCACCAGCCACCGATCGACGCGGTTTTCACCGGCGTTGTACGACGCCAGTGCCGCAGCGGTGTTGCCGTTGAACCGTTTGACGAGGTCCGCAAAATACTGCGTGCCGAGTCGCACGTTGATTTCCGGTCGTGTCAGGCTGGCCGTGGTGAACGGCTTCAGGCCGATCTGGCGCGCGACGCGCGCCCCGGTCGAGGGCAGGATCTGCATGAGGCCCCATGCGTTGGCGGCCGACTTGATCCCGGCGTCAAAGGTCGACTCCTGCGCCATGAGGGCTGCGATCAGGAACGGATCCAGGTCGTGTTGATTGGCATACTGCTGAATCAGGTCCCAATAGTCGAGCGGGAAGATCACGGTGAGCAGTTCGCGCGGCAGTACCTCACTGCCATCCGCCAGGTAGTTCGGGTACGCCCGTTTCATGGCGGAAATCGCGAGGCGCAGTTCCCCCTTGCGGTTGTAGGCGTAGCCCAGCGTCGCTTCGAGCAACGGCGTGACACCTTCAGTGCGCTGCGCGCGACGGATCTCGCCAATCGCGTCGTCCCACAGCTGTGCACGAAGCAACGACTGAATGATCGGGGCCGTGGTTGGTGCGGGCCCCGGCTCAAACACCAGCGGCGTCACCCGCCGCACGGGCTCCACGGGACCGGCGCCTGCGGGTCGCATCGCGGCCATCAGTGTTTCCCTGGCGCGGGTCGCCTCGCGACCGTAGTAGGAGTTGCCGTAGTCGGCGATGGTCTGTTCGTAGCCGGCGACCGCGCGATCACGCTGACCGAGACGTTCGTGTGCGCGCGCCGCCCAGTAGACCCAGCCGGATCGATAGTCGGCCCGCCGCAGGCCCATGGCGGCACTCTCGAACAGACGCACCGTCTCGGCGTAGTTCGCGTTCACAAAGTGTGTCCACCCGGCCTTCCACGCGGCGCGGCCGGCAAAGGTCCCGGTCGGAAAGCGGTCGTACTGTTCGGTGAACACCTCCGCCGCCTTGTTGTCGTCATCGGTGAGGATGTAATGGGTGCCGAGATCGTTCAGCGCGGCTTCCGCCCATGCCGGCTCAGGGTTGCGCTCGACAAACGCCTGAACGGCCGCGACGTATTCGGCATGACGACCCTGCTCGCGCATGGTGCTGAGGGCGAAATACTCGGCCTCGTCCTTGAGCGCCTGGGCGACCCCCGGCTTGGTGAGGAAGGCGTGCAGCGCCGCTCGCGCCGCAGGCCACCGCTTCTGGTGATATTCAAGTTGCGCCAGGCGCAGCGCCACAACGTCGCGATCCTTCGCGGCCAGCAAGGGGCGCGCGAGGTCGTAGGCCTTTCGCGCATCCACGAATCGGCGGGCGGTGAAGAGTGCGTGCGCACGCGCCAACTCACGTGTGGCTCGCGCCGCCGAGAGGGTACGGAAGTCTGACGAGAGGCGGGTCAATTCCCCGGCCGCTTGTGCCGCTTCATCGGAGAGCGGGTAGTCGTAGTAGACGCGGGCGTACGCGGCCACCGCCGCGTCGGTGTTGCCCGCTTGTCGCGACGCGTCGGCGAATCGATACACCGCCTGCGCCAGCGTCGCGGACGGCAGGTCCACCAGCGACGACAACGCGTCGGCCGCGACGGGCCAGTTGGTGGCGGCTTCGGCGGCGTCGGCGACGAGCCACAAGGCGCGTTCTTTCAGATACGGTGTGGTCGCGGCCGCCAGTGCCGCGCGGCCGGAGGCAAGCGCATCGGCCGGACGCTCCAGTGCCAGTTCAGCGCGTCCTTGATGCACGCGCACATACGGGCCCACCTCCGGGTCGTCGGCACCGGCTTTCAGGAGGGGAAACGCGGCGGCGGCCTTGCGGTCCGCAAACAGCGTGAGCGCCGTGTGGATGTCCGAGGGGCGTGCAGAGACGTCGGACGGCACAAGCCACAACGACGACGACACAGGAGTCTGTGGCTGGGGCCAGCTGGCCACAACGGCACCGACGAGCAGAAGCCCGCCGGCCAGCGAGTAGATGCGATGGCCGGGTCGAGTCATATCTGATTGTCGCTGATTGTCAGCCCGGACGGGCCAGAACTTCAACGGTGCGGACCGACGTGACGTTTTCAAGGCAAATCGACGCATGTCGCGCCAGCAACTCGACTTCTTCCGTCCAGACGGGCGCGTCTTCCTGCACCGCCGTCCGATCCACGTCATCGGCGTACAACACGGCGACAACGTCTCCGCCGACGACCAGGGGGATGACCACGCCGGTGAAACCCACCGGCACACGCATGAAGGCCGGCACGGTATGCGCGCGCCCCTCGATGAGGGGCGGGACAAACGAGGACTGGCGCACGGCCACCGCTGCGGCGAGTGTGCCCGAGGCGCCGATGGGCATGTCGGTCGGGCCGGCACCGTGCACAAAACCGCGGTGGCCCCAGACCTTCAGGTGTTCTCCATCCACGAGCATGACGGCGACCCGCGACGTTTCTGCGGCGGCGCCCTTCACCAGAGCTTCGAGGATGGCGCTCAGGCTGTCGGCTTCATCAATGCGGCGGACCGAGCTGAGGAGACGTTCGACGGTATCCACCCGGGATTCGCGGGCGTCGGTCTTGCGGAGGGCTTCCTGGAGGTCGGCGCGTTCGCGGGAGAGGCGGGCTTCCATTTCGCGCGCCAGCTCGTCGCGGACCGACTCGAGCCGGGTGCGGAAGGTGCGCTCGGCATCGGCGCGCGCCTCAGCGGCCCCACGTTCCAGCTCGGTGCGCCATTGTTCCTGATGTTCGCTCGTCAGCCGGAGCAGGTCGGAGGTCAGGCTCCGGACATGGGCATCCATGTCGTGGCGGACCCGTGCCATGTAGGCATCGATCGCTTCGCGGACGCGATGTTCAATTGGCATTCGACAGCGGGGGCATTATGAAGGAAAGGGGGCGCAAGTACAAGTCCCGGGGCTTGGGGGCAAACCTGCTAGAATGGCTGCAGCGATTCTCTCTGTGGGGGCGTCACGGCTTCGACGGGGGCAAGGGATCGCGGGTAGCATGCCGAGCCACTTTCCATCCGACTCGTAAATCCGGCGGAAAAAACCATGCAACTGCGGATTCGCAGCTAGCACTCGCGGCCTAAACCCCCGCGACGTGTTCTCCAGTCAGCCTGCGGGCTGGGGTAACACGCCATTTAGCAGGCTGGTCAATTGATGCGTCCGGCATCAGGAGACGAGACTTCACGGACTAGCGGCCGTCACGTTCGTCGGGCTTCGATGACGGTCGCGAATTTCTAAGTCCGACTACGCATGTAGACACCGGCGACGACAGGCCTTTCGGACGCGGGTTCGACTCCCGCCGCCTCCACCACTCCTTCACTACGTTCAGTCGTGGTGTCGGCGACGCGGTCAGGCACGCAAGGCGAACCTTCCGGTTCGCCTTAGCGGGCTCGACTCCCGCCGTCTTCCCCTTCCCCAAACACCTTCGCGATCCCCAGCGCCACCGACTTCATGTCGGCGAACGACATGTTCGACGTGACGGCGACAACCAGCCCGCGGTCGGGGAATGTCAGGAACGAGACGGACGCGCCTTCCGGAGTGCGGCTCGCGTGGCCCACCACACGTGTGCGCACGCCCTCGAGTTCCACCGTCTCGAGCATCCAGCCGAGTCCGTAGTTCGTGCTCTCGCCCGACGGCAACGTCTGGGGTGCCTGCAGCAGCGCAACCGTCGCAGGTTGCAGCAACGAGCCGGCGGTGAGCGCGTGCGCGAAGCGCACCAGGTCCGACGGCGTCGAGAGGAACGCGCCGCCGCCGGCGAAACACGAGTAGTCCACATCGGTGGTGATCTCGCTGCCGAGATTGCCGCGGAAGTACGACGTGGCCCGAGTGGGCATCACCTCGGTCAGCACATCCGTCGTGGTCTCCATCATCCCGAGCGGCTCAAACACCTGACGGCGCATGAACTGCGGGAACGGCTCCTGCGCCACCGCTTCCACCGCCGCACTCACCAGCACCCAGCCGTACGTCGAATACCGATACGCGGTCTCCGGCTCGAACAACAGCGGGTCGTTCGCAAAAACGTTCAGCCCGTCCGACGCGCGCGCGCAATACCGTGACGGTTTGTCCCCCCACTCGTCATCCTTGTAGTGCCGAACACCGGCCGTGTGTGCCATCAACTGGCGCAGCGTGACGGGCCACTCCTTCTCTGGGAACACGGGCACGTAGGCCTGGATCTCGTCATCAAGATGCAGACGCCCCTGCTCGCGCAGCAGCCCCACGCCAGCCGACGTCAACGCCTTGGACACATGGCCCACTCGAAATCGGGTCGCGGGATCCACTGGCGTGTGATGCTCCACGTTCGCCCAGCCGAATCCTTCGGCCCAGACAATCTCACCCGCCACGCCGACCGCCACCGAAATGCCCGGCACGTTCTGATCGGCAACGGCCGACCGCACCAGCGGCCGCCCCTGCTCCACCGCGCGCTCCCACCTTGCCGCAGGTGGGGACAACGTCACCGACGTCACAGCTGCCGGGTCGGCGTGCAGGGGTGTGTTGGTGGTGACCAGGGTCACAAACGCGCCCACCCCAACGATGACCACCCCGATGGTCAGGGCGACCCCGATGAGCCAGGGCTCCAGGCCCACCTTCCGCGATTCCATGTGGATCAGATTACGTCCCGACGCCCCGGCGAGTCGTCAGCAGCCTGTGAGCATTGCGTGAGATGGCCGTGAATCAACCCGGCAACGTGTTACTCAGAATGGGTGGCGGCGTTCCCACCTGCCCCATCCTCAGCGTGGCACGTGGGTTGCAATAGAACCAGGCATGTTGAAACTCATTGGTTCTTATGCCATCGCCAAAATGCTCGGATTCGGTATCTTCGGGGCCATCGTGATTTACATCATCATCAGCATGGTGACGTAACCCGCGCCCGCGCTACTCGCCCAGCCCCTTGCGGGCTTCGAGATGTTCGCCGTACCGCGCCCGGATGTTGGACAAATCCGACTGCTCGACCTTCAGCTCGCGCGCGGTGCGCCCGATCTCTGTCGCCTCGGCATTCAGGATCTTGTGATCAGCTGCGGCGACCGCATGCAGGCAATCGATGATCGCCAGGCGTTGTTCGTACGTCGTCACGCGGCCGAGTTCACGCGTCACAAGGAAGTCATCGGTCCCGCCAAACAGCAGGTGCTGCGACTTCGCCATCTGCACGGCCAGCACCGCCTGCTCAGGCGCCAGCCCCCCGTGCTCACGCACAAGTTGCTCCATCGCGTCAGTCTCCGCGGCCGAGACGTGTTGATCAGCCCGCGCAATCCGGCTCAGCAAAAACGCAAACGCCGCGATGTAGCGCGCACGATCCGGCTCGAGGCGATCGAGTTCGTCGGCAATACGCCGAATCGTCTGACTGTCGGTATCGACCGGCTCAGCCTTGAAGCCCAGGAAGTCGAAAATTGCTCGCATTCGTCGATTCTACCGCTCGATTGCTGTACCAACTCCCTTGCACGGCCCGTCCGACGATGAGACCGTCGTCGTCATGCACACTCAACACTTGACAGATACACACAAATGCGTGATTCTTACACATCGAGGAATCATGCGAACCAACATCGATATCAGCGACGACTTGATGGACGAAGCCATCCGGGTGAGCGGGGAGCCGACCAAACGTGCCGTGGTTGAACGGGCGTTGCGGTTGTTGATCGCGACACACGGCCAGGGCGAGGTTCGCAAGTTGAAGGGCACGGTCGCCTGGCAGGGGGACTTGGCGGAGAGCCGCCGCGGCCGAGCCGTCAGGTTCTGAACCGTGGTCGTTGTCGACACCACCGTGTGGATCGACTACTTCGCCGGCCGCTCCACCCCGCAGGTGGGCTGGCTCGAACGTGAGTTGACCTCCCGCCGCATGGGTCTGACCGACCTGATGGTCTGCGAGATCCTGCAAGGGGTTTCGTCAGACAAACAGGCGGCGACGGTACTCGCCCACCTCAAGCGGTTTGAAATTCTCGACAGTGGCGGCGTGGATGTGGCCACCGCTTCAGCGGCGAACTACCGCACGCTTCGTGCGCAGGGCATCACCGTGCGCAAAACGATCGACTGCCTGATTGCCACCGTCTGCATTCGCGGTGGGCACGAGTTGCTGCACAACGACCGCGACTTTGATCCCTTCGAAGCCAACCTCGGCCTGCGGGTCGTCCGCGGCTGATCCGAAGTGCGCCGCTATGTGAGCGAGCCCGGCTCGACATGGACCAGCACGTCGGCCACCCAGCGCAGCCGTGCCCGGACAAGGCTGCGGACGTGACCGGCGATCTGGTGTGAGGCTGCCACCGTGAGTGCGGGATCCACTTCGATGTGCAGGTCCACGTGGTAGGTGAAGCCCGTCTTTCGGGCAAAGGTCTTGTCTACACCCCACACGCCATCCACTTCCATCGCCACCCGCTTGATCTCATCGATCTTGTCCGCGTCAGGCATGGTGTCCATCAACTCGAGGGACGCGTCCCGCAGGACACGTATGCCGGTGATGGCGACGATGATGCCGACGACGGCGCCGCCGTAGTGATCGGCGGCGAGAAAGCGGGTGTCGTACATCGCGAGTCCGACGGCGACCAGAGCCGTCGTGGCCGCAAGGATGTCCACGCTGTCGTTCCAGGCGTCGGCCAGGAGCGCCGCGCTGGATTCGCGCCGGCCCACACGAAATTTGATGGTGGCCATCACCGCACGCAGCACAATCGCAAAGAGCAACGCCACGATGGCCATCGTCCCGGGAGGCGAGTGGCGCTCGGCAATGCCGTGCAGGGAGGCCCAGCTCACGCCCAGGCCGGCCACGATGAGAATCAACCCGAGCACAAACGCGCCGAGGGTCTCGACCCGACCGTGCCCGTACGGATGCTGATCGTCGGCAGGCTTGGACGCGACGATGATGCTGATCAGGATTAAAGACGACGCAAGGACGTCGCCGCTGAACTCGATGCCGGTCGCCAGGACCGATCGGGACTCGGAGGCGAGCCCGACAAAGATGTTGGCCACGGCGAGGAGCATGCTGGCCACAATGCCTGCCGCGGCGACGACCCGAATCTGCACATCACCATTATGGATGGCGGAGTGAGTCAGAATGTCAGGGAATGACTGCGTCCCTGCTGGATCTGCCCCGCCCGGCCCTGTCCGACCGGCTGGAGACGTGGGGCTACAAACGTGTCCACGCCAAACCCATCTGGCAACACGTCCACCGCGAGGGGCGTTCGGACTTTGGTGCGTTGCCGGGTTTGCCTGCGGGATTGACCGCGCGTCTGGAGGCGGAGTTGCCCGCAGCCTGGCCCACCGTGACCAGGGACACACACTCCTCGGACGGTTTCACGCGCAAGTTCCTGTTGCGTTTGCACGACGGCCGCCAGATTGAAACGGTGCTGATGCGTTACGACGGCCGCATCACCGCGTGTGTCAGTACGCAGGCCGGCTGTGCCATGGGCTGCATCTTCTGCGCGACCGGGCAGATGGGATTTACGCGGCACCTCACCACGGGGGAGATCGTGGCGCAAGCGTTGCTGATCTCGAGGTCCCGGGGCTTGCCCGCCGAAGCCTTGGCGAAGGCGGGTCCCGAAGTCCCGGAGTCCCGAAGTCCCGAGGTGCCGAGGTTCCGCAACCTGGTGTTCATGGGCATGGGGGAACCACTGCACAACTACGATGCCGTGCTGGCGGCGACCGAGATTCTGGCCGACACGGCGGGGCTGGGATTGAGTCCGCGACGCATGACACTGAGTACGGTCGGCGTCGTCCCTGGCATTCGTCGCCTCACCGCCGAGCGCCGGCCGATCAGTCTCGCCGTCTCGCTGCACGCGGCCACACAAGAGGGGCGACTTGCGCTGTTGCCGCCGGCCGCCAAAGCGTGGCCACTCGACGAACTGATGGACGCCTGCCGCGACTATTCCGCCGCGCTCGACCGGCACATTTTTTTCGAGTGGACTCTGATTGCGGGTCAGAACGATACGCCTGAAGATGCGAGCGCGCTGGGAGCACTGCTGTCCTCCCAACGCGCTCACGTGAACCTGATTCCGCTCAATCCCACCGACGGATTTGCGGGCGCACCCACATCCGCCGCCGCGGCCGCGCGTTTCCAGAAGGTGCTGGCGTCGTTCAACATCCCCAGCACGGTGCGACAGCGTCGCGGCATCGATATCGCCAGTGGCTGCGGCCAACTGGCGACCGCGCCTAACCCAACGTGAAATTCACCGTCACGGTCATGATGACCGGCACGGGCTGTCCGTTGATCAACGTGGGCAGGAATTCCCACTGCAGCACGGCGTCGAGGGCCGCGTTCTCCAACCCGGGCACCGGACGAATCACACGCGCGTTCGACACGCGGCCATCCTGATCGATCAGGGCTTCGATAATGACGATGCCCTGGATGCGGTTCTGCTGCGCCTCTGGTGGATACACCGGCGCGACGTGTTTGATCTTCTTTGGCTCCTTCACCTGGCCGCCAATCCGGAGTGGCGGATCGCCCGGGTTCCATTCCGGCGGCGGGGGCGGCGCGAGCATCGGCGTAGGCGGTGCCGGTGGTGCTGGTGGTGGCGGCGGCACGTCGCCGATCGGCGGGGCAGGCGGTACCGGTG
>CAYRGW010000044.1:4347-36265 GCA_964423815.1 uncultured Solibacteraceae bacterium | reverse complement strand
TATTCATTCGCCCCTCGCGCCCATCCTCACCGCCGGGCAAAGCCGGGCGCCCAATCCCCGGCGCATTTCTACATGTCTACATGCCTATTGTGAATAATATTAGTCAATTATTATCAAATAATATGCCTTGACTGGCATTACATGACTCGGCACAATGGTGTCATTGAGTTTCCCAGAGGCCTGGGACACAAGGAGGCAGACTGATGAACTTGACCCGTTGGAGCCCGACGCGCGACTTTGCCGCGTTGGAAGTGGATCGACTGAATCGGATGTTTGACGCCGTGTTTTCCGGCGAGCCCATGACCAACAGTGCCTGGGTGCCGGCTGTAGACATCTACGAAACGGCAGAGAAGGACGTGGTCGTGAAGGTGGAGGTCCCCGCCATGAAGCGCGAGGACATCAAGGTCACTTTCGAGAACAACGTGTTGACCATCGAAGGTGAGCGCAAGATCGACGACGAGGTGAAGAGTGAGCAGTATCACCGCATCGAACGTCGTTACGGCGCGTTCCGCCGGAGCTTCACAATGCCCGCGTCGGTGGACGGCTCTCGCGTCCAGGCGGCTTATCAGGACGGCGTCCTGAAGATCACGATGCCGCAGCGCGCCGAAGCCAAGCCGCGCCAGATCACGATCGACGGATAGGACATCGGCGATCGGGTGATCGCGTGATGTGCAGCCGGGTGTTCATGCGTATGTCATGAGCACCCGGCTTTCCTGTTAGGATTCCCGCCAACTCGGGATGCACATCACACGACGACAATTTGTCGGTGCGGGAGCGATGGCTGTGGCCGGCGCCGCGCTGCACGCATCACCCTTCCAGTCGACGCGCCCACGACCCACCGCGTCGCAGCTGCAGTGGCAGCGCGATGAACTCGCGCTCTTCATCCACTTTGGCGTCAACACCTTCACCGATCGCGAGTGGGGCGACGGCAAAGAGTCCCCATCGATCTTTGCGCCGTCCTCGCTTGATTGCGCGCAATGGGCGCGCACCGCCAGGGCTGCGGGATTCAAGGCGCTGATCCTCACCGCCAAACATCACGACGGTTTCTGCCTCTGGCCCACACGCACCACGACCCACTCGGTGGCGTCGAGTCCCTGGCGCGCGGGTGGAGGCGATCTGGTGCGCGAGTTCGTGAATGCCTGTCGCGCCGAGGGGCTGGGGGCGGGACTGTATCTCTCCCCCTGGGATCGCAACCATCCCACCTACGGCGATGCCGATCGGTACAACGACGTGTACATCGCGCAATTGACCGAGTTGCTCACCAACTACGGATCCTTGGTCGAAGTGTGGTTCGACGGCGCGAACGGTGAAGGTCCCAACGGCAAACGGCAGGTCTACGACTGGCCGCGTGTCTGGTCCACCGTGCGACGCCTGCAGCCCAACGCCGTGATGTTTTCCGACTCGGGTCCCGATGTCCGCTGGAGTGGCAATGAAGCGGGCACCGCCGGAGATCCGAACTGGTCCACGGTTGACCCCACACGTGTGCCGGCTCCCGGCACAAGTGGTCCCGGTGTGATCGAGGCGCTCCAACACGGCGACCGCCACGGCACCGACTGGCGGCCGGCGGAGTGTGATACCTCGATTCGTCCCGGTTGGTTTTATCACCCGGCAGAGGACACACGCGTGAAGACCGCAGACCGATTGGCGCAGCTGTACGTGTTGTCGGTCGGCCGCAATTCGAAGTTGTTGCTGAATGTGCCACCCACACCACAGGGCCTGCTGCATGCGACCGACATCGAACGACTGACTGGCCTGCATCAGCGACTCGGTCGGATGTTTGGCGAAAACCTCGCGCTCGGGATGGAGGGCGGTGCGGTGCGACTCAGCCGGCCTGCGCCCCTGGCATGGATTCGACTCGAGGAGGACATCGTGGCTGGACAATCGGTCGCCCAGTACGTCGTGTCCGGGTACGACGGCACAGAGTGGTTGCCGCTTTCACAAGGCAGCACGATCGGTTACGCCAAGATCGATGCAGTGCTTGAGACGCGACCCATCTCGCGTGTCCGCGTGCAGGTGACCAACGCCGTCGGCACCCCGGGCACTCTGCGCGTGCACGTGTATCCGAAGGGGGCTGCGTGATTCGAGGGCTGCTGCTCGTGGTGGCCGTGACTCTGGCCCAGGCTGGTCAACCCGCCGTGCCGCCCTACAAGAATCCACAACTGCCCGTGGAGACACGCGTGCAGGACCTGCTCGGGCGCATGACGCTCGAAGAAAAGTTCTGGCAGGTCTTCATGATTCCCGGCAGCCTCGACGATCCGTCGCACGACTATTCGAAGGGAATCTTCGGGCTGCAGATCTCCACCGGTGAGGTGAAGGGGGCCACGGCAGGACGAGTACACGCCGAACGCATCAACACCATCCAGCGCTACTTCGTCGAGCAGACCCGGCTCGGCATTCCGATCATTCCATTCGAAGAAGCGCTCCACGGACTGGCGCGTGAAGGCGCCATCGTGTTTCCCCAGGCCATCGGGATGGCCGCCACGTGGGACACCGCGCTGATGCGACGGGTGTCGGCCGCCGCCGCGCGCGAAACGGGCAGTCGTGGCATCCGCATGGTGTTGTCCCCGGTCATCAACATTGCCGATGACGTCCGATGGGGACGCGTGGAGGAGACCTACGGCGAGGATCCGTATCTCTCCGCAGAGATGGGGCGCGCGTTCATCGAGACGTTCGAGAAGGCCGGCATCATCACGACGCCCAAACACTGGGTCGCCAACGTCGGCGAGGGCGGGCGGGACAGTTATCCGATCGATCACAGCGAACGCGTCCTGACGGAGCGGTTTTTCCCGCCGTTCGAAGTCGCACTGCGCGAAGCCGGCGCGCGGTCACTGATGACCGCCTACAACTCGGTTGATGGGTCACCCGCGACGCAAAACCATCGCCTCATGAACGGTATCGTGAAGGGCGAGTGGGGCTTCAAGGGATTCATCATCTCCGACGCATCAGCCACGGGCGGCGCCACGGTGCTGCACATGACCGAACCAAATACGCCGACCGCCACCAAAGACGCGTTCGAGGCAGGGCTGGATGTGGTCTTTCAGTCGTCGTACGGACAGCAGCGGTCCTACCTGCAGGCGTTCCAGCAGGGACTCATTGCCGACGACGTGATCAACGCCGCGGTGTCGCGGGTCCTCCGAGCGAAGTTTGAACTCGGCCTGTTTGAACAACCGTACGTGGATGTGGACGCCGCCGCGCGCGCCAACGGCCACGCCGACCACCGCGCGCTGGCGCGTGAGGCGGCTCAGGCGTCGATGGTGCTGCTCAAGAACGAGCGCGCGACGTTGCCGCTGAAGACCACCGTGCGCGCGATCGCCGTCATCGGCACCGACGCGACTGAAGCGCGCCTGGGCGGGTATTCGGGACCTGGCATTGCGCCCGTCTCGATCCTCGACGGTCTTCGCCAGCGCGCGGGCGCGAATGTGCAGGTGCGACACGTCAACGGTCCAGGTCGCTTCGTCAACGAGTTCACGATTGTGCCGGCTGAGCAGTTTTCGACGCAGAGCGAGGGCAAAGTTGTCCCCGGATTGTCAGGCCAGTATTGGGCGAACAACACCTTCACCGGGCCACCCGCACTCACGCGGGTGGATCCGCGGGTGGATTTTCGCTGGACGTTGAGTTCGCCGGGGCGGGGGATTCCGTTCGACTGGTACTCGGCGAAATGGACGACCACCCTGAAGGTGCCTGACGGCGGCGTTCGACGCCTCGCGATTGAAGGGAACGACGGGTATCGCCTGTTTCTCAACGACACACTCGTTCTCGACAACTGGCGCAAGCAGTCCTACGGGACCCGCGCCGTGACGGTGGATCTTGCCGGAGGCTCCTCACACACGTTGCGACTCGAGTACTTCGAAAGCACGGGCGTCGCGCGACTGAAGCTGCTGTGGGATGCGGGTGTGGCCGAGACGTCGTCTGCGGACATCGCCGCGGCCGTCGCCCTCGCGCGCACAAGTGATGTGGCGGTCGTTGTTGCCGGTCTTGAAGAAGGCGAGTTCCGGGACCGCGCGTTTCTGAAATTGCCCGGCCGCCAGGAAGAGTTGATCCGCGCGGTGGCCGCCACACGCACACCCACCGTTGTGGTCATCGTCGGCGGCAGTGCGACGACGATGTCGGCGTGGATGGAGGAGGTGGGGGCGATTGTCCAGGCGTGGTATCCGGGAGAGATGGGCGGCGCTGCGGTGGCCGACGTGGTGTTTGGTGATGTGAGTCCCGGTGGGCGCCTGCCCGTCACGTTTCCGATGTCGGAAGGGCAGTTGCCGCTGTCGTACAACCACAAACCCACCGGTCGCGGGGACGACTACCTCGACCTGACGGGGATGCCGCTGTTTCCCTTCGGGTTCGGGCTGAGCTACACCACGTTTCAGTATTCGAACCTCCGCATCACTCCTGGCGAGATGGCGGCCACGGCCACCACCACGGTGACGTGCACGGTCACGAATACCGGCACGGTGACCGGGGATGAAGTGGTGCAGCTGTACGTGCGCGACGTACTGGGCTCGGTGGCGAGACCCGTCATGGAGCTCAAGGGGTTTGAGCGTCTCCGGCTCACGCCTGGTGAGTCGCGCGACGTGACGTTTACGCTGGGTCCACGCCACCTGCGCATGCTCGACGTGGACCGGCGGTGGACGGTGGAGCCCGGCGTCTTCCGGATCATGGTGGGCGCCTCGTCCAAGGACATCCGGCTGCGCGGCCAGGTCACGGTGAAGTAGCTGCGCTGGAACACCGCGACTGGAAATCCGTCCACTTCTACATGACTGGATGGCTGGCACTCGGCGGGATTCTGCTTGCGGGGTTCGCATTCCTCTCGATCGTGTTTGCGTTTGCCCTGTTTGTGTTGAAGTCGATCTTCTGGCTGGTGCTGCTGCCGTTCCGGCTCATCGGCTGGGCGGTTGGCGCCGTGGTCATGGTGTTTGCCACGGCCTTTGCGATTCTGATCGGGCTGGCCGTCATCCTCGCGCCCCTGGTCCCGCTGGCGATTGTGGTGGGCCTGATCTACGGCTTGTATCGATTGATGCGTCGTCCGACCGCGGCCCCCGTTCGGGGGTTTTAGCCGCCAGCCTCAAAGGCGTCGGCCATCCGGAGCATCGTGGCTTCGTCCCACGGGCGGGCCAGAAACTGCAGGCCGATTGGCAACTTGCCGGCGGTCAACCCACACGGAATGCTGATCCCGGGGATACCCGCGAGATTGGCCCCCACCGTGAAGATGTCCGCGAGGTACATCTGCAGCGGGTCGTTGACACGTTCACCCAGCGGGAAGGCCGGCACGGGACTCGTCGGCATGGCAATCAAGTCCACCTGCTCAAACGCCGTGAAGTAGTCGCGGGCAATCAACGTCCTCACCTGCTGCGCCTTCTTGTAGTACGCGTCGTAGTACCCGGCGCTCAGGACGTAGGTGCCCAGCAGGATCCGACGTTTGACCTCGGCGCCAAAGCCCTCGCTGCGGCTGCGTTCGTACAGGGCCGCCAGCGAGGCCGGGGCCTCCGCCCGATGGCCATACCGCACCCCGTCAAACCGCGCGAGGTTGGCACTCGCCTCTGCGGTCGCCACCAGGTAATACACCGCGATCGCGTGTGACGTGTGTGGAAGTGTCACGTCCGTGATCGTCGCGCCCAGGGAGCGCGCCACATCGAGTGAGGCGTCAAACGCCGCGCGGACCTCGGGATCCACCCCCTCGTTCAGCAGATGCCGTGGGACGCCGATGCGAAGACCTCGCACATCGCGCGTGAGCGCACCCTCAAATGACGGCACCGGTCTCGTCGATGACGTGGAGTCGAGCGGATCGTGTCCGCTGATGACGTCGAGCACCTGCGCGGCTTCCCGGGTGGTGCGTGTCATGGGACCGATCTGATCGAGCGATGACGCAAAGGCGATCAGTCCGTAACGCGACACCCGGCCGTAGGTCGGCTTGACGCCGACGATGCCGCAGAGGCTTGCCGGCTGACGGATTGATCCACCGGTGTCTGATCCAAGGGCCAGGGGCACCAGGTCGGCAGCGACCGCGGCCGCCGAGCCGCCGCTCGATCCCCCCGGAGTGCGTGTCACATCGTGCGGATTACGCACCGGGCCGTACGCGCAGTTTTCCGTGGACGAACCCATCGCAAATTCATCACACCGCGTGGTGCCGACGATGACGGCGCCGGCGGCTTCGAGGCGCGCGACGACGGTGGCGTCGAAGGGGGAGATGTAGCCGTCGAGGATCTTTGACCCGGCGGTCGTGGGGATGCCACGCGCCACCATGTTGTCCTTGATGGCGACCGGGACGCCGTGGAGTGGGCCGGTACCGCCGGCGGCGTCAAGGGCCGCCGCGCGTGCCATGGCGCGTTCGGTCGCGACGTGCTGAAAGGCCGACAGGTCGGCGCGACGCGAGATGGCGTCGAGGGTGTCAGTGAGACGGGCAGTGGTGGGGCCGGCCATCACCCGATCACCTTCGGCACGCGAAACAGTCCCGCGGCCGTGTTGGCGTCAGGCGCATTGGACAGGCCCGCCTCTGTGGACAGTGATGGCACCGGCACGTCCTCGCGCCACGCGGCGTCCTGGGGGAGCGGGTGCGAGGTGTCACTGATGCTGCTGGTATCGACGCCCTGAATCTGGTCGACGTACCCGAGGATGTCGGTCAACTGCGTCGCAAAACGCTCGCGCTCGGCGTCGGACATGTCCAGGTTGGCGAGGGCGGCGAGTCGGGCAATCCCGGCGTGATCCATAACCTCCGGATTCTACCCTTCGACGAGCTCAGGGCTCGCGCCCCCCCGGACGTTTGAGTTTCCGGCAGGTGCGGGGAAATTTTCGCGCGGCGGCGGACACGTCGGGCTCCCGACCCTCGCGGAGCATGACAGAGCGATACGCGGCTACGGCATCGCTCTTGCTCGAGTGGAGGGCATGACCGCCGTGTGGCGACACGTTGCCGTTTTGCTCGTAGTCGTGTGCCTGCGGACCGCCCCCGCCGCCGCTCAAGCGCCTCCACCCACCCCGGCATCCGCCGGCGCCGACCCGCCCGCGCAGACTCAGTGGCACGTGTTGCCTCTCGGCCTGCTGTTTGCCCCGTACCTCGCCGGCGAGAAGGAACCCCGGATCTCGTGGGCCATTCTGCGCGAGCGGAATCACGGCGCTTTGTGGGACATGGCCGTCGGGGCGCGTGTGGGGCTTGTGCGACACGGCACACCCGACCCGACGGGCGCGGCGGGGTGGCAGGTCGATCTGGAAGCGGCGGCCATGCCCCGTCTCGATCCTGAACTGACCAACAACATGGAAGCGGTGGACTACCGCGTGGGCCTGTTGTGGACGCGACGGTGGAGACACGTGGCCGTGAAGGCGGGGTATTACCACCTGAGCGCACACCTGGGCGACGAATTTCTGACCACACATCCGGAGGTCATCCGGGTGGACTACGTTCGTGACTCTGCCCTGGTCGCCCTGATGTACGACCTGCCGGCGAACGTGCAGGTGTACGCGGAAGTTGCGTACGCGTTCATCCGTCATGGCGGCGCTGACCCCCTGGAGTTTCAGGGGGGCGTGCAATACGGGGCCTCTCGCCTCTCGCCGGGACGCGGCGGACCGGTCGCCGCAGTCAATATTCATCTGCGGCAGGAATTGGGCCCGGGCGGCGGCGTCAATCTAATCGCGGGTTGGGGCTGGTTTTCGCGGGCGACCGGGCATCGCCTCCGTCTCGGTATTCAAGCCTACGCCGGCAAGTCGGTTCAATATTCGACGTTCCGCCGTTCCGAGCGGATGATTGGCCCGGCGCTGTGGTTCGACTTCTGATGTGGAGTGCGTGCGCAGGACGGGCTAGCATGGAAGTTATGCGCGCACTTGTGGCTGCTGGTTGTCTGACCCTCGTTCTGGCGGGGTCGTCGTCTGTTGGTGCCTGGGGCATGAACGTCCATCGTGTGATTACTGAACACGCGATTGACCGGCTCCCGGCGGAGATCAAACCCCTCTTCATCGAGGACAAGGCGTTTATCGCCGAGCACTCGGTTGATCCCGATCTGTGGCGTGTCATGGACCTCAAAGGGGATCGTGGAGACGAGCCGCCGAACCATTTTCTGGATATCGATTTTGAGGAAGGGTCGAAGCCGCCCTTCGCCAACGTGCCGCGCGAGTACGACGAGTACGTGAAGCAGCTCGGCATCGGTCCGGCCACGCGGTACGGTCGGCTGCCGTGGCGCGCCGAAGAGGTGTACAACCGGCTGGTCGCGAGCCTGCGTGATCTCGGCAAACCGAACGCTCCCTACGCGGCCGACAACGCGCGTTACCTGGTCGCGGTGCTGGCGCACTACATCGAAGATGCCCACGTGCCGTTCCACGGTGCGCTCAACTACGACGGCCAGATCACCAACCAGCGCGGCATCCATTCGCGTTTTGAGACTGAGTTGGTGCTGCGCAACGCCAAGGCGTGGAAGTGGGCGCCGACGCCGGTGGCGGCCATCCCGGACTTCAAGGCGTTCATGTTCAAGACGGTCATCGACAGCCAGCAACTGGTGGCCGACGTTCTTGCCGCCGATTTAAAGGCGACGGAGGGCCGCGAGTTCTACGACGCGGCCTATTTCGACGTGTTCCTGAAGGGGGCCGGCCCCATTGCCGAGCGTCGTCTGACCGAAGCGGCGTCCGCCGTGGCGTCGGCGGTGTACAGCGCGTGGATCGACGCCGGCAAGCCTGCACTTCCCTCCGCTGGTGAACGAACCCCCGCGCGGATCCGTCGCTAAGAGACGAGTGTTCCGCACGTGGACGTTTATCTGATCCCACTCCGCTCGTCGTCTGCCTCCGGCACGCCGGAGTTTGTCCTGTACTGTGAACCGCCGCCCGCGCCCATTGAGCCGGAAGTGGAAGGCGCTCCACGCCGCGGCTTGTTTGCGCGGATGGTGACGAAATTCAAGCAGGCGATGGCCGAAGGCGAAGAAGAAGAACGACGGCAGGAGGCGGGATTTCCAGAGAGCCAGTCGGGCAGTCGGGCCGGGCGATTCATGAAGCGGAAGCTGGCGTCGGCCGTGGCCGAACACCGGCTGCTTTGGACGCTCCGGCATCACACAACGGCCACGCTGCACTACCCGTTGACGGTGGCCCCCGACCGCGCGCTCGGGTGGGCCCTTGATGAGTTCCGGCGCGACTTCTCCAAACACCGACTCTGGTGCATCGTGCACGCCCTGATCGTGGTGGCGTCGACGCCGCTGGCATTTGTGCCGGGCCCGAACTTCCTCGCGTATTACTTCATCTTCCTGAGTGTCGGGCACTACTTCTCCCTGCGCGGGGCGCAACAGGGGATGAAACGTGCCATGTGGACGACGGCAGGCTCGCCGGCGCTGCAGACGCTGAGCGACGCGCTGGCGCTGCCGGTCTCCGAACGGGAGGCGCGTGTCGCTGCGGCGGCGCGGGACCTGGGGCTTGAGCGCCTTCAGACGTTTGTCCGTCGAGTCATGCCCGCTGACGCCGGCCGGTCGTAGTATTCTCCGTGGCGTGAAACTCGGAACGCTTGCCGACCGGCTCGGGTGTCGTCTTGACGGGGCAGACGCCGACCCGGCGATCGACATTCGCCGCGTCAACGGCCTTGATGACGCCGGTCCCGGCGACATCACCTTTCTCGCCAATCCAAAATTTGCCGGCCGGGTCGCGACCACACGCGCGTCGGCGATCATCGCGGATGACCGGCTCGTCTCTGCGCCGTGTCCCATTCTTCGCACGGCCACTCCGTACGTCGCGTGTGCCTCGGCCGTCGCGCTGCTCACGCCACCCACGGTCGCCCCCGTCGGCATCCATCCCCAGTCGGCGATTGATCCCACTGCGGTGCTTGGCGAGGCGGTGGCCGTCGGCGCGTTTGTCGCGATCGGTGCCGGCGCACGCATCGGCGCGCGCACGATTCTTCATCCCCACGTGGTGATTGGCCCGGGCGCAGTGGTCGGCGAGGACTGCGTGCTGCATGCCCACGTGTCGGTGCGCGATCGGATCGAGATCGGCGATCGTGTCACGCTGCAGGACGGGGCGGTCGTCGGCAGTGAGGGCTTCGGGTTTGCGACCCGCGCCGATGGCACCCATCAGAAGATCCCGCAGGTCGGCATTGTGGTCATCGGCAATGACGTCGAGATCGGCGCGAACACGACCGTCGATCGGCCTGCGATTGGCGAAACCCGGATCGGTGACGGCACCAAGATCGACAACCTCGTCCAAATCGCGCATGGCGTGCGGATTGGTCGGAATGTCCGTATTGCCGGCTGTTCCGGTGTGGCGGGCAGCTCGGTCCTTGAAGACGATGTGGTGCTGGCGGGGCAGGTGGGTGTGGCCAATCACGTCAGGGTGGGACGAGGCGCACAGGTGGCGTCGAAGTCGGCCGTCCTGAACGACCTGGAAGGCGGCCGGACCTACGCCGGGATCCCGGCGATTCCCATCGGGCAGTGGCGCCGCTGGGCGGTGAAGTTCCGGCGCGGCCAGAGCTGAACGGTATAATCGGGGTAATGTCCCGAACCCTCTTTACGCGCGCGTTGGCCATGGCCGGCGCGGTGGTCCTGCTGTCGGCGGCGACTCCCCAGGACACGATCGTGCGGCCCCCGAAATTTGATTACACGATGACGACCCTGGACAACGGTCTCAAGGTCGTGTTCCTGGAAGATCACTCAACGCCGATCGTGCATTTGTCGGTCTGGTATCACGTCGGATCAAAGGACGAAAAGCCGGGACGCACGGGTTTTGCCCATCTGTTTGAACACCTGATGTTCAAGGGATCAAAAAACGTCCAGTCCGACCAGCACCCGTCATGGATTACGAGTGTGGGTGGGCAGGCCAACGCGTCCACCGATGAGGATGCGACCAACTACTGGCAGACGGTGCCGTCGCAATATCTGCCGCTGGTGTTGTGGCTGGAGGCCGATCGCATGGGGTCGCTGGAAGTCAGCGAAGAGAAGTTCCTCCGGGAACGCGAGGTGGTCAAGGAAGAACGCCGGATGCGCGTGGACAACGTGCCGTACGGCGGTCTGGCGGAGGTCATCTTCGACAAGGCCTTCACCGTGCACCCGTACAAACACCAGACGATTGGCAGCATGCAGGATCTGGAAGCCGCGACCATCGCCGACGTACGCGGGTTCTATGAGACGTATTACGTGCCCAACAACGCGACACTGACGCTGACCGGCGCCTTTGATTCGAAGCAGGCGCTGGCGATGGTGCAGCAGTACTTCGGCCGGATCCCGAAGGGCAAACCGGTGCCGCGCGACATTCCGAAGGAGCCGACGCCCACCGGTGAGCGCCGCTTCACGGTGACGCAGCCGTGGCCGCTGCCGGCGGTGGTGGTCGGGTATCCGATCGCATTCGACGGCCATCCGGATGCGTACCCGCTGCACATCCTGGCCAAGGTGCTTTCCGACGGGCAGAGTTCGCGGATCTACCGTTCGCTGGTCTACGACAAACAGCTGGCACTGGCGGCGTTCGGCGAAGCGAAACTGATCGCCCACCCCAACTACTTCTACGCGGTGGGGATTACCCAGGGGGCCACCTCGCCCGAGCGTCTCCTCGCGGCGTTGACGGCGGAGGTGGATCGGATGAAAACCGAGCCCATCACGGCCGACGAACTCAACCGGGCCAAACGACAGTTTGCGCGCGACTACATTCTCGGGCGCGAGACGATTCAGCAGAAGGCGTTGCATCTCGCGCACGCGGTGGTGATTCACGATGACGTCACGACGGCCGACGGGGAGTTCGACCTCTTCCAGAAGGTCACCATCGAGGACGTCCAGCGCGTGGCGAAGACCTACTTCACACCGGAGACACGATTGGTCATCACGATTCTGCCTGGCGCCGCGACGGGAGGCCAGCAGTGAAGGTTTTTATCCGCGCACTGTGTGTGGGCGCTGCCCTCTGTGTCGTCGCCGCGCCGGTGGCCGCACAACGGGCCACCTGGCCGACTGAACGGCCCCCTCGGCCGCTGCCGTCACGCCCGGTCGCGTTTCCTGACTACCAGCTCAAGACGCTGGCCAACGGCCTGCAGGTGCTCGCCGTACCGCAGAAGGAACAACCGGCGGTCAGCTTCCGCCTGTTGATTCGCGCCGGCGCCGCCAACGACGTGGCCGCCAAACCCGGCGTGGCCAGTTTTGTGGCCGCGCTCCTCGATCAGGGCACCACGGCGATGTCGGCGGAGGTGATCGCGAACACGATCGAGTCCGCAGGCGGTTTGTTGTCGGTCGGCGCGGGCAACGAGGTGACGTTTGTCAACGGCGCGGTCGTCAAGGACAAGGTCGCGCTGGCGTTGTCGCTCGCGGCCGACGTCTCCCAGCGCCCCGCGTTTGCGGCCGCGGAGATTCAGCGGCAGAAGGACGCAGCCATTTCAGGACTCCGGGTCAGCGCCGAGGATCCCGAGTTCATCGCCAACAGCGTCATTGACCGACTCGTGTTTGGCTTCCATCCGTATGGGCGGCCCGGGCCCACTACGCCGCAGCAGATTCAGCAGATCTCACGGGAGGATCTGGTCGCGTTCCATCGCACGTGGTTTGTGCCCAACAACGCGCTGGTGGCCATTGTGGGTGACCTCACGGCGGAAGAAGCGTTCGCCGCAGCGGAAAAGGCGTTTGGTTCGTGGGCGCGTCGTGACGTGCCGACGGTAACCTTCGACGAGCCGCCCCCACCCACGCGGCGCGTCATCGTGGTGGATCGCCCCGGTGCGGTACAGACGGAGATTCGTGTGGGGCAGATCGGCGTCAGCCGCACCAATCCCGAATACACGGCCGTGGACCTGATGATGCGCATCCTTGGCGGCGAGGGTGCGAACCGGCTCTTCGGTGTGTTGCGCGGCGATCGGGGACTGACGTACGGGGCCTCGGCCAGCTTCAGGGCATTCAAGTACAGCGGCAGCTTTATCGCGGAGACCGATACCCGGTCCGATGCCACCGGCGAGGTGCTGCAGCTGACCATCGGGGAATTCCAGCGGCTGCAACGCGAGGCGGTGGACCCGCGCGAACTGCGGGGCGCGCAGGACTACATGTCGGGCAGTTTCCCGCTCACCATCGAGTCGCCGTCCGCGATTGCGATGCAGGTGCTCAATCAGCTGTTTTTTGGGCTCTCGCTTGACCAACTCGAAAACTATCGCGAGGAGGTCGACCAGATTTCCCCGGCCGACGTGCAACGTGTGGCGAAGCAGTTCCTCTTTCCGGAACGACTCTCGATCGTCCTGGTGGGTGATGCCAACACGTTTGTCGCCCAGTTGAAGGCGGCCGGCATCGACTCGTTCGAACGGATTCCGGCCAACGAACTCGATCTCAACGCGCCGAGTCTGCGCAAGCCGGCGCGGTGACACGCCGCGTCATGCTCTCGTGCGGGGAAGCCTCCGGCGATTTGTACGCCGGGGCGCTCGTCCGTGCGCTTAATGCCCGAGAGCCGGTCGAGGTCTTCGGCTTCGGCGGTGAGCAGATGCGCGCGGCCGGCGCCGACATGGTCGGGGACTATCGCGGATTCAGCGTGACCGGTCTCACCGAAGCGCTGTCGGTGGTGCGCCGGTCATGGGCGATGCTGGGCACACTCACCGAGGCTGCCCGCACACGCCGTCCCGACGTGTTTGTCGCCATCGATTTCCCCGACTTCAATTTTCGACTGCTCCCACGCATCAAGGCGCTCGGGATTCCGATCGTCTACTACATCAGTCCGCAGCTCTGGGCGTGGCGGCCGGGTCGCCTGAAGACCATCAAAAAATACGTCGACCGCATGCTGGTGATCTTTCCCTTTGAGGAAGCGATCTACCGCGACGCGGGGATTCCGGTCACGTTCGTCGGACATCCCCTGATCGACATCGCCGTCCCGCAACGGTCGCGCGAGATGACGTGTCGGGCCGCCGGACTCGACCCGTCAAAACCGGTTGTTGCGTTACTTCCCGGCAGCCGCCCGAACGAACTGCGCCTGCTCACACCGGTCCTGGTCGAGGCTGCGCGTCGTTTGTCCTCCTCGCTTCCGGGCGTCCAGTTCCTGGTCGCCCGTGCGCCGTCGCTCGACGATGAGTTGTTTGCGGCGCTTGAGGGGTTGCGCACCGAGGGGATTTCGCTGGGTGTTGTGCCCGATGCCGCCGATGACGTGCTGGCGGCCGCCGACGTGGTGGTCACCGCTTCGGGCACCGCGACGGTGCAGACGGCGTTGCACGGCAGACCCATGGTCATCGTGTACCGCGTGTCGCCGCTGACCTATGCGATTGGCAAACGTGTGGTCACGCTGCCGCACTACGGCATGGTCAACTTGGTCTCCGGACGAGCGATCGTGACCGAATTGATTCAGGACGACTGCACACCCGAACGGGTGTCTGAGGAAACACGGATCCTGCTGACCGATCAGGCGCGTGCCTCGGTCATGCGGCACGACTTGACCGAGGTGGTCCGGCGATTGGGCGGTGCCGGCGCCTCTGAACGCGCAGCTGACGCTGTGCTTTCGACCGCCCTCACGCGAGGAATCAATCATGTTGCGAATTAATGACACGGTGCCGAATTTTGAAGCCATGACGACGCAGGGGCCGATTCGTTTTCATGAATGGATCGGCGACTCGTGGGCGATTCTGTTTTCGCACCCGAAAAACTTCACACCGGTCTGCACGACCGAGCTCGGATCGATGGCCGGGCTCGAGCCGGAATTCACCAAGCGCGGCTGCAAGATTCTCGGTCTCAGCGTGGACCCCGTCGATCAGCACGAGAAGTGGGCCCAGGATATCGAGGAGACACAGGGCCACAAGGTCAACTTCCCGATGATTGGCGACCCCGACCTGAAGGTGGCCAAGTTGTTCGGCATGTTGCCGGCCGATGCCGGTGACACGTCCGAAGGTCGCACGGCGGTCAACAACCAGACGGTCCGCACGGTGTTTGTCATCGGACCGGACAAGAAGATCAAGTTGATGCTCGCGTATCCGATGACGACGGGCCGCAATTTCGCTGAAGTCCTGCGCGTACTTGATTCCATGCAGTTGACGGCCGCGCACAAGGTCGCCACGCCCGCGAACTGGCAGCCGGGTGGCGACGTGATCATCGCCGGTTCGGTGTCCGACGACGAGGCGAAGCAGAAGTATCCGGCCGGATTCAAGACCCTCAAGCCGTACCTCCGGATCGTGAAGCAGCCGCAGTAATGACACGCCGGTCGCAGCGTCGAGGATGGGTCGTGGTTGTCGTCGGCGTGTGCCTGGCGGTGACCACGTCCGCGTCGACGCTGCTGCCGGCGGACTTCCGCACAACGGTGCTCGACGCCACCGTGATCGTGCGCGGGCGGATCACTGATGTACGGGCGGTCCGATCCATTGCGGGTGAGGTCGAGACGATCGCCACCGTGGCGGTCGAGGCGGTGCTCAAGGGTGAGCCCACCAGGTTTGTCTCGATGCGTCTCCCAGGCGGCACCATCGGCCGGTATCGCACGGTGATGCCGGGTGCGCCGCGGGTGGCGGTGGGCGAGGCCGGCGTGTTTTTTCTGAAGCGCGCGCCCGGTGGGGCGCTGTGGCCGGTGGGCCTGTCCTCGGGGATCTACCGCGTCAGTACCAGCCAGGGCCGCGCGATGGTCGCCCCTCCGGTCATGCCGGGTGTGACGACGGCCACGACGGGGCGTGTCGTGCGAGGTGATCCACGGCGGCGGATGTTGCCGCTCTCCGAGTTTGAGTCCATCGTGGCGCTGGTCCTGCGCGGCTCACAAGGAGCGGCCCGATGACGCGCAGGCTGTGTGGTGTGTTGACGCTGGCCGTGGCTGTGCTGTGTGCCTCACCCTCGCTTGAGGCGTACCTCAAACTCGGCGTGTCGATCGGTGGGCGACTGGTCGGCCTGCGATGGGATCGACCGATCGAATATTTTGTGACCAACCGCGATGTGCCTGGAGTGACGGCGCCGCAACTGCAGGCCGCGATCGGCCGGGCGTTTACGACCTGGGCAGCGGTGCCCAATACGCCGCTCACGCACACCTTTGTCGGCATCACAGGCGCCGAGCCCATCGGCGGCGACGGCATCTCGGTTGTCGGCTTCCGCTCCAGGCCCGAGCTCGAACGGACACTGGCCGCGGCGTCGTTTGAAATTGACGACGTGACCGGACGCATCCTTGAGGTGGACATCTTCTTCAATACCTCGATGCCGTGGTCGGTGGCGACCGGAGGGCAGTCAGGCGCGTTTGACCTCGAGTCGGTCGGCCTCCATGAGGTCGGCCATCTGCTCGGGCTGGGGCATTCGGCACTCGGCGAGACGGAAATTCGCGCCGAGGGTGGGCGTCGTGTTCTCGGGAAACGCGCCGTCATGTTTCCCATCGCATATCCGACCGGCAACATCGAGGACCGCACGCTTGAGGCCGACGATCGTGCGGCAATCACCGACGTATACGGGACATCCGAAGCAGACCGTCAGCTGGGCAGCATCAGTGGGCGGGTCACCCTTGCCGGCCGGGGCATCTTTGGCGCACATGTCACGGCTATGCACACGGCCACCGGCGAGATGGTGGGTGGGTTTTCCCTCACAGACGGTGGCAACTTTGTAATCGGCGGTCTGCCGGCCGGCCTGTACATCGTCCGTGTTGAGCCGCTCGACGATGCGGACATCGAGAGCTTCTTTGATGACGACGGCAGTGTGAACATCAACTTCGCGCCCGGCTACCACTCGAAGCTCGTCGCGGTGCCGCGTGGTGGGTCGGGACCGGCGATTGAGATTGTGGTGAAGGCCAAATGATTCGCCGAGCGTGGCTCACGCTGGTTGTCGGCGCGGCAGCGCTGATCCCGACGGCGGTTCACGCCCAAACCCCGAAGCTTGAGTTCACCGTCGGCGCCGCGCTCAACGGCCCATCGTCTGCCGGCACCACACGAGCCGAACTGCTCGACCCCGCCGGGAATCCGGTTACGTTGTTTGAGGCGACGCACCGAACCACGTCAGCCGTTGGTCCTGCGGTTGCGGTCAGCTACAGAATCCGCCCGCGGTTCGCGCTGGAGCTGTCCGGAGTGTGGACGCGGCCCGACTTCGAGTCGGAGATCTCGGATGACTTCGAGGGCGCAGCCGACACCACGCTGTCGCTCGGGATGCACCGGTTCTCTGTCGAGTTCAGCGCGGTCCGACATTTTGATCGCCGGGGTGCTCTCGAACCGTACGCGCGTATTGGTGCCGGTTGGCTTCGGGAACTGACCCGTGATCGTGCGTTGGTCGACGATGGCGTCGCCGCACATGTGGGCGGCGGATTGCAGTACTGGCTGCGCGAGGGCCGGCCTGGGTGGCTGGGCCACGTCGCACTTCGTGCCGATGTTCGCCTGGCGATCCGCCGGGGCGGCATCGCACTCGGTGATGCCGGTACCCGGTGGTCGCCTGACGTGTTCGCTGGTCTCGTCGTCGCCCGTTAGTTCTTGCGACGCGTCACCTGATCCCAGATCGTGGCGGCCGCCCCGCCCACGATGCCGCCAATCACGGCGCCTTTTTTCCCCTTTGCCACACCACCCACCACGGCACCGGCAGCCGTTGATCCGGCGATGATCGCCACGCTCTTCTGCGTGGACCGTTTCGCCTTCACCGGTGCCCGGGCTACGGGCGCGCGCTGCGCCGGCGCCGCTTGGCGCGCCACGGTCGGCCGGTTCACCGTCTGCAGATAACCCGCAGAGGGTGCGGCCTCGTAACGATCCACCAACGCCATCGGCACGTTGGGACGGCCCACACACGCCAGTGACGCCTGTCGCAGTACTGCGCGTTGGCCGGGTTCACATTCCAGCTGCAACCCGCCTGGCAGTCCGCCCGGCGATTCCGCCGTCATTATTGTTGCGGGGCTCACGTCGGCAGCGGCGAGTCGTCCCCCGAGGAAAAACGCCGCTACAACCACACCCACACTTGCCGCCCCAATCGCCCATCCGGGAACGTTTTTCATATCCACCCTCCTGGTTTCGATCCTGTCTATTTCAAGGACCGTGCCGTTCTTGGGAGGCCTGAATGGGAGGGATACCAGAGCGAGCCTTGAACGACGTCCCGTGATGAGGACAGTGGCGTGGCTTTTCCTCTGCATTGAAAAACCCGCCTGTATTGTCGTGGAGGTCCGTAGTTCCGGATGAGGCACCGGATGCACCGCCGCCGCGTGCCATGATGCGAGAGACGATGAGAATTCTCCTCTACAGCGGCAAGGGTGGCGTCGGGAAGACGAGTGTGGCGGCGGCGACGGGAGTGCAGCTCGCGCGCACGGGTGTGCGGACGCTCGTGATGAGTGTGGATCCTGCGCACAGTCTGGCAGATTCCTTTGCGCTCAAGAGTGGCCTCTTTGATGCGGCCACTGCTGATCCGTGCCTCGTGCGCGAGAACCTCTGGGTGCAGGAAGTGAACATCCAGGTGGAACTCAAGCGGCATTGGCGCGAGATCGCCGGTTATTTGACGATGGTGCTGCGGACGTCGGGGCTGGGGGATGTTGAGGCCGAGGAGATGGCCATCCTGCCCGGCATGGAGGAGCTGAGCGCGTTGATGTACGTCAATCAGTATCGCCAGCAGGGCGCTTACGACGTGATCATCCTTGACTGCGCACCAACGGCGGAGTCCCTGCGCTTTGTGTCGTTGCCCACCACCCTCGACTGGTACATGAAGCACGTGTTTCCCACCGAGCGGAAAGTGCTCAACGCGGTGCGCCCACTCCTCAACCGGATGTCGCCGGTGGAGCTGCCGGCCGATTCGTATTTCGCGAATCTCAAGGACTTGTTCTCCCGGCTCGAGGGCATTGATACCGTCCTGCAGGACCCGCAGACGACCAGCGTGCGACTGGTGACCAATGCCGAGCGGATGGTGTTGCGCGAGACCCAGCGCGCATTCGCCTATTTCCTGCTGCATGGTCTGACAGTGGATGCGGTGATTGTGAACCGGCTGCTGCCGTCGGATGCGACCGACTCCTTCCTTGGAGGCCTGCGCGAGTCGCAGCAGCAGGTCCTTGGCGAAATGGACGGCTATTTTGCGCCGGTGCCCGTGCGACAGGTGCCGATGTTCCGCGAAGAGGTCGTCGGCATGGAGCGACTGGAGCGGTTTGCGGACGTGCTCGATATCATCGACCCGAACCCGGCGGCGGTGTCACGCACGGAACGTCCGTATGCGTTTGAGCGCCGTAATAATGTGCATCAGGTGCGTGTCGCGATGCCGTTTGCCGTCAAAGGCGAAGTCGGCCTGTTCAAGAAGGGCGACGAACTCGTGATCGAAGTCGGCGTGTTGCGCCGGCATGTCGGCCTTCCTCGAAGTATTGCCGGCTTGCAGCCGGTCCGTGCGACCTTCGAAGGGCCGACCCTGGTGGTGGAGTTGGGAGAGAGTGTATGAGTGAACCCGAAACGAAGTCGCAGTGCACGTGTGGATGTCTGGGTGTGGGGCCGATGCTCACGGATGTGGTCCGGCAGTTGGCGCCGTCGGCAGAGGTGACGCAGCACTTTCGAGCCGCGCATCTCGAGGTCCTGAAGGGCCTGCGCGCGATGCTCGATCAACATATTGCCGCGCAGACCGAGTCACGTCCGCACGGTCAGGGCACCAGGATTCACGTCGAGTAGGAAACGGTGACAGGCGCGCTCAGCGCCGACGCACCGATACGATCCGCTGTCCGTCCACCTCACAGGAGACGTGCACGGCACCGGCTCGCGACAGGGCCGTGACCAGAATCTGGCCGGAGTTGGTGTCTGTCGAACTCACACCAATGGCGACGACCCGCGCGTCGCGCAGGGTGTCGGCTGCTTCCGTCAGACAGGTGCGAATGATGGCAAACCCGACCTGCGTCCGGGGATCCGCACCACGTGCGGGGCGGCGGTCCGCGTAGGTGAATGTCGCGCGGTTCCCCTCACATTGGTAGGACAGGCTCCGCGACCCCTCCGACTCGTCGGTGGCCGTGCCGGAGATGACACGGGTGTTCCCTCGGGTCTGGGGTAGTTGATCGAAGTTCAGCAGCACACGTCCGGGCGCGACATCACTGACGGCATCCACGACGTTTGCATGGCAGGCCAGGACGGACTCGATCGTCCCGCCGCCCCCACTCGCCATCCCGCCAGCCTCGCGGTCCATCCTGGCGATGAACTCCGGTGACTCAAGCATCTCTGTGAGGACGGCGGCGTACGCCCGCTGGTCCAGCTGCGGCATAAACGCGGAAATGCCGGCGGGGTCGGGCGATCGACCGTGCAGCCCCTGATAAAACTGCTCCAGCACGTCCGCGGACCGCATGCGGCCGGTGGTGTTCCGGAACTGCTGACTGGTGACCAGTGTGTTGATCGCGCGCTGCAGGTTGCCGTTTTCGATCTGCTGCGCTGCCAGCGCGAGGGCGGCGCGGTCCCCCTCACGTCCCAACGCGCTCCGGTACAGCTGCTGTGCGACAAATTCGGCTTCCGCGCTGACCGGGGTCTGCTGCGGCTGCCGACTCCGTCCAAGAATTTGTCCGGCCTGCACCGGCAACGAGAGTCCCGCGACCGCGACCAGCCCGGCGACGGACCCAAGGAGGAGACGACGGTAGATGCTCATGACCTCACCGTAACAATCTGTGCCTCGTGCGGCAGTGCCAAACAGCACTATGTGGTCGGTCTACATCGATGATGTCGCCGGAAGCCAGACGGTGAAGGTCGTTCCGCGACCGAGTTCGGTGTCCACGGTCACCGCGCCGCCGGCATGTTTGACGATGCCGAAGACCGTTGTGAGTCCGAGTCCAGTACCTCGCCCCACTTCCTTGGTGGTGAAGAACGGTTCAAAGAGGCGCGCCCGCACGTCCTCAGGCATGCCTGTGCCCGTATCCTGAACGACGAGACAAACGTGGGGGCCAGGTGTTGCGCCGGCCCTGGCGGCGGGGTGGTCAGCCGTGACATCGCCGTTTCTGACCGCGACGGTCAACACGCCACCCGCGGGCATGGCATCACGCGCGTTGACCGACAGGTTCAACACAACCTGATCCAGCTGCCCGGGGTCGATGACCACGGCCCACAGCCCGTCGTTCACCTCCACCTTCAACCGCACATCGGCACCAAGCAGACGTCGCACCATGTCGGCGGCCCGCGACACCTGCACGCCGACATCGACGGTCGCCGGCATCCACTGGCGGCTCCGGCTGAAGGTCAGCAGTTGGCTGGTGAGTTGGGCCGCTCGCGCACCGGCATCCAGGATGGCGTCGAGATCCGCGCGAAGGGGACTGCCGGGCGGCAGGTCCTCAATGGCGATACCGGCGGTCCCATTGATGACGGTCAACAGATTGTTGAAGTCGTGCGCCACGCCGCTGGCGAGGCGCCCGACGACCTCCATTTTTTGTGCCTGAAGGAACTGCGCCTCGAGTCGCCGCTGTTCTGTCACGTCAAGAATCGTGGATAACAACAGGGACCGCCCGCGAACCGTCACACTGCTCGACCAGACTTCAACATCAATCAGCCGGCCTGACGCCGTGCGATGCTGAAACTCGAATCGGGTCGCTTCGCCAATGCGGGCCCGGCTCAAGGCGTCGGCGACGGTCTGCGCTTCAGCGGTATTGATCTCGGACACCCGCATTGACGTGAGCGTCGCCAGGTCCCAGCCATACAGGGCCACGGCAGCCAGATTCGCTTCCACAATCTGTCCGGTGATCGGCTCAACGAGCAGACGAGCCAGGCGACCTTCTGTGAACAGCTTCTCGTAGTACTCCGCGCTTTCAGCCAGCCGCGCCTCCGCCTCACGCCTGCGGGTGTCCCGGTCGAACGCATCAAAGGCGTAACTCACGTTGGCCGCCATCTCGGTCAGCAGTCGGCGGCTGTCGTCGTCAAAACGTGACTCCGAGGCGCTGTAGACCGACAGGGCTCCGACCACCCGGCCGTTGCGTCGCAGCGGCAGCGCGCCCGACGACGTCCAGCCGTAGGCCTCACCCGACTCGCGCCAGGTCCGTGTCACGGGATCGACGCCAAACCGGTCGCTCCACACCGGATGTCCATCGCGAACCGCCAACCCGGTCGGCCCCTGTCCATGGGCGGTGTCGGCCTGCGCGGAGATCTGCAACCCTGCGACGTAGGACAGGCCCTGTCCGTACGATGCCACCGGCGCGACGACACCTGTCGCATCGTCGACCATGCCGACCCACGCCATGGCGAGACCACCTTCGGTGACAGCGATTTCGCAGACGCGCTCACAGAGTTCGGATGTGGTTGCGCAGCGGATGATGGCGTTGCTGCACGCACTCTGAGCCGCGTAGAGCTGCGCGAGCCGCGCCGCCCGGCTTTCCTGCGCGTTGCGAGCCAGCACCAGACTCAGTCGCTGTCGTTGCCAGACCACGGCCAGCCCGGTCCCAAGCGCGAATAACAGCAGCCCGGCGAACAACACCACCTGTCCCAGCCGGCGCCAGAGCATACCCTCCAGTTCCGCAATGTCGACGTGGGTGATCAGGGTCCACCCGGAGTCCGCCACCGGCCGTACGACGGCGATGGCGCGCGCTCCGTGGTAGTCGAGGCCCTCGACGATGCCGGTGATGCCGCTGGTCACGTACGAGTTGATGCTTGGCCCCTCAGCGGGAGCGATTCCGTCCGGCATCGGCGCTGTCTGGCCGAAACGCGGCCCACTCAGGACCAACACTTCCGATCCATCGCGGCGCACAAGGAGTGTCTCGCCAGTGGTACTGGCGTTGGGCCAGGTCTCCACCACCGGCAGGAGGAATTGCGCGGGGTCGATCCGCAACACAATCGCCGCTCCAGTGAGAGGCACGACCAGGGCCAGTCTCGGTCGCGCATCAGCCGCGGACGGATAAAACTCACCCAGGTTGACATCGCTTCGCTTGATCAAGGGCTGCGCCGCGGCAACCAGTGCCGCCGAAGGCATCCGACCGATTCCCAACAGGGGGATCGCGGTGGACCCGTCACTGGCGAGGATCCAGCCGGCGTCATAGTCGCGATAGGCCTCATAGGCATCGAACCACTGGGTGAGCGCGTCACGGACGACGGCGCTTTCGCGATCAGCCAGATGCCGTGTCACCAGCGCCGTGAGCGTTTGGTTGCGCCGGAGGACTTCACCATCGGCCAACCGTTCGCGTCGCCACCGGTGCACCTGCTGGACCTGCAGCCGGGAGATGGCGTCCAACTCAAGTTCGGTCTGGGTCCGGATCTGTTGCTCGTCGTGGCGGTAGTACGCGTAGGCACCGGCGACCACTCCTCCGATCAGTGCGAAGCCAATGGCCAGGAAGACCGCCCGCCCCTCGCGTTGCGCTCCGGCCGGCGAGGACTGCGTCGCCACCGCTCTTGCGCCCACGCTGACCCCGAGTGCCGCCAGGAGTACACCCGTGTTGAGGGCGGGTGGAATGAACGAGTCGTGGGCCAGCAGTGGCAGGCCAAACGCCTCCAGCAACACGACGATACCGCCCGTCACGACGAGCAGCACGCCGAGTGTGGCCGGGACAAATCGGGAAACGCGCCTGCGGTCAGCGGCGGCCAGCAGCACGACAGCCGCGGCCGTGGTCACGAATGCTCCGGCGGTCAAGGGTGAGATGAAGCCGACGGGTGCCGAGCCAACCGTACCCTCCGCCACGAACCCGAGGTGTTCGACTGCAGAGTACACGCCTCGCACACGATCAGATCCCAGGATCAACGCACCGAGGCCACCGACCGACGCAAGCCGCACCTGCCACCGCAGTGTGGGCGCCAACAATGCGCCGGCCAGGAACAGGGCCAACAGGGCGGTACTGGGCGCCATCGGCAGCCCATCCAACCGCCACGCGGTCAGCCATGTGGAACCGATGGCCCACCCGACCAGCGTCAGGCCGGCGACGACGAGCGCGCCTGCGGCGCTCGTTGCGGCCACGGTTCGAGCCAGACGCCCAGGATGAGGGGGCATTCGATCGTTATCTTGACGCATCCGGACTCCCACACTGCGGGTTTTTCACGGTGCCCTCATGCCGAGCGGGACTAAAATACTCAATGCATGTCCCTGAACAGTTTTAAGACCAGACAGACCCTGACCGTTGGCACCGAGACGCTGGACTATTACAGCCTGCCGGCCCTGGAGGCCGCCGGGTTTCCCGGTGTGGCCCGCCTGCCGTTTTCGCTGAAAATCCTGCTGGAGAATCTCCTGCGGCGCGAGGACAACGCGTTTGTGAAGTCCGAGGACATCCGCGCGCTGGCCTCGTGGGATCTCAAGAAGGGCGGCGAGACGGAACTGTCGTTCATGCCCGCCCGCGTGCTGTTGCAGGACTTCACCGGCGTGCCGTGTGTGGTGGACCTCGCCGCCATGCGTGACGGGATCGTCGGCCTCGGTGGTCGCCCCGAGCAGGTCAATCCGCTGCAGCCGGTCGAACTGGTCATTGACCACTCCGTGCAGGTCGATCACTTCGGTCGCCCCGACGCGATGCAACTCAACGCCGACCTGGAGTACTACCGCAATCGTGAGCGGTATGTGTTTCTCCGCTGGGGCCAGGACGCGTTCGACAACTTCCGCGTGGTGCCGCCCGAGACGGGCATCGTGCACCAGGTCAACATCGAGTATCTGGCCCGTGTGGTGTGCCGCGACGTGAGCGGCGGCCGGCCGTTGGCGTATCCCGACACCGTGTTCGGCACCGACTCCCACACCACGATGGTGAACGGGCTTGGCGTGGTGGGTTGGGGCGTGGGCGGCATTGAAGCCGAGGCGGCCATGCTCGGCCAGCCCAGCTCGATGCTCATTCCTCCGGTCATCGGATGCCGACTGGTCGGGCAACTGCGCGAGGGGGTGACGGCCACCGACCTCGTGCTGACGATCACCGAGGCCCTTCGCAAGAAAAAGGTCGTCGGGACATTCGTGGAGTTTTTCGGTGCCGGGCTGAAGCACCTGACCATCGCGGATCGGGTGACTCTGGGCAACATGTGCCCGGAATACGGATCCACCGTCGCGATCTTCCCGATCGACGACATGACGCTGGACTATCTGCGCTTCACCGCGCGTGATGCCCATCAGGTTGAACTGGTCGAAGCGTACGCCAAGGCACAGGGGCTCTTCCGCACCGACACCACGCCGGACGCCGACTACACCGACACGCTTGAAATTGATCTCGACGACGTCGTGCCGAGCCTCGCCGGCCCGCGTCGTCCGCAGGACCGTGTGTCTCTGGATGCCGCCAAGACGTCGTTTGCCGTAGCGCTCGGCGAACTCAAAAAGGGTGTGCATGCGATCCCCGCGCCCCCTTCGACAGGCTCAGGGGCAGGGGCGGCCCTCGCCGTGGCCACGGCGACGCAGCTCGAACACGGGTCGGTGGTGATTGCCGCCATCACGAGCTGCACCAACACGTCCAACCCGAGCGTGATGATTGCCGCGGGTCTGGTCGCAAAGAAGGCGCACGAGCGTGGCCTGCAGCGCCAGCCGTGGGTCAAGACCAGCCTGGCGCCAGGGTCGAAGGTGGTCACCGAGTACCTCGACCGCGCCGGCCTCTCCGGGCATCTTGATGCGATGGGTTTTAACCTCGTCGGGTACGGCTGCACGACGTGTATCGGCAACTCCGGTCCGCTCCCGGAAGAGGTCTCCACGGAAATCCGTGAGCGCGGCCTTGTGGTGGCGTCGGTCCTCTCGGGCAACCGCAACTTCGAAGGGCGCATCCAGCAGGATGTGCGCGCCAACTATCTCGCGTCGCCGCCGCTGGTTGTGGCCTACGCGATTGCCGGCACCATGAACCTCGATCTGACGACCGAAGCACTCGGGATCGATCAGCACGGCGTGCCCGTCTACCTGCGCGACATCTGGCCGACACAGCAGGAAATTCAACAGACGATGCTGGGCGCGTTGTCGGCGGAGATGTTCCGCGAGCAGTACGCGAAGGTGTTTGAAGGGGACGTCCGCTGGCAGACCCTGCCGGTGCCGACCGGCGATCGGTTTGCCTGGGAACCCGACTCCACCTACATCCGTCGTCCTCCGTTCCTTGAGAATTTGTCGGCGGAGCCGGGACTGCCGACGGAGATCGCGGGCGCGCGCGCGCTCGCGTTGCTTGGGGATTCGATTACGACCGACCATATCTCGCCGGCCGGATCGATCAAGAAGGACAGCCCTGCGGGGGCGTACCTGATGGCGCAGGGCGTGGATCCGAAGGACTTCAACTCCTACGGTGCCCGCCGCGGCAACCATGAAGTGATGATGCGTGGCACGTTTGCCAATGTGCGTCTGAAGAACCAGCTGGCGCCCGGCACCGAGGGTGGCTGGACGACCTACCTGGCGTCGGTCGAGCCGGTGGTCATGTCGATCTTTGATGCGTCGGAGCGTTACCGTGCTGCCGGCGTGCCCCTGATCGTGCTTGCCGGCAAGGAATACGGGTCGGGTTCGTCACGCGACTGGGCGGCGAAGGGCACGATGTTGCTCGGCGTGAAGGCCGTGGTCGCCGAGAGCTACGAACGTATTCACCGCAGCAACCTCGTGAACATGGGTGTGTTGCCGTTGGAATTCCGCAACGGGGAATCCCCGACCACGCTTGGGCTGACCGGGCAGGAGACGTTTGACCTGATCGGCTCCGGTGCGGCGCTGACACCACGAGGTACGGTGACCGTGAAAGCGACGGCGCCCGATGGCACCGACACCGAGTTTGTCGCGACGGTGCGTATCGATACGCCTGAGGAACTGGTCGCCTTCCGGCATGGCGGCATCCTGCCGTACGTGCTGCGGCGACTGGCGCTGCGGAAATAAGAGCTTTCAGTTCTTTTCAACATGGGGGCCATGGATCTTCATGCCCTCCATGTTGAACAGCTCTTGCTCTTGAATTGCTGATGCTTACTGTCACTGCGATCAAAGCCCGTGCGAAGGCGAGCGGGTTTGATCTGTGCGGCATCGCGCGGGCGGACCGGCATCCGAAACTCGCCAAACTTGCGGAGTGGATTGCGCAGGGGCGGGCGGGGGAGATGTCGTACCTCGCCGAGTCGCTCGACGAACGGAGCGACGTTCGGCAGACGTTGTATTCCGCGCGGTCGGTGATCTCCGTCGCGGTTGTCTACAACACCGAATCAGCGATGGCAGCGGAGTCGCCTGAACCAGGCGACGTCGTCGTTGCACGCTACGCGCGTGGTGAGGACTATCACGCCGTGGTGCGTGAGCGCCTTCGTGAGTTGCTGCGATGGCTGGCCGAGGCCGCAGGCCCCGGCCTCGAAGCGGTGACGTGTGTTGATGATGGCCCTGTCCAGGAACGCGTGTATGCCGAGGCCGCCGGGCTCGGGTGGATCGGGAAGAACACCTGTCTGATCAATCCCACGCTCGGGTCGTGGATGTTTCTGGGCGAGATCATCACGAACCTCGATCTTGAGCCGGACCTTCCCGGCGTTGACCAATGCGGCACATGTACACGTTGTCTTGACGCCTGTCCGACCGGCGCCATTGTGGCGCCGTACGAACTCGACGCCACCCGGTGTGTGTCCTACCTGACCATCGAGGTGCGTGGTGCTGTGGACGAGGACTGGCGCGACGGGTTGTCCTCGCGCATCTTCGGCTGTGACATCTGTCAGGACGTCTGTCCGTGGAATCGCAAAGCCGCCGTCAGCGACGACCCGGCGTGGCAACCGCGCGACGACCTGCCACGGCTTCGGTTGATTGATGCCTGTCAATTGACCGACGAGGGGTGGATCTCCCGGTTGAAGGGGAGTGCCATGAAACGCGCGGGTGTTCATCGGTTACGGAGGTCGATGGCGTATGCGACGAGCGCGCTGCCGACCGCCGAACGTGTGGAGGCACTGGAAGCCCTGCAACGACACCCTTCCGCCGAGGCACCCGTGGTCAGCGACGCGATCCGATGGGCACGGTCGCGTTAGAATCGTCGTATGTCCCTCGCACCTGCTCTGCTCGTCTCGATGCCGCAGCTGACCGATCCGAATTTTGCGCGGACCGTGGTGCTCTTGTGTGAACACGGCCCGGAGGGCGCGCTGGGGCTCGTGGTGAATCGAACCGCCGAGGTCGGCGCGGCTGAAGCGGTCGAGTTTGAGCCACCGCTCGAGACTCCGAACCAGATCCCGTTGTACCTGGGCGGGCCGGTTGAGCCGGAGCGTGGCTGGATCCTCACGACCCAGAAGCCGGAAGTCGAACACAAGGATCTGGGCGGCGGGCTTTATCTCGCGGCGTCTCCGGCCTTGCTGCGTGAAACGCTCGAAGCCTCGTCACTGCCGCGCAGGACGATGGTGCTGGCCGGATATGCGGGGTGGTCTGCGGGGCAGCTCGACGCCGAGTTGTCGGACTCCGCGTGGCTCATCGCGCCGCTCGAGCTGGATTTAATCTTCGAGATTCCCCCCGCCGCCTCCTGGGAAATGGCCATTCGTCGCATGGGCGCGGACCCCGCGCTCCTGCAGATGGGCCACGGCGTCCACTGAGGTTCTGGGTTCAGCGTTCTGGGTTCAGGGTGCTGTTCAGGGTTCAGGGTTCTTTGGTGATGATAGCGGACAGGAATTGCAGAGCTCTCGGGTCGCGCGATTGACCGAGGCCCTGCATGGCTTCGCGGCGGGTCGCGGTGTGAAACGGCGACGGCGAGGTCACCGAGGCCATGTCGATCAGGGCGGTGACGGCGCTGGCATCACGATGCAGGGCGATCCCGCGCACGGCGGCGCTTGACAGACGCGACCGCACATCCACGTCCATCTTTTCATTCAGCGCGAGCTGCTTCAGGAACGCCACGGAGTCGGCGCCGTCTACGTTCGTCAGCCACGTCACCTCGCGGCCGCCGGCGTCCACAGGGCAATCGTCCGACAACACGCGCATCCGCTCGATACGTTTGTCGACGAGGCGCACAAAGACCGTCAACATCGTGCCGGCTTCCAGCTGCACGGGGCCACTCGGCGCAGGGAAGTCCGGCGCCTTCCAGGGTTCATCATGCCCGTCGGTGGGTTCCATCGCGCAGCCTCGAACGGGACTGGCCATCCCGTCCCAGTAATACGTGCAGCAGAGTCCGCGCTCGCCGTCAATCATCGGCACCTGCCATGCGATCCACTGTGGGGTGGTCGCCTGGGCCGTGAGCGCGGCCACGTCGCGTGAGAGCGACGTGACCGCGCGTGATGCCACCCGGCCGTTCTGAATCTGCGGCATCTGGGCCAACACACCCACCGACGCAATGATGAGCGCGAGCACCGAGCCTGATTTCATCATGATGAACCCTGCACCCTGAACGTTGAACCCAGAACCGGGGCTTACTTCAATATCTCCGCCATGTAGGCCATGGCGACCTTGTTGCGCGTCATGCTTGAGAGGCGCTGGACGATTTCACGCTTCATCGAGAGGTCGTTTTCCTTGCGGGCCAGGGCCACCAGGACTTCACCGTTCTGCTGACCCGAGAGGGCCGAGATGATGGCCTTCTTGTTGTCGGCGTCGGTCTCGCGGCCGTACAGCTCTGACAGGATGGCGCCGGACTTGTCCGCGCGCATGTTGCCCAGGCTGCGGATGGCGCGGCGCCGCACTTCGGCATCCTTCTCCGTGCGGACGACGTCCATCAACCGCTCAGACGACCCGAGTGAGCCAAGCCGCGAGAGGATGCTCATGCGCAGGTCCTTGTCGGCTTCCTTCTGATAAATCGCCCACAGGGTATCGGCCGCCGCAGGATCGTTCATCCGGCTGAGTGCCGTCGTTCGGATGTTCATGTCGGCGTTGCCCGAGACCACCGCCGCGAGGTTGCCCATTTCGCCCATCGTGCCCCACGCGTTGATGACGGCGCGTTTGATCTCGGGATCCGACGTGGCGTCGTAAATTTCCTTGAGTTCGGCGCTGGTGACTCGTGTCCGGCCGCGTGTGGCGAGGTACTGGATCGCCGACCGCTGCAGGTCCGGGTTGCCTCCCCCTTTTGCGAGGTTCATCAGGATCTCCCTGGCGCGCGGCTGACTGCTCTGCGCCAGCACAAACAATGCGCGGGTTTTGAGCTGCAGCGAGTTCGCACCGCCGTTGAGCACATTTTCCAGCAGCGGCAGGGCCTGCTCAGGATCGGTGTGCACAAGGGCATTGATGGCGAGCAACTTGATTTCTTCGTCATCGGACGCTTCGGGCCGTGGCGCCTGGCCATTGGAGGCGCGGATGGTGGTCTCAAGCGCGCTGGCATCTTTCAGATAGCGGCTCTGCGGGTAGTTCTTGCGGAGGTCGCCGAGGGTGGTCGACGCTTCGCTGCCGCGGCCGAGGCGATACAGCGCGTAGGCCTTGTGATACAACGCGCCGTCGGCACGTGTGCCCTTCGCCGCCACCACCTGGTCAAAACGGGCGATGGCTTTTTCGTAGTCGCGGCGCGACATGAGGCTCAACCCGCTTTCGTAGGCGCCGCCCGAGGTGCTGAACACGTTCTGCATGTCAGCCACGGCCACACGGCTCAATTCCATCGCCCTGCGGCTTTCTTCCATCGCCTGCCGGCTGACTTCGCGCGCCTGCTCGGAGGAGATGATGTCGATGCTGGCCAGACGTGCTTCCAGTTCGGCCATCTCGGCAGGGAAACCCGGCCAGTACATCTCGGGCGCGATCGGGGCGCGTGGTGCGGGTGCCGGCATCGGCGCCACAACCGGGGTGGGCGCCGTCGGCGGCACGGGTGGCACGGGCAACGTCTGCGCCATCCCGGCAACCGGAATCACGACCACGGCGGCAGTTAATACGAGCTTCATCATGTTCGACATCTTCTTCATAGGTCTCCCTCACTCACGGTCGCAATGGCCTGTTGCCGTTTACGGACTTCGTCGGTCACCACACGCACCTTAAAGAGCAGGTCGTCGTCGGTGATGCGGGTCCGCAGGGCGTCCAGGTCGTTCTGTTTCAGTTCTCGTGGCCCGCGAGCAATCTCGACGAGCACGCGCTCAAGGTCTTCCAGCATCGCGGCCAGTTCGGTGTGGCCGGTGTGTGTGGCGGTCTGGCGATACAGCCGGCTCGAGAGGAGCAGGTCGTCGGCCGCCGCCGGTTCAAATCCCGGCTGGTCCGCGTTCATCAACTCCACGAGCAACAACTCACTGCGCTCGAGGTGTTCGTCCATGGCGACCAGCAGCGCCCGTTCCGGCTGCGTGGACGCACTGGTTTCGTTGCTGCCCGGTGCGGGAACGTCGGTGCCCGGCATCATCTGTGTGCCGATCACGACCGCGATCACGACCGCCGCCAGCGACGCGGCCGGCAACCAGAATCGTGGTGCCCACCATCGTGTGGCCGGCTGGATGTCGCCGATCTCGCGCTGGACCTTGGCCCACATGACGCGTTCGAAGTCGGCAGGGGGTTCGGGAATCCCGGCTGCGTCGACGGCAGCCAACGAACTCCTGATCTCCTGCCACAGCGGCTGGCAGTCCGCACACGTCTCGACATGGGCGCTGAGGCGCTGTTCGTCGTCGGGTGTGGCGTCGCCGTAGAACAGCAGGACGAGTTCGTCCTCTGTCGGGTGGCTGTGTTCGTGTGTGTTCATTCCGTCGTCCTCACCAGTCCCTGCATCGCCACGCGCATTTTTTTCACCGCTCGAAAGATCGAGTGTTTGGTGGCGTTGGTCTTCATCCCGAGGGTGCTGCCGATTTCCTCGATCGAACACCCGTGGTAGTGCCGCATCAAAAAGGCGGCGCGTTCCTTCTCCGACAAATCACCAAGTGCGACCTGCATGCGCTCGCCGATTTGTCCCGCGTAGACCAGGTCGTCCATGGTCGGTCCGGTCGCCGCGGGGGCGAGCCGTTCCAGCACATCGCTTTCCGTTGCCGATTCCCGGCGGGGGCGGGAGCGGAGGAAGTCCACCGCGCAGTTGAACGCGATGCGATAGAGCCAGGTGGAGACGTTGGACCGCGCTTCGAACCGGCTCAACTGCCGGAAGGCACGGATGAAGGTCTCCTGGACGACGTCTTCGGCGTCTTCGGCTTTGCCGGTCATCCGGTAGGCCAGGCGATACAGGGTGCGGGAGTGCCGGTCGACCAGCACCTTAAACGCCTCCTGATTCCCGCTCCTGGCCTCCGCTACGGCGGCCGCGTCGTCCAACGTCATCTGCTTAAGTTCGACGGGTTCCGGGGACATTGGTTAGGTCGGACGTGCTGGAAGGGGTCAAGGTTCTGGGTTCTGGGTGCAGGGTGCAGGGTTCTGTTCTGGGGTTCTGGGGTTCGGTGGTGTCTCAGTTTGAATCTGGCGGATGT
>CAYRGW010000044.1:0-4337 GCA_964423815.1 uncultured Solibacteraceae bacterium | reverse complement strand
ACTTATTCTGTGAGCGTAATGGCCGATCCAAGGGAAACCGTTTTCGTGCTGACCGGAGTCGATCCCGGCTCCGGGGATGGCACGCCTGGCCATAGACGGTTAATCTGCCTATTGAAGGACGGCGGCAAGTTGGCCGTGTGGGGCCGCGACGGCGACACGGCACACATCGACGCCATCACCAAGGTCGGTTTCCCTTGCACTGTCGGCTGCGTCACCAGCGACGTACCCGCATGGGCCGAAAAGCACGGTCACACCCACTGGCTGGAAGAAAAAGCCAAAATGAGGCTTCTGTAGCTATGCCCAAAGGACCAAAGGGCCAGAAGCGCCCCGCCGACGTGATCAAGAACGCCGTGCTGGTGATGCAGATCGCCACCGGCGAGGTTGAAGAAAAAATCCCAACGCGCCGACGCGCTGGCGGACTAAAGGGCAGCAAGGCGCGCGCGACATCCCTGACACCGGCTGAGCGGTCGGACATCGCGCGACTTGCGGCGTCTGCGCGTTGGAAAAAAGGGTAGCTAGCTCGCCTTCTTGTCTTCTTCGTCGCTCGGCGCGTTCTTGCGCCACTCGATTTCTTCCGTCAGGTCGTAGTCCAACACAATCGGCTCGTCTTTCGGGTGGACGCGGCTCCAGTGCTCCAAGTCGAGCGAAAGCTGCAGTCCGTCACCGATCATCTGGTCCCGGCGCTCACTGGCCGCTTTCACCATTTTGAAACGCGGGGCCTCGCCGTCGATATCAATCCACAATTTGCCTTGTTTGCCATTAACGATGGCCGAGTAGGCGTGGTTCGCGCGGTAGGGGCGCTGCGTGACCTCATCGTGGCGAACCTCTTCGCGCGCGGCGACAGAGAACTCCTTTGCGCCAAGATCCCGAGCAGTCGGCGGCGTCGGTAGTTTCCAGCGCAGGCGTCGGACGGCGAAGTCCACGACCTTGTGCATGTCGAGGTCTGTCTCGCCTGTTTCTTGGCGATACAACCGGAAAATCTTCTGAATCTCAAGCTGCTTCTTCGATGCCATGTTGCTTCTCCTACCTGTCTGCCTGTCCGATGGGAGCGACATCGCCCCATCCGTCGTGCCTTGCCGCCGCATTCACAATTGCCCTAATCTTCACCAGGTGATTCCGGAAGAGATCGTACCGTCCGGTCCGGTGCTGCAGTTGCCCGGCGACCAGACCTGGGTGAATCTGCAGCGTCCTCGCAAATCCGAGGATGTCTCGCTCGTTATAGAAGGGCTTCTTGACGGCGTAGAACTTCTCCATCTTCGCCCGTGGAACACAGAAGTCTGATGCCGCTTCGTTCGCGACCCGCTCTTCTTCTGAGAGCGCACGCGCGCCCACAGCGCGCGCAGACTCCAAATCCGCGTCTACTACCGCTTCTATCAATCCGTGTCGGCGCGAGACATGCTCAAGTTCGTGACGAAGGACAAACCAGAAATTATCGATCCGGTCGAAGCGCATAGACACGCCGACAACCGGAGCCATGTCATGCAGCCAGAAACAGACGCCGTCGATCTTGCTGGACGTGAGAGCTTCGACCACGACAAACCGGATTCCGGCGTCGCTCAAGATGCGCGGCACCTTGCGCGCCTCTTCCGCTGCGGACGTAAGCGTCTTTAATGTCGTGATCGCTCGACCGACTGATGTCGGGGAATACCGGCCAGAAACGAGCGTATCCGCCGCGAGTTGCTTGACGCGATACAACCACGCCAACTGTGCTGGTGTCACATCAGGCCCGACGTTTGTCTTCTTCGCCGCGTGCGGGAGGATCTCGATCTGATCAATCGAGGGTACGTCGAAGAACTTGGCGAGAGACGCCTCGACGGCCGAGACGTCCATCATGGTTTCAACGTCCTGCAGCCATCCGCGCCGAATCATCTCCGGCACCGGCAACGCACTGAATACTTGCGCCCTCAGGTGGCTCGTCGGGTCAAGATGGGTACTGAGTCTCGCCTTTGCTAGGTCGTACGCCTTTTGGAGATCAAGGAACCGCTCAGGCGCAATTTCCAAGACTTGGCCCAAAAGGATCGCCATTTCCGCGTCCACGGCGCGCTGGTCGTTCACAATTTTGCTTACCGTGGTTTTAGCCACTCCGAGCACAATCGCCAGGACCTCCTGGGTCCATCCCTTTTCGTTCAGTAGGTGGCGAATGAACTGGCCCGGCGTCTGAATTGGTGTCACGCAATTGAAATTATCCCAAGTTGCGAATTTTGGCAACATGAACATTATGCTTGACAAAATAGTCATGCGGCCCCATTCTAATGAGCGTGAACCGACTGCCTGCCAGCAAGCGCGCCGCTATCCTCCAGATGCTTTGTGAGGGCAACTCCATGCGGTCCACGTCGCGTATGGCCGACGTCAGCATCAACACCGTCACGAAGCTTCTGGTGGATGCCGGGAAGCTCTGCGCGGCGTTCCATCAGGAGATGGTCCGAGGAGTGGAATCAAAGCGCGTCCAGGCCGACGAAATCTGGTCGTTCTGCTACGCGAAGAAAAAGACGGTCCAGAAGGATCAGACGATCCTTGAGCGCAACGAAGATGCCGGTGACGTGTGGACGTGGACGGCCATCGACGCCGACTCAAAACTTTGCATCTCGTATTTGGTCGGAGACCGCACGGCGGCGTCGGCCTACACGCTGCTCTCTGATATCAAGTCGCGTGTTACCGAGCGCATCCAGCTCACGACGGACCAGTTGAGCGTCTATCTGAAATCAGCGGATCGCGCCTTTGGCGTGGACGTCGATTACGCGATGCTTCACAAGATCTACTCCGGCGGCGGCGATGGCCGCTACAGCCCCGCTGAGTGTATCGGCACGAAGAAAGTCGTCGTCACCGGAAGCCCCGACCCGAAGCACATCAGCACGTCCTACGTGGAGCGCACGAACCTCACGATGCGGATGCACATGCGCCGGTTCACGCGCCTCACCAATGGGTTCTCCAAGAAGTTTGAGAACCACGCCCACATGGTGGCGATCTACACCGTCTGGTACAACTGGGTCCGCATTCACAAAACGCTGAGGGTCACGCCGGCGATGGCTGCTGGCATCACCGATCGCGTGTGGGACTTCGCAGAGATTGTGTCCCTGCTTGACCAGGTCAACACGCCCGCCGCCAATTAGGAATCCACGCATCACCAGGGGTATTCTCGGCTCGCCCCAAATGGGGGGCCACTTTCAAGGCGGTGCATTGTGACAAAGCTTGTCACTTACCTCGTGAAAAACCCCCGCGCCTGAGGTTCTAGTCAATGGGCCGGGGCACCCGTTCGTGAGGTTTTCGGGGGACTCATGGCTCGCGAATTGATCAGCCGCGATCAGAACAAGTGGACGCTTCACGCAGAGGCAAAAGCATTCTGACCCTCAGGCAAAAACGTCACCGGCGGGTTAACCCCTGTCGTTAGGGGCGGCAAAGCACTGTGATGGGAGTTGGCGAACCAACCCGTCACAACAAGCAGAGCCGCCCCACCTTTTACCGCTTTTTCAAACTGAGACACTACCCTGGGGTTCTGAGGTTCTGAGGTTCTGGGTTCTGGGGTTCTGGGGTTCGTAGGGCGAGACCTTCAGGTCCGCCGCTGCGGCGCGGCTGAAGCCGACGCCCTACGAAAGATCCGGCCCGGCGCCCGCACAGACTACGCACCGCGCAGTAGCGTCGCGACGCCTTCGTCGAGGGACGGATAGGCGTAGCCCAGGTCGCGGACCGCCGCGGAGGAGTCGAGCGGCCAGTCGTGGCGGAAGATCGTGACGGTTTCGTGGGTGATTTGGCGCGGGGTGCCCAGAAGGGCGGTGCGGGCGGGGTCCACGAGTGCGGCGGCGTGGCCGGCCCACCAGGGGAGGCGGGTCGGGAGTGCCGTGCCGCGCAGGGTGCGGAGGATCTCGAAGGGGCGCTGCTGCGGTTCGTTGGGGCCGCCAACCTGATAGGTGGGTGCCGGCGACGGGTGTTCGAGGGCGGCGACATGGGCGGCTGCGACCGACTCGACCCAGGCAAACGACCAGATGCGGTCCGCGCCGATGAGGCCTGGCAGTTTGCCCTTCAGGTGGTCGGCGATCTGGCGACCGACCAGGTTGCCGTCCGACATCAGTCCGGGGCCATAAATCACACCGGGGTACATGCGGACGATGGGGGCGCCGGACGTGTGGGCCTCGGCGGCCACACGTTCGGCGATCGCCTTCGTCCGTTGGTAGTCGTTGCCGGCGGGCAGCGTGCCGCTGCCCGCCGGCGGAATCGCGAGAAACGACGACGTGTAGACGAGGCGCTGGAGGCCGTGCGTGCGCACGGCCTCCAGCGCGTGTCTCAGGCCGCCGACATTGACGTCGTCAAAGTCGGCGGCGCGGCGACGCCACACCGCGACC
>CAYRGW010000043.1:27916-36398 GCA_964423815.1 uncultured Solibacteraceae bacterium | reverse complement strand
GGACACGGCGCGCGCGGCCGCCCGCGCGGCGGATGCCGAACGCGCGGCGGGCCTGGACCGGGGGCCGCTGCACGGACTCCCCGTGTCCCTCAAGGATCTGATTGACGTCGCGGGTGAGCCAACAACGGCGGCGTCCCGGGTGTGCGCCGGCAACGTCGCGAGCCGGGACGCGGTTGTCGCCGCGCGTCTGAAGGCCGCCGGAGCCGTGCTCCTGGGCAAGACAAACCTGCATGAGTTTGCGCTTGGCACCACGTCCGACGACTCCGCGTATGGTCCGGTGCTCAATCCGCATGACCTCTCGCGATCGGCCGGTGGGTCGAGTGGCGGATCCGCCGTGGCGGTGGCCACCGGCATGGGCCTGGCCTCGGTGGGCACCGACACCGGCGGCTCCATCCGGATTCCTGCCGCCGCCTGTGGTGTGGTCGGCCTCAAGCCGTCGCACGACGACGTGCCGGCGACCGGCGTGATTCCATTGAGCACGTCACTCGATCACGTGGGCCCACTCACCAGGTCCGTGCAGGATGCGGCCTGGATGTGGTCGATCCTGGCCGGGCAACCAACCTACACCGTGCGGCCACCGGCCGCGCGAGGGTTGCGTGTGGCCGTGCTTGGCGGGTATTTCGATCAGCCAATTGACCCGGTCGTGCGCGCCGCATTCACCCAGGCCCTTGCGACGCTGGCCGACGCCGGGGTCGTCGTGACTCACTGTGTCTTTGCCGACGCCGGGGCCATCACGCAGACGTATGTCGATCTGGTGCTGCCGGAAGGGGCACAGTGGCATGGGACCTGGCTCGACGACCGCGCGGACCTGTATTCTCCGACCGTGCGCGATCGTCTGCTCGCCGGACGTGTAATTCCGGCGACCGCATATATCGCCGCCCTCCATCGTCGCGCACAAATGCAGGCAGCCGTGGACGCGTTGCTGCAGTCGGTGGATGTGTTGATCCTGCCGACTCTGCCGCTGGTCGCGCAGGTCTCAGGCACACCGGATGTCACGATCGAGGACGTGACCATGCCCGTGCGAACCGCCATGCTCAAACACACACAACTCTTCAACATCACCGGGCATCCAGCCATCTCCCTGCCGCTGCCGGTGTCCGGTCTGCCGGTGGGACTTCAACTCGTCGGTCCGTGGGGCGCCACCACGAGCCTGCTTGACGTGGCCGCCACCTGTGAGGCGCTTGTATGCCGATAACCCAGGCGTCGGTCACCGACGCCCATGCCGCGCAACAACGCGGCTCGATCTACGTGGATGTGCGATCAACCGAGGAGTTCTCGCGTGGTCATGCGGTCGGCGCCGTCAACGTGCCCCTGCTTGAGCCGGACGAAGACACGGGCGTCATGTTGCCCAACCCGGATTTTGTGCGCGTGATCAAAGCCACCTTCCGGCCGGACGCGCCGTTGCTGCTCGGCTGCCAGTCCGGTGGACGCTCCGCGCGCGCGTCACGAATGTTGGAGGCGTTTGGCTACACGAACATCACCAACATCACCGGGGGTTTCGAGGGCGGCCAGGATCCAGGATGGGCGCCGTCCGGACTGCCGACGACGACGTCGTCGGCGCCGGACGAGACGTACGCGACGCTGCTGGCGCGAGCAGATGCCGACTAAGACGTCGGGTGTCTTTTTTTGCTAACGCTTGAATCAAAAAAAGACACCCGACGTCGTTTTCACCGACGAGCGGCCGCGATAGCGGCCGTCACCGTTTCCCACGGTGTCGGGGGCAGGTGCATGCCGAACACCCGTTCGATGCCGCCGAGGTTTTCGCGTTCGGCCGTCGCCGCGACCTCAGCGAGCATCATCGGCATAAAGAACGTACCCGCCGCCCGCCCACGCTGAATCAGGTCACTTGAATACAGCAGCTTCGCGCCTGGAAACCACGCGACCATCATGCGTTCACCCGTTTCACCACGCACAGGAATCAGTTCGATCCTCGTCTCACCCGTGCCGATTGTCGTGCGCACGCTGACCGCGGTGAACTTTCCGGCCTGGGGCGCCTTCGCCAGCGCATCCGGGGTGATGGTCCGCGGCGCCGCGATCATGCGCGAGAGGATCGGCACGTTCAAGTCGAGCGCGTAGATCGGGATCCCCCGCGCCGCGTACTCACGAATCCCGGACAGGTGGGGCCACGCGTCCGATGTCGTCACCACCGCTTTGATCGGCACACCGGGATACCGCTTCTCCGCCAGCGCCAGCACCGACGCCGAATAGGTCGACGTCGTCGTGGCTTCCAGGATCACGAGGCCGTCGGGCTGTTTCACAAAGCCGACATTAAATCCCCCGGGCAGCTGCGTGATCCAGTCATTGACCATCACGACACGCGACTCGTCCAGGGTGAGACTGTTCATGCCGGTTGGTCTGGTGGCGGTCGCCGCAAAACCCGTGGCGGCCTCGTCAGGAATCTGAAACATGGCCTCGTCCAGTGCAGGGTTGATCTTCACGTCGTGCACGGTCCAGTCCATGTACGGCAGTCCGTTCCACTCGGTGGTGGTTTGCCGCGGATACATCAGCCCGCCGCCGTGCATCGTCCAGAAGGAAAACCAGCGTCGTTCCGTCACATCGCCCCACATGTGGTCGTCCTGCACCAGCTCCAGCATGGTCGGCAGATGTGTCCACGCGTTGAGCAGGAGCCGGTACGGCTGCCCGTCAAAGGTAAAGGCCAGTACGCGCTGGTTGACACCCTGGTGCACTTCATCGGGCAGGACGCGCAGGTCTGCGGCGGCACGTGCCGTCAGGAGCAGACGCTCCGGGCCGAGCGCGAGGGAGTGTTCCCACTCGCGCACGTCCGCAGGGGCACCGCCGAACCAGCGCTCACCGCTGCGCCGCCCGGCGATCCCGTTGGCCACGACGGTCGTGAAGGCCGGGCTCCAGGACGGGAAACTCCAGTCACGGCGCTGGACGCTCACCATCCGGCGATTACCCGCCACATCCCGCACTTCGGATCGCTGCTGGTAGGTGGACAGCCACGGGCCTTCCGGGCGCTCAGACTGTTCGAGCGCCCACTGATGCCCCATTGCCTCCGTGGCCACCGCGCGCACACCCGTCAGCGTCGCCTCTCCACCCATCGCCGCAATGGCTTTTGTGATGACGTCGGAGGCCGTGGATGGTGCGGCAGAGGGAGATGCGGGCGCCGGTGCGGGACGTTCACTCGATGGGGGCACTATGCCCTTCAGACGCAGATACACGGCCATGTAGCCGTACATCTCGTTCGAGTGGGAAAAGAGGCTGGAGAGGATCGCGCCGTGCGCCACCTTGAACTCGTACCGGGTGCCGCCGCGCTCGGACGATGATTCAATGAACCTGTCGGTCAACTGCGCCGCGGTCGTCAGCTGGGCGAAGTACTCGTCACACATTTCGGCACTCGCTTTCAGCGCCGCCACCAGCTCGGCCTTCTGCGTGAGCGTCGTCTCAATTTTCTGGCCCAACAGGGGATGCTTCTTCTTGAGCAGACCGGCGCAGGTGCTCAAGTTGCCGGAGGCGATATGTGCCACGCTCGCGGCAAACGTCCGCATGTCGGGTGTGGGCTTGAAGCTGTAGTACTCGGCCGGCATTTTGTCGGCCATTCGTGTCAGCAGACCGCGGACGGACTGCCACTCCTGGGCGGCCCCGGCCGGCCACTGGACCTCGCGCCGGACCGGCGACCTGGGTGCCGGTACCTGCAACAGCATCGCGGCGCCCACGTCACCCACGCCACCTACGGCACCCACCACACCAGTCAACACCACAGCTTTCCATCCTCGACTGACCTTGCGCATCGGTTCACTCCTTGCGCCCATAGACGCATGGTCGAGTGGAACCGACGATGGAATGCAGCGAGCTGCGGGGATGATGCAGTGAAACGTGGTTATTGCGCGGACGACACCGACAGTCGCGCATGAAACGCCGCTTTGTGACTGCGACTGAGCCGCACCACCTGTCCGCCAGCGAGCACCACGTCGGCATCTCCGGACGGCAGAGGCCGCACCTGCCGGACATGCCGCAGGTTCACCGCTGCCGACCGATGCACCCGCGCAAATCCGAGCGGCTCAAGCGACTCAAGGATCGACTGCATCGTCCGCCGCACGAGCGGCTGGTGGTGACCGGCGTGAATCCGGACGTAATAGTCTTCCGACTCGATCCATTCGATCTCGTGAGACGGCAACACAAAGGTGCGGTGTCCATCCTTCACCACCAGCGGAGCGGGCGGCGGCAGTTTCCGCGCCAGCACCTCCCGGGCGCGGGACAACACGAGCGCAAAACGTTCATCCGAAAACGGCTTGACGAGATAGTCAACGGCACGGACATCAAACGCCCGCACGGCATAGCTGTCAAAGGCCGTCACAAAGACCACGGCAGGAGGCGGCGCGGCCAACGCCTCCAGGACGTCGAATCCATCACCGCCGGGCATCTGCACATCGAGGAACACCAAATCCGGCCGATGCTCCCGGATCAGGGTCACGGCCGCTGCGCCGTCACCACAACTGCCGACGACGACCACGTCGGGGTGTTTCGACAGGAGCCATTCAAGCGTCCGTCGCGCCGGAGGCTCGTCGTCGACAATACACACCGAGAGCGGTGTCACGTGTTCCGCCACGGGAGGGTGATGGTCACGATAAAGCCTCCGCCCTCGCGCGCTCCTGTCGTCATCGCGGCGTGGCCCTCGTACAACGTGTCCAGGCGGGCATGCAGGTTCGTCAGTCCGGTTCCCGAGACGTCACGCGTCGATGAGGGGGTCATGCCGACCCCATCGTCTTCCACACGTACGGTCAGGTGTTCGGGCGAGCGGCGGACCGTGACGTGCACATGGCCGACCCCGACCTTGTCGGCAAGACCGTGCCGCAGGGCGTTTTCCACGAGCGGCTGGATCAACAGCACGGGCACGAGGGTGTTGGACACATCCGGATCGACTTCGATCGTGGTGACCAGCCGGTCTTCGAACCGGACGCGCTGAATGTCGAAGAAGGTGCGCACCAACACCAGTTCCTCGGCGACCGAATGCCACACCCGGTTGGTGTCCAGCACGGTGCGCAACAGTTGCCCGAGATCGGCGATTAATTTGACCGCTTCAGCGTTGCGTGTCTCCCGGACCAGCGAGGCCACGGCATGCAGGCTGTTGAAGAGCAGATGGGGATGCAGTTGCGCGCGCAACGCGGACAAGCGCGAGTCCGCGAGCTGCGCTTCCAGCCGCGCGGCGCGGTCCGCCTGTTCGCGCCAGCGGCCATACATCACGAACGCGTGCCCCGAGGCCACAATGCCCGCGTAAATCACCATCTGGGTGTAGATGCGACCACGGAACTGCCCGATGAGCATCTGCAGCCCGAGGGGCTCGTTTGGCGACGGTGCCAGCGTGGCCGCGATCACGACCACAACCACGGTGTGCAGCGCGCCGACCAGCAGCCACACGATCAGGTGTGTGCCGATGACCACGGCACGCCCACGATCCTCGGCCCGCCACCGGCCCACCGCCTGCCAGATGGCGACGGTGATGGGAATCCACGCGAGATAAAACGTGGACTGCCAGATCAGGACCCGCCGGACGTCCAGCGCTTCCGCCTGCGCAAGCAACCAGATCTGCGCGCAGAGCAGGATGGTGACGAACAGCCAGAACAGGGTGGCCGCAACCCACTGGAAACGAAGGCCGAAGGGAGTCACTTACAGATACTTGAAGATGCCCTTGAGGGCGTCGACGATCACCGTGCCCAGCGCCTGCATGGCGGGGCCGACGTCACCTTGTGAAAGTTTCGTGACAGAGTCGGCCACCGTCACCGGATCGGTGAGCAGAAGCCACACTGTGGCTGCCGCCATCGTCGCGGCCACCAACCCGATGATGCCCACCAGGCTGACACTCCATCGAGCCATGCTCATGACGTCGACCAGTCTAGCACCGGGTTACTTCGGCGGTCTCGGCAGTCATTCGGACGCGACGTGACTGCTTATGACAGGCTCGCGTGCCGTCTGTCCGGAATCGAAACGACCCGCTTTTCACATGAAGTCATGAAGACATAGAGCTGTAAGGCACCAGGGGTTGGAGGGCCCGGCTTGCAGCCGGGCCTCGCACGTGGAGAGAAACCACAACTGAATCCTCCACTGCCATTCACGCGGAGCATTCAGTTGTGGTTTCTCTCCACGTGCGGGAGCCGCCGGAGGCGGCTCCAACCCCTCACCCTTCAGGCCTTCAGGACTTCACGGTGAATGTTCTTACGGGGCGACCGTCAGAACGATCTTGCCGAACTGGGATCCGGCTTCGAGGCGCTGGTGTGCGGCGACAGCGTCGGCCAGGGGAAAGGTCTGATCGACGACCGGCGCGAACCAGCCGCGGAAGAATCCGTCGGCCGCCCGCAGGAGTTCCTGCTTGGCCCCCATGTAGGAGCCGACAAACGTCAACTGCCGCGCAAACAGGTGCCGCAGATCAAGTGCCGCGTCATGCCCCGTGGTCGCACCGCAGGTGACAAGGCGGCCGCCGGTGGTGAGGCTGCGCACACTGGCGTCCCAGGTCGCGACGCCGACGTGTTCGATGACGATGTCCACGCCACGGCCGTCGGTCAGCCCCTTCACCCGTTTCGCCACGTCCCCGGTTGAGGAGTCCACCACGTGATCCGCGCCCAGCGCCTGAGCCCGGGCACACTTGTCGGCGCCTCTGGCCGTCGTGATCACACGCGCGCGTGCCGCCTTCGCAATCTGCACAGCGGCCTGCCCCACTCCGCTGCCGGCGGCCACCACGAGCACGGTGCTCGCCGATGTCAGCCCTCCGCCTGCATACAACATGTGCCACGCGGTCAGGAACGTGAGGGGAAACGCGGCCGCGGAGATGAAGTCGATGTGATCGGGAATGGGAATCACGTTGGCGGCCGGTACCACGACGAACTCGGCGTAGCCCCCGTCACTCTGATACCCCAGCACATCGTACGACCGACAGAGAAAATCACGGCCGGACAGACACTTCTCACAGCGGCCACAACTCACACCGGGTTGCAGCATGACGCGCTGACCGACGGTGAGACCGGCGACATCCGCGCCGATCTCGGCGATGGTCCCGGAGACATCAGCGCCCGAGATGTGCGGCATGGGCAGCCGCACCCGATCCAGGCCGCGGCGCTGCCACAGGTCGAGATGATTGAGTGCACACGCGGCCACAGCGATACACACGTGTCCCGCGCGGACCTGTGGATCCGGCGCGTCTTCGTACTGCAACACGTCGGGACCACCATGCGCGTGAAACCGCACCGCCTTCATAGATCGTCGACCTCCTCAACAGGCCGTCCGAACTCCGTCAACTGGTCGCGCCAGCCGGTCCCATCACCCACCAGCACAATCGTCGCATCGGCCGGACGTACGTAGCGGATCGCGGCTGCGGTGACATCGTCGGCGGTGACGGCCTCCACACCAGGCACATACCGCTCGAAGGTGTTCTCAGGGAGATCAAACGTCGCCAGCCGCGCGGCCGCGTGCGCCAGATGCGCGGGCGTCTCGAAGTGACGCACGTACCCACGCGTCAGCGAGGACTTGGCCAGCGCCAGTTCGTCGCCGACGGCGGGACGTGTCGTGCCCACCGCGCCAAACTCCGACAGGATCTCCCGGACGACCAGCGGCGTGGCGTCGGCCTGCACGGCGGTGTCACACGAAAACGCGCCACCCTGCACGCGGAAATCAAACCCCGTGTGCGCGCCATACGTCAGCCCACGCGCTTCGCGCAGATTGAGATTGATGCGACTGGTGAACTGTCCGCCCAGGACCGCGTTCAGCGTCACAAGCGCGTGATACGCGTCGACGTGCCGCGACGGCCCCTGATGTCCCACGCGTACCTCGGTCTGCGGTGAACCAGGACGATGCACCAGGTACACGCGCGGGGGTTGTGGCTGCACCGTCGTCGGCACCGCGGTCTTGATTTTGCCGCTCGGCACCGCCCAGCGCGCGGCATGTTTCGCCACGACGTCGTGCACAAGACCGGCCTCCACCTCACCGGCCACGATGCAGGTCGCGCCGACGGGCGACACCATGCGCGCATGGCCTTTGCGCACGTGATTGATCGATAACGCTTCCAGCGCCGCCGTCGTGCCGAGGGTGCTGTGCCCGTACGGATGGTCACCAAACACGCCGCGCAACAACACGCGGTCCGCAATCGCCGACGCCGAGCTGCGCAACTGGCGCAGCCGGTTAATCCGCATTTCGACCACACGCAGGAAGTCCGCCTCTTCAAACCGGGGACGGGCGACCACGTCGAACAGAATGTCGACGGCCGGCTCAAAAAATCTCGACAGGACGGTCAGCGAGATCGTCGTGACATCCGGTCCGACATCCACCGACAGTTCCGTGCCGAGTGAGGCAAGCGCCGCGGCCAGCCCGATCGCATCCCGATCGCCGGCCCCCTCGTCGAGCATGTCGGCAACCACGCCGGCCAGCCCGGGATGGTCGGCCGGGTCGTGACGTGATCCAAACGGCACCACCAGTGCGAGGGTGGCCACCGGCAATGCCGTATGCGGCACCGTCCAGACGGCGAGCCCGCTGT
>CAYRGW010000043.1:0-27906 GCA_964423815.1 uncultured Solibacteraceae bacterium | reverse complement strand
GGCGCGTTGCACCGGCGGAAAACGGACCGCAACCGGTGCGCCGGGGTCCGGAGGAGTGAACCTGTCAGTCATGCGGCCGCTCACGTGGTCACCGTGGCCGGAGTGGAGTCCGCAAGCGCCAGCCCGAGCTGGCCGATGGGCACCACCGACAACATGGTGGCCTTGTCCGGATCAAGCCAGCGCGCCGCGGCCTGTTGAATGTCGGCGGGCGTCAATCGGAGGTACCGCTGCAGGTCGTCAGCAAAAAAGGCCGGAGACCCGGTGTACACGTTGTAGGCGTTCAACTGATCGGCCTTGCCGCCAAACCCGCCCAAGGTCTGCAGTCGTGACACAAAGGCACTCTCGGCTTGCACACGCGATCGCTCCAGTTCCTCGCCCGACGGACCAACCGTGGCAATCCGCGTCACCTCGTCCACGATCGACTGCCGGAGTTCTTCGAGTGACACGTCTGGCGCGGCCGTCGCCACCACCTGAAACAGGCTGCCCAGTTCGCGGGACCCCTGCGCCGCGCCCAGTTCCGCCGCGCGGCGCCGATCGTGGATCAACGTGCGATACAAACGCGACGTCCGGCCGTTGGCCATGATGTCGGCCGCCACGTCGAGCGCCGCGTCATCGGCGCTGAACAGCGGCGGTGACGGCCACAGCAGATACAGCCGCGGCAACTCCACACGATCCTCGAGCATGAGCCGGCGGGGGACCGCACCCGCCGGCGTCACACTCAGCCGCGACACGGTCGGACCAGGGGGAATCTCCCCGAACAGCTTCTCCGCCATGCGGAGCGCCACGTCGATATCAATATCGCCGGCAATCGCCAGCGACGCATTTGCCGGATGGTAATACGCCGAAAAAAAATCGCGCGCATCGTCCACCGTCGTGGCGCGCAGGTCGGTGGGATACCCAATCGTCGGCCAGTGATACGGATGGTCGACCGGGTAGATGGCTTCCGACAAGGCGAAGTAGGCCAGACCGTACGGGCGGTTCTCGTAACTCTGCCGTCGCTCGTTGAGCACGACTTCGCGTTCGGTGTCGAAGCGCCCGCCGGTCAGCGCCGGCAACAGCCATCCCATACGGTCGGCTTCCATCCACAACGCCAGCTCGGCGGCACCCGCCGGCATCACGGCCCAGTAGTTGGTGCGATCGGCACTGGTGGATCCGTTGAGCGATCCGCCGGCCTCCTGCAGCGGCTCGAAGTACCCCCGCGGCTGGTGTTCGGCCCCCTTGAACATCAGATGTTCAAACAAGTGCGCGAGGCCGGTGCGGCCCGGCCGTTCGTTCTTGGATCCGACGTGGTACCAGAGGTTCACCGCCACCAGGGGCTGATGCCGATCCTGGTGGACGATGACGTCGAGACCGTTCGCGAGCGTGTGCTTCGTGAACGGAATCAATTGACCTGCGTCAGGGGAATGGCCTTGCGGGCGTACGAGGCAATCGACACCTGCTGCGCCACACGTTCAGCCGCTGATGTCAGGGCACGTGCGGCCGGTGACTCAGGCATCGAGACCACAACCGGCGTGCCGGCATCGCCGCCGATGCGCACCGGCTCGGACAGCGGAATACGCCCAAGGAACGGAATCCCAAGTTCAGTGGCGAGGGCTTCGCCGCCGCCCTTGCCGAAGATGTCGGCTTCTTTGCCGCACCCGGCACACACGAAGTGGCTCATGTTCTCAATGAGGCCGATGACCGGGATGTTCAGCTTCTGATACATCTTCACCGCGCGCCGCGTGTCGGCCACCGAGACCGTCTGCGGCGTGGTGACGACCACTGCGCCCGCGACCGGCACCGTCTGGCTCAGGCTCAGCGCCACATCGCCCGTGCCCGGAGGCATGTCGACGATGAGGTAATCCACGTCGGTCCACTTCACGTCGCGGAAAAACTGCTGAATCGCGCCATGCAGCATGGGGCCCCGCCAGATCACCGGCGCATCATCCTGCGTGAGAAACCCCATCGACACGGCCTGAATGCCGAACGCTTCGGCCGGAAGAATTTTGTCGCCCTCCTGCTCCAGGCGACGGCCCTTCTCGAAGCCGAGCATGATCGGAATGTTGGGTCCGTACATGTCGCCGTCGAGCAGCGCCACACGACTGCCCGCCTTCGACAGCGCCAGGGCAAGATTGACGGCCACGGTGGTCTTGCCCACGCCGCCTTTGCCGGCGCCAACCGCGATGACGTTTTTGACGCCGTCCACGGCGGCGCGTCCGGCCTCGGGCCGACCCACCGCGCGCACCTGCGACGTCATCTCGATGTCCACCTGGGTGACACCGGGTAATGCGGCGACGGCGGCGCGCGCCTGATCACGCAGGAGATCCTTGACGGGACACGCCGGCGTGGTGAGTTCAACAATGAAGGACACGCGGCTGCCGTCAATCCGGACATTCTTGACGAAGCCGAGGGTGACGATATCGCGGTGCAGATCGGGATCCTGCACGATGCGCAGGGCCTCAAGGACGGAGGACTCGGACACAGACATACAGCGATTCTACTTGGTGGCGGACATCGCGTGGGCCACATCGCCGATGTACGGCAACCGATAGGCCTCCCCCGTCACCGCCTTGACGATCAGGAGTCCCCACAGGAAAAACACCGCCACCGTAAACGTGCTCCTGACCGGCCAGATATCCCCGATGACGGGAATGGTGGGCAACAGCACGTAGAGAAACGCCACGGCGGAAAAGGTGAGGACCGACTGCATCGCGTGGAACCGCACATACAGGTCCTCTTTTTCGAGCGTGAGGACGATGGCGCCGCTCACGATGCCCAGCGCGTAGGACAACCCGGCCAGCAGTTTTGGATCACGTCTCATACGGGTTTTTGCGCATGACCAAAGGCACGACGGGCGTCGTTGTTGAGGAGCACCCAGAAGGTATACACCCCAAGGGCCGTGCCGAATGGAACGAGGATGAGATTGGGGACGGCCAGCAGAAGCGCCGCGAGGCGGGCGCGGCCACGAATCAGCCGCAAAAACCAGCCGGTGATGGCGGACGCGGCCCCGCCGGTCATCAACGCACCACCGACGGTGAGCAACACGGCCACAGCCGCCTGTTCGCCAAGACCATAGGCCTCTCCGACCATGGCCTGGCGCGCGCCGACCGCAAGAATGATGAGGGAAAACCCGGTCAGCAGCCCGAAGCCGCCCCAGACCAGGTGAAGCCAGCCGAGGACGTCGATGTGCAACCGCATGGTCGCCGACTCAGCGCTCGTCGGTAAAAAAGGCCTCGAGCATCTGCTCGACGATGGGGGTCATATCCACGAAGTCGAAGGCGACCTCGTCATGCATCAGACGGCGCCGAGCGTCGACATCAGTTCGCGGCGTTCGGCATCACCCATGTGTTCGAGGTCGAGGGTGCTGTCGCATTCGTCGCAAAGCAGCTCAAACAGGGCGGGACGGCCCTCTTCAAGAGGAGGCTGGACCTGCCCGTCGGCGACGCGCACCAGATGCATCTGGAGGGTCTTGGCCAGGAAATTTTCGGCATTGCCGCAGTTCGGACACGTGAGTGACATCAAAAGCAGTGTATCTCACTCCCCCGGCGGGGAATACACGACTTCACCACGAATCTGTACATCCAAATGACGGGCCCGGAGGGCCTCCAGGTAGGTGGCCAACTGCGCCGCGTGCTCCGGCCGTGGGGCCCCGGTCTTGATCTCCACAACCGTCATGGCACCGTCCGGCCCGACCACCAGACAGTCGATCGTGCCCCTGACGACGACCCCGGGCGCCCCTGGCGGACGCCAGGAAAAAGGGGTCTCGTACCAGCAGGTCCCGCCGGCCAGCAATTCGGCCAGTCGTGTGCGGTTTCGCAATGCTTCCGACGCCCGAACCACCTCCCGGCGCAGGAGCGCGGGGTCGTGGACATCGACCAGCACCTCCGGCCGGACCAGGCGGTCGTACGCCTCGTGCCATTCGTCGGTGGACGGCTGTCGGGTCCCGGCCCACTGGAGCAGGCGGTGGACGAGGGTGCCGGCAATACGATCCTCGGTTCGGGACGTGGCGGCGGCCGGTGTCCGACCGGTCGGCCCCGCCGATGGCAGGGTGATCTCGGTCCCGGCGTCGGTGTCTCCATACGTCGTCGCCTGCCGCACCTCACCGGGCCACCGGAGCGGCGCGCGGTCCAGCGAAGGCGGTTGGGGCGTCGGTAGGGCCGGCAGGGACTCCGCCCCGGCTTCCGGTCGCAGCACCCGGAAGGCAAACCGTTGGCCCGGGGCGTCCCAGAACACCTCGTTAACACCCGGACCGGCCGCGGCCGCGCGCGGAAACACATCGCGCAATGACGGTGGGAACAGGCCGGCCAGACTCCGCGCGGCATGTTTGAGATACCCGTCCTCCCCCACCTGCGCGGCCAGATACAGCCGGTCCCGGGCGCGGGTCATCGCGACATACAAGAGGCGTCGCAATTCCTCGCTCTCGCGCCGCTCTTCAAGTTTGGTCCCATCGGTGGACCTGAAGGCCACCTCGGGTTCCCCATCCACGCTCCGGTCGATGACGCTGATGCCCTGATGGCGCCCCCGCCCGGGATTCTGCAGGTTCACCACAAACACGATCGGGAACTCCAGCCCCTTCGCCGCGTGGATCGTCATCAACTGGACGCACCCACGCGCCTCAACCACGGCATTGGACTCGTCGCCTGCGCGCAGGGTCTCGAAATATTCAGCCAGCCGGCCGAGGGTGGCATACCCGCGATTTTCCACGCGACGGATCAGGCCGCGCACCTTCTTGATGTTCTCGCGCGACTGATCACGACGCCGGCCGCGCAACTCGGACGCATACGCCGACTCCCGCATCACCACATCGATCAGCGCACCGGCCGGGATCCGATCGGCCATGCCAATCCATCGCTGCACGTCGGTGGTCGCACGCACCAGCAAGCGGGTGTCGGCCTCGGGCAGCCCTTCCGGCACTGGTCGTGTCCCGTTGAGGACCGCCGCGATTGCCGGAGCCAGACGCGCCAACGCGGGGTCGGACAGCCGCACAAACCTCGACCGCAGGAACTCCGCCGCGCGGAGATTCGAATCGGGCTGCGCCAGGAACCGCAGCAGCGCCTGCAGGTCCTGCACCTCGGGCGCATCAAAAAATCCGAGGCCCTTGTAGACGTACGTCTGGATCCCGCGGCGCTCCAGCGCACTTTCAAACACCTGGTGACCGGCCCGCGCCCTGAATAAAATCGCCACATCGTCTGGCGTCGCCGGACGTGGTGGGCCGTCTTTGTCGCGCACGATGACGGTCGCCAGGATGTGTGCGATCTCGGCGGCGACCGCCTCAGCGGCGGCCTGCATGGACGACTGTGCCACCACACCGAGCACCGGCGTCCCGTCACGTCTCGCGCCGTCGTCCACCCGATCCACCGGAAAACGATCGGTGTCGCGATACACGAACCGTTCGTCGAGATCGGGATCCCCTTCCATCGACGAGGACAAGGTGTTGACGAAGGCGAGCAGTCCCGACACCGCGCGGAAGTTGGTCGAGATCGACTGACGCACACGGCGCCCCGGCCGCAGCGCCGAAATCCTGCGGGCGGCCTCGTCGAGCAACACCACCTCGGCGTGCCTGAAGCGATAGATGGACTGTTTGCGGTCCCCGACGATAAAAATTGACGTCGGGCCGTCGACCACACCTTCACCTTCACCCCAGGCGTCAACGAGCAGGTCGATCAGACGCCACTGCTGGCGACTGGTGTCCTGGAATTCGTCGACCAGCAGATGGTGGTACCGCGACTGCAACTTCAGGCGGCTGCGCGCGAACTCCTCCTGTCGTGAGAGCAGCGCGACGGCGCGGTCGAGCATGCCGGCAAAGTCGAGCACCGAATGTTCATCGAGCAGCCGCTGGTATTCCTTGATGACGATCGACAACAACGTCTGCAGCCCGAGCGCGAGCAGACCGTCGACCTCACGCCCGAGGACGTCGATGGCGTCCGCAATGGCGGGTGTCACGGCCACAAACGCGGCGTCATGCCGCTTTTTTGCGGCGGTGTTCGAAAAATGCGCCGCCTTGGCAAAACCAGGCAGCCGCTTGCGCGGCTCGCCCTTCTGCGTCAGGAAATATCGTTCGAATCGGCGTTGCAGCTGCGGTACGTCATTGACGGGAATGGAACCGTCCCCGCCAGAGATACGCGCCAGGTCCTGCGCGACCCATCGGAATTCCGGCGCGCCGAGCGGGCCGTCGTCGATGAGCGCCGGTTGTCCGGCCACGGCCGCGCGGAGGCGCTGCACAAACCCGTTCGCCACGTCATCAGCAGATCGCCGCGCGACCTTTCGCTTGATAAACGTTGCGATCGCCGGCTCGGCAATGTGCCGACTGTCGAGCAGGCGCGACAACGCGATGCGCAGCGTCCGGGGTTTCACACGCGTGAAGAGCAGGCGGAGCGGCTCCTGACGGGTGACCAGGCCACGCGCGATGCGGAACGTCACGTCCAGCGCCTCAGTGGCAAACCTCGCCATCTCGGTCTCGTCCGCGATCTCGAAGCCGGGATCTACGTCGGCCTCGAGTGGGAATTCCCGCAGCAGTCCGAAACAAAACGCATCGATGGTGGCGATTTGAATTTCCGCGAGTGTGGCGGCAGGTTCGGTGTCGCGCAGTTGCGTCAGAATCCGTTCGCGCATTTCGGCCGCGGCCTTGCGCGTAAACGTGATCGCCAGGATGTGCCGGGGCGATACCCCTTCCCGAATCAGGCGAACGTAGCGATCCACGAGCACACGCGTCTTGCCCGTGCCTGCGGACGCTTCGAGCACGACGTGTTCGCCAGGGTCCACGGCGAAATCGCGCGCCGCCTGGTCGGGCGGTGTGGCGGGTCCTGCGGCCGGACGAGTCGGCTCCGCATCAAACAGGCTCGGTTGCATCGTCCTCCCACGCGTATTCCTTCCGGCAGACGCCGGAATATTTGCACCATTCACATTCGCTGGTGTCTTTGGGCCGTGGCGGAAACTGACCAAGCTCGATCCTGCCCACCACATCAGCAAACGTGGCCGCGCGCACCTGGACAGCGACGGAGGCTTCTTCGCCGCGCGCACCAATCGCACCTTCGAGTTTGTATTCGTCGCCGAACGCCAGGTACGACGCCGCGGCTATCGGGTGCGCCCGGCCGTCCGCGGCCTGCAGTTGCTGCTGCACGGCGTGTGCATAGGCCGCGATCTGAATCGATGTGGAGAGGTCCGGCATCCGTCCGAGTTTGTAGTCGATGACGCGCAGACTTCCGTCCGCCAGCACATCAATGCGGTCGGCCTTGCCGTTGATGGCGACGGTCACCTGCTCGAGTCCGGCACACTTCGGAAACTGGAAGGGGCCGACGATCTTCTGCTCAAGCAGGCGTTGAGCGACCTCGTCGCCCGCCTCGGCTTCCAGTTCGAAGACACGTTCAGCCACACCACGCGCGACCAGTGACCCGAGCAGCCGTGTGTGCTCGAGCACGCGGTCCGCGTCGGGCAGTTTGGCCAACGTCGTCGTCGCCAATTCGGTAAACCGCTCCACTGCCACGGGCAACAACGCGGGCGTGATGCTGCCGTATCCGGCCTCCTGCCAGTCGCGATAAAAACGCTCGAACAGATCGTGCAGGAGTGTGCCCCGCTCAAGCGGGGTAAGTCCGGCGGTGTCCTCACGCTCTTCGGGCAACCGAAGTACCGACTCCGCGAAATATTTGAAGGGACACGTGACGTAACGATCCACCTTGCTCACGCGATACTGCTGCGGATCCTGAGGGTCGGACTGCCCGCGATATTCGGGATCGGTCAGCGGCGGACGTGCACCACGGGCGGCCAGCCACGCCAGCGGCACCACTTCGAGAGTGCCTTCCGCCGCCAGATCCGCGGTCAACACCTCATCGTCAAAGATCGCCGCCTCCGAGAGTGCGGGCCCGTCGATGGTGGGCACACCGCGCACCACATCAATCATCGGGGACGGGCCGACCACCGCATCGGCGTCCAACTGGAACGCGTGCAGATGGAGGGTCTGTGCCGGCAATCCGAGCAGATCCCTGAACGCGGCGAGTTGTGCTGCGGAATGATCGGCGTCCTGCGGCCAGCCGAGGGACTTGAGCAGACCCGACGTGTAGAAGATGTTGCGACGCTGACGCTCGGGCCAGTCCGTTTCGACCAGGCCCAGGATATGGACGTGGTCAAATTCGCCGAACCGCGCGGCCACGGCATCAACCAGGTGGACACCCGTATGTTCGCGTGAGGGCGCAAACGTCTGCCCTTCGATGCGATGTCGAATCAAGGCGACCAGATCTTCAGGTGCCCGGTGACGGTCGTCGTGGCGCCGGCACGCATCGGTCAGTGCGTCGAGCGCGCCGAGCACCGCGCCCCTGGCGCGCAGGGAGGACTCACGCCACTCGGCGCCTGCCGCAGGTCCACGTTCGTGCGCACGCAGGAAGGCCGTCAGCGCCGTGAGTTGCACCGATGCCGCCTCAGCGTTCCTGAACGCGTCCAACTCTCCCGACACAGCGACGGCCGCGCGCGCGGCACGGCGCGCGACCGTGGCCTCGATGTAGTCCCGTCGCGCGGCGCCGTCGAAAAAACGATCGACTTCCTCGAGATAGGTCGAGGCGACCGAGGTGGTGCGACGCGCCAGCAGCACGGCGTCGAGTGCGGTGGCCTCCTCCCGGGAGAGCGGAGTCCCATCCACCTCGACATGCAGCCATGGCGAGCGCAGCAATGCGACCACCGACTCGCGTGTGCCCCCGGTGCGCGCCACCACAAGCACCAAATCAAGCAGGGCCGCGTACGGTTCACTCGCCAGCGGCAACGCATCAAGCGCCTGACACGGGATCCGCGCGTCGCTGAGGATCTGTCGCGTCAAGTAGAGATACGGCAGGGGCCGCTGCACGACCAACGCGGTCGACGCCAGCACGGCATCGGGCCTGGGCGTGCGCTGCCGGATGATGCGCGCCACATCACGCACTTCCTCCTCGCGATCGCGGCTGGTCCAGGTCAACGTCTCCGGCGGACGCACGATGACCGGGCTCCAGGGTGCGCCGGGTTCACGCACCTCCTCAATGCCGGGCAACTCGCGTTCGAGGCGTTCGCGGAAGCCGGCATCGTGCAGTTCGTCGGTCACGACCACGTCGATCGAGAGTCCGGCACAGCGCCCGAGCAGATCAAAGTCGGCGGGCCACAGACCGCGCGGGTCCGACGGATGATCCGCCACCGCGACCACGACGTGGGTATGTGGTGGCTGAAAGTCCTTCGACAGGAACTGGCGCAGACATCCGTGTTCGTCCACTCCTCCTGACGCGGCGACAGACCGCTCGTATTTCAGAAAAGCCAACGTCAAAAAAATCGTCTGGTGAATCAGACTCTCGCTGCCGCGGTCAAATCCACGTTCACTCTTGAGCTCCCTGATGAGTTCCCGCCGAAGGCGGCCCACACTGCGTTGACGCCGCAGCAACTCGTCGTAGAAGTCGAGCATCGCGCCGATGAGGCCCGGCCGCAGGCGAAACGGCGCGTGGCCCATATGCGGGCGCGCCGCCGTGGCCTCGGCGGCGACCGACATCAACATTTCACGTTCCACCCGGCCCAGCAGACGCGGGGCCGAGGCCAGCGACAACATCCAGCGCGCCATCCACTCGTCGCGCGTGACCAGATCAGGCAACAGGGCCATCGGCTGGGCACGGGCATCCAACTGCCGTTCGATGGTCTGGCGCAACAACTCGACCGACGCCCGGGTGGGGACGATGACCAGGCGCTGACGGATTTCGGCCAGGGACCCGTCGGTGGCGAGGCGGACAACCGCGCGGCGAAAACCGGCGACGTCGGTCGTCCTGATCAGACGACGACTCATCGCACCTTCCGGGGATTCAGTTGCACAACCAACTCGGCACGCGCCTGCGCCAACAAGAGTTCGGCCCCGGTGATCGCGGCCGACGCGTTGCGGGCAATCTCCGCGTTGGATGCCACGGTGAGCCGTTGCCCGAGCACGAGGCCCTGCCGGGCCATTTGCACCGCGCTGCGCAGCACGGCGTGGACGTCACGGACTTCAGGCAGCGGACGCATGCGAGCCAGTGTGGCATCGATGGACACAAAGCGACGAACGGCGGCGTCCAGTGCCGAGGCCCGAGGCGTCGTGCCGGTGCGCACGTCCCGCAACACGAGCCGCTGGCTGACCCAGTCATCAAACACCGGACGCAAGCGAAGTTCATACGCGAGCAGCTGATCCTTGACCTGTGCCCATCGGGCAAATGCCGCCTGTTGTTCCCGGGCGAGCTGGAGTTCGATCTCCAGTCGCCGCCCAAACGCCGCCATCTCCCGCTCGCGGCGGGCGCCCAGTTTCTGATCGGGTTCGGTGACTTCCCCGATGAGGCGCTGCAGCACGCTGGCGCGCCCATGCCGGACGGCCACGTCCGCGCGCGTGATCGCGTCCTGCATGAGGGCACGATACTGACGCTCGATCATTTCCTCCGCCTGGAGGCTGCGGGTCACGCGTGCCGTGAGCGCCGGATCGAGTCCGGCGGTGGCGGCCGAGACCCGCTGCGCCGACCGCAGGAGAGCCATCCGCTCAGCGGCGACAGGGGTAACCTGCGCGGCCGTCAGTGCGGCGTCAATCGATTGCGACACATCGGGTGACGGCAGCAGCGCGGTCGGTGCTGTCGACGCGATGTTCGCGACCATATCGATCGAGAACTTCGTCTCCCCGGCGGCCACGCGTAATTGCGCGATGACTTCGTCAAACATGGTGACCAGCTGACGCGTCTCGTCGGCCTTGAAACCAAAGTGGTCAGTGGACCAACCGGCAAGCCGCTGCCGCGCCACCTGCGCGATCCCCAGTCGCCGATCACGATCTGTGCTCGACTCGAGTTCGGCAAGCGAACGCGCCATGTCGGCCGTCAGGTCTGCGTATTCACGCTCCCCACGGGTGACACCGTACTGGGCCGCCCGGAGGGCCCGCGCGTAGTCGGTCGTTTTTGCCTCATCCACCCGCGACAGGGGCACCGTGAGCACGTCGTGCGACTCGGGCACATCACCGCCGCCGAGTTTCACGATGCAGACCAGCTCCTCGGGCAAGGTCGCGCACTCGCCGTAACTGTTGAGCACGGCGCCGTCGTTCAGAAAGATGCGGAAAACCTCCAGCCCCGGGACCTCGGGACTTCGGGACTGCGCAAACGTCGGCAGAACGCACGCAAGCGCCCACACCGCCACCCCGCCGACCCACCGTTTACGCATCGCCTTCACTATCCCCGATCTCGACTGTGGAAAACCTGTGGACGAACGGTGCATTAGTTGTGGATGTTCTGTCAGAAAAAAGAAAAGCCGCGGGAATTCCACAAGGAAAACAGGGCATTGTCCGTTTCGTGTGCATCTTCGTACAGCGCTTCGCTTGCGCCAATTGTGCCGTGCGCCCACAATCGTCACCGGTCCGTGACACAGGTAAACTCCTCCCCCACCCTCGTTCGTTTCGAAGACACCATCAACGGTCGGCCCGTCGTGATCGAGGTGTCGGCCGTGGGCCGGGACCGTTGGCGCGCACAAATTGGCAGGATGCCCGGCGGCCGGACTGCGTTGATGCCGTTTTATGGCACGACCCCCGAGGAAGCCGCAGAAAATCTGAGTGGCTGGCTCGTCAGGGCCTCCCGCAAACCCGCAAATTAAGCCATCCGCTGTGCTCTATAGTAGGCGCATGAAAATGACGATGCGCGGGCTCCTCGTCCTGGCAGGCATGTCTCTGGCCGGTTGGCCAATTGCAGCGGAGGGCCAGGTCGCTGCGCCGCCCACCACGCAGCAGCCCCGGCCCCCTGCGGCCACAACACCGACAGCGCCCCTCCCGAAGGTCGTGTTGTTTGCCACCGGCGGCACCATTTCCAACAAGGACGGCGGCCGGCTGACCGTCGACGAACTCATCGCGTCGCTCACCAACCTCCCACGGTACGTGCGCGCGGAGGGTGTGCAGTTCGCCAACACGGCCAGCAGCGCGATGACCCTCGACCAGTGGCTGGACCTCTCGCGCCAGATCAACGCGCGGCTGCGCGCCGACAAGGACCTGGCCGGGGTGGTCGTCACCAGCGGCACCGATACACTTGAAGAACTCGCATACTTCCTGCATCTGACCGTCCGGGACGAACGTCCGGTGGTGGTCGTCGGATCGATGCGCAACCCGAGCACCCTGGGATATGAAGGTGCGGCCAATCTCGAAGACGGCTTCCGTGCCGCCGGGGACCCGGCCTCACGCGGCATGGGCACGGTCGTGGTGCTCAACGACGAGATCAATGGCGCGCGTGAGGTCACCAAGACAGACGCGCTCAACCTCAATACCTTCCAGTCGCGTGCGTTCGGCATTCTCGGCGTCGTGGACCCTTCCGGTGTTGCCTACTACCGAAAACCCACCCGTCGGCACTCCGCCCAGAGTGAGTTTGATGTGGATGCGATCAAGACCTTGCCGCGTGTGGACGTGGTGCTGACCTACCAGGGCGCATCCGGGGACGTCATCAAGGCGCTGGTGGACCTGGGTGCCAAGGGCATCGTGATGGCCACAGCCGGTGCGGGCGCCACGTCTGGCGATCAGGGAACCGGCTCACGCTACGCCGCCGAAAAAGGCGTGTGGACGGTGACCACGACACGCGCGGGAACGGGGCGCATCAACCCGCGTGGCGGTACAAACTTCCGGCTCGGGGGCGACAACCTCACGCCTGTCAAAGCGCGCGTGCTCCTGATGCTTGCGCTGGCCACCTCCACAGACGGCGCCGAACTTCAGCGGATGTTCCGGGAATACTGAGCCGCGTTCGCGTCAAGAACGTAAACACCGCGCGCGGGAGACGTGGCCACACCTTCGGCCACGAGTGCGCGGTTGCCCAGGCCCGCGTCAGGCCGCGACAGGCCCGTCACTCTGGACAACTCTGCAGGTATTGTCATCCCGGCATTCTCCAGAAAACACCGGGCAATCTCCCGCAACGCCACATCGCGCGCGACTCGTTTTCTCAGTGCGTCGGGAAATCGGCCAATCGCGAGGGTCCAGATGTACGTGAACTTCGGGAGATACACCACCTCGCTCGGCACCACGATCATGGCCGCCTGCAGTTCGTCGATGGCCTTGGTGAACGCCTTGCGGTCCACCACCCCCGATTCCTCACGCAGGTCGGAGGTGGCCATCTCCCACTCCTTGCGCAGGACGGCCAGCACCGCCTGCGCGTCCTTGCTCAGTCGGGTGCGCTCCTCTGCGCGCCGCACACCCCACACGGCGTGAAAAAGCGGAATCATCCGAGGCGCGATGAACATCGTTTTGCCGCGCGGCAGTTTGCCGTAATACACCTGGCCCCGGCGCACCACCTCGTCCTTGATCAGCCAGGTGAGTGACGCCTCCGGATCCTTCTGCACATTACGCGGCATCACCACATCCCGTCGTCCACACACGGCCACATACAGGGACGGCCCGGGCCGGCGTGAGTCGGTCAGACAGGCGGCAAACCCGACCTGTTCGACAAAACGCTCCGCATCGATGGCGGTTTCCACCTGACGGGTGCCCTCGCGCCGCCAGCGGACGTCGCGAAAGTCTTCATGATCGGCGGAGATTTCTGGTCGGATGGGCATCGACGTAAGATGAGGCGCTCGCAATATCGATGGTAGAACATCTCGACTCCCTCGTAGACGAAAGCGTGGAAATCATTCGCGAGGCGTGCGCGACCGCGACCCGACCTGTCTTGCTGTATTCCATCGGGAAGGATTCGTCGGTGCTGTTGCACCTGGCGCTCAAGGCGTTCGCCCCGGCGCCGCTCCCGTTTCCGCTGCTGCATGTGGACACCACCTGGAAGTTCCAGGCCATGTATGAGCATCGCGAGCGCGTCGTCAGCCGGTTGGGCCTCACGCTCATCGTGCACACCAACGTGGACGGGCTCACATCGGGCGTCACCCCCGTCACACACGGGTCGAGTCACTACACGGACGTGATGAAAACTCAGGCCCTCACACAGGCGCTGGACTCACACGGGTTCGACGTCATTTTTGGCGGCGGGCGTCGTGATGAAGAGCGCAGTCGCGCCAAGGAACGCATCGTCTCCGTCCGCACCGCGGGACACCGCTGGGATCCCAGACGGCAGCGTCCGGAACTCTGGTCGCTCTACAACACCCGCCTCCAGCCGGGAGAGACCCTGCGCGTCTTTCCGCTCTCGAACTGGACAGAACTCGACATCTGGACCTACATCGCGCGCGAACAGATCGAGATCGTCCCGCTCTACTTTGCCGCGCCCCGCCCTGTGGTGCGGCGCCACGGCACCTGGATCATGCGTGACGATGACCGGCTGACACTGGCTGCCGGCGAGTCGGTGGAGACACGGGTGGTACGGTTCCGCACGCTGGGGTGTTACCCCCTGAGCGGCGCGATCGAAAGCACGGCGGCCACCATCAGCGACATCATTCACGACACACTTCATGCCACGTCGTCTGAACGGCAGGGTCGACTCATCGACAGTGGTCAGCCGGCCTCGATGGAAATCAAGAAGCAGGAGGGCTACTTCTGAGCGCCCCCCTTCTCAGGTTCATCACGTGTGGCAGCGTCGACGATGGGAAGTCGACGCTGATTGGGCGATTGTTGTACGACACCCGTCGGCTCCACGATGATCAGATGGACGCGCTGCAGCGCGATTCGCGTCAATTCGGGACGCAGGGGGACGCGTTGGACTTTGCATTGCTCGTCGACGGCCTGCAGGCCGAGCGCGAACAAGGCATCACCATCGACGTGGCGTATCGGTACTTCAGCACCCCGGCCCGCTCGTTTATCGTCGCGGACACCCCGGGACACGAACAGTACACGCGCAACATGGCGACCGGGGCGTCCACCGCGTCGCTGGCCGTGCTGCTCGTGGATGCCCGGAAGGGACTGCTGACGCAAACGCGGCGTCACACCCGCATCGTCTCGATGTTCGGGGTGCGACAGGTGATCCTGGCGGTGAACAAGATCGACCTCGTGGATTTCTCGGAAGCGGTCTTCGCGGCGATCAGCGGCGAGTTTGTTTCGTTCGCGGGCGAGTGCGGCGTGCGTGACGTGATCGCCATTCCGACGTGTGCGACTGACGGAGACAATGTCGCGATCGCCAGCACACGCACCCCGTGGTATTCCGGCCCGACGTTGCTGGAGGCGCTCGAGCAGGCGTCGACGGTCTCCGAGAACACAGATCGTCCGCTCCGCCTTCCGATTCAGTCTGTCCACCGCCCCTCGCCTGGGTCCCGTGGCTACCGCGGGCGCATCGCCAGCGGACGTGTCCAGGCGGGCGACCAGATCCGCGTGCAGCCCTCTGACCGTGTCGCGACGGTGAAACAGGTCCACGCCCGCCGCCCCGATGGCGCGGACGCCGGTGAATCGATCCTGCTCACCCTTGAGGAGGACGTGGATATCAGCCGGGGCGATGTGCTGAGCAGTGCGGCGGCGCCGGCCGAGGTGGCCGATCAGTTCGAGGCCACGCTGCTCTGGATGGGCGACCGGGACCTGGTGGCGGGACGCCGCTATCACCTCAAGATTCACACCAAGGAGATGTCGGCCAGTGTGACCGACATCACCTGGCGCCTGGACGTGAATACCGGCGCACGGCTGGCCACGAAGTCACTCGCCCTGAACGAACTGGCGTCGGTGCATCTGTCGACGTCGCAGATGGTGGCGTTTGAACCGTACGCCACAAACCGTCGACTCGGGGCATTCATCCTGATCGACAAACAGACCAACGAGACAGTCGGGGCCGGCATGATTCACCATGCGCTCCGCCGGTCGACCAATATCCAGTGGCAGCACCTCGACGTGAACCAGGCGTCGAGAGCGGCGCACAAACATCAAAGACCCATGTGCCTGTGGTTCACCGGGCTCTCGGGGGCCGGCAAGTCGACCATCGCCAATCTGGTCGAGAAGCAGTTGCTGGCCGACGGTCGGCATACCTACCTCCTCGATGGGGACAATATCCGGCACGGGCTCAATCGTGATCTGGGATTCAGCGACGCTGATCGTGTGGAGAACATCCGCCGGGTCGCGGAGGTGGCCCGCCTGATGGTGGATGCCGGCCTGATCGTGCTGGTGTCGTTCATTTCCCCGTTCCGCGCGGAACGACGTCTGGCCCGGGAACTGATGGCGCCAGGCGAGTTCGTCGAGATCTTCGTGGATGCGCCTCTGGAGGAATGTGAACGGCGCGATCCCAAAGGGCTGTACGCCAGGGCGCGGCAGGGGCTGATTACCCACTTCACCGGGCTCGACAGCGCCTACGAACCCCCCGAACGGGCGGAGCTCACGCTTGATACCGTGGGGCACGATGCCGCCGACTGCGCCGAGAGGGTGTACCGGTTTGTGGCTGGGGGGTGAGGGGCCCGCCTCCGCGGCTGCGCCGCTACGGCGAGGCAATTTTTTGCCCGCATTGGGAGCAAAAAATTGGTGGACCTGACCGGGATCGAACCGGTGACCTCCTGAATGCCATCCAGGCGCGCTCCCAGCTGCGCCACAGGCCCACACACGAAGAAATGATTATACATGACCCGGTTCCGCGTTCGGGGTGCAAGGTGCAGGGTTCTTTGGGCCTTCCTTGACTTGCTGACTGACCCGTGCCTAGACTGGCCGCCGGATCTCACTTAATTCATGGGGCTTCGCGCCCCTCGGAGGACACAATCATGCCCAATGGCACGATTGCACGTTTGTTGATCGACAAGGGTTTTGGGTTCATTCGTGACGAAGGCGGCGTGGAGCACTTTTTCCACCGGTCGGCCATTCGCGGTGCGGTGTTCGAATTGCTGCGTGAGGGCCAGCGCGTCGAGTTCATCGTCGAGGACTCCCCAAAGGGACCGCGCGCTGGTGAAGTGCGTCTGCTCGACGAATAGTCGGTCGGCTACCCCAACGTTTTCCCCCTGATTATTCGACCGCGTTTACGGCGTCTCGTGTTGGGCCTCGGGCTGGTGCTCGGGGCCGTCACGATCCTCGGCGCCGGCAGGCTACTCGTCCGCGTGGATCCGATCGACCCGGCCACGCCGGCCGATGCGATCTACGTCCTGGGCGGGTCGCGGTCGGACCGCTGGTTGGAAGCGGTCGAACTCTACAAGGCCGGCGCGGCCAGGCACATCGTGTTGAGCCGGGGCGGCACCGAACCCGCTGAACGTCTCCTGGCCGCCCGCGGCATCATCATCCCGAATGATGGCGATATTGGCCGGGGTGTGATGGTGGCGCACCTCGGGGTGCCGGAGTCGGCCGTGGACGTCCTGCCCGAACCGGTCGACAACACCGCCCACGAAGCCGAAGCCATCCTCGACCGCGCCCGCCGGCAGGGCTGGTCCCACATCATCATCATCACGTCGAGCTCCGCCACCCGCCGGGCCGGCTATGCCTTTCATCGGGTGCTCGGTGACGAAGTGCGTGTCACGGTGCGGTCGACACGTTTTGATGAATACGACCCGGTCTGGTGGTGGAGGACCCGGGTGTCGTTCCGGCAGACCTTCTACGAAGTCCCCAAACTGCTCGCGTATTGGCTCGGCCTCGGCGCCTGAGCGTGCCGGGCTGATAATCTGTTCGCGGAAACTCCCGGGGCCCGGTGGCCCTCCCGGTCTTCAAAACCGGCCGCATCCCTCCTCACGGTGGGATGGGAGGGTTCGACTCCCTCGAGTTTCCGCCAACATTGAGCCATCGCGGCGGACCTGAAGGTCACGCCCTACAAGAACCAGTCGGGGGAGACGTCGGCGAGTGTGGCGACGGTCAGATCCGCGTTTGTATCCCGCAACGTGTCCATCGAATACATCCCGGTTGCGACGGCGATCGCGCGGGAGCCATAGGCGTGCGCACAATCCACATCGAGGGGTGTGTCGCCGATGACCACGATGCGGTCGGGGGCGAAGGTGGTGTGGCCGTGGCGGACGGCCTCTGCGACAGCGACCGGCACCAGCGCGCGGCGTTCGGTGTGTTCATCTCCGAACGCACCAAAGGCAAACCGGGTCCAGAGATCAAAGTGCCCGAGTTTGATGGCGGCGCCGGCCACGAAGTTCCCGGTGAGAAGCGCGGTGACCACGTCGTCGCGTGACTCCAGCGCCTCAAGCAGCGCATGGACGCCGGGCAGGACATTCATCGGGCGTGAGGCGGGATCGGCAAGGGCCCCAGGCAGATTCCGGCAATATTCGTCGCGCACACGCGTGATCGTGGACGGCTCGGCGGGCTGGCCGATTTTCGCGAGGACTTCGGACACGATGGCGCGGTCGGTGCGGCCGGCCACGGGGACGCCGTCAAGCGCGTCTGGCGCGCCGAACAGGTCGCCAAACGCGCGGTTCATGCCGCGCACACCGGCGCGGCCCGTCTGAATCAGCGTCCCGTCAATATCAAACAACACCAGCGTCACGACGCGATCACCACGCCTTCCATCCCTGGGCAGGGGGTTGCAGGTTCCCGGTCCCCGGCTCAAGCGCGAGGACCGTGCCGCCCAGCGCGGCGACAAACGCCTCGTCCTCGCTGATGGCAATCCACGACAGGCCGCGGTCATCGGCAATCGTGGTGAGCGCCTGCCCGAGGCGCGTGGCCTCGTCGGGCGCGAGGGGCGCGGTGACGTGTTCGAGAATCAGCACCTTCGGCCCCACCGCCAACGCGCGCGCCAGGTGCACGCGCACACGATCGGCTGCCGACAACGAGTGGACCGACGCCGCCAGTCGCTCACGCCCGAGGCCGACCTCGTCGGCCAGGTCCGCGACCGCGCGCCGCACCTCCTCGGGAATCGGATCAATGGACAACGTGAACGGGAGCGCGAGGTTCGCCTCAAGCGTCAGCGTATCGAGCAACACCGCGCGGGCACTCACCAGCCCGAACAGGTCGAGCGACACCAGCCATTCGGTGTCGGTGGCGATGTCGGTGGTGTTGCGGCCGGCGACCGTCACCACACCTTCGTCGGGCACGGCGGCCCCGGTGATGAGCAACGACAACATCTCCGCCGCCTGGGCGTCGAGGCCCCGCACCGTGAGGCGCTCACCCGCCCCGAGTTCAAGCGAGTTCACGCGGAGGGGTCGCAGTCCCCCGTAGTGTTTCCGCACGTCGCGAATTTTAATGAGCATGAATCACCGCCCACCCCAGCCGCTCGGCCAGCCTGGCGTAATCGGCAGACGGCAGATGGACCCGGCCAAACGCCAGTTCGCGTGTGCTCCCGACGCCGTGGTAGTCAGAGCCGCCGGTCATCAGCAGGCCCAACGAACGGGCCATTTGTTTGTAGCGGGCGGTGTCGATCGGATCGTGATCGGGGTGATACACCTCGATGGCGGGCAGACCTGCGTCGGCGAGACCGGGGATCAAGTGGTCGCGTTGCGACTTGCCCGGATGCGCGAGGGAGGCCACGCCGCCGGCGCGGCCGATGAGCGCCGCCACATCGACCGGTGACGGGCCGATGCGCTCGACAAAGGCGGGTTTTCCTTCGCCCAGGTACCGGTCAAACGCCTCTCGAAAATCCGCCACATGCCCCGCCGCCACCAGCGCAGCCGCGGCCATCGGGCGTCCCATGGCCCGCCCTGTCTGCCGACCGGCGTCAACCATGGCGCGCTCAAGATCAACCGGGGCACCGAGCTGCGCGAGCCGGGTGCCGATTTCCTCCAGGCGCCGGCGACGGTCGAGACGCTGCCGCGTCAGGAAGTCGCCCAGTTCGACATGCGCGGGATCCACCCCGTAGCCCAGCATGTGCACATCGCGCCCGTGATCCACCGAGGTGATCTCGATCCCGACGTGACACGTCACACCCGCATCACGCGCGGCCGTCTGGCAGGCGGCGACACCGGCGATCGTGTCGTGATCGGTCACCGCCATGATACGAATGCCCCTGGACGCGACTTCGGCGACGAGTTCTTCGGGAGTGGACCGCCCATCGGAGGCAGTCGTGTGCATATGCAGGTCGATCATCGGGAGGCGCGTGCGCGCGGTTTTTTCTTCGCGCGGGTGCTCCCGGCGGCCTGACGCTCGACCAGACTCTTGTATTCACGAATCAGCAGTTCGAGGTGCTCACGTTCTTCGTCGGCAAACTCGAGGAAGATCTGCTTCCCTTCCGACTCCTCGAACCGTTCCCCGTATCGCTTGAAAAATTTGTGGGAGCCGCGCTCACACTTGATGCCCACGAGCAGGGCCTGCCGGTCATCCACACCCTTGGCCAGCGCTTCGGTGCCGGCCGCAAACAATCCATTGGCCGCGCCCTTGAAGAACAGGAACGTCGGATACGACTCAAGCAGGGGGTCGGCCTTCAAAAGCGCATGGTAGCGGCGTTCCAGCGTGCCGAGATGTTCCTTCTCTTCTTCGGCGAGTTTTTGAAACACCTTGCGACCGCGCGCGTCCCTGGTGATCGACGCCGCCCGTGTGTAGAACTCCAGGCCGCTGCGTTCGGTGGCAATGGCAATGCGCAACGCGTCACGCGCAAACAACGCCTCGGTGGGCGCGGTCACACGCTCGGGCTGCCGGCCGGCCTGACAGCTCTCGCAGGTGCCGTAGATCTGCAGCACGCTTTGACGCGCGGAAAATCGCCGCGCTTCCGCAATTTCCTCGATGAGCGCCTCGATGTCCGAACTGAGAAACTCAAAGGACTGGCTGCACGTCTTGCAGATGAGGTGGAAGTGGCGCGGATGCCGGTACGAGTGTTCGAACCGGAAGCGGCCCTCGCCAAAGTCCACCTTGCGCGCAATGCCCGCATCCACCATCCACTGCAACGTGCGATAGATGGTGGCGCGGCTGATCCGCCCGTCTTCCTTCCTGATCAGCTCGACCAGTTCATCGGCCGCAAGATGGCCTTCCTGGCGAAGGAAAATCTGGACAATGACGTCGCGTTTGCCGGAGCGACGCCCACCGGCGGGTCGCAACTTCTCGACAAACTCGGTGGCGGACTGCATACCCACGCGAAGCCCGACCTTACGCGCTGAACGAGGAGCCGCAGCCGCAGGTGGACTTGGCGTTCGGATTCTTGATGGTGAACCCGCCGCCCATGTTGTTGTCGACGAAGTCGACCTCGGCGCCGCTGAGGTACCGCAGACTGATCGGATCCACCAGCAACTTCACGCCGTTGACCTCGAACACCTGATCCGACTCGGCATCCCCTTCGCCTTCATCGATCATCAACCCGTACTGGAATCCCGAGCATCCCCCGCCCTGCACGAACACGCGCAGGCCCGCGCCCAGGCGGCCCTCTTCGACCAGCAGGTCGGCAATACGCGTCGCGGCCGTCTCTGTGACATGAATCATGCTTTTAATTATACGGGCCTGTGGGAAGCTTAGGCGTATGAACTGGCCGGTCCTCCTCGCGGGAGAGTGGGTGACGTTGCCCACGGTGCTGCATGTCAAAAGCCCCTTTGACGGGCGGGTGGTGGGCCAGACCACGGTCGGCGGGGATGCCGATTTTGAGGTGGCGGCGGTCGCCGCCGTGACCGCTGCCCCGGCCATGCGCCGCTGGCCGGCCCACGCCCGGATCCAGACGCTGCGGGCGGTGGCCGACGCCCTGCGCGCCGATCGGGAGGCGCTCGCGCTCACCCTGGCGGACGAGGCGGGTAAACCCATGCGGGACGCCCGGACCGAGGTCGACCGCGCCGCGTTTGTCTTCGACACCACCGCCGGCGAGATCGCGCGCCTCGGCGGAGACGTCATCCCGATCGACCTCATGCCCCACGGCGAAGGCCGGCTCGCACTGACCCGCCGGGTGCCGCTGGGTCCCGTGGCGGCGATCACCCCGTTCAATTTCCCGCTGCTGCTGGTGGCCCACAAACTGGCCCCCGCCCTGGGGGCCGGTAACCCGGTGGTCCTGAAACCCGCCACACGCACGCCGCTCTCAGCCTTGCGCCTGGCGCGCCTGCTCCATGACCACGGCGTGCCTCCGGGCGCGCTGAGTGTGCTGCCCCTGGAACGTGGCGCCGCAGATCGCCTGGTGACCGACGACCGTTTCAAGTTGCTCACGTTCACCGGCTCGGCCGAGGTCGGCTGGGCAATGAAGGCCCGCGCGGGCCACAAACGTGTCGTGCTGGAACTGGGCGGCAACGCCGGCGTCATCGTGGACAAGTCCGCCGATCTCGACTTCGCCGTGCGGCGGGTCGTGGCCGGCGGATTCACCTTTGCGGGCCAGAGCTGTATCTCGGTGCAGCGCATCTATGTCCACGACGACGTCGCGGATGTGTTTGCCGAACGCCTCACCGCCGCCGTGAAGGCGCTCACCGTCGGTGACCCGCGCGACGCCGCCAACGACGTCGGTCCGATGATCAGTCACGGCGACGTGGAGCGCATCGACACCTGGGTGCGTGACGCGGTGACCGACGGCGCGCGTGTGCTCGTCGGCGGCCGCACCCTGAGTCCCTCCCTCTACGCCCCGACGGTGATCGAGCAGGTGCCGGCCTACGCGCAACTCTGCCGCGAAGAAGCCTTCGCCCCCATCGTCGGCCTGTATCGCTTCACCCGGATCGAGGACGCGATCGAGAAGATCAATGCGTCGCGCTACGGGCTGCAAGCCGGCGTGTTCACCGCCGACCTGGCGGCCACACTCATGGCCTTTGATCGCCTCGACGTGGGCGGCGTGATCATCAATGACGTCCCGACCTATCGCGTGGACTCGATGCCGTACGGCGGTGTCAAAGACTCTGGCACTGGACGGGAAGGTCCACGGTATGCCCTCGAAGAAATGACAGAGCTGAAGTTGCTCGTAATCAATCAGGAGTTGCGCTGATGACAGACCGCGTTGCCTCACGACTGTGGAACAAAGACACGTCGATCTTTTCCGTCGCAAACGACCCGGTCGCCCTGGCATCGATCAACACCCGGCTCGGCTGGCTGGACGCCCCTGCGGCGATGCGGCCCCACCTCGACACCATCCGCGACGTCGCGCGGCAGGTAGCCGCCGATGGACTGACGTCGGTGTGTCTGCTGGGCATGGGCGGCAGTTCGCTCTGTGCGGAAGTCCTGCGCCTCACGTTGGCGCCGGCCAATCGCCGGGCCGACGTCCACGTGCTCGACACCACGGACGAACGCGCGATTGTGCAGGCGTCGACGACCCTCTCGCCGGCGACCACACTCTTCATCGTGGCCAGCAAGAGCGGCTCGACGATCGAGGTCACGGCGCTCGAGGCGTATTTCCGCGCGTGGGTCACCAAGGCGGGTATCACCAATCCGGGCCGTCACTTCATTGCGATCACCGACCCGGATACGGCGATGGTCGCTCACGCCGCCACGCACGGTTATCGCCATACGTTCATCAATCCTGCGGACATCGGCGGGCGGTTCTCCGCGTTATCACTGTTTGGCCTCGTGCCCGCCGCGCTGATGGGCATCGACCCGGCGCTGCTGCTTGATGGCGCAGCCCCGATGGTGGACGCCTGCCGGTCTGATGACGAAGAGAACCCGGGCCTGGCGCTTGGTGAATACATGGCCGCACACGCGTTGGCCGGCCGCGACAAACTGTCACTCATCCTGCCCTCCGGCATGGCCGCCCTGGGACTCTGGGTGGAACAACTGGTCGCGGAGAGCACAGGAAAACAGGGCCGCGGTGTCCTGCCGATCGTGGATGAGCCGTTGCCCGGGCCGGGGCAGCTCGATGAATACGGGCCTGACCGCGCGTTTGTCCTCGTGTCGGACCCGGCCGACGACACCGCCATCACCCGTCGTCAGGCGTTGTCGGGACTGGGGCATCCCGTGATGCACCTGCAGAGCACACCGCAGGATCTCGGTGCTGAATTTTTCCGCTGGGAGTTTGCGACCGCGATCGCCGGCATCGCGCTCGACGTGAATCCATTCGACGAACCCAACGTGCGGGACGCCAAGTCACGCACACAGGCCCTGCTCTCTCTCGGCGATCCCTTGCCGGTGAATCCGCCGCTCGTGGCTCGCGACGGCTTCCTGGGACGTTCGCACCGCAATGCGAACATTGATCCCACGGGGACGTTTGTCGCCATCCTCGACTATCTCCCGCAGGACGCGGGCCGTGCGGCCGCCGTCGCCCACGTGCGCGCGGCCATTCGACTCCGCACCAAGGCCGCCACAACGTACGGGGCCGGGCCGCGGTATCTGCACTCAACCGGGCAGTTCCACAAGGGCGGCACCAACGCGGGACTGTTCCTGCTGCTGACCGGTGCAGACGCCACATCGACGCCCGTGCCCGATGCGGACTACACCTTCAGCCGCCTCAAACACGCGCAGGCGCTCGGCGACTACGAGGCCCTCGTCGCCAACGGCCGCCACGTCGTCCATTTCCACGTCAGCGATGCACACGCCGACTTCTCAGCGGTGCTGGAGGCTCTGGTCAATGAGGCAATGAGGCAATGACATGTGACTTCGTAGGGCGTCGGCTTTAGCCGCGCCAGGGTGGCGGACCTAAAGGTCTCGCCCTACGAATACGCATCCACTGCCTCATTGCCCCATTGCCCCATTGCCTCATTTCAGCAACGTGAGCCGCTTGCCCGATTCTTCCTCAACGACCTTGTGCAGGCTGTTGCCGTGGGCGTCCATGGTGACGATGGCGGGGAATTCCTTGACGCGCAGGTGCCACATCGCCTCGGGCGAACCAAACTCCAGCAGCGAGACGTCGTCAACGCCCTCGATGCAGCGCGCGTAGAACTGCGCCGCGCCGCCGATCGCGTTCAGATACACGGCACCGTGTTCCTTGAGGCCCGCTGATGTTTTGGCGCCCATGCCGCCTTTGCCCATCACCACACGGATGCCGAACTTGCCGATGATGTCGGCCTGATACGGCTCTTCACGCATGCTGGTGGTCGGTCCCGCTGCGGTGACCGACCAGGTGTCCCCCTCTTTTTTCACGACCGGCCCACAGTGATACAGCACGCCGCCGGAGAGGTCCACCGGCGCGTCGTGTTTCATGAGGTGGTGGTGCACGGCGTCACGGCCGGTATACATGCGGCCGGAGATGAGCACGACGTCGCCGACCTTGAGGCTGCGAATGGTCGCCTCGTCAATGGGTGCCTGGAGCACCACCTCGCGCCCGGTGCGCGGGAACCCTCCGGACTCGCCCGCCTTGAGCATCGGCGCGCTGGGGGTTTCCGGATCACGATAGAGCCACTTGGTGATGGCACCGGACGTGGCGTCCACATGCACACCGAGGCGCCGGAACGCCCAGCAGTCATACGCGACCGACACAAAAAAGCTGGCGGGCAGCCGATTGAGCGCGCCGATCTTGCACCCGATGAGCGACGTCTCACCACCAAATCCCATGGTGCCGATCTGCAGGCCGTTCACCGTCGCCATGATTTGCGCTTCGAGTTCCGCCAGCCGCGGATCCTCATTCACGTCATCAAGCGTCCGGAAGAGTTGTTCCTTCGCGTGCTGGTATCCGGCGGTGCGATCGCCACCCAGACAGACGCCGACGGCGCCCGGGCTGCAGCCCTTGCCCTGCGCCTTCCAGATCGCGTGCAGCACACACTTGCGCACACCTTCGAGGGAGCGATCGGCGCGGCCCAGATGTTCGAGGTCCATCGGCAGCGCGTATTGTGCGTTGACGTTTTCGCAGCCGCCGCCCTTCAGCAGCAGCTTCACCTCGATGTCGTCGCGATCCCACTGGTCAAAGTGGATGACCGGCATGCCCGGACCGAGGTTGTTGCCGCTGTTTTCGCCGGTGATGGAGTCGACCGAGTTCGACCGGAGCTTGCCGCGGCGGGTGGCCTCAGCCACCGCCTCTCGAATTTCCTGGCGGACCCAGATCTGGCTCACACCGATGGGCGTGTGCACTTCAAAGGTGGGCCAGCCCGTGTCCTGACAGAGGGGCCCCTCACAGGACGCCGCCTGATCGATATTCTCCGCGATGACGGCCAGCGCCTGAGCCCCGCGCGAGCCCGGCTCCTCCTGTCCCATGGCCCGCCGCATCGCGGCCCGGACGTCGGGCGGAAGATCGGTGGCGGTGCGGGTGATGAGTTCAACCATGCTGTCGCGGAACGAGGATGCCATCCAGAAAGTCTACAATTACTGCCGTGCGAGCTGTTCTCCTGACCGTGATGATTGCAGGCCTGTGGGTGGCGGTGGACGCCGTCCCCCAGCAGCCCAGGGCGGCGCACGGCCGGCTGTTCTCTCCGGAGAAGCTGGGTGAGCTCGAGGGCCCCGATCGCGACGAGTGGCAGCAGCCCGAACAGATCATGGACAAACTCCTGATAGCCGACGGATCCCGCGTGGGTGACATCGGCGCGGGTGGTGGCTGGTTCACGGTGCGACTGGCGCGCCGGGTCGGCCCGAACGGGCGCGTGTTTGCCGAGGACATCCAGCGGCAGATGATCGAGTCCATCCAGCGTCGTGTGGCGCGTGAGGGGCTGAGCAACGTGGAGCCGATTCTGGGCACCCCCCTGGACCCCCGCCTGCCGCAGGGTCTGGACGCCGTGCTCATGGTCGATACCTATCCGCAGCTGGATGACCCGGTCGGACTGATGACCCACGTCCGGCGCTCGCTCAAACCCAACGGACGCCTCGGCATCGTGGACTTCAAGACGGACGTGCTGGGTCCAGGCCCGGCCCTTGATGAACGCCTCGAACCCCAGATCATCATTCGTGACGCCGAACGCGCCGGACTCAAACTGCACGCGCACGAAACATTCCTGCGTTACCAATATCTGCTCGTGTTCACCCCGCGCTGATGTCATCACTTCCCGGTTTTTTCGGCACACACCAGCCGGCCATCATGCGCGCACTCGACGCCTTTGTGCCCGCGTCGACCGGCGGCCCCGTCGTGGACGCGATGCGCTACACGTTGCTCGCCCCTTCCAAGCGGGTGCGCGCGGTGCTCGTGCTGCTGTCGGCCGAGTTGTGTGGCTCCTCCGCGCGGGCGATGCCCGCGGCGTGCGCGGTCGAGGCCATTCACGGCGCGTCCCTGATCCTCGACGACCTGCCGTGTATGGACGACGCGCCGCTGCGGCGAGGACGCCCCTCGGCCCACGTCGAGTTTGGCGAGGCGGTCGCCGTGCTGGCCGCGTTTGGTCTGTTAAACGACGCGTATGGTCATCTGGCGCGCGCCTACGAACCCGCGCTCGCGACAAGGATCACGACGTTGTATGCCGACGCGGTCGGGCTTGATGGCCTTGTCGCTGGGCAGGCCGAAGACGTGCTCGCCACCGACACGACGTTGACCTTCGACACCCTCGAACGGATCCATCGTCGCAAGACCGGCGTGTTGTTCAGCGCGGCGGCCACGGCGGGGGCGTTGTCGGCGGGCGGATCGGCGGACGACGTCGCGGCGCTCACGGCGTACGCCAAAAACCTCGGCCTCGCATTTCAGATCGTGGATGACCTGCTGGATGTGACCGGCACGCCGGAAGAGACCGGCAAGGCTGTGAAGAGTGACGCGCGCAAGACGACGTTTGTCTCCTTCAGCGGTGTGGATGGCGCGCGTGAACTGGCGCTGGAGTTGTGCCGCACGGCCGCCGGCGCGCTCGCGCCCTTTGGGCGACGCGCGAACCAGCTGTCCGAACTCGCCGAGTTCGTCGCACAACGGAGGCTGTAACGCGTGACGTCAGGACCTCCCTCAGGCGACGTTGACGCCCTGCGCGAACGACTGCGCGCGCTCGGGTATCTCGACGCGCGTGTGGACCGTTTTGTGCTCGGCGGCGCCGCCTCCCGATCACGCGCGGCCTCGCTCGCCCTCGCGGCGTCCGTTCGGATTGGGCTGCTCGCGGGCGTCATTCTTGGACCTGCCGCGGTTATCGGCATCAGCACACGCGCGCCTGGCCTAGTCACCAGTGTCACCGACGCCATGGTGCTGGCGGCCTATCTCACGATCCCGTTTGGTGTGGCCTCCGCCGTGCTCGCGTTTGTCGCCATCCTCACCGCCGGGTGGCTGGCGCGGCAGACCGCGTCGCATCCTGAATTTCCGGCGCGGGCGCGGCGCGCGGCGATCGCCGCCGGCCTGATGGTCGCGGCGGTGTGTCTGGCGTATCTCACGTTGTGGTGGCGCGCGGCCGTGCCGCCCGACGCATGGGCGATGCAGGCCGTCGCGCTCGCCGTCGCCGCCGCGATCTCCGTGCTCATCGGCCACGTGGTCACCATCAGTGTGCTGGCGTACCTCG
>CAYRGW010000042.1:0-36829 GCA_964423815.1 uncultured Solibacteraceae bacterium | reverse complement strand
AATCGCCTGCCCCAGATACCCCGTCCCGCCAGTGACCAGCACCCGCATCGCACGCAGTGTACCGCCGGACCTCGGGACTTCGGGCCCCCGTGAACCCAGGAACCCCGAGGACCCCGGAACCCCGGGAACTTCGGGACTTCGGGACTCCGAGACATAATGGTCGCAATGTTCGGCCGTCAGACAACCGGTTCCGTCGTCTGTGTCTCCTGCGGGTATCTGGTGGGGGTCAACGACGACAAGTGTTACAACTGCGGCCGCCGCAATCCGGGGTTGTGGGGGTATGCCACCGCGGTGCGGCGTCTGGGCAGCGACCTGGGTTTTGTTCCGTTTGTCATCGGTCTCTCCGTGATCTGCTACGTGGCCTCGCTCCTGATGTCCGGTGGCGAGATCGGGATGGTGGGCTTCAACTTCCTGTCGCCCAGCAATTACGCCAACTTCGTCATGGGCGCGAGTGGTGCGGTGCCGATCTTCCTGTACGACCGCTGGTGGACGATTCTCAGCGCCGGATTCCTGCACGGCAGTCTGATTCACATCCTGTTCAACATGTACTGGGTGAAGCAGTTGGCGCCGGCGGTGTCCGATCTCTACGGGCCCGGGCGCATGGTCATCATCTACATCGTGTCGTCCGCGGTGGGTTTTCTGTTCAGTTCGTTTGCCGGAGCTTTCCTCGGCTGGATTCCCATTCCGCTCTTCCACGGTGCGCAGGTCACGGTCGGGGCCTCAGCCGCCATTTTCGGATTCCTGGGCGCGCTGGTGTATTACGGTCGGCGGTCAGGGTCGACCGCGGTCTACACGCAGGCCCTGCAATATGCGGTCATGATGTTTGTGCTGGGGCTGCTGATGTCGAGCATCGACAACTGGGCCCACGGTGGCGGATTTATCGGCGGCTACATCGCCGGCCGGTTGCTCGATCCCCTGCAGCCTGAACGCGTCAATCACATGGCCACCGCGCTGGTGCTGATTGTGCTCTCCATCCTGTCCATCATCCTGTCCGTTGTTCACGGCCTGTATCTGAGTTGATGTCCCTATGCGTAAACCTGTTGTCCTGATTACCGGGGCCGGCGGCGAAATTGGCCACAGCCTCATTGATGAACTGGCCGGAGACGGCGCGCGCGCGGTGGTGACGCTCGACGTGGCTCCGCTGGAACCCGCACTGGGCAAAAAAGTCGCCCGCGAGTTCACCGGCTCCATTCTCGACAAGAGCCTGCTGGAGCGCATCCTCTCCGAGTTTGAGATCGATCAAATCTTTCACCTCGCCGCGTTGCTCTCGACCCGGTCGGAGTTTTCTCCCGTCACGGCCCACGAGGTGAACGTCGAGGGCACACTCAACATGCTGGAATTTGCCCAGCGTGAAGGTGAGTCCCATGGGCGTCCCGTGACGTTCCTCTACCCCTCATCGATCGCCGCCTTTGGTCTGCCGTCGCTCGTGGCCAAGTCGGCGGCCGGCAAGGTGAAGGAAGACGAGTTCACGACGCCGACGACGATGTACGGGTGCAACAAGTTGTATTGTGAGCAGCTCGGCGCGTACTACGCCCACCATTACAAACAGCTGTCGAAGGATCCGCAGAGTGGGCGAGTGGACTTCAGGTCCGTGCGTTTCCCTGGCCTGATCTCCGCGATGACCGTGCCGTCCGGCGGCACGTCCGACTACGCGCCCGAGATGATTCATGCGGCGGCCAAGGGCGAGGCGTATGCGTGTTTCGTTCGTCCCGACGCGCAGATCCCCTTCATGGCCATGCCCGACGGCGTCGCCGCGCTCCTGAAACTTGCCGCGGCCCCGCGCGAATCACTCACGCGGACGGCCTACAACCTCGGCGCGTTTGCCCCGACCGCCGGTGAGGTCCGCGACGAGGTGCTGCGGGCCTTCCCGAACGCCAACATCACCTTCAGCGTCGACGAAAAACGCCAGGGCATCGTTGATTCCTGGCCCGCCGATGTGGATGACTCGGCCGCGCGCCGCGACTGGGGTTTTGCGCCGCAGTACGATTTTGCGCGTGCGTTTCAGGATTACCTGATCCCTACGATTAAGAAGAGATACTGAGTCGAGGTCCCGGAGTCCCGGGGTTCTCGGAGTCCCGAAGTCCCGGGGTTCCGAAGTTCTCGACGTCTGCAATGGAGACACGAAGATGCCGCAATTGACTGTCGACGGAGTTGGAACGTTTGAAGTAGAGGCCGGCAAGCGCCTGGTGTTGGCGCTTGAGCAGGACGCAAAGGTCGATCAACTGCACGCCTGCGGCGGCAAGGCCCGCTGCACGACCTGCAGGGTCGAGTTTGTCGACGGGGAACCGACGACGATGACCGTCGCGGAAAAAAACGTGCTCGCGGCGAAAGGTCTGACCGGCGTGCGCCTGTCCTGCCAGATCCTCTGCGACCACGACATGTCGGTTCGTGCGATCAGCCGTCTTGCAGGCTCCGGTCGCGCTGACGCCGGTGGTGCGCCCGCCGCGCAGATCGAACCGCCTGCCGTGTATGAGTGAGTGTCTAAGACGTCGGGTGTCTTTTTTTGCTATCGCCTAAGTCTAAAAAAGACACCCGACGTCATTGCAGTTGGGCGGCGCGTACTAACGCGGCATCCACATTGGGTGTGATGTTTTCGGCACCCACAACCGCATCAAAGCCCGCCTTGCGCATGGCGGCACGAGGATGATCGGGCGCACCGCAGAAGATCGCGGTGCGGCCTGACTCACGCAGGCGAGTCGCCGCATCCTCCAGCGCCTTCAACCCGGTCGCATCCACCGTCGTCATATTCCGCAGGCGGAAGATGATGACCGGCGGCAGGTCGTCCATGCGGTCAAGCACACGCTGGAGTTTGTCGGTGGCGCCGAACAGGAACGGGCCATGAATCCTGAAGATGGCGACGTACGGCGGGATGGGTTTGTCCTGCAGTACGTGGACACGCCCGGCCTCGACGTATTCGCCGGTGACCCGTGAGACCGTGGTGGTGCGCGACACCCGGCGGATGAACAGCAGCGCGGCGAGCACCATCCCCACCTCCACCGCCACGGTGAGATCCGCAAACACTGTCAGCGCAAACGTTACGGCCCACACCGCCACGTCCGTCCACGAGTGACGCATCAGCGCGGGGAGTTCGTGCCACTCGCCCATGTTCCAGGCCACGACAAACAGAATCGCCGCAAGGATGGACATGGGCACCAGTCCGGCCAGGTCCGCGCCGATCAACAAGACCACGAGCAGCGTGATCGCATGGATCATCCCGGCCACAGGGGTGCGCGCGCCTGAACGGATGTTCGTCGCGGTCCGGGCGATCGCGCCGGTTGCCGGCAATCCTCCGACCAGCGGTGACACGACGTTGGCGACACCCTGCGCGATGAGCTCGACGTTGGGATTGTGCCGATCGCCGCTCATGCGGTCGGCGACCACCGCCGACATCAATGACTCGATCGCGCCCAGCATCGCCACGGTCATGGCGGGAGAAATCAGCTTGGTGATCAGGCCCGGATCAAAGGTCGGAAAGTGCACCTCTGGCAGCCCGGCGGGAATTGCTCCGAATCGGCTGCCGATGGTTTCCACGTTCACGCCAAACAACCACGCGACCGCCGTGCCGCCGATGAGGGCGACGACGGTGCCGGGCACGGCTTTGACGTAACGGTTGACGAGGAGGATGGTCGCGAGCGCGGCCGATCCGACGGCCACCGACGCCGGCGCGATCGTGTCGCGGTGTCGCCACAATGCGGCCATGCGGTCGAGAAATTCCCCGACGTTTTCGGTGACCTGAATGCCGAGGAATTCGCTGATCTGAGTGCTGGCGATGAGCACGGCGATCCCGTTGGTGAAACCGATGATGACCGGCCGCGGAATAAACTTCACCGCCGAGCCGGTCTTGGTCAACCCGAGCACGATCAGGATGACGCCGGCCATCATCGTGCACATGAACAGGCCCTGGACGCCGAACTCCGCGATGATGCCCGAGATCACGACCACAAACGCGCCGGTGGGGCCGCCAATCTGCGTCCGTGAACCGCCAAGCGCCGAGATCAGGAAGCCGGTGACGATAGCGCAGTAGATGCCGGATTGGGGAGGGAGTCCGGAGGCGATGGCGAAGGCCATGCCGAGCGGCAGGGCCACGAGACCAACCGTGATGCCCGCAATGAGGTCGGCTCTGAAGAAGGCAAGGTTATAGCTCTGCAGGGCGAGGACTGATTTTGGTGTCCACTGCGAGCGTCCCGTCATTGCCTCATTGCCCCATTGGCTCATTTGTAACTGAACACGACCTTGACCGAGTCGCCGGAGCCCTTGGCCCGTGCGGCCGCGAGTGCGTTGCGGTAGTCGCTGAGCGAGAATTCGTGGGTGACCAGGCGCTCGAGTGGTGCCCGGCCGGACGCGATCAGCTCGGCCGCTTCCTGGAAGGCACTGACGCTGGCGCCGCCGTGGCCGTGCTGACCGTACGCCAGGATGCCGCGGAACGTCAGTTCCTTGAGCCAGAGCGGCGTCCAGTCGAGGCCGTTCAGGGTGCTGACGTTGCCCACCAGTGTGATCACGCCGCCGGCGCGCGCGAACCGCATGGCGTCCTCGACGCTGCGTGTGCCGGTGACGCAGATGAACACATGATCAAAGCCGCCGATGCCGACCGGCCGACCAAGGATCGGCTTCAGCAGTCTGGTCCCGGCCGCATCTGCGAGCTCAGGCAGATAGTCGCCGCGCGCCATCACTACGCGTGAGGCGCCGAGGCGCGTCGCGTGGGTCGCCTGAAACGGATGCCGCGCCATCACGGTGACCGCGACGTCCGGCGCCAGGGCGTGCAACGCGGCGACCGTCAGCAGGCCCATCGTGCCGGCGCCGATTACCAATGCACGCTGACCCGCCTGTGGGAGCGACCCGCGCACCGCGTGCACACAACACGCAAACGGCTCGGTCATCACCGCGGCCTTGTCGCTCACGGAGTCGTCGACGCGCAGCAACTGGGAGACGTGCGCCACAAAATATTCGCCCCAGCCACCGCCCAGCCCGCGGGTCGTGCCGATGAACATGCCCGGGGGGAGCGCACCGTCGGTGAAGTGCCGGCAGCGGGACGGGTGGCCGGCCGCACAGTCGATGCACAGAGGCGTGACGCCGCGTGCCGTGCACGACAGCAGCGGATTGACCACCACGCGGTCGCCGGTGCCGAAGCCGCGGACATCCGCGCCGAGTGTCTCGATCGTGCCGACCAGTTCGTGCCCCAGCACAAACGGGAACGAGGAAAACGGGGACGTGGACGGACTGGTCGCAAGGCCGACAATGCCGAGGTCGCTGCCGCAGATGCCGCCCATACGTGTGCGGACGCGCACCCAGTCGGGGCCGGGCAGGTCCGGCGTGGGCACCACGCCGTACCGTGTGCAGGCGTGGGGACCCACCAGCAGCGACTCCGACACACGGCCCGCGACCAACGTCGCGAGATAGGTCGGGATCGGCGCGGCAAACGAGACGGCGTTCATGGTTGAGGCGGGGCCGCCACCACACGCAGCGCGCCGGGGATGCAGCGAACCTCGACGTCCGCAGTGCGTGCCTGGCGGTATTCGCCGTCGGTTTCGTACGCCGGCGGTGTCGCGAAGTGAATCGTGAAGGACGCGGCGGCCTCAGTCACCACCTCGTTCTGGCCGATGTGTGTGCCGCGCGCCGCCGATCCAAACAGTTTGAGTCGGCGCCACGTCGACGCATCGTGAATGGAGATGGCGTCAATGGCGCCATCGGTCAATGAGGCGTGCGGAGCAATCTTGAAGGCGCCGCCGAAATTTTTGGCGTTGGCCAGGATCAACATCAGGTGGCGCGTCGCACCGCGCCGGCCCTGTGGGGAGGTGATGTCGATGTCCACGCCGCCGTAGCCCACCAACTGCCGCAGCGCAGAGTAGATGTAGACCGCATCACCCTTCAGGTAGGGAATAGACGGGATGTCCTCCAGCACGGCGATGTCGAAGCCGAAGCCGGCGATGTTCAGGAAGTACTGATCCTCGATGTGGCCGACATCCACGCGTGTTTCGGCTCCCTCGACCACAAGCCGCGCTGTCGCGGCGAAGTCACCGGCCGGCGCGCCCACGGTTTTGGCAAAGTCGTTGCCCGTGCCGGCTGCGACCAGTGCGAGGCGCACCGCGTCGCGGGCGCGGGCCGAGAGCAGGCCATTGGCGACATTGCTCCACGTGCCGCCCCCGCCGACCGCCACGAGGGTCGTGATGCCGTCGGCCACGGCACGCGCGGCGATCGCGCGTTCGTCGGCCTTGCCGGTGGTCACCCGCACATCGGTGATGCCCACGGCGGCAAAGGCCTCCCGCACGGCCGGCAGCGCACGCGCGCCCCGTCCCCGCCCGGCGGCGGGATTGACGATGACGCACACGCGCGCGGGCATCAGCGGGCGCCGGGGGTCAGGGTGTCGAGCGGGTCGAAGGTCTGCGTGCCGTCACGCATCCACAACTCGCGGAACGGTGTGGTGTTCACGCCGTCGATGTCGAGGCCTTCGGTGAAGGCGTGTGAATGCAGCGTGATTTCGCCGCGTTCCTCTTCGTTCTCACTGAAGGCTCCACGCAGCGCCATCTGCGCCATGTAGGACCCGGTGGTGTCGTGCATGAAGGCCTGGTAGTGATGTTCGACGGGGCCCCATTGGTAGTCGGTGATGTGCAGGTCGAGGATGGGGGAGCCACCCTGCGACGCGGCGACCTTGATGTCGTTCGCGCCGATGGTGAAGCCCATCTCGATGTCCGCCATGAAATGCGGAAGGTGCCACCGTGCGATGGCGTGTTCGCGGGAGTCCTTTGTTGTGGTGCCGACCAGGAACGGGTAAAACGCGGCGCGTGCCAGGGGCCGACCGCTTTCGATCCGGGGGGCGACGTGGACCGAGAGCACCAGTTCCCCGTAGGGCCCGATGTTGTCCACCGACCCGCTCGTGAAGTCGAACGCCATCACCGAGAGCACACTCTGACCGTGGTGGGGTTCCACCGGGTGCAGATGGGACGGCAACAATTTCTTCGCATTCTCCGTGGGAAATTCAAAGAACCCGCCGATGGCATGACGATACGCGTATTGCACCTGACCTGGCTTCACAGCACTCCTTCGGCTCGCAGCGTATCCACGAGAATCGCGGCCGCTTTATTCAGTTGTTCAGTTGAATGCGACGCCGAAATCGAGACGCGGAACCGCGACCGATGTTTGGCGACCGCCGGGTAGATGATCGGCTGCAGATACAGTCCGGCGCGCTGCAAGGACTGGGCGATGCTCAGGATCTTGCGGTCGTTGCGGATCATGATCGGGATGATCTGCGACGTGGATTCGCCCACGTCGACCCCCGCATCACTCATCAGCTCTCTGAAGTGCGCCACGTTGTTCCACAACGTGGTCCGCAGGTGCGGCTCACGCGCCGCCACACGCAGGGCGGCGAGCACACCGGCTGTCACCGACGGGGCGAGCGCACACGAGAACACACGCGACCGCGCAAACCCCATCAGGTAGTTGTAGAGCCCCTGCGACCCTGCGACGTAGCCACCCTGCCCGCCGAGCGCCTTCGAGAAGGTGCCGACGTGGATGTCAATCTCGTCTTCCAGATCAAACGACTCGGCCACGCCGCGGCCGTTGTCGCCGTAGACAAACGTCGAGTGCGCTTCGTCGATCATCACGCGCGCGCCGGCGTTTTTGGCAATGGCCACCAGCTCCGGCAGCCGCGCCGTGTCGCCGTCCATCGAATAGACACCTTCCACGACAACGAGGCGTTTGCCGCTGGTGCCCTTGAGTTTCTTCTCGAGGTCGTCCGGGCGGTTGTGACGGAAAAACCGCACGTTCGCCTTGGACATGATCACGCCATCCACGATGCTGGCGTGCACGTTCTGGTCGAGAATGGCCCAGTCGCCCGGACGGAGCAGGGCGGACAGCAGCCCGACGTTGGTGCTGTAGCCGGTCGGGAAGACCATCGCAGCGGGTTTCTTCTTGAAGGCCGCCAGCTCGCGCTCGAGCGTGAGATGGAGATCCATGGTGCCGCTGAGAATCGGGGAGCCGGCGGCACCCAGACCGTAGTGGTCGAGGGCGTCTTTGGCGGCCGCAATGACCTCGGGGTGGTAGGAGAGGCCCAGATAGTTGTACGACGCCAGATTCATCAGCTCGCGATGTTCGTGTGTGAGCTGATCCTCCAGGTTGATTTGTGGACCCGGACGCGTGGACATCGGCTGCGAGAACAGGTAGTACCCGCTCTTGCGCGCGTTGCCGTACCACCATTCGTCGTACGGTTCAAAAATCGCGAACAGGTCGTCGCTGGAGGAATAATAGAAATTGCTGTAGTCGTAAACGTTTTCGGTGGCCCCATCCACTACCTGGGGGGCCGCCACTGTTGTACCGTCAGATTCGCTTGCCATGCCTCATCTCCGCCAAAACCCTCACCACGCCGCTGGCCCGTCAGTTTCCGGAGTGTGGGGCTGGTTCCGGGGGGGCCGAACTGTTCTGTTCCTGCTGGTCTTTCTGCTCTATCTCGTCTTTTTTATGGGGCTGCTGCAGCGCCTCATCATTTTCCCGCTGGCGTGGCTGTTTCCGGCGTCAGCCCCGCGTCGTTTCGCCTCCTGGATTCGGCTGCAAGCCCGAATCACCCTGGGTCTCCTGCGGGTCCTCGGTGGCGTCCGCGTGAAGGTCGAGGGCCGAATCGACCCCCAGAGTTGCATCGTCATTATGAACCATCAGTCGCTGATCGACATTCCCATCGGTTTGTCGATCATGCCCGGCCCGCTCCCCCTGATTCCCGGCCGCCGCCGGTATGCCCGATGGATACCCGGGGTATCGGCCTATCTGCGCGCCGCCGGTAATCCGCTGGTGTCCCAACGCAAGGAGGACCGGAAAGCCGACCTGGCCGGGATGTTAGACGCCGCCGCCCGCGTGGACGCCGGGAGCGCCTCCCTCTTAATCTTCCCCGAAGGGCACCGCACCCGCGACGGGGAAATCCTTCCCTTTATGCCCGGTGGCCTTCATATCGTCCTGAGTCGTACCCGACGCCCGGTGTATTGCGCGGTGGGCGACGGGATGTGGAAATCCCGGACGCTCAAGGACACGTTTTTGCACCTGGCGGACCTCCGGGCTCACGTCCGAATCCTGGGCCCCTTCCAGCCTCCTGCGGATAAGACGGAGATTCAGGCCTTTGTGGATCGCGTGCGCGAAGAAATGATTGCCGCTCTGGCCGAAATGCGACGCACCCATGTTGCCTGACACCACGGCTGAGGACCTCTCGGCGTTCCTGGCCGGGGCCTTTGGCCCCTCCACCGTGGCGGTGATCCACTACGGATCCCACGCGCAGGGCCGCCGGCCGGCGGCCGACAGTGCGTTCGACTTTTTTGTGGTCGTGGACGAGTATCGGGCCGCCTACACCTGGCTCACAGCCGCCATCGGGACCAGCTACGGCCCCGGCCTGGCGACGGCCCTGGCCAATCGGCTGCCGCCCAATGTGATTGCGGTGACCCAGCCCCTGCCCGACGGGACCAAGCGCCGGGCCAAGTGTTGTGTGATCTCCCTGGCGCACCTGCAGTGGGCGTGTTCGCCGCAGGCGTGGGATCACTTCTGCCAGGGGCGGCTGATGCAGGTCGTGCTCATCGGGTGGGCGCGCGACGCGCAGGCCACCGTCGACGTCGAGGTCGCCCTCGACGCGGTGCGACGGCACACGATCGTGTGGGTGGCGCCGAGTCTGTCGGGCGCCTTTTCGGTGGAGGACTATCTCGTCGCGGCGTTGCGCCGGTCACTCTCCGGCGAGATCCGGCCGGAGCAGGCCGACCATGCCCGCACGCTCGTCGCCGCACAGATGGCGACGCTCGGACCGCTGTATCGCGAGGTGCTGGACGCCGAGGTCGCGTCCGGGCGCCTGGTGACTGAGGGGATCGACACCTACCGTCTGCGCGCCGCGTCATCGTCCTGGCAGCGGTTCCGGGTGCGCCTCTACTTTCATCACAGCAAGGTGCGCGCCACGGTCCGTCTCCTGAAACACGTGGTGCTCTACGAAGGCTGGCTGGACTACATCGTCCGCAAGGTGGAGCGGAGCGGGAACGCCAGGGTGGAACTGACCGAGCGGGAAAAACGCTGGCCGCTCATCTTCCTCTGGCCGCGCGTGATTCGGTTCATCTGGACACGCCCGCAAAAGCGACAATAGACGCCGTGACTACCGTCGACACGATCGCCCTCTCCCTGGTCGCCGCCGCGCTGGCGTCGATGCCCGCCTTCGCATGGCTTCGGCGAGGCTACGCCCGCGATGCTGATGTCGCACGGCGAGGTGCTTCGGTCCTGCTCGGCTACTGGGTGCGTGACTGGCTGATGTGGGCCATCGGCCCGGCCGAACGCGCGGTCATTCACGCCCGCATTTCGCCCGACGTCTTCAACTATCTGGGCGTGGCGTTTGGCGCCGGGGCCGGCTGGGCGTTTGCGGTAGGTGAACTGTCGCTGGGCGGCTGGCTCGTGTTGCTGGGTGGGCTCGCGGATATTTTTGATGGCCGCATCGCTCGCGCGCGCGGCCTGGCCAACAGTTACGGCGCGTTCATGGACTCGACGCTGGATCGATTTGCCGAGGTGTTCGCGTTTGTGGGGGTGGCCTGGCTGCTCGCCGACACACGCGCGGGCGCGGCGATCACCCTGCTGGCGATCAGCGCGTCACTGCTGGTGAGTTACACCCGCGCGCGCGGCGAGGCCGTGGGTGTGACCGGCGCGGGCGGCGTCATGCAACGCGCTGAACGTCTGGTGGTGCTCGCATTGGCTGGTCTGTTCGACAGCTCCGCCGCCTCGCGTTTTGGGTGGGCGCCGGGGACGTTGCTGTTTTATGCGGTGACGCTCATCGCCGTCGGCGCGCTGGGGACCGCGGTGTACCGAACGGCCACGATCGCGCGCACGCTGAGCCGGCGCGGCTAAAGCCGACGCCCTACGAAGAACACCGGTCGGCGGCCTTCTGCCGTCTCTACTCGTAGTACTTCTTATACATCCCGCGCCTGAACAGGAACCCGCCGAGCGGGCCGAGCCAGTTGAGCACGTAGTGGCGGATGCGCAGATCGATCAGCTCGATCAGGTTGCCGTCCATGTCCTTCACAAAAAAGAACCAGTGTCCGCGGGGCGACTGCTCCGGCTGGCTGACGATCTCGACGCCTTTGCTGACGAGGTAGTCGTGCCACTTGTGGCAGTTCTTCACGTTGAACGAGATGTGGGTGATCCCGACGCGATGCCAGGTGATCGGCTCAAGGGGTAATTGTGGCTTGAACTCGAAGATCTCCATGACGCCGCCACCGGGGGCGCGAATCCAGCCGATCTTCAGGGTCGGGTCCGGGGCGTCCACGCCAAAAAAGGCCTTGATGCGCGAGGGCGGCGTGTCACCGGCCGCAACCAGCGGGCACCCGAACACCTCCCAATAAAACTTCACGGCCTTGTTGAAGTCCGACACCGTGATGCCGACATGACTGAATGAACGCGCTCTCATAAGGTCTCCACGAGGTGTTCCGACGCGCGCAGGGCCTGCGCGACGATCGTCAGCGCCGGATTGACGGCGGCCGATGACGGGAAAAACGAGGCGTCGATGACAAACAGATTGTCGACGTCGTGTGTGCGGCAAAACGTGTCGAGCACCGACTGCTCGGGGTCTGTGCCGAAACAGAGTGTGCCACATTGATGGGTCGTGTTCGACCGGTTGTGGGAGTAGCCCAGCACCGCCCAGTAACCGAGGTCGCGCAGCATCTTTTTGGCGCGGGCGACCAGTTCCCGGTGCGCACTGACGTTGTTGGGACGGTAGTGCAACTGGATCTGGCCGTCGGCGCCGACGGTGACGCGGTTGTCCACCTTCGGCAGGTCCTCGGTCATTGCGAGCCAGTCCACCGCGCGCGACATCCACGCGTCGTACATCCACAGGGGAATCCACGGGACGACGGTTTTCGCCTGCACGCCGTACGCGCGGCCCTGCGACTGGATCTGGCCGAGTGGATACGGGCCGTGCGCGCCCTTGAAATAAAAATCATTGAGCGCCACCGTCTTTTGAAACACGGTGTCGTTTGGTCGAAACGGATGGAACGCCTCCATCATCGTGGCCAGGTGCGCCATGTAACGTCGGCCGACCAGGCCCGAGGAGTTGGCGAGGCCATTGGGATGGACGTCGCTGGCGGAACGCAGGAGCAGCGCGGCTGAATTCACGGCGCCGCACGAGACGATAAAACGCGACGCGGTCAGGCGCTCACGCACACCGTTGCGGTTGACGTCCACGGCCACGACCGTCCTGCCCGACGGGTCCGTGATGAGCCGTTCGGCAAAAGTGTTGGTCCAGAGGGTGACATTTGAAGAGGCCAGGGCCGGCTGGAGTGCGCAGACCTCGGCGTCACTCTTGCGGTGGTACTGACACGGGAACGAGTTGCAGTATGCGCACAGGATGCAGCCGTCCGGTTCGCCAGGGTTGATCAGCCCCAGCGGAAGATGAAACGGATGGAGGCCCTGCGCGCGCATGCCCTCCGTCAGTTCCGTCATCAGCCGTGCGTGCGGGATCGGCGCAAACGGGTAGGGCGGACGATCGCCTTCAGTCGGGTCCTGACCGGTCTGTCCGTGCACGTGATACAGCCGCTCGGCGCGGTCGTAGTACGGCGCGAGGTCGTCGTAACTGATCGGCCATGCGGGCGACGTGCCGTCGACGTGTTCCAGCGCGCCGAAATCCTCGCGCCGGAGCCGGAACAACGCGCTGCCCCAGAACTTGCTGTTGCCGCCCACGTTGTAGTGCGAATACGGCACGAACGCCTTCCCGTCGGCGTCCACCCACTTCTCACGCGTCCGATATCGCAGTTCCTGCCAGACGACCGCGGGGTCGCGGTTGCCGTCCTCCTGGGGGATGTAGTCACCCCGCTCAAGGACAAGCACCCGCGCGTCGTGGCCCGCGAGTTCGTGCGCGACCGTTCCCCCGCCTGCGCCGCTGCCGATGATGATGATGTCGAAACTGGTGGACGCGCCGGGCACGGAACGATCATACCCGGCGACTGATCAGAACTTCCATGCGATGCCGACATCAAACGTCAGATAGGCCAGTCTGGCCGTCGTCTCGACACCCGCCCGGCGCACCTTTGGATCAAACCGGCGATACCGCGCGCCCGGCGTCAGACTCCAGTGGTCATTCAGCGAGAGGTCCACGCCCGCGCCGATTTCGAATCCCAGGGTGTGGTCCGAGTCTGCAATCAGGTCTCCCGCCTCTGCGTCCTCGATTTCCACGTGAGTGTAGAGGCCCCCGGCACGGACCCACGGCTGCGCCCGGCCCGAGAGCGGTGCGACGTACCGCAGGCCGAAGGCGTATCCGGTGTCTTCGAGATCAGCGGTGACGCCGAACAGGGACGTCTTGGTCCGCCGGTTCTGCCAGTCCCACGCGCCGTACACAAACAGGTCGGGTGCGACCCGCAGCCCAACGCCCATTTCAAGTCCCGGCCCCACCTTGAGATCGACGTCGTTGAACGCCTCCAGCGACGCGTTGATGCCGCCGCGAACCTCGGCTGTCCAGCGCGGTTGTGCGGACAGGGGACTCGCAAACAACAGGACGGATAACACTGAAGCGGATGTCGCGCGGACGATGTTCATGTCAGTCTCCTGACCACGAAAAATGTGCAAGACCAATGCCGGACACACTCGGGAATCGGGCAGGTTGGCGGGCGCGATCCCGCGCGCAATTTCCCACACCGCCTGCGAAGAAATGCGCGGCGGGCGGACGTCGGGTGTCTTTTTCCGCTCTAAGCAATGCAGAAAAAGACACCCGACGTCTTAAACAGCGCGGGCACAAAACCTGCTTGATCACACCCTGTGCGCCTGAAACGAGTGCTGCAGTGGACGGCGGTCGGGACCGCGACGATGCTGTGCGTCGCGGCGGTTGTGTATGCCTGGCAGATGCGGGGCGCGTACGCGCGCATCCGGGACAAGAGCACACTCATTCAAACGCCGTATGGGGAGGTGGAATTCACCCAGGGCGGATCCGGTCCGCCGGTCCTCGTGATTCACGGCAGTGGCGGTGGCTACGATCAGGGAGAACTGATCGTCGATGCCGTGCTCGGAGACGACGTCCGCTGGATCGCCCCCTCCCGATTCGGGTATCTGCGTTCCACCTTCCACAGCGGCGCCACGTTCGACGAACAGGCGCACGCATACGCCGTGCTGCTGGATCGTCTCGGCGTCGAGAAGGTGGCGGTGGTGGCCCTCTCGCACGGTGGGCCGTCCGCCCTGCTGTTTGCCGTCCTGCACCCCGAGCGTGTGTCGTCGTTGACCCTGCTGTCGGCCGGCGTGGCGGCGTCCGCGGTCGACAATCAGGCGGAGGCCAACCGCAAGGGCAACATGCTGGTGACGATCTACAAATCGGACCTGCTCTACTGGACCGCAGCGACGGTGTTCAGGAAGCCGTTCCTGCGCCTGCTGGGGGCCAACGATGAGGTGATCGCCGGACTCACGCCGCAACAACGGACGTTGGCGGCACAGGTCATCGACCACATGAATCCGGCCTCGCCGAGGGCCGGCGGCGCGGCGTTCGACAACCAGGCCGCGATGCCCAACGAACGTATTGCCGCCATTCAAGCGCCGACACTGATCGTGCACGCCAAAGACGATGGGCTGCAGTTGTTCCACAACGCCGAGTTTGCCGCGGCGACCATTCCAGGGGCCCGGCTCCTCGCGTATGAGCGGGGAGGGCACCTGCTCCTGGTGACCGAGCAGACGTCCATTCGTGAGGCCATTCGGCAACACATAGAGCCCACTCGTCGGTGAGTGACCGTTCGGGGCATACTCTTGCGCATGCCGCTCCGCGCCAAAGTCTCCATATTGTTGCTGACCATGCTCGTGACTGTGGCCGTGGTGACGGCCACGGTCCAACAGCCCCAACCGCCGCAGTTGCCGCCGCCGGCTGACGTCGCCGCGCCGCCGCCCGATGCCGTGGTGACGCCGTCCGGGCTCGCCTCCAAGGTCATCACGCCGGGCACGGGCACGGCACGCCCGACCACGGCGTCCACCGTCAAAGTGCACTACTCGGGCTGGACCACTGACGGGCAGATGTTCGACAGCTCCGTGGTGCGCGGCGAGCCCTCGTCATTCGGTGTGACACGTGTCATCAGAGGGTGGACTGAAGGCGTCCAGATGATGGTGCAGGGGGAGAAACGCCGATTCTGGATTCCGGCGGCGCTGGCCTACGGCGACAACCCGCGGGCCGGCGCGCCACGCGGCATGCTGGTCTTTGACGTCGAGATGATCGACTTCACGACGCCTGCAGATGCCACGGCACATCTGGCGGCGTACACGAAGCACCAGGCGATGACGGCCGCGTCGCCCTTCCGCCTGGTTCCGTGGCAGTCGATCGGCCCGTCCAATCACACGGGACGCACGACCTCGGTCGCGGTGGCTGACGTCCAGGGGCAGCGGCACATTTATGTGGGCACGGCGACGGGCGGCGTCTGGAAGTCGATCAATCGCGGCGTGACCTGGCGACCCATCTTCGAACACGAAGCGACCGCGAGCATCGGCGACGTGGCGGTGGCGCCATCCAACCCGGCGATCGTCTGGGTCGGCACCGGGGAATCCAATCTCTTCCGCGCGAGCATGTCTGGTACCGGCGTCTACAAGTCCATCAACGCCGGACGCACGTGGCAACACATGGGACTCACCGACACCGGGACCATCGGTCGGGTGATTGTGCATCCCACACTGCCCAACGTGGTGTATGTCGCCGCTTCGGGCCACGAATGGACGCCGAACGAGATGCGCGGCGTGTTCAAGACCTCCGACGGCGGCAAGACCTGGAACAAGGTGCTGTACCGCAGCCCGAACACCGGCGCCGTGGATCTGGTGATGGATCCGAAGGATCCCAACACGTTGTATGCCGGCATGTGGCAACGGGTGCGCCGCAAGTGGAGTGATCCACGCGTGGAGCCCAACTACAGCGAGGGCGGGGTCTGGAAAACCACCGACGGTGGCGTGACATGGACGCCCGCCAACGAGGGCCTGCCCGAGGCGCGCTTCCGTGGGCGCATCGGTCTCGACATCGCACGCTCCAATCCCAATGTGGTCTACGCGGTCATCGACAACTACGACACCGGCCGTCCTGCGAGGCCCGATGAAAACGACGCCTACGGACGACCGCTGCCCGCCAACAGCAACATCATCAAGGGCATGGAAGTGTATCGAAGTGATGATCGCGGCGTGACGTGGCGACGCACGAGCGGACAGACGCCCGAGACGGCCGCGCAGATGATGGACCTGGGCAACACCTACAACTGGGTGTTCACCCAGATTCGTGTGGACACCCACAACGAAAACAAGGTGTACGTGCTGGCGCTGAGTGTGTCCGTATCCGAAGATGCCGGGGCGACGTTTACGCCATTTGCGGCCGGCGGCGGCGACAATCACCGCATGTGGATCGATCCGGCCGACCCGCGCATCGTCTACACCGCACACGACCAGGGTTTTACCATGACCCACGACGGTGGCAAGACGAAGCGCGAGGCCACCGGGATTCGCGCCACGCAGTTCTATAACGTCGAACTCGACATGGCGAGGCCGTTCCGCGCCTACGGGTCGGTGCAGGACGCGGGCAGTTTCCGTGTGCCGGTGACCTCAGGCGCCACAGTCGGCGTGTTTCCGCCACGGGCCTGGGATCGCCGCGCGCCCGGGGGCGAGGGCAGCCTCCACGCGATTGATCCGACAAATCCGAATCTCGTCTACTCGCACGGGTTCTACGGCAACTTCACCCGGACGGACGTCACAGCGGCGCCGGTCAGCACGAGTATCCGCCCGCCGTCCAACCCCGGCGAACCGCCGCAGCGTGCGCAGTGGATGGCCCCCATCGTTCTGTCGCCGCACGATCCGAACACGGTCTACGCGGGATATCAGGTCATCTATCGCTCACGTGATCGCGGCACCACGTGGGATCGCATCAGCGGTGATCTCACCGGCGACAATCCGCGCCAGATGGGCATCAACCCGTCCGCCGTGCCCTACCAGTCGCTCACCCACATCGCGGAGTCGCCGCTCGTCAAGGGCGTGATCTATGCGGGCACCGATGACGGCCACCTGCACGTCACGCGTGATGACGGCGAGACGTGGACCGACATTGGCAGGAATCTGCCGATGGCACTCAAGAAGTGGATCTCGCGCATCGTGCCGTCGAAGTACGAGGCCGGCACGGTGTTTGTCGCGCAACGAGGCCGGGAAGACGATGACTTTGCGCCCTATCTCTGGAAGTCCACCGACTACGGCGTGACGTGGACGAGTGTGGTGGGGAACATTCCGTCGGGATCCATCAACGTGGTGCGTGAGGACCCGCTGATCAAGGACATGCTCTACGCCGGGAACGACTTCGGGGCCTACACCTCGAAGGATGGCGGTCGCACCTGGCGCGTGCTCGGGGGAAACCTGCCGTCAGTGCAGGTCTCGGATCTGCAGATTCATCCGCGCGAACACCTCATCGTGATCGCCACCTACGGTCGCGGGATGTGGGTGATGGATGCACGCAAGGTGCGCGCGGCAAAGTGATGTTCATCAGTGAACCCACGACCACGCTGACCGACTATGCGATGGCCATCGAGAGCGTCATCCTCGCGGTGTCGCTTCGACGCGCCATCATCGCGGCCGATCGTCAGCCGGCCCCGGCGGCGCGACTGTACCTGGCCGGGTTCATCATGGCCGCGTGGGCGTCGTTTGCGGGCGGCACGTCCCACGGATTCCGGCCGCAGATGGGGGAGTGGGTGTGGGGCCACGTCTGGTCCTTCACCGTCTTCGCCATCGTCACCGCCTTTGTGCTGCTGATTGCCGGCGGGGTGCGGTCCGCGATGTCACCCATGGTCGTGAATCCAGAGCGCCGGCGGAGTGGACGTCGCTGGTTGTTGGTCGGGTTCGGGGCGACGGCGGTGGGCCTGACGTTGATGGTGCAGAAGGTGTCGTTCCATCAGCACTTCAATCACAACGACCTGTATCACGTGGTGCAGATGGTGGGCCTCTACGGCGTGTATCGCGGCGGTCGCCGCCTGCTGGATCTGGACGCCGCGTGATCGATCCGGCCCTCCTCGTCCATGCCTACCAGCAGGGCGTGTTTCCGATGGGGATGGAGGACGGCACCATTGGCTGGTTTTCTCCCGATCCACGCGGGATCATTCCCCTCGAGACGTTTCATGTGCCGCAGCGGCTGCAGCGGCTCGTGCGTTCGGACCGATTCACCACCACGATCAATCAGGACTTTGTCGGCGTGATGCGCGCGTGTGCCGCAGACCGCGAAGACGGCACGTGGATGACCGACGAACTGCTGGCGGCGTACGTCGGCCTGCATCACCAGGGCTTGGCGCACTCGGTGGAGGTGTGGCGCGGCGGTGTGTTGGTCGGCGGGTTGTACGGGGTGCATCTGGGCGGCGCCTTTTTTGGCGAGTCGATGTTCCATCGTGAGACGGACGCGTCAAAGGTCGCGCTGGTCGTGCTCGTGGAACGATTGCGGGCGCAAGGCTTTGTCCTGCTCGATATTCAGTGGGTCACTCCCCACCTGGCGCGTTTCGGCGCGGTGGAAGTGACACGTGGGGAGTATCTGACTCAGCTCGCCACCGCGCTGGACGTCGACGCTCACTTCGAATAGTTCCGGAAGTGTGCTAGTTTGCACCGCGGTCGCCCACGCAGTTTCGTTCGAGGAGGTCTGTGTCCCAGGATAGTCGGACGGTTCAATCAGGTCCGCGACTGGGCGCGATCCTCAAGTCCGCGTCGGGTGTGATGGCCATCATCACGGACCGCAGCAGCACCGGTGTGCTGGTTCGGCGATCCCTGCCGGTCGCCATCCTCGGGCCGCCGCTGTTCGGCTGGCTTGGCCTTGTCGGTGAACGCGCCGGACTATACGGGGCCGGCTTTGGGGCGTTCCTCGTCGCGGTCGCCAACGTCTCCGCGCTGACACTGACGGTGTGGGGCATTGTGCGTGCATTTACCCGCGCGGACGTACAGCGGCAAAGCGCAGAGGCCGCGTTGGTCAAAGCGGAGGTCTTCCAGCGCGCCATCTTCCAGAGTCCGACGTTTTCAAGCATTGCGACTGACGCGCGTGGAGTGATCCAGGTGTTCAACGTGGGCGCCGAGCGTATGCTCGGTTACTCGGCTGCGGAGGTCGTGGACCGCATCACGCCGGCCGATCTGTCCGACGCGGATGAACTGGTCGCCCGCGCGGGGGCACTCACCGCTGAGTTCCAGACACCGATTTCGTCGGGGTTCGATGTCCTCGCGTTCAAGGCCGCGCGGGGCATTGAGGACATCTACGAGCTCACCTACATCCGGAAAGACGGTCAACGTGTGCCCGCCGTTGTGTCGGTGACGGTGTTGCGGGATGCCTCGCACACGATTATCGGCTACCTGCTCATCGGCAGGGACAACACGGCGCGCAAATTGGTGGACGATGAACGGTTGAGACTTGAGCAGCTTCTGCGTGACCAGAACCGCGAACTCGAGGAGGCCGGCCGTGCCCTCGACGCACAGTTCCGGCATGCGAACAAGATGGACGCGATTGGCCAACTGGCGGCCGGCGTCGCGCACGATTTCAACAACCTGCTCACCGTGATCCTCGGGTTCAGTGAACTGCTGGCCTCCGAGTCCAAGTTGACGCCCGATGACCTCCGCGACATGACCGAGATCATCAAGGCGGCGCGCAGGGCGGCGGAACTGACCAAACAGCTGCTCGCGTTCAGTCGACAGCAGCCTCCGAACTCGACGGCGCTCGATATGAACGCGCTGGTCACGGACATGACGGGTATGCTCGACCGGCTGATCGGCCAGCACATCACCGTCACCCTGGCACTGGCGCCGGAACTGCCCGAGGTCATCGCGGACCGTGGACAGATGGAACAAGTGGTCATGAATCTTGTCGTCAACGCCCGCGACGCGATGGAGGCGGGTGGATCAATCTCCATCGAAACGACCGTGATCGACATGCCGGACACTCTGGTGGGTGAGAGCGTGCTTCCCGAGGGCCGATATGTGCGCCTGGCGATTGCCGATACCGGTGCCGGCATGACGGAGGAGACACTGGCGCATTTGTTTGACCCGTTCTTTACGACCAAGGCCGTTGGGAAGGGCACGGGTCTTGGGCTGTCGACCGTCGCCGGCATCATTCTCCAGGTGAAGGGGCATATTTGCGTCGAAAGTGTCGTGGGGCGCGGCACCACCTTTACGGTGTACGTCCCGGTGTCCACACAGGGGACGCTCGAGTTGCCCGTCGATGTGGAGGCGGGTGTCACCGCGTCGAACGCGCCGGTCACGATCCTGCTGGTCGACGATGACGCGGCGTTGCGTCGGCTGGCGACCCGCATTCTGCCAGGAGCGGGTTACCGCGTGGTGGAAGCATCCAATACCCACGATGCGGAGCAGTTGTTCGCGCATGAGGCGGGCCGGGTCGCGTTATTGGTGACCGATGTCATGATGCCCGTCGTGAGTGGTCCGGATCTCTGGAAGCGTCTGCGACTCACCGCGCCGGAACTCCCGGTGGTGTTCATGTCGAGTTACCTGTCCGCCCAGCGTCGCCAGAACCTGGGGGTTGGTGGTACCTTCGTCCAGAAGCCGTTCTCTGCAGCGGACCTGGCCCGGACGGTGGGAACCGCGCTTGGCCGATCTGTCTGAACGCCGCATACTGGACGAAGTTCCGAAGTACCGAAATCCCGAGGTTGGAAATGGCGAAGACAAGTCAGTTGGTCGGTGTGATTCTGATGGTGCTGGGCGTGGGTGGCTACGTGATGTCGGGCATGGAGAGCCCGACGGCGCTGATCCCGGCGTTTTTTGGGATCGTGATCTCCGGGCTGGGGTACTACGGCCGTCACGAACACACGCGCAAGACGGCGATGCACCTGGCCATGGGTGTCGCGCTGGTGGGGATTCTGGGATCCGCGCGTGGGCTGATGGGCCTGCCCGCCGTGCTCAGTGGCGGCGACGTCGAGCGTCCGGTCGCCGTGATTTCTCAGAGCGTGATGGCGGTCGTGCTCATCTGGTACCTGTTCATGGGCATCCAGTCGTTCCGCGCGGCGCGGCGTCAGTGAACCGTGTAGGGTTCGCTGAGCGTGAATGGCGCGATCGTGACGTCGAACGGCTCGCCGTCCTTGGTCACCATCTGGTAGGTGCCCTGCATCATGCCGAACGGCGTGGTGAGCGGGCAGCCTGACGTGTAGGTGAACGTCTCGCCTGGGGCGAGCGTCGGGGTCTCGCCGACCACGCCGGGACCGCGGACTTCCTCGATTTTTCCTGCGCCGTCGGTGATGAGCCAGTGCCGGGTGACCAGCTGCACCGTTTCGGTGCCCTCATTGGCGATGGTAATCGTGTACAGAAAGAACCACTGATTGTCGGCAGGGGCGGAGCGCGCCGGGGCATACTCGGATGAGACCGAGACGCGAATCTGGCGGGTGACCGCCTCGGACGTAAACGTGGCTTGGGTCGTTGTCACCTCTCGATGATGATGCATACCGATAGGCGTGAGCAAGCGGCAGGACTCTGCGCCCGGTGCGACTGGCACCGGTGGCTCGAAAACGATCGGGGATCCCGCTTCCTGCGCTGCGGCCTGTCGGACACGGACCCGCGGTTTCGCCGCTTTCCCACCCTGCCCGTCCGGGAGTGCCCGGGCTTTGCCGGTAAACTAGAGCCCGACCGTTCCTGAAGCCATCATGCACACCATTCAACCCGCCCGTCTCAAACCCGGTATCTCCGTTGACCAGTTGCCCGCTCCCACGCCCCAGGCCGCGGGCTCGACCACGTTTATTCGTGGCCGCGCGCTCATCATCTGGGACCCGAAGGCGCCGGCGGGCACCAAAAAACTCGACGCCATCGACACCGACCAGATCACGCCGGCGGCCGACTGTGTGTCCGAGAGCCTCGACACGCTGGACGAACGGTGGAAGGCCGGGTCGTTCCGGCACCTGATGCCGGACTTCCGGGCGCGGGTGCATCGCGGCGAGACGTTCCTCATCGCGGGCGACAGGTTTGCGATCGGGTCCTCGCGCGAGATGAGTCCCGCGGGCCTCAAGGGTGTCGCCGAAGAGGTGGGCCTCGAGATGGTCATCATCTGCGGCAACAACATGGGGGACATCTTTCGCCGCAACTCGTTCAACCTCGGGTTGCACGTGGTGCAGTCGCCCGAGGCGGTGGCCGACGCGAAGGACGGCGACGAGTTCACGTTTGATCCCGTCTCACGCGCGATCCGCAACGTGACGCAGGGCGTCGATTACACCCCGGTGCCGCTGTCGGTGAAGGAAGAAGAAATCCGCCGCGGCGGCGGGATCTTCGCCGTCGGGCGCCGCGAGTTCAAAGCGTCGGTCGAACGCGCGCCGTCGCTCGATTGGGCCGATCCGGAAATCGCCAGGGGCATGACCACCACCGAGCAGATCCTGTGGGCGCACCGCGTCGACCGTGATCTCGCCCGCGCGGACTTCAAACCCGGCGCGACGCTGCGCGCCTACGCAGACCTGCTGCCCGCGTCCGACGGCACCGCGCCGTTTTCGATCCACACGTTCAACCAGATCACCGGCGGCAACACGATTGATCCCCGCCAGGCGGCCGTCGCCAACGATCACTTTGTCTTTACGGGCAAGGATGACGATGACAAACAGACGGGGATCGGACGTGCGTTTGCGAAGGCGCACGGGATGCAGAAGCCGTATTACGCGACGCCAGGCGACGGCATCTTTCACTTCTATTTCCCCGAGCAGGGCCTGGTCATGCCGGGGCAGTTCATTCCCGGCGCCGACTCACACAGCCGCGCGTACGGCGCGTATGGCGCGGTCGGGATTGGTGTCGGGTCGACGACCCTCGGCTTCGGCTGGTCCACCGGCTACATCTACTTCACGCTCGCGAAACAGCGCCGCGTCTCCTTTGTCGGCAAATTGAACCCCTGGGTCGGCGGCAAGGACATCGTCCTCGAACTGCTGCGCCGGTGGGGCGCGAAACAGTCGCAGGGCATGTCGGTCGAGTTTGTGGACGCCGCGCGGCAGTTGCCGATGGTGTCGCGCAACACGATCGCGAACATGATGGCCGAGGCCGAGGCGCTTAACGGAATCTTTGCGCCGGACGAAACGACATACGCCTGGTATCGCGAGAAGGGGATGACGACGCTGCCGTATCCGCCGCTGGCGCCCGGGGCGAACGCCGTGTATGAGATTGACGAGGTGTTTGATCTCTCCGACGTGGCGCCGATGATCGCCAAACCGTTCAGCCCGGGTAACGCGTTTGCGGCGGGAGACGTCGCCAAAGAGAAGCTCACGTTTGACAAGGCGATGATCGGGTCGTGCACCAACGGCAGCTACGCCGACCTGTTGCAGGCCGCGCTGGTGCTGCGTGCCGCGCGTGGCCAGGGCCGTGTGAAGGCCGCAACCGAGTTCAAGGTGTTCCCCGGTTCTGGTGGCGTCGGTCGTCAAATCGAAACGCCGGACCAGCGTCTCGGCGGCGAATCGATTGCCGAGGTCTTCCGCTCGGTCGGTGCGGTGATTCGGCAGTCGTGGTGTGGTCCGTGTTTTGGTCAGGGCGAAGATGCGCTCGACCCCGGTCAGCGCGCGATTACGTCGTTTAATCGCAACTGGCAGAACCGCATGGGTTACGGCGGGGAAGGGTTCCTCGCGAGTCCCTCGGTGGTGGCCGCCTCCGCGATGCTCGGCTACATGGCCGGTCCCGAAGAACTCGGGATTGCGTGGGATCCCAAGACCTTCGCGGTCTGACCGGCAGGTCGAACATCGGTGGTGTAGGAGGCTGACTCAATGGAAGCCGTCGTCGCCGTCTCGGCAGTTGTTGCGGTGGTCTCTGCGGGCATCTGGTTTCAGTATCGGTTGTCGCGCGGTCGCATGTGGACGCCGCTTTGGATGGCGTTCGGGACCACGGCGGCGTCGCTGATGTTCCTTGTCGCCGGCACCATGGGCCATAACCTCAGCAGACGCGAACGTTTCCTGACGGGCGCTGACGTGTCACAAGGCATCATCTGGTGGGAAGTCGGTATTGGAGCGGCGCTGGCGGCCTTGTCCCTTTTTTTCTGGCGACGAGGGGTTCGTTCCATCCAGAGCGCCAGCGTATTGACGAAACAGTAGGATGGGCGCTCGCACTCGGCCACTCCACGCCGATGCTCACGACACATCTGTGGCTCGCGACCCCGGTCTATCCGCGACGCGCGGCATCACACGACGTAGCGTTCGCCGGCGGCGCGCCGATCGGCGAAGCGCTCGAGCGCAAACGGGCCGAGGTCCATCCCTGGGTCACGCCCGGTGATGACATCCGCGAGAATCCGTCCCGCGGCCGGCGAATGCTGGAAGCCGTGGCCGCTGAAGCCGGTGATCAGGTGGAATCCCGGCAGATCGCGCGCAACGCCGATGATGGGATTGGCGTCCGGCGTCACTTCATACAACCCGGCCCACGCGCGCGCAATCGGCGCGTCGGCGAGTGCCGGAAGTCGCCTGGCCGCCACCGGGGTGACCTGCTCCAGGAAATCCCACTGCACCGTGAGGTCAAAGGTCGGGGTCTCATGTGGATCACCCATGCCAAAGAGCACGCCCGCGCCCTCACGGTGAAAGTAGAAGGTCGATTCGAAATCGATCACCATGATGTGTGACGTCGGGACGTCCCAGCGGACTGCCGCCGGCGGCGGTTGTGTGATGAAGATGTGGCGGCGATACGGATCCACCGGCACGTCGAGGCCCGCCATGCGCCCAATGGCCCGCGCGTGTGGACCCGCCGCATTCACGACAATCGGCGCCGCAATGGTCCCGGCACTGGTCGCGACACCGGTGATACGGCCGCGCTCAACCAGCACACCTGTCACTTCGGTGTCACGCACGATCGTCACGCCGGCGGCCTGCGCACGTTTGGCGAACCCCATCGTCACGCCGTTGGGATCAACGATGCCATCCCGTTGGCAGAACGTGGCGCCGATCACGTTGTCTGTGACAAGGCCTGGTGCGAGCGCGGCAGCTCCGGCCGCGTCGAGCCAGTCCACGGCGATGCCAAGGCTTCGCTGCAACGCGACGTTCGCGGTGAACATCTCGACGCTGGCGGGGGTCGAGAGCAGGAAGAGGTAACCGTCCTGATGGAAGTCGATGTCCGTGCCGACCTCCTCCTTAAAACGTTCGAACAGTCCGATCGACTCGATGGACAGGCGGATGTTGGCGTCGTTCGAGAATTGGTGCCTCACGCCGCCGGCGTTGCGGCCTGTCGATCCGGTGCCCAGCATCGGCTCGCGCTCAACGAGCACGACGTCGGTGACTCCACGCTGGGCGAGGTGATACGCCACGCTGGCGCCCATGCACCCCCCTCCAATGATCACCACCTCAGCCGTGCGTTTCATGTGTGCCGTGGGACAAACGTGTCGGCGATTATGGCACGAGCGTCCCTCAGTAGTGGCCGCCTCTCAAGACCTTCGCGGTCTGATGCCACACACGTGAGCCGGTCATCGCGCCCATCGGCGCCAGAAAAGCCACCATCATGGACATGCGCTTCCCGCGCGTCAGGTCACCGATGATCGAGGCGACACTGTCGAGCCGGTCGGGATACACAATCAGCATCGCGAGTACCGAGGCGTTCTCAAGCAGGTCCAGGCCGAAGTAGAGCAGTGGCGGCAGCGCCAGGAGACGTGACGCCCACACCGGCAGCTCCGCCCGCTGCGACGCGAACCGCGCGAGCATCAGCAGGAAAGCGAGCATGGCAAGCGGGAACACAATGTCGATCGTGAGGATCAGCCGCATATAGAGCGCGCGACCGATCTCGCCCATGGCGGACAACCGCTCGTAGGTCTCCGTCGCGGACGCGGAGGCACTCATGTCGAGAATCTTCAGGCCACCGGTGGCCTCGCGAAAGTGGGCGAGCGATCCCGGGAAACTCAGAAGATGGGTCACGGCGAACGTGGCCAGCAGGACGAGGAAGGCCAGAGCAACGTGCCGGCTGTGGATGAGTTTTGGAAGCGGGGTGATCGAGGTCATGAATATAGTCAATAGTAATTGACCAATTAAAGTCAAGTCTACTTGACTACATCTCCTCAACAGACTGATGATTGGTGGTCCTTATGAACACGGCACAGCTCCAAAGCCAGCAGGCTCGAAATTTCGGCTACACCCTCCTCTCCTGTGCCCGGCTCTTCGACGCCCTGGCCCATGGACAGATGAATCGCCACGGTGGAGGGGTGGTGGCCCCACCCGGCCTCGCCCGCCTTGTACCCCACTTGACCTTCGACGGAATCCGGCCGAGCGAACTGGCCCGCCTCACCGACGTGTCCAAGCAGGCTGTGAGCCAGGCTTTGGCACCACTCGTCGAGCAGGGGTTGGTTGAGTACATCGACGACCCGAGTGACGGGCGCGCCCGCATGGTCCGCCTGACTCAGAAGGGCGGTGAGACATTCGTCCACGCGCTCTCAGCACTCAAGCAGCTCGAGAAGGCGTTGGCTGATCGGGTTGGAGTGAAAAAAGTAGCCGACCTCTTTGAGGCGCTCAAGGCCATCCACCCCGTGCTCGAGGAGTGGTCACGACAGTCCGACTAACACTCAGGAATGTTGCAGGGTTGTGATGGCCGTGCCGCTAAAATTCCGGTTCCCGCTCTCGGTTGGAGGTTTCATGCGTCCGTCTCGCTCGCGCCTTGTCCGTGTCTTGCTCTCGGTCTGTCTCCTGTATGTGCTCGGCTCCGGGCCGGTCGTGTACGGGCAGGCGCTGCCCAGCCTGGCGTCAGTCAGCGTCACGTATTCGACTGAAAAGCAGAAAGTCCGCCCGACCGGCGATCTCGGGCAGCAAATCGCCGGCCTGGACCTCGACATTCGCGAGGCGCAACGCCTCGGCCGCACGGGTGAACTCCGCCGACTCTTCGCCAAGGGCCTGCGCTTGCTGGCGGGGGGGGAATGGACCAACGAGTTGGAGTTTTTCCCCTCGCTGGCCCTGCGCACGAACCCCACCATCGGTGACCCCCCCACCCCCCGGGATGTGCGCCTCGAACAGATTTTCATGCCGTCGATCGAACTGACGCGCCCTCTCTCCGCGCGCGTGATCGTACGCAAACCGGCAGTGCCGGCGACCGCCCGCGCCGCTGCGCAGCCCCCGGTCGTTGTGCTGGATCTCGGCACGCGCGACAGTGTCTCCCGCGACCTGCGTGAATCGCCGCTCGCACTGGTGGTCGATCTGTCGGGCCTGCCTGACGGTCGCTACCAGCTTGTCGTCGACACACTCGACGACACCCGGACGCTGAGCCAGACGATCCAGGCCTTTGAGGTTCGCCACGGCCTTGACGCTGTGGTTGATCGTCTTGAAAAGGCCGCAGCCTCGGCACCGGAGGCCCTGCGCGCCAGCATCCTGTTTCCCGCGGATCGCATGCGCAGTGTCAACCGAGGCGCGCTCCCGCTCACCTCGTTTAATCCGGCGGCAGACTTTGCGGCGGCGGAAGCCGTCGCCGCGGCGGCCGCCGCAGGGCTCGACCCGTTCGCTACAGCGACGGGTCAGGTGCGGCGCCATTACCTTCTCGAGTCTGCCGGGGAGGTCATGCCCTATCGCGTGTATGTGCCGACGACATACGCCCGCGGTACGCCGCATCCGGTCGTCATGGCGCTGCACGGTCTGGGCGGCACTGAAGCGCAGATGCTCGACAGTTATGGTGGTGAGTTGGCCAAGGTCGCCGAGCAACACGGTGTCATCGTTGCCTCGCCACTCGGGTATCGGTCTGATGGCTGGTACGGCTGGCAGGGTTCGATCAATCGCAACGACCCGGAAGCTGTGCGTGCTGTGCAGCGGAGCGAGGACGACGTGCTGCAGGTCCTCAAGCAGGTGCAGCAGCACTACACGGTGGATCCGTCACGCGTGTACCTGATGGGCCATTCCATGGGGGCCATCGGCACATGGCACCTGGGCGCCAAGTATCCGGATGTGTGGGCAGCGTTGGGGCCGGTCGCAGGCCTTGGTGACCCCACCGCCGTTGAGCAGATGCGGAACCTCCCTCAGTTCGTGGTGCATGGTGATGCCGATCCGACGGTGGGCGTCGCCTATTCCCGAGCGATGGTCGCGCGCATGCGGGCGTTGGGAATGAATCCGACGTACGTCGAAGTGCCTGGCGGCAACCACACCAGCATCTTTGCGCCAAATCTGGCGGCGATGTTCGAGTTCTTCCTGAAACACAAGAAGTAGCTCACCCCGTATTGCGCAGGCCCGCAGAGATACCGTTGATCGTCGCAGCCAGGGCATAGTCCAGGTCCGCGCCGTCTTCACCCGCGCGTTTGCGTCGCAGCAGGCTGACCTGGATCAGGCTCATCGGATCCACGTACGGATTGCGGAGCCGGATGGACCGTGCGAGCACGACGTTGGTCTCGAGCAGTTCCGACTGGCCCGTGACCGCGAGCACCATGCGGCATGTACGCGCGAACTCGTCGGCAATCATGGGGAAGACGCGCTCCCGTAACGCCGCGTCCGGCACCAGTTCGGCATACCGGGCGGCGATGGAGAGGTCCGCTTTGGCCAGGCCGATCTCCACGTTCCGAATCACGTCCTGGAAAAACGGGAACGTCTGCATCATCTCGCGCAACAAAGAGGTCGCCGTGGCGTCGCGAGCCACGAACTGCTCAAGCGCATGGCCCACGCCGAACCACGCGGGCAGTACATGGCGGCTCTGCATCCATCCAAACACCCACGGGATCGCGCGCAAGTCGTCGAGCCCGCGTGTCTCGCCGCGCCGGGCCGGCCGTGAACCGATGCGCGCGTGTTCGAGTTCGGCGACGGGTGTGGCCTGCTCGAAGTAGGGCAGGATGTCGGGGTTATCGGCAATGTGCTCACGATAAAAACCAAACGCATCTGCGGACAACACGTCCATGGCGGCGTCCCATCGAGCCTGCTGCTTCTGCGAGGGCGCGCGCAGGTTGACGCCGGCATCAAGCGCGGCGGCGACCATGAGCGACAGGTTGCGCTCGGCGAGTACGGAGTCGGAGTACTTCCAGTTGAGCACCTCGCCCTGTTCGGTGATCTTCAGGCGGCCGGTGAAGGCGCCCGCGGGTTGTGACGTGATCGCACGGTGTGTGGGCCCCCCGCCCCGCCCCACCGTGCCCCCGCGGCCATGGAACAGTCGCAGGGGCACGTTGCAGCGGTGGGCCACGTCGTGCAGCGCGCGATGGGCCCGGAAGATCTCCCACGAACTGGTCAGCATGCCTCCGTCCTTGTTGGAGTCGGAGTAGCCGAGCATTACGTCCTGGTGACGACCCCACGAGTCCAGCAGTCGTGCGTAGTCGGCACGTGTCCACAGGTCCTCGCAGATCGCGGGGGCCTGGCGCAGATCCTCGATCGATTCAAAGAGCGGCACCGGCATCAGACCGGGGTCGGCGCCGGTCGCTTCGGTCTGAACGCCGGCATCCTCGAGCAATTGCACGAGTGTCAGCACGTCCTGCACCGAGCGAGCGCCGCTGATGATGTAGCTGCCGATCGCCTCCGCCGGGTACGTGCGTTTCAGGTCGGCGATGCCCCGCATGGCCTCCAGCAGCCGGCGTGTGTCTTCCGACAACGTCCCGCGCAGGGCCTCTGCGTGCACACGGGCGTGCTGGCGGATGTCGAGTGTGTACAGGTGAAAACCAAAGGTCTCGACCTGCCGCAGGAGCGGGTCAAGCAGCAGCGCGGTCATGCGCTCGCCGCGGTTCGCAGTGAGGCTGTCGCGAATCAGGCGCAGATCGTGGGCAAACGACCGCGCGTCCGCGTATCTTCCAGCTGCGCCTGGTTCGTCGCGCGCCGCACGCAGGCGCCATCCCATATAACCCAGCAGCCTGCGGTAGATCTCGGTGGAGGAGCGGATGTCCGGCGTGGGATCGAGAGAGGGGAACGCTGCCGCATATTCGTCGAGCCGTTGCTGCACCTCCCGCGACACAGGCACTCGCATTGTCGACGCGCTGAGGCGCTCGACGAGCGACTCGAGCCGCTGCACGTAGGCATCGAGGATCGTCTCGCGCGCGGACTGCAACGCCGCGCGCGTGACCTCGGGCGTGACGTACGGATTGCCATCGGCATCACCGCCGATCCACGACCCGAAGCGCACACATCGCGGAACCGGTTCGTTGTCAGCTTCGTGGCCGTATACACGACGGAGGGCCTCGCGCAGCTCGTCGTACAGCGCCGGCACGGTATCGATAAGCACATCGGTGTAGTAGTCGAGGCCCATGCGCACTTCGTCTGTGACCGTCGGCCGGCGTCGCCGCACATCGTCTGTCTGCCAGAGGGAGGTGATCTCGGCAGCGATGATCTCCTGCTGCGTCGCCGCCGCGGTCTTGGTGAGTGGCTGCCAGTCCAGCCGATCGAGTGCCCGGGCGATGCGGCGTTTGTTGTACAGCACGGTGCGGCGCGACACCTCGGTGGGATGCGCCGTGAAGACCGGCATGACCTCGATCGCCGCGAGATGTTGCCGCACGGCGTCGAGCCCCACGCCCGCGTCGGCAAGCCGGCGCAGGGTGCCGGCCGGTGTGCCCGGCTGGGGCGGGTCGTCGCCGTGATGTTGTGATGCCCGACGTCGCCGCCTGCGGTGCGCCGTTTCGGCGAGATTGGTGAGGTCGAAGTAGATGGCAAAGGCGCGCGTGAGGTCGTACGCCTCGTGGACCGGCACCCTGTCAACCAGCTGTTCGGCCTCCTGCATCAGCGCGGGATCCGACCCTGTGTCGCGGTGGCGGGTCGCCAGCCCCCGCAGGGTTTCGACGGTGTTGTACAGGGCAATACCCGACTGCTCACGGATCACGCCACCGAGGAGCATCCCCAGCAGCCGCACATCCCGGCGCAGCGGCGCGACCTTCAGGTCGGGGTCGTTCGACAACAACTCGGCGAGGCGTGCCGTCGGGTCATCGCTGAGCCACAGCGGCTCGGTGTCGTCGGATTCGTTCCTCATGGGGCATTATCGCCGGAGCCTCAGTGATGTAACCTCGCGGCTGCCAACTGGTCTAACCTCTCACGATGCCGCTCTCCGTGCGCCTGCCATTCGTCGTTTGCCTGATTGCCCTCGTCACGGCCCCCGTCTCCGCCCGGAGGCAACCCACACTTGAGTTCGTGTGGGCGGGCACCGCCACGGTGTCCGACGTGTTCCATCCCGGGCGCGCGTTTGACCCCACCGAGTGGTCGGGCAGTGTCCGCGATGACCGTACCGTGCAGGTGCGGGTCAAGGAGGACCGGCACATCGACGTCACCGACGATCAGGGCCGACTCATCGGCCAGATCACGTTCCTCGTCGACAACGGCAGCACGTGGGCCGGATCGGTGCAGCACGCTGAAGTGCACCTCGGATCGGTCCGGATTTCCGGAACCGGGTCCGGATCCGGCAAGGCGATGGCGGTGGGCGCGATCTACCGATCCGCGGTGACGCCGAATCCGCTGGCCGACGTCCTCGCGGATGGCACGTATTACCTGTATGTAGGCCTCGACGGTCCCATCAGCTACACGCAGACGATCACGGAACCCAATCGAAAGCCGGAGGTGAGTCAATCACAATCGACGTCGGCGTTCTCGTCAGGTGACATGCGCCTGGGCTACTGGCTGACCACAACCCCGAACCCGGCCACCGCCGCAGCCCTGCGCGCGTCGTTGGCACGGCCAGTGCCGCCTGGTGTCGTGACGATTGATGGTCCTCGGGTCCTGGCCGGCGGTCGCATGGCAGGGACCTACGGCAAGGAATACACCAGCGGCGATGCGAAGGGCACGATGCTCACCGCTGACTGGGACCTCGCCGTCACGACGAACCTGCGCGTCACGCTGACGGAGACACCGGCGGAGTGGCGCCCGACGTGGAATGGCGACACCAGTGTGACGGCGTCCGTCGATCCTGCCCTCGGCGTCAAAGGACGCTTCAGATTCACGCTCTACGACGTGAGTCATGAAAAAGGCTACGCCATGAACAGCGGAACCACCTCAAACCCCGATCTCGGGTTCCCCGAGGAGCAGCCACAGCCGATGGTCGTGCATCCGGCAACGTCCGAGGGCCCGTGGATTGTGGAGACAAGCGAGGAATCCACATCGGCCACCGCAGTGGTCAGGGCGCTCGACTATGGCGCGTGGGGACGTGTGAAGGCGGAGTTCTTTGCCGGCGGAATCTGGGTGCCGGCAGAGACGTCACGCGGTCAGGCCTTTGCGTCCATTCCGCTTGATGACAACGGCGACCACATTGCGGATCACTGGATGGATCGCCACGGCCTCTCCGGCCACGCGGCGAACGAAGATGCCGACTCCGAGCCCGCCGGCGCCAACGGGGGAGACGGATTCTCCAACTATGAGGAGTACCGCGGTTTTGTCGTCGGCGGCAGCTGGACGGAAACCGATCCGACGCGGAAGGAAGTCTTTGTGAACAACGAAGCCTCCATTGATGGCTGCGGTGATTTTTCGTCCACCGGATTGGTGTGCCTCCTGAACAACGCCGACGAATACGACGCCGACCGCGTCGTCAACTTCAATCGGGGCCACGCCACTGCGGGGCCGCAGAAGGGACTGTTGCTGGTTTCCGGCACCATCGGCAACGGCGTGCTGGGACAGACCGTGCTGGCCGTACCGAACGAAGGCAGCGAGATCACGCTCGACCTTGGCTATATCGCTACGTTCAACGAGTTGGGAGTCACCGATACGGGAACGTTCACGGCGCTTCCGGTGGCCCGCGCGAGCGTCATCGCCCATGAACTTGGGCACGCGGTCAACATTGACCACCACGGCAACAATGACGCGGGGCCCGCCTGTGGGGGTGGCCTGGTTGGCGAGGTCGCGTTGTGGGGCGGCGCGTACAGCGGTGACCGCGGGTGTTTTATGTCCTACGCCAGGGCTCAGCGGTATCAGCGCGCCGACGGTTCCTGTCACACCTGGGCCTGGCCGCATCAGTGGGGCAGCAGTATCTGCACCAGCAAGGCCGGCACCGGCATCAACGCAGGGCCTGATCGTCTCGACGCCGGGCAACCCGTCCCGGCATCCGGCGACGCCACACACGGTGACTGCCAACACCAGCTGAGGCTCCGCCGATGACCGGCCGCACACGCGCGGCCGTCGCGGTGATGGTCGTGCTCTTGTTCGTTGCCGCCACATGGTGGTGGACCCGTTCCGACGGTGTTGCACCGCCACCGCGCGGCAGCGAATCCGCCGACGCAGTCGCGACGCCGCGACTCGCCCTGCAACTGGAGGTCCTGTCGGCCGGTCCCGACGACGACACCGTCGTTGTGGTTCGAGCGTTTGATGCCGGCCGCGTCCAGAAGAACGCGCTTGAGGCTGCCGAACGCGCGAGCGGCCGCGAGTGGAACAGCCGTACGAGGACCCGGCATCTGGCCGCACCACCGGCGGACCCGCCGGACAACTGGACCGGCCAGGTCACCGTGACGTCGACCGTCGACGGGACCTCCACCGCGCTCTCGTTGCGCGCCGTGCCCGCGCGCGAGCCGGGCACGGCGATGTTTGTCACGCGTGCCCAGGCTGGGGCACGCCTTACGGCGTCACTGCCGTACCTCGGCAAGACAGTCACGTCCAATACGGTCACGATACGTGTCCTCTCGGATGTGACCGACATTGCCGTGGCTCAAGGTCGTGCGGCGGAAGCGCTGGGACAGACTGACGCCGTGCGAGCCGCCGGCACCACACTGCTCTCACGCGATGCCAACTCCGTGTGGGGCGACTACTTCCGTGGAGCGGCGCTTGAACTCGAAGGCGACACGGCCGGTGCACGCGCGGCGTACGAGCGGGCGATGTCCCACGTGGTCCGAGGTTATGAACCTCCCCTCGGCCTGAGTCTGCGAATCGACAGACTGAAATAACCGTCGTCGTGTGGTTTGCCCGGAAGTGGACAGCAAACCAGCCTGAGGAGGCCTGCGTCTACAGAGGCGGATGTTCACATTGCCGCGTGCGGCCACAGGTTTGCTCATGGTGCTGGTCGCGCTGGTCACAACGTGGAGTGCCGCGTACGCCCAGGCACCATCTCCATCCCAGGCGAAGTTACGAGTCGGCCTGACCTGCGACACCTGCGATCGCGCTGCCCTGCAACGCGATCTGCCGTTTGTAGAACTGCTGGATCCGGCTCAGCCGATCACTCAGGCCGACGTGACAGTGGTCGTCACATCCGCCGCGCCTGAAGCCGACACGCCCGACCCCATGGCGTGGACGGTGACAGTCACCGGACAGGGACGATTTGCGGGACGTGACCGTACGGTGGCGGTCCCTGCGAACCTCGGCCGGTTCCTCAAGCTGATGCTGGCCGAGTACGCCGCGGAAACAGACGCCGGCGCTCATCTCGACATCACATTCGCCCCGGCGACGACGTCACCCACCCCGGGCGGTGCCGCGCCTCCCACGGTGCAAAAAGATCCATGGAATGCCTGGATCTTCCGCGTCAACGCCAACACGTTCATGAACGGCGAACAGTCCTCGACTGATCGCAGCTACTCGTACTCCGTCAGCGCGAACCGCACCACCGACCGGTGGAAACTGCGGCTGTCGGCGTATCAGAATCAGTCCAGGTCGTCGTTTGACCTCGACGAGACCACGACCATCACGAGCAAGGTGTCGGATTGGTCCGTCTCCGGCCTGGCGGTCAAGAGTATCGGTCCCCGCTGGTCCATCGGCGCGTCGTCGTCAGTGGTGGGATCGAGCTACTCCAACTCGCGTCGTGTCATGCGCCTCGAGCCGGGGATCGAGTTTGACTGGTTTCCCTATGCGGAAAGCAGTCGGCGCACGCTGACGATGTTGTATTCGATCGGGGTCGAGCGGTATTCCTACGAACGCGAAACCATCTTTGACAAGTTGGAGGAGACGGTCGGCGTCCATTCGTTGCGGTCGGCGCTTGGACTCCGGCAGCCGTGGGGACAGGTCGGCGCGTCGGTGCGGCTGCTGCAACAACTGAGCTCCCTGGATCGCACGCGGATTTCCCTGGATGCCAGTGCCAGCGTGCGGCTGCTCAAGTCGCTCACGTTGAACGCGTCGGGCAACTACTCACGGCTCCGCGATCAGTTCACGCTCGTCAAGGGCAACGCCACCGATGAAGAGGTGCTGCTGCGACAGCGCCAACTGGCGACCGGTTATCGGTATTCGTTCAGCATCGGGTTTGGCTATGCGTTTGGAGCGCTCTCCAACACGACGGTGAACCCCCGTTTTGGAGGAGGGTAACCGTGCGGCTCTGGTGTTGTCGTCTCATCGTGAGTGTGATGGTGGCCCTGGCGGGCGTGGCGTCGGTGAGCGCGCAAGTGGCGCCTCCCGCGCCGCCGCTGAAGTTGTTCATCGACTGCTGGGAATGTGATTCGGAGTTCCTGCGGCAGAATCTGCGATTTGTCGACTACGTCCGCGATCGTGTGGGAGCCGACCTGCACGTCCTGGTCACATCGCAGGCGACCGGCAGCGGGGGCACCTCGTGGACGTTGCGCGTGATCGGGCTCGGACGTTTCCAGGGGCTGGATCGCACCTCGGTCTTCAGCACGGCCTCCAATGCGACGTCAGACGAACGCCGTCGTGAATTCACACGGATGCTGCGCCTTGCGCTTGCGGGTTATGCCGCGTCCACGGCGGCGGGCGGCGATCTGAATGTCACGTTCACACCGCCTGCCGCCAGTACGGCCACCACGAAGGCCCTGGTGCGCGACCCGTGGAGATCCTGGGTCTTCCGCCTCAGCGGCAACGGCAGCTTCAGCGGTGAACTCTCGAGCCGCTCGTCGTCGTACCGCGGGTCGGTGTCGGGCAGTCGTGTGACGGCAAAGTCGAAGACGAGTTTTTCGGCGAGTGTCAACGACAACAACCGATGGTTCCGGCTCAGCGACGGTCGCAAGATTACGTCGGACTCCAACTCCTCAAGCATGGGCGCCAACTATTCGTACGCCGTGGGCCCCCGGGTGTCGGTCGGCGTGCGGGCGGCCACCGGCACGTCCAGTTTTTCCAACACGGACCGCTCGACCTACGTGTACCCGGGGATTGAGTTCAACTTCTTTCCATACAGTGAATACCAGAAGCGCAGTCTCACCATCTGGTACGAGGTGGGGCCAAACTTCTACGACTACCGTGAGCTCACGATCTTCGACAAGTTCAGTGAGCGCATCACGAAGCACCAGATGGACGTCCGGTATCGCTCCCGTCAGGAGTGGGGATCCATTGGCGCGTTTGCCGGAGTGTCCCAGCACCTGGCGGACATGAAAAAATACAGCCTCAATCTGAATGCCGATGCCGAGGTGCGCCTGTTCAAGGGGTTCTCGTTCAACCTGTTCGGGGGCTACTCCCGCATCAAGAACCAGGTCTCGCTCGCCAAGGGTGGCGCCACGGCCGAAGAGATTCTGCTCCGTCTGCGGCAACTGCAGACCGATTACAGCTACTACTTCAGCGGCGGCTTCAGCTACACCTTCGGGTCGGTGTTTAATTCGGTCGTGAATCCCCGCTTCGGCGGCTTCTGACGATGGCAGAATATGCCGCATGCGAACAGCAGCGGTCGTGTGTCTTGTTGCAGCGAGTGCCTGGGGGCTGACCGCTCAGAGCCGTGCTGACGACCAAATCTCCGCTGCGCCGGCGCTGGTGACCCAATTTGAGGGGCTGGGTGTTGGCTTTGAGGGGCCCCACGGGACGGCGACCGGTCGCAACCCTTCCGACAACAGTCTCGCGGTGGGGCCGCGCCATGTCATGGCGTCAGTCAACACCCGGATGGCCGTGTGGGACAAGCAGGGAAAAGTGCTCTGGGGCGCCGTGCCCAACAACACGGTGTTTGCCGGCTTTGGAGGCGCGTGCGAGGCGCGCAACAACGGCGACACCGTGGTGCGGTACGACCAACTTGCGAATCGCTGGCTCATCGTGATGCCCATCTTCCGGCGCGGCGAGGCCCGGCCCGATCAGCCACCGGTGCCCAAGGCGTCCGATCGGGCGGTTGTGAGTTCGCCCGGCATCGCGGGGCAGCCGGGGCGCGCCGTACGGATGCCCGTGCCCACACCGGCCGCCGCGCCCGCAGCTCCGCCGTCACC
>CAYRGW010000041.1:2497-37033 GCA_964423815.1 uncultured Solibacteraceae bacterium | reverse complement strand
AAGGTGCTCAACCCGCTGTCGCCGGTCGAAGCGATGGAACTGCTCATCGACAAACTCAACAAGACCAAGTCGAACGCCGAGTTCCTCGCCGCGATGCAGAAGATGGGGTAGCCGCGCGCGAAGCGCGCGGGGTTCAAGGTTCTGCGTTCAGGGTGCTTGGTTCACGGCGGATCTTCCGTCACGCTGCCCGCACCACGCTCAGGCTCAGTTGGAAGAGCGCGTCGAGCACCGGTCCATGCACGAGAACTGCGGCCGGCACGACGGCGACGAAGGCCGGCGCAGGCGTCCATCGTTGCCGTCTGGCCTGCACGAGCAGTGTTATTGCAATTGGCAGGCTGACCATGACGGCGGTAAGGAGGCCAGGCGCATAGGCGCCGGTGTCGATGAACAGTGCGATGTGAAATACCGCATTGAGGCCGAGCAGTGCCGCAAGCGCCATCACTCCAAACGCGGCGGTGGCTGTCGACGCAAGAAGGGCCGCAGTCGCGATGACGACAAGCAGAACAGATGTGAGTATCAGCAGGACGGCCTGTAGTTCCGGCACGGTGATCCCGGCGTAGACGTTGCGGACGAAATCCGGGGCGTCTGACTGCATGAACTGCAGCATCTGCGACGCGAGCAGCCACTCCTCGCTGTCATGCAGGATCCACGCGAGGCCCAGGATGAGGCACCACGAGCGCCTGCTCGGCGGATTACTGGACGACACTCGCTGCGTCATGTCACACCTCTCTCGTCGCGCAATGCCAGGGAACGTGCGCTACACCGAGCCAGCGCGGCCTGTACGGTAACACGCTGATTCATCGTGTCGCTGGGTGCTCCGCAAGGTGCTCGCGCGCCTTGCGCGCGGGGTGTCAGGGCGCTGGCGGTTCCCGTGGGCGTGCCGTAAAATCCGCCCATGACGAGGTTCGGTCTATTCCTGTTTCTGGTCGCCGTTCTCGGCACCATTGGATGTGATCGGGTCACCAAACACGCCGCAACCACAACGCTCGCCGGACAGCCGAGCCGCTCCTATCTTGGCGGCACAGTCTGGCTTGGATACGCCGAGAATCGCGGCGGCTTCCTGAGCCTTGGCGCCAATCTACCATCGAGCATACGAACGGTCATCTTCACAGGTGCAACCGGCTTGATGTTGGTTGTAATCACTGCGCTCGGCTTCCGCCATCGATGGCGAGGGTGGCATGCCGTCGGTCTCGCGCTGTTCGTCTCTGGCGGCGCCTCGAACTGGATCGATCGCGTTGTGCGAGGCAGTGTGGTCGATTTCATGCACGTGGGCGTTGGCCCGGTGCGCACCGGGGTCTTCAACGTTGCTGATGTGGCCATCATGGTCGGCGCCATCATCGTCGTTTGGGTGGAATTCCGACGCACGCCCGACGTACCGCGAACTGAACAGGCCTGAGCGGCTCACGTTTTCCGTGCTGATCAATCTCAGCCTGGCTGTCATGAAACTTTTGCCCCTGCCTCCGCTTGACGGCGGCCGAATTCTCTTCTGCGCATAGGCGCGCGCTTCGCGCGCGCGGTTCAGGGTTCTGCGTCCAGGCTGCAGGGTTCTTGAAACGTGGACGGCTTCCGTGCCGGTTCTCGTCTGAGATAACATCGCCCCATGGCGTCGACATCATCTGCGGGCCCCCTTGCCGGCATGCGGGGAAGGCTAGAAGCCCCGTTAGAGCACTGGGCCAGCCACGATCAGGCGCAACTTCGGTACTGGTTGGCTCAGCCGGTCCAGGAGCGACTGGCGCAGGCGGAACGATATCGCGTGCGTCAGTCCGGGGACGGCCCGCATGGGCTCCCGCGCACGTTTAAGCTCCTGCCGTCTGTGGTCACCGACGAGCGTTGATGTATGACCGAACGGCGGCCGTATACGGAACCGTTCGGTCAGTTTTGCGACATTTTGAATCGTTGCGGCGTCGACGATATTCCGGTTCGTTTTCTCGGACGCACGGCGCTCATCGATAACAGGAAGGCCAGCGGTCGTCCGAAAGATCTCGCCGACGTGGACCTGCTGACATCCGACGATCCGGACCGCACGGCCTGAGGGTCACCAGTCCCCGCGCACAGGCCCGCCCGCGACTCCGACCGCCGATCACCCGAACGGCTGATCGATGGCCACACTCTGCTTGGTGAAGAACTTCGGTCCGTCTTCCGTCATGTAGAGGCAATCCTCCAGCCGAATGCCGAACTCGCCGTAGATGGCCACGGTCGGCTCGTCGCTGAAGCACATCCCTGGCGCCAGCGGTGTTTTGTTGCCGAGCACGAAGTTCGTCCATTCGTGCCCTTCGATCCCGATGCCGTGGCCTGTGCGGTGGGGCAGGCCCGGCACCTGATACCCGGGCCCAAACCCGGCGTCGACGATGACCTTGCGCGCGGCAATGTCGACGTTTTCACACGGCGCGCCGATGCGGGCGGCGGCAAATCCGGCATCCTGCGCGCGCTTCTCGAGATTCCAGATGTCGATCTGTCGCTGCGTCGGTGTGCCCATGACCACGGTGCGTGTGATGTCGGAGGCGTACCCTTCACAGCTGGTCCCGCCGTCGATCATCACCACGTCGCCTTCCTTGAGCGTTTGCGGAGTGCGGCTGCCGTGCGGGAATGCGGTGTACATGCCGAACTGCGCGCTGGCGCCGCCGGTATATCCCAACGCGGTGAACGCCTGGGCGATGTTCCCGCTCAGTTCCCCTTGTGTCATGCCTGGACGCAGCGTGGTCAACGCCGCGCGATAGGCTTCGATCGTCACGTCGTTGGCGCGTTGCATCAACGCAATCTCCGCCGCAGACTTGTACATGCGGCAGCCGGCGGTCACCGGCGTGGCGTCGGCCAGTTCCAGCGACGAGGCCTTGCGAATACCGTCGGCGATGAAGAACCGGACGCGTTCCTCGATGCCGATGCGACCGTGGCGAACACCTCGGTCGCGCACGATGTCGGCGATCAGTTTGTAGGGGCTTTCGTCTTCCTGCCACACACGAACGTCGTTGCCAAAGGTGATCATTTCCCGGGCGCGGTCTTCTTCAAAGCCCGGGCAGACGTAGGCAAGTTCGCCGCGCGCCGGGATGACCACGCCGAACGTGCGTTCGCTCTGGCCCCACCGCATATTGGCAAAATAGAAGCAGCTGGCCGTGCCCTCCATGAAGATGGCGTCGAGCTTCTCTTCCTCCATCAGGCGCTGGGCCTTCGCGATCCTGCCTCGCCGCTCATCGTCGCCGATCGGCACCACCCCGGCCGTCATCGGGTTCAAACCCCGCAGAAAGGCCGGCGTCTCGCCGGTGGATGACGAGGGTTGAGGGGTGGCGCACCCGACGGCAAACGCGCCTGCACCCAATGCTCCGGTACCGAGAAACTGACGACGGCTGATCGACATGGAATCCTCCAGCGGACAGTCTAATGGTCCGGTGATGGTTTGTGATGGCCCAGGGACGACGGTGATGCAATCCTTCGGACTTATTGCCGCGACGACCGATGGCGGTCAATCCACGCGGCCCATGCCGGGAACAGCCACATGGCCAGGCCGACCACTGCAATGGCGCTTGCGCTGGGCGGCGGGGCCGACCACGGTCCGCTGAGCCAGATCGCGCCGGTGAGACCGATCAATCCCACAAACGCCCATGTGCCGACACGGTCGGTGGCGCGCGTCACTGTCTGATACATGACGATGCCGATCGCGAAGAGCGCGCCTTCTACGACCAGCGTCCCCACGAGCGAATTCCACAATCCGAGGCCGGTCACGGGCCCGGACGGCCACAAGGGCAGGTCGGGACGGTGGGTGACCCAGTCGAGGAACCAGTGACTCACCACAAGGCCGCCGACCACCAGCGCGTCGGCCTTGTGCTGCAGCCGTTGCCGCGCGACCACGGCAAGCAGCGCCGCCCAGATGATCACCATCAACAGACTGTGACTCCAGGGATAGGACTCAAAATCGAGCGGTGTGAAGACGGTGTTGCCCGGATCAATGGCGACACGTTCAATGCCGGCCAGGAGTAATACGGGCCATAGCAGGTCTATCCCGAACGATGCGGCGACAAGCCACCCGAGCGATGCTCGAGGGGCCATCCGCTTCGCAGCCAGGGCCACGGCAAGATGTCCTACAAACATGGGAGACAGAATATCGCGCGCTGCGGGCGCGAAATCAACAGGCGCCTACCAGCCGTTGCAGTCCCACTTGAATCCACACTTCATGCAGCGAAGGCACCCTTTGATCAGCGCGAGGTTGACGGATTCGCTGCAGTGCGGGCACACGTCAATCGCCAGCTGAGAGTCCCGTTGCGCAGCCGCGTGGTCGGTGCTGCGCGGCGCCACTCCGTCGTTCACGAGCCTTTGTGGTTTTCTGTCGGTCGTCACGGTGAGAGTATGACCGACCTCGCGTCCGGAAGGAGAGGGGCGGTGGTGTAGCCTCCCGGTTCGCTAGTCGGCGCGCAGCGCCGCGATGGGATCAACGCGCAGTAGACGGCGGATGGGCACGAGGCACGCCAGCATGCATACGCCGAACATGATCAGCGTGTAACCCGCCATCCCGGCCACGTACGCCGGCGTCAGCGCGATCGACAACGGAAGCATGCTGAACAGGAGCGGACCGAGAACGCTGCCCATCGCCACCTGAATGAGAGGCCTGCGAAGAATCGTGAGCACGACTTGTGAGCGGGTCGAGCCGAGCGCCACACGAATGCCGATTTCGCGGGTGCGACGCGAGACCGCGAACGACATCACCGCGTAGATGCCCGACAGCGCCAGCATCAGACCCAGGCCACCCGCGATGCCGAGCATACGCACGACATAACCAACCGTTCGGAGGCCATTGTCCGGGATACGGCTGAGCGGCTGCACGTCGGACACTCTCAACGCCGAATCCGCCCGCCTCGCCACTGACCTCAGCGCGTTCGTGACCGCGGCCATGTCGCCGGACACACGCGCGGCGACCATGACCGCAGTGACGGCGCGAGGTTCGAGCGGAAAGTAGGCACCGGCCGTGTTTGGATTTGGTTCCACAGCCATACCAAGGTCGCGAACGACGCCCACAATCTCCACCCACGGCGGCACACTGCCCGCCGGCATCGCGTTGGCCGCCGGCAGCGAATGACCACCGCCCGAGGCCCACTTGTAACGAAGTCGTCGTCCGACCGCGCTTCGACCGCCTAATACCTTGTCAACGAACGATTGATTGACGATTACCGTTCGGGGCGCACCGGTGTAGTCACTCGCGACAAAGAGACGGCCCGCAAGCGCCGGAGCCTCGAACGTGTCGAAAAAATCGGCTTGGACCGCCGCAGTGGTAATGCGGTGGGAGCCACCGAACTCATCTTCCGCCGGGGTGGCGGCCCCACCCTCGTCGACATCGACGAGATAGTGGCCGTTCCACATGAATGGAAGCTTGTCGGCCACTGTCACGGCCGTGACGCCCGGCGTTTCCGCCAGTTCCTCGCGCACGCGCCGAACCGCGGCTTCGAACTGCGCCGGGGTCATGTTGCTTCCACGTCCAAGCTGCGCCGAAAGGTACCGTTCCGGCGGCACGCCGATCTGCTGCGTCTCGGTGCGGTGGGCGCTGCCCTTGAGGAGGTACATCGTCGCCGGAAACGCCATCGTTACCGCGATTTGCAGGACGATGACCACGGTCCACACGCCGCCGAACGACAGACCTCCGCCTCCGGCCGTGGTTTCACGAAGTCGCGACGAGACGGCCCGCGTCATCTTGACCGCTGGGAGAATGCCGGTCACGCCTGCCGCAAGTACGGCAAGCCCGACGCCGTAGACGATTGAAATCGGGGGCAGGCTCGGCGTAATCCAGAACGGGAGCAACTCTCCGTTGTTGGCTACGACTGTGAACGTGTTCACGCCCCACACCATCACCTGCTGCGCCAGCACGAGACCAATGACCGCCGCGATGGTGCTCAGCGCGAGGGCTTCCGTCAAAAACTGGCCGACGAGGCGTCCGCGGCTCGCGCCGAGCGCGGTGCGGACGACGATTTCCGATTCGCGCGTGGCGGCGCGCGCGAACATCAGCAGCGCGACGTTGCCGCTCACCAGCAGCACGAGCAGGGCGACGAAAATATTGGCGGACGCGAGCAAGGCTCGTTCCTCGGGATTGCTCACCTCCGACTCGACCGGGGATCCGACCACGGCCCGGAGATGCTCGTGGGTGGCCGGCCAATCGGCGGCCGCTCGAGCGCTCAGAACGGCGAGTTCAGCGTTGGCTTGCTCGTGGGTCACCGCCGGTTTGAGTCGCGCCCAGATCTGGATCCCGATGCCGGCCCGCGGTGTCGCGGACGCTGCCTCGATCTTCAGCGGTTGCCAGACTTCGTAGACCGATGGGAATCTGAACGCCGTCGGCATGATGCCCACGACCGTCGTCGGCGTCTCACTCACGAGCAGCGTTTTGCCGACGATCGCGGGATCGGCGGCGAAACGTTCGCGCCAGATCCGCTCACCCAGCAGCATCACCGGCGGTGCCGCGGCCAAGGTGTCGTCAGCGTTCAGCACCCGGCCCATGACGGGCGCGACCCGCGCCATCAGAAAACTGGATGCGGTCACTTCCGCGACACTGATGGGCTCGGCGATGCCGTCGCCCATCACGAGGTTGCGAATCGTGCCGCGACCCGCAGCGAAATCCGTCAGCGTGCGCGTGCCATCGCGCCAGCGAAGGTAATCGGCGGTGACGCGTGATTCGCCCTGGTTGGCGGCGACGTCGTGGTGCAACACGGTCACGACCTGGTCTCCGTCCGGCAGCGGCATCTGGGGCCACAGGAACAGCGAGATGAACGCGAAGGCCGAGGCCCCCAGGGCAATCGCAGCGGCGAGCGAACCGGTGCCGATCACGGTCAGGACCGGATACCGGACGAGCATCCTCATGGCGAGTTTCACGTCGAGCCACGACATCAACAACCGCGGCAGGCGGAAACGCCTTCGCACGAGCATCAACGCGATGTCGAGTGCTTCGAACGATGTGAGTAGTGTGGCCAGGCCTGGTCCGCGTCTGGTGGCGCGCGCGCGATGCGCCTCTTCGAGATCACCAACCAGAACTTCCGCTTCAGGCGGGCGAGCCAGGCGACGGAGGAGGGCAGTGGCCCATCGCGGCGGGGTCATATTTTTACGCCCCGGGTCATTGCCGTGATTCCGGCCATCGTCGCGCGCACGGCCGCGAGGCCTTCGCGCGTCGGTGTCACGAGGCGTCGGGGCTTGCCACCACGTTCGGGACGTGAGTCGCCGAGGACGGTTGTCAGCAACCCCTTCTCCTCGAGTCGCTGCAAGGTCATATACACGTTGGCGCGCCGGACACCTCGGCCCGTGCGATCGGTAATGTCCGCGGCGATTGACACCGCATGGGCCTCGTCGGCTCCCAGGCGCATCGCGGCCACCATCACGAGCAGTTCGAATTCGGCCAGCGTCGGCGCGGATTGAGTTTTAGTCACATTGTGAGCATATTACGGGTCTGCGCGCACAAGGGTTCAACGGTTCTGGGTGATGTACCTCAGCCCGGGGAGTGCCCCGGCACCGGGCTCCTAACACGGGGACACAGCCCGACAATCGCATGCGCATGCGATTGTTTCGGTCACGCGGTAGAATCCGAGTCGCCACACACGTCGCGACCACCACGCTCGCCGGAGGGCGAGCCGCTGTTATCTCAATGCCTGCCTGGACCGCCTCAATGAAGTCATTCGACACGATCCTGATCAGTGCCAGTCCTCTCGCGCTGACGGAAGCGCTGTTACTGGCTCGGAGCGGCCAGCGAGTGCTCGTCGTCGACCGGAGACCGACGATCGGTGGTGCGTGGCGTAGCGCAGACGTCCTCGGCTACACGAACGTCGAAGTCGGGTGCCACCTGTTTATTGAACACCCGGCCGTTCCGATCATGGCGGCGCAGGTATGGGGGTTGGCTCTGGCGCCGCTGGTTCCAGTGCCGACACAACATACCTACCTCGCGGGCCGACTGTTCGAGGAGCGGTATGGCAGTTCCGGGTACGCGGCAGTCAGGGAGGGCCTGGGGGCGGTCAGGAAGTCCGCTGACGGGGTATTCCGCCGACAGCGCCAGGGGGGGAGCTGGCCCCAGACCGCGCGAGCCTACTGGCGGTCCTTGAAACACGCGAAGGGATGGCTGGGCGACTTTCGGACCCGTCACCATGGTTTTTATTATCCGCCCGGGGGGACCGCCGAGATCGTGTCGGCGCTTCGCGCTCGTGCAGACGAAGCCGGCATCTCGCTCTGGCTCGGCCGGGAAGCCCTCAGCGCTTCGATCACCGGATCGAGCGCGCAAGTTGATCTCGATTCCGGAGAGTCAGTCGTGGCGCGACAACTGGTGCTCACCCGGGGCTCCCAATTGCGCACGCTGAATGGCTTGAACATCCCGGAGCGGGCACGCATCCGTTGGCACTGGGTCGTTGTGGTCGACGACATGACCCCCCGGGCGTTTTCCTACCTGCAGTTCATCGGCCATCCTCTCCTCGAACGTGTCAGTGACGTCACGACGTTCGCGAGGACCCTTGATGGACGCCCGGTAGAGGCTGGTCGGAAGATCGTGTGTTTTTTCGTCCGCAATGATGCCTACACCAATGGACCTGCTGCGGCGGAAGAACAACTCCTTGCCCTGATGCGCCGTCACAAGTGGCTCGGCCCCCGCGCCACCCCGGTGGTGCACGGATGGTGGCAGGACGAGGAAACGAACAGAAGTTATCGTTTCCTGGCGGACTTGACGTCGGGCAACCCTGCCGTTCGCGTGATTCCGCATATCAACCTCGGTCGATATCTGGTGGACAACCTGTCGCGTGTGAGTGACTCGTCGGAGCCATCAGCCTGACGAAGGCCGTGGGGCTCACCGACGCTCCAGAGCGACGAGTTGGTCGTCCAGCGCACGGAGCGCGGCTTCGAGCATCGCGCGGTGCGCAGGCGATCGCGCCACCGCCAGGTCGGCAAGCGCGCGAGCACGGGTGAGTGCAAGCGTCTGCCGCTGCGCGTGACGCGCGGCCTCCTCGGGCGACACCGGCACACCGGCCGGTCGCGCGTGCTCGCGGTCAGCCTGCTGGTCTTCCACGGACTTGCTTTCCCACCCACGCGCCATGACAAGAGTCTACGGCAGGCGGGCTCCCTCGGCTTGCGCGCGGGCCGTGCAATATCGAACAGCGGTCCTTCCTGATCCTGACCTACCGTCTTTGAAACGTTAGAAAGTCGGGGAGAAGTTGCATGATTACCGTCGCACTGGCTGATGATCACCAAGTCGTGAGGCAGGGGTTGCGCCTGCTGCTGGAGACCGACCCGACGCTCAGTGTCGTCGGTGAAGCGGCCAACGGCGATGAAGCGCTCGCGTTGGTCGAGCGTGTCAAACCGCAGGTACTGATTCTTGATTTGATGATGCCCGCACCCGACGGGCTGGAAGTGACGCGTCGGCTCTCACGCCTGGGATCGACCACGCAGATCATCATCCTCACGATGTACGGAGACACCGCGTTTGTGCTGGATGCAAACAAGGCCGGCGCGGCCGGATTCATCGTGAAAGAGTCGTGCGGCACAGAACTCCTCCAGGCCGTCCACGAAGTGGCCGCCGGTCGGCACTACCTGAGCCCTGCGCTCTTCGTGAAGACGTGGCCACTGAACCAGGTCGTGCGCCCGCGCAAGACGGCCAAATCGTCGCGACAAGCGCTCCGGGCCCTCTGACACGTGAAAACCGCCCCCCGCAAGGCGCGCCGCGCAAAGACCCCCGGCCCGCCACGGGCTGCGAAAGAAATCCCGAAGGTGCCCACAGGCATCGCCGGGCTGGATGTGGTGCTCGGTGGCGGCGTGCCCGCCGGGCGCGTGACCATCATGAGCGGCGGACCGGGGAGCGGCAAGAGCACGATGGGCCTGCAGTGCCTGCTCAACGCCGCTGCGGCGGGGGATGCAGGCATCCTGGTGATGTTCAAGGAGCGGCCCGAGACGGTGCGTCAGGACGCATGGAGCCGGGGGTGGGATCTTGCGCGTCTGGAAAAGGCGCAGAAACTCTGCCTGCTGGATGCCCGCCTGAATCCGGCTGCGGTCCTCTCTGGAGATTTCTCCATCAACGGCCTGCTGGCCGTCCTCGATCACCGGATCACGGCCATGCGGGCCAAGTACGTCGTCATTGACGCCGTGGACGCCCTGCTGCACCTGTACGACAGCCCTCTGCGTGAGCGCCAGGAGTTGTACTCGCTGCACGAATGGCTGCTGGACCGGGGCGTCACCACCCTCATGACCGTCAAGACGGTCGACGAGGAGAGTGCACGATCCCGGTATGCCTTCCTGGACTTCATGGCCGATTGTGTCATCCACGTGGACCAGCGCGTCACCGCCCAGATCACGACGCGACGCTTGCGCGTGATCAAGTACCGCGGGTCGGGATATGGCCGCAACGAGTATCCGTTCATCATCAACGAGACGGGCATCAACATCATCCCGATGACCGGCAACGTCCTGCAGCATCGGCCCCCCGGGGCACGTGTGTCGAGCGGTCCCGCCTGGCTGGACGAGGCGCTGGGCGGCGGCTATCGGCAGGGGACCGCCGTGCTGATAGCGGGGCCCGCCGGCGCCGGCAAGACCACGCTGGCCTGCCTGTTCACGCAAGCCGCCTGTCGGCGCGGGGAGCGGGTGCTGTACATCAACTTCGAGGAGTCACCCGAAGCGATGGTCAGCAACATGCGGAGCGCCGGCCTGGTGTTGGAGCCGCTCGTCAAAAAAGGCCGCTTGGCGATTCACTCGTATCTGCCGGAAGCCATGGGCGTGGAGGAGCACCTGTTCCACTCGCTGAAGGACATCGCCCAAGTCCAACCCACCAGCGTGATTGTGGATGCGATCTCGGCCTGCAAACGGATGGGATCGGAGCAGGCCGCGTTCGAATATCTGATGCGGATTCTGAACGTGTGCAAGGAGCGGGGCATCACCTGCCTGTGCCTCAATCAGAGCGCCAGTCGGGAGCCGATCGACGACATCAGCGGGATCGGCATTTCCTCGCTCATCGACACCGTGATCCTCCTGCGCCATCGGCAGGTGGGCCTCGCCATGATGCGCCAGCTGGTGGTCATGAAGGCCAGGGGGTCTCGCCATTCCAGCCACTTCCATGAATTCTGCATCACCGATCGCGGCCTCGATCTGGTGAAGGCCTGAAAGCGGCAGCGGGTGGCGCGCGACACGTACGTCTTCAAGGTGTTCGTGGCGGGCCACGAACCCAAGTCCGCCCTCGCCGTGACCAATCTGATCCGGCTGTGCAATAAACACATCCCCGGGCGCTATCACATTGATACGGTCGATGTCCTGAAACACGCCGAGGCCGCCTACAAACAACGCGTGATTGTGACGCCCACCGTGATCCTGATCTCGCCTCTGCCGCAGGTCACCCTGTTCGGCACCCTCAGCGATCCCGCACAGGTGCTGGCCGCACTCAGATTGAACGGTGAGCGGTGAGCGACCAGCCACCCCCACCGAGAGGATCGGTCGACGTGCTGACAGGCGCCGAGGGCCTCGAGCGCGCCCTGCGCACACACGAGGTGGACGCGATTGTGGGCGATCGCGACATCATGTTCGTTCGCCTGAAGCAGACCGAGGACGACCTGGAGATCTCCAGGAATCAACTGCGGGCCCTGACGGCGCATCTGCTTTCGGTGCGGGAGTCCGAGCGGCTGGCGATTGCGCGTGAACTGCACGATGAGTTCGGTCAGGCGCTGACGAGCCTGCATCTGGGGCTGGCGTGGCTGGACCGTCATGTCGCGCCCGAACAGAAGGCGCTGCTGACGAAGATCCGGTCGCTGTCGGAGGCCACGACGGGGTTGATCCGTTCGGTGAAAGACATCACGGTGGAGTTGCGTCCCGGCACCTTGGATGAACTGGGCCTCGTCACGACGCTGCGATCCTCGGCGAAGGAGTTCGCACGTTCAGTCGGGATCCCCTGCAGGTTCACGACCAACGCGGCCGGCGTGAGGTTCAACCGCCCGGCGGCGGTCGCGGTGTTCCGGATCGTCCAGGCCGCGCTGACCAATGTCGCGTTGCACGCCCGTGCGTCGCACGTGCGGGTCGCGCTCAGGACGGGCCGTCAGGATCTGATCGTGACCGTGCACGACGACGGAAGGGGGATCAGCAGACGGTTGGTCGACAGCCATGGCTCGCTGGGCATTTCCGGCATGCGGGAGCGTACGCTGGCGTTGGGCGGCACGTTGATGCTGACCGGCTCCCGGCGCGAAGGGACGCTGCTCAAGGTGCAGATCCCACTTTCCCTCGTCGTGGCCGAGCCTGTCCGCGCGGGTTGACCGGCGCAGGCGCCCGCGTCGAGTGTCACACCTGGTGGCCTTTGACGCCGTGCGGTCGGTAGGGCGCTTCCAGGAGCGCGCATTCGTCCGCGCTGAGCGTCACGTCGAGCGCGGCGATGGCGTCCGTGAGGTGGGACAATTTCGTGGCGCCGATGATCGGTGCGACGACGCCCGGGCGGGAGAGCAGCCAGGCCAGTGCGATCTGTGCCATGGGGAGACCGCGTTGGTGGGCGACGTGTTGCACCGCATCAACGACGGCCCAATCTGAATCCTGATCGTAGAGTTTTGGCGAATAGTCGTCGCTTTCAGACCGTGCCGTGCCGCCGCTGCGCACGTCGGCGTCGGCGGGTCTGGGACGCGTGAGCACTCCGCGCGCCAGCGGGCTCCACGGAATGAGGCCGATGCCCTGATCAACACACAGCGGAATCATTTCGCGCTCTTCCTCGCGGTAGACCAGGTTGTAGTGATTCTGCATCGAGACAAAACGCGCCCAGCCGTGTTGCTCGGAGAGGCTGAGCGCGCGCGCCATGCGCCAGGCCGACCCGGAACTGGCACCGATGTATCGCACTTTGCCGGAGCGGACGAGATCGTTGAGTGCCTCAAGCGTTTCGTCGATTCGGACCTCGGCGTCAAACCGATGAATCTGGTAGAGGTCGATTGTGTCGATGCCCAGACGCCGCAGGCTGGCGTCGCAACCCTGCAGGATGTGTTTGCGTGACAGGCCACCCATGTTGGGCGTCTGCGCCGACGGGCCCATCGGAAAATTCACCTTGGTCGCAACGACCAGTTCATCGCGGCGTCCGAGTTCACGCAGCAGGCGTCCGGTCACTTCTTCGCTCACACCCAGCGAGTACATGTCGGCGGTGTCGAAGAAATTGATGCCCGCCTCAAGGGCGCGGATAAAAAATGGCCGCGCGGCGGTTTCGTCCAGCACCCACGGTCGCCACGCGGGCGAACCGTAGCTCATACATCCAATACCGAGACGTGACACCTGCAGTCCGCTGTGACCGAGTCGACGATAACGCATGCCGTAAGAATAGCCCGAGAGGCGCTCGGAGGCGTTCAGGAGCGATTTGTGTCGTGGCATGGTGTTTGCAAGGTCAGCCCCGAAGGGGCTGCAAACGTGAAAATGTATCTGAGATTTGGCGCGATGATTCTCACATCGACCATTGTGATGTTCTGCCTGACCTACCTGACCACGTATGAGGTCGGCCATGTGTTCTTCAGCGAGATGCGGGCGTACATGGCAGTGGTCATGGGGGCGGTGATGGCTGTGGTCATGCTGGCATTCATGTTGAGCATGTACAAGAACAAGACTGTCAACGTGGCGATCGTTGCCGGCAGCGTCGTGATCTTCGCCGGCGCCTTGTGGCTGGTGCGCAGCCAGGCCACTGTTGATGAGGTCTCCTACATGCGCGCGATGATTCCTCACCACTCGATGGCGATACTGACGAGTGAACGCGCCGGGATTACCGATCCGCGGGTTCGAAAGCTGGCCGACGAGATCATTGCCGCGCAACGCCGCGAAATTGCCGAGATGAAGGCGCTGATAGCCGACCTCGAATCTCGACGTTGACCTGAAAGTGGTGCGTCGCCGGAGGGAGTGACCACCTGCGGTAATATCCGCGCTATGCGATGGCACTGGATGTCGGCGATAGCCACGGCGATGTTGCTGCAGGTCAACGCGCCTGCGGCACAAACCGGCATGTTTGCCGGCCGTGTAGTGGACGGCTCAGGCGCCACTGTCGCCGAGGCGGTCGTGGTGGTCAGGCTCTCTGGCGGCCCCCCGGGACCGTCCAGCCAGGTGACGCCTGTGCGTGCCGACAGTGAGGGACGGTTTGTCATCACCAACGTTCCCCCCGGGCGTTTCACGATAGAGGTCAGCAAGCCCGGGTGGTTACCGGGAGCGTACGGACGGCTTCGGCCGTCGGGCACGGCGGGGGAAGTGGCACTGGCGGCTGGCGCCACACGCACCGACCTTCGCGTGGTGTTGTGGCGTCCCGCAGTGATTGGAGGGACGGTCACCAGTGACGACGGGGAACCGGTGGTGGGCGCAGAAGTGCGCGCCGTCCGGCTCGAGTGGACGGCGGGTCACCACGTCCCGTCCGACGTCGAAACCAGAGAGGCGCCGCGCGCGCAGACCGACGACCGCGGTGTCTACCGATTTGCCGCGCTCGTGCCGGGCGACTATGTGGTCGCCGTGCTCGCGTCTGCGGTCGCTGAACCAGACACGTTTGCCGGGGCCATTCGCGCGGCTGGTGAAACGCCGCGCGCGTTTTATCAGACGATGGCGAGTGGAACGGTGCGGTCCATGACGTTTGATCGTGCCTCACGCGTCGCCGGGCGGGGCACACTCACGCGGACGCTGACCGACCTCGACGGGTTTGCCACCACCTACCATCCGGCGAGTCTCACCATGAGTGGGGCTGAGACCGTGTCAGTGGCATCAGGTGAGGTCGAGGACGCCGCCAATATTCTGCTGACGCGGTTGTCGATGGTGACGGTGTCGGGCACACTTGTCGGTCCCGAAGGGCCGGCGGCATGGAACGCGGTGCATCTTGTGCCCGCCGACACAGACGATCGGCCGTTGGTCAGCACGGCCGTGGCGATCACCGACGCGCAGGGCCGGTTCGTCTTCACCGGTGTGCCGCCGGGAGAATTTATTGCGCGGGTCGTCCGACTGCCATGGCCCACTGCCGGCGATCGGTATTCGGTCACCGGCGGCACCGGCGCCATTCCGCGGATTTCCATGGTGCTGGGTGGTCCGCGCGCCCCGGCGGCGCCCGCCGAGCCTGCGTACTTCGTGAACCAGCAGGTGAGTGTGGGCGCAAGGCCGATTGATGGCCTCAGTCTCTCCCTGGCTCAGGCGCCGCAGGTGCGTGGGCGGGTGGAATTTGTGGGGACGGGTGCACAACCGAGCGCCGCTGACCGTGCGCGTGTGCGTGTGACCGTGGAACCCGCCAACGGTGGTGGTGCTGACGGCAACCTCGCCGGCGCCCGACCGACCGAGTCGGGCGAGTTCCTGGCCAGCACGATCTGGCCTGGGCGCTACGTGGTCAAAGCCGTGCCGCCGCCTGGGTGGTATTTCAAGGGCGCGGCGTTGCACGGCCGTGACGTCACTGACACCGCGCTGCAGATCGACGACGACCTGTCGGAGATCGTGGTCACTTTTGTTGACCGCGAGCGCCGCCTTGCCGGCACGGTGCAGGGGGATCAGGACACCGCTCCCGATGCGTCGGTGGTGATCCTGTTCCCGGTTGACTTACGCGCGCGCGTTGATCACGGCCGATCGCCGCGCACTCTGCAGGTGATTTCAGTCGATGCTGACGGCCGGTTCTCCGTGAGTGCGCCTCCAGTTGGCGAGTACTTCGTCATTGCGCTGCCGGCGGGTGAGGCGGACGACTGGAAAAATCCCGCACAGTTGCAGGCCTGGTCCGCGCTCGCCGAACGCATCACCATTGCCGACACACCTGCCCCAGTCACCATTCGTGTGAGGAGCCGTCGATGACTCATAACAGACTCGCGACCGTCACCACGTGCGTGATGCTGGTTGTCGCAGGCATGACCACCGCATGGGTGACGGCACAGGCACAGGTGCCCGTGCGTGATTCGGCCGCGACCCTGCTGCCGCCTGCGGGAAAGGGACGGATCTCGGGTCGCATCACTGAACGCGACGAGGTCCCGGTGCGGAGAGCGACGGTCACCATTACCGGCGACATGCGCCTCACACGTACTGCCATCACGGACACTGACGGACGATTTTCCGTCGATCAGTTGCCGGTCGGCCGGTTCACCGTGACGGCCACCAAGGCGGGACATCCCACCATGTCGTTTGGTGCGCGTCAGCCATTTCGCACGGGTGCCGGGGTGTTCCTGGCGGAGGGCGAGGCGGTGGACACGTCATTCCGGTTGCCTCGAGGTGCGGTGATTACCGGAACCGTTCGTGATGAGCACGGCAATCCGATGCCGGACGTGCCCCTGATGGCCTGGCTGGTGCGGACCTCGCTCGGCGGACAACGCACCCTCGATTTTTCCACGCCGGAGCCGCAGACCTTTGTCTCCGACGATCGTGGCCAGTACCGCGTGTTTGGGTTGCCGGCCGGCGAATACGTGGTCGGCACGACCTGGTATTTCCGCGGGGTGGGGCCGGATGCGCGGATGCCCGGTGTGGCGGACTATCAGGCGGCGTTTGCGCCACAGCAACCACGAGCGCCCGCACCCGCGGCTCCGAGTCCCGCACAATTTAACTACGCTCAGATCTTCGCCCCGAGTGCGCTCGATCCGCTGGCGGCACCCTCTGTCCGACTCGCAGCGGGGGAGGAAGTTGGCGGGGTGGACATCCTGATGCAGTTCATCCAGAAGGCACGCATCGAAGGCGACATCGTGTATCCGGACGGCAGACCCGCGCCAACACGTCTGTTGATCAGCCGACAGAGTTCCGTGTCAGCGCTCAACTCGGCGTCTGAGAGTCCAGGACTGCAGACCGGGCGCGTGGCGTCTGGCGGACTCAGCCCGGGGCCTTATACCGTGTTCGCCGAAGTGCCCGCGACCGCAGACTCGCCGGCGTTATGGGCCAGCCAGGACGTCAACCTGGCGCCTGGTGAGACCGCGTCGATTACGCTGACACTGCAGACGTCACTCGTGATGAGCGGCACTCTGGTGTTCGAGGGAAAAAGTCCGCTGCCCAGCGACCTGACTCGAGTGGTGACGTCGTTTCAGCGCCAGGGGCCGGTGTGGGCGCGGCCGTCGGTGAGAGTCAACGCTGAGGGCCGGTTCACAGCGACTGGCATTGTCCCGGGGCGGTACCTGATTACCGCATCGGTGCCGGCCGGCAACGCGGCCACCGGCCCCGTGTGGCGCGTGGCGTCGGTGAGACTCGGTGATGAGGACGTCACCGATCGCCCACAGGACCTGGGGCCCGGTGCGGGCGCCGTGACAATCACGTTCACCGACGTCGTCACTGAACTATCTGGACGGCTGCTCTCTGAAACCGGGGAGGCGACCGCCGACTATTTTGTGATCGCCATGCCTGAGGACCGCGCGTACTGGCTGCCGCAATCGCGGCGCATCGTCAGCACCCGTCCGGACGGCCAGGGCCGGTATACGTTCCGCGGGTTGCCTCCTGGGCGTTATCGCATCGCCGTGACGACCGACCTGGTGCCGCAAGACCTGCGCGACCCGGCGATCCTTGAGCAACTGCTGCCGCAGGCGCTTCCCGCGACGGTGTCGTTCACGACACCGGCGGTACTCGATATCAAGACGACCGGGGTGATGTGATGACTCGAAGCTTCCCACTCGTTCTGGCGCTCGCGCTCACATGCGCGTGTGACCGAGGTACTGACACTGTGACATCCGCGCCCGTTCCATCCGACCCGTCGTCTTTTGCCAATGTCTCGGCGTTTGTCACGACGCATCTGGTGCTCGATCTGACCACGGACTTCGAGACGAAGACGCTCCGAGGCACCGTTGAGCTCAGGCTCGATCGGCGTGATCCGGCCGCGGGAGACCTGGTGCTGGACACCCGCGATCTGACGATTCAGAAGGCCGAGGCGGCCATCGACGGGGGAGCGTTCGTCGAGACGACACACAGGCTGGAGACGGCGTCACCGGCGTTCGGCAGTGCGCTGCACGTCGCCATGCCGCCGGGCGCAAATCGGGTGCGAGTGACCTACGCCACGTCAACGACCGCGCGCGGACTCCAATGGCTGACTCCAGAACAGACAGCGGGACGAAAACATCCGTTCCTGTTCAGCCAGGCGCAGGCGATTCAGGCGCGGTCATTTGTGCCCGTTCAGGATCTGCCAGGCGTCCGGGTCACCTACGACGCCACCATTCGCACGCCAAAGGATCTTGTGGCGGTCATGGCGGCAGAATCACTGGCAACGGAATCCACGCCAGGGATCTTCAAGTTTCGGATGCCGCAGCCGATCCCGACATATCTGCTGGCCCTCGCGGTCGGCGATCTCGTGTTCAAGCCGATGAGTGATCGGACCGGCGTCTGGGCGGAACCGTCCGTGGTGGATGCCGCCGCACGGGAATTCGAAGACACCGAAAAGATGATTCAGGTCACCGAGCAGCTGTACGGGCCCTATCGATGGGGCCGCTACGACCTGCTCGTCCTGCCGCCTTCATTTCCATTCGGCGGCATGGAGAATCCGCGCGTGACCTTCGCCACGCCCACCGTCATCACCGGCGACAAGTCACTCGTGTCACTTGTCGCGCACGAACTGGCGCACTCGTGGTCGGGCAACCTCGTCACGATGGCCACGTGGTCGGATTTCTGGCTCAACGAAGGTTTCACCACGTATCTGGAGCGCCGGATTGTTGAAGCCGTCTACGGCAAAGCGCGGGCGGACATGGAAGCGATGATCGGCGTCAGGGACCTGGAGGACTCGCGCAAAACGCTCGACGTCCCGAAGGACCGCACGTTGCTGCCGGACATGACCGGCCGTGATCCAGATGATGCGTATTCGACCGTACCGTACGAACAGGGTGCGTTGTTCCTGACGTTCCTGGAAGCGAAGTTCGGACGGGAGACGCTCGACGCCTTCCTGCGCCGCTGGTTCGACAGCCGCGCGTTTCAAAGTGCGACCACCGACGACTTTTTGGCCGCGCTTCGCACGGAGCTGATGGCCGGCAAACCCGACGCGATCACCGAGGCGCAAGTGCAGGAGTGGTTGCACTCCGAAACGGTGCCGGCGTTTGCGGTGCTTGCGCGATCCGACGCCTTCACGAAGGTCGAAGGCATTCGTGACACGTGGCTCAACGGAGGCGCGATGGACGCGGTGGCGGCGGCTGCCGCTTCCTGGTCCACGCAGGAGTGGGTGCATTTTATCGACAGCCTGCCGCGACAGATGGACGCCACGCGGCTGGCTGCGCTCGACAAGCGGTTTGCTCTGACCACCTCGTCCAACGCGGAAATCGCGCATGTCTGGTACAGACTCGCGATCGCGAATCAGTACACGGCTGCCTATGGGGCAATGGAGCAGTATCTGCTGAAGATTGGGCGACGCAAACTCATCCTGCCGCTGTATCGCGATCTGGCCGCGACGCCGGCCGGCCTGAAGGTGGCGTTGGGCATCTACAAAAAGGCCCGGGCGGGTTACCACCCGCTCGCACAGTCCGCCATCGATGACGTGCTGAAGTAGGAGGCCGGCGTCAGCGGGCGGTGACGCGCAGCACGTCGAGGCGGAGCATCTGGCCGTCGAGCGGCTTCTCGGTCACACCCTGAATGACCTGCAGGCGATCGGGCAGGCCGGGCTCGGCATTGTCCATCTGTCGATCGTTGCCATCAACGACGCGCACGGTCACCGTCGCGCCGGCGGCCATCGGGATCGTGGCCTCAAAGTCCTCGCGATAGATTGTGTGTCCGACACGCGGGTAGTGGTTCAACCAGTACGTCTGCTTCGGCTCCGACACCTCGATGTGCCACGCCGACCAGTCGCGGGCCCGAATGGTGCCGCCCACCTGATAGTAGGGATGGGCCGGGTCCGGCGTCTCGCCCTCCCGAATCGTCGTCGGCTCAAACAACCCGCGCACACGCAGGCGCACGTCGTACAGCACACCGGCTTTGCCACCAACCGTGATCACCTTTTCGATGAGCTGCTTGTGCAGGCAGGTGTCCGGCTGCGGGGCGAATTCCCCCGTGCAGGCATCGTGCAGGAACAACTGATGCAGCCCCTTGACGACCCCGGACGGGTCACCCGTCGAGGCGGTTTGTGCGGCGACGAGGGTCAGGCCGGTCAGTAGGCAGACGACGACGGCGGGGAGGTGAAGGCGACCCTGAAACATGTCGAGAGACTCTGCGATTTCGAATCGCCGAGTCAAGCGGCGCCGTGTATGGTGGTGTCGTGACGGATTGCCTCGCGAAGCAGATTCAGTTCCTCCGGGAAATCGACGGGTTAAAGACGGTTCTTCGGATGACCTCGGTCGCCGATCGGTCGCGGCGCGAAAACAGCGCCGAACATTCCTGGCACATCGCGACCATGGCCGTGACCCTGGCGGAACACGCGCCTGACGGCGTACACATTGATCGCGTGGTGCGCATGTTGCTCGTGCACGACATCGTTGAGGTGGATGCCGGCGACACCTTTGCCTTCGACGTGACCGGCAATCATGACAAGGCGGACCGTGAGCGCGCGGCCGCCGATCGGCTCTTCGGTCTGCTGCCCGTCGAGACCGGCACGGCGTTCCGCGCGTTATGGGAGGAATTCGAGGCCGGGCAGACCCCGGACGCCCGCATGGCGAATGCCCTCGATCGGTTTGCGGCGTTGCTGCAGAACACGGCCGCCGGCGACGGCGGCACCTGGCGGACACACCACGTGTCGCGCGAGGCCGTGCTCAGGCGCATGGATCCCATCCGCGAAGGCCTGCCGGCCCTCTGGCCCTACGTGCTCCAGACGGTGGAACAGGCCGTGGCCGCCGGCCACGTGGCCTGAAGACGCGGCCGCGGGATCATCCGCGGGCATGCGGGTAACTCCCCAGCCGAGGGCGCTCAGCCGGCAGAACGGCTCGGTTGGAAGCCAGACAGCGCATCAGAGTGTCTGGCACGTGGGTTGCAACTCACCACTCCTTAAGGAGACTTGCACTTATGCGCAAATTTATTCTGGCCGTCGCCGCTCTCGCGTTCGTCTCTGCCGTCCTCGTCGCTGCCCAGCACAACAACACCACCGAAACGCCCGTGAAGTCGGACCTGACCGTTGGATCGGATGTCCTGTTTGGCAAGACGCTGATCAAGGCTGGTGAGTACAAAGTCGTGTGTGATCGCGAGACGATCACGCTGACGGACCACGACACCGGCAAGGTGGCGCTCAAGGTCGAGTGCAAGGGCAAGGAACTGCCAAAAGCCGCGACGGCGACCGCGCTGCATCTGTCGACCGATCCGTCAGGCAAAAAAGTCGTCTCGCAACTGCTCATCAAGGGCAGTCACATCGAACACGTGTTCTGACGTCAGTTTACGACGTGGCGATGGCCTCAGCCGACTTGAGCGCGAGCGCCACAAACGTCAGGGTCCCGTTGGTGCAGCCTCCGGTGGGGAGCGTGGGTGATCCCACCACGAAGAGGTTGTCGTGGTCGTGTGCGCGGCCGTGTGGGTCGACCACGCTTGCGGCCGGGTCCGTGCCCATGCGGCATCCGCCGGCGGGATGATCCTGATACGACAGGCCGCTGATGGTGCCGCGTCGTCCGTCGTTCGCCCGCGCCATCTGATCAAAGAGCGCCTCGAAGTGGGCGCGCACCGCCGGGGTGCGCGCCTCGGAGGCGGCGTCAATGTTGTGTCGCACCACGGGCAGCGGGTCGCCCCAGCGATTGGTGGCAGCCGGGTTCAGTGTGAGTCGGCTGTCGCGATCGGGATGCACGTCGAAATAGCCGCGCACACGGGCGGTGCCACGTGCCGTGCGTGTGCGCCACTCGTCGAGCACCGCGTCGCCCAGGAGCAGCCGGCCTTCGCCATCGCGCAGCCGCGGCGCTCGGCCGCCGCCGCTTTCCCACACACGCAGGTCGTGGCGGACGTACGGCTGGTCGGTCGCGCAGCGGAAGAACTTGCGCGAGATCAGACTGTGCTGCTCGTTCATCCCGGGATAGATGCGGAGGTTGGTGTCGATGGTCGTCTGAAACGCCAGATGCCCGGTCATGTACCGACCCACATGATCCGACGTGTTCGCCAGTCCCGAGGGAAATCGGCTGTTGGCCGAGAGCAGCAACAGGTGCGGACTCCAGGTGTACCCGGCGGCCAGCACGAACGTGCGCGCGCGGTACTCGACGAGTTGCTCCGTGCCATCCTGCCTGACCGCCTTGGCCACGGCCACACGATTGCTGCCGTCCTGTAACTCCAGCCGCCGCACCAGCGTGTGATCATGCAGCTCGATCTTCTTGTCGGCCAGCAGTTGCCGGAACGTGTAGTCGGGCGAATACCTCGCACCGGTCGGACAGATCTCGCACGTGTTGCAGCGCAGGCAGATGCTGCGTCCTCCATACCCCTGCAATGTGTTTTTCGCCTGCGGCGTCGTCCAGAACGGATGTCCACTCTGTTCAGCCCACGCCTTGAGCTGGATGAGGTTGTGTGTCATCCGCATCGGCGGCATGGGATACGGCTCGGACCGCGTGTCTTCTTTCAGCGGCCCCGGCTCGCCCGACACGCCGATGCGTCGCTCGGCCTCACAGTAGAGCCGTTCAAGCTCCTTCCATTCGATCGGCCAGTCCACGGCCAGGCCATACAGCGACTTCAACCGCGTGTCTTCTTCTGAAAATCGATTGCACACGCCACCCCAGTGCAGCGCCGACCCTCCCACGGCCATCGTCCTGGAGATGATGCCGTCGGCGGCCTGGTCCTCCACAAAATCGCCAGGCCACTGGTTCTCGCCGTAGTCGAGACTGCGTTGCCGATACTCGGCGCGATTCTCGACGTCGAACAGCGACTTGCCGGCCTCGACGACGATGATGGAACGACCGGGCTGAAGGGCAGCGACTTTTTCGGCGACCATGGCTGCCGTGATGCCCCCGCCGATGATGCAGATGTCCGACTCGTGGACGGCCATCAGCGTCCGCCTCCTCGCGCGGGCAGGGGAGCGGGTGGCGCATCGGACCCGTCGAGCCCGCGGCAATCTTCGCGGTTGATCGCCGCGCGATACGCGAGGTTGTACCCGTGTTGGCCGTGAAAGAACTGGCCCATGAAGTCAGCGACGACGTGGGCACCGTTGGGCTGCGATGGCAACTGCGTGATGCGGGTCGGCGTGGTCAGGGCTGCTTCGATCACCCGGCGACGTGTATTGAGGGCCAGCGCCGAGAGGGAAGTCGCGCCTTCGGCTACGGCTTCGGCCTCGAGGGCCGCCAGCTGATCCGGATACCTCGAGGCAGGTGAGGGCCCGGTCCTCCGCAATCTAGTATTGCCGTAGCCGTGGCCGGCGTCGGCGCCCGACCGATACTCTGCGACCCATTCGACGAACGCAGTCACCGCGTCGGCGCGCTCTTCGACAGTCAGCACCGACGGCAACACGACCTCGGCGATGGCGCCAAGCGTCGCGGTGTTCAGCGTCGGCGAGGGCTGCGCCTGCGTCCACGCAAACGCGCGCAGCGACGACAGCGGCAACGCCGCCGCGACCGCTCCCACAAGCCGCAACCACAGGCGGCGGGTCATGGCTTCGGCACCACACGGCCCTGCGCCATCACGAACGTGACTCGCTGCAGCGCGGTGATGTCTTCGGTGGGGTTACCCGACACGGCGATGATGTCGGCAAGATAACCGTTCGCGATCCGGCCCAGCCGGTCACCCATGCCCAGCGACTGCGCCGCCAGCGACGTCGCACTGATGACCGTGTCGATCGGACGTTGCCCGGCAGCCACCCGCGCCAGGGCTTCGCGCGCGTTCTGCCCGTGCGCGCCGGCCACGGCGTCGGTGCCCAGCGGCATCCGGACACCGGCGTCGAGTGCCTTCTTGAAGATGGGGCCCAGCGTCGGGATCGCGCGCTCCATGAAGGTGAACCCGTCCTCGGTGTAGCCGCCGGCGCCGATGAATTTCTCGCGATTCTCGAGGTAGTTCTGCAGCACCAGGCCGATGTTGGGATCAAAAAACACATCGGCTGCCTTCATGGCTGCAATCGCCCCGTCGTCTGCAAACACGCCGTGTTCGATCTGGTGGCAGCCGGCCTTGACGGCCGTGATGATTGACGCCGGGTCATGCGCGTGGACGACGGCGCGCAGGCCCTGCGCGCGGGCCTCCGAACAGATCGCGGTCAGTTGGTCGAGCGTCGTGCTGAGTTCGCCTCCGGTGCGGATGCTGCCCGACGCAAACGTCTTCACGACGTCAGCACCGGCCGTCTTGAGGGTACGCACCGCCTCCCGCAGCTGGTCGGGTGTGCGTTGTCCCGGCTGCAACTGTCCCAGCGACGTGACGATACGCGGGCCGAGCAGGGTGCCAGCGGCCACGGCATCACGAATCGTGGCGTCGGATCGATTACCCAGGTTCTGGACGGTGGTGAAGCCGGCGAGAAGTGTGGCCTTCAGGTTGGCGGCGATCGCGGCATCGCGTTCCTCGGGCGTCGCGCGCGCAACACCGGGCCGGGTCCCGTAACGGCCGTCGGGACCGAAGTGCCAATCGATATGGGTGTGTACGTCGATCTGGCCGGGCAGCAGCGTGACGTCGCCGAGGTCGTGCGTCACCGGGCCGGTGCGCGCGCCCACGAAGACGATGCGTCCGGCGTCAATCTCGATGACCTGGTCGCGCAGCAGTTGCTGGCCGTCAAAGACGCGAGCCGCGCGGATCGTTACGGGCCCCTGCGCCACGGTTTGCAGCATCAGGCACGCCGCAAACGCGATCGTGAGCTTGGATGTCATGGTGGCGGGATTCTACCGCCGGGAATGGTAGAACTGTAATCCGCACTGCCGTACTGTGATCATCGTCAGCGGAACAATTCTGTAACGCCATATTTCTCAACAGGTTACAGGGAGCAATTTCGGGTACCTGCCTTGCTCTCCATCGGGGCGTGACGACCAGACGCCCACACGACCACGGTTTCTCCGCCGTTGAACTCCTCATTGTGCTCGCCGTTGTCGGCTCGGTGGCCGCGATGGGGCTGCCGATTTCCGACGGCATGATCGACGACATCCGCCTTCGCGGTGACGCGCAGGGACTCTCAAGTGCGGTCGCGCTGACAAAGATGACGGCGGCCACCAAGTTTTCGCGAAGCCGGCTTCACGTCAATGAGGCTGCAGGGACGTGGCAGATCGAGACGTGGCAGTCCACCGGGACGCCGGGGTGGATCCTCGACGGCGGCGCGCATCGGCTCTCCTACGACGGCCAGTTTGGCCCCGGGCCGGTGACCACACCACCGCCCAACAGTCAGTCGGTCGTGGGGCAGCCTGCGCCGTGCCTGGCGGCGGATGACACGGCCATTGCCGGCACCACGTGTGTGATCTTTAATTCGCGCGGCCTGCCGGTGTCGAGCTCGGGGGCCCCGACGACCACGCAGGTGTTGTACATGCGCGGCCCGACGGGTGTCTTCGCCATTGTGCTTGGCGCCACGGGCCAACTGCAGGTCTGGCGCACGACGTCGACCGCCAACGGTGTGTGGCGCCAGCAATGACTCTGCATGCCGATGACGGCTCGTCGCTCATAGAGACTGTGGTGGCGACGGCCCTCCTCCTGGTCGTCCTCGGGGGCCTCGGATCCATGGGTGTGGTCGGGATGATGACCACGGAAAATCAGGGGCACCTCGCGGCCCGCACCACCGAATACGCGCAGGACAAGATGGAACAACTGCTGGTGCTGGCGTGGGGCGACTCGGCCAGCGACACCCGGGTGTTTCCTGCGGCGGCATCGGGCGGTACCGGCCTCTCGGTCGGCGGCAGCGCCAATCCGGACGCGGCGGTCGCGGGGTACGCGGACTATCTCGACAAAAGCGGCACGTTGATTGCGACCGCGGATGGCAGTGCGCCGGCGGGGTGGTTCTACAAACGTGTCTGGGCTGTGTCGAGTCCGATGGCCAACCTCAAACAGATCGAAGTCACGGTCACCGTCGAATCCACCCTCGGCCGCACGGCACCGCCGCGGTCGACCGTCACCTCTCTCAAGACCTTCCCCTTCTGACCATGGCCACCACACGTGACACCGACGCCGGATTTTCGCTGCCCGAGCTGCTGGTGTCGATGTTGGTGCTCAGTATCGTCATTGGTGTGACGGCGCAGTTCCTGCTCCAGTCGGTCAATGGGCAACGCACGTCGTGGAATCGGACCCAGATGCACAGCAGTGTGCGTGGCGCGATTGAACTGCTGCAGCAGGAGGTCGGTCAGGCCGGGCTCGTGGCGTTGCCGGGACCCGTGACGCTGGCCTCGGCCGTCGGCACCGGTGTGCAGACGATTGGTGTCAGTTCGACGGCCGGGATGTTTGTCGGTGAACAACTGCTCATCGATACCGGCGGATCACAGGAAACCGTGGCGATCACCGCCCTCGACACCACCAGCCACCAGATCACGGGCACGTTTGCGCAGGTTCACGCTGCGGGTGCACCGGTGGCCGTGGTCGGAGGTTTTGCACACGGCATCGTGCCGCCGTCGCTCATGAATGGTTCGAGCGGCGTCGTCCTCAAGCTGTTTGGTGATGTGAACAGCAACGGCCAGATGGTGTACGTCGAGTACACCTGTGATACCACCAATCTGCGCCTGTCTCGCAACATGGTCGCGTGGAATGCGCCGGCCAAACCCGCCTGGACCCCTGCGATGATTCTGCTGAGCAACGTTGTCCCGAATCCTGGCGGCGCTCCGTGTTTCAGCTATCAGACGGAAGTCGTCTCCGGCAACACCTACGTGACGTCGGTCGCGATCACCCTGAGTGTGCGGACGCAGGACATTGATCCCGTGACACGGCTGTTTCAGGTGGAAACCAAAACACTCCTCAACGTATCCCCCCGCAATGTCTTCCACACGTGGCAGATGGCATCGATGCAGGAAACCAACCGCATCCAGCCGATGCCGCCCACGATTCTGGCCCTGCTGCCATGAGAGACCTGACCGAACCGCCTCCATCTCGCAATGACGAGGGCATCGCGCTGGTGCTCGCGCTGCTGTTCATGCTGGCGTTTTCCTCGCTGGGCGCCGCCGTCATGGTGCTCTCGCGCACCGAGACGTTTTCGAGCCTCAACTACCGGATGATGTCGCAGGCGAGGTACGGCGCCGAGTCCGGCGTTCACAAGGCGGCGCATTACCTGCTGAATACATATACGCTGCCGGGCTCTCCGTCCGACCCGACGGCCAACTACGACACCACGGTGTCACCGGTGACCTATCTCGGGCAGCCAGTGGTGCTCTCCTCGATGGCCGACGTGTCGAGCAACTATCCGGTGGCGGCGGTGCAGACGGCATTTGCGACGGCCGCACAGGGGACCCTGCCCGCAGGCCAGACCGTGGTGGGGTACACCGCCACCGCCACACTGCTGTCGATGCGCGATGTCACCCCGTACGGTTCCAGTACCTCCACGGTGGTCCAGACGTGGCGGCTCGCCGCGCGCGGCACGATCGCCGGGGCGCGCTCAGGTCAGGTCGAGGTGTCGGCGATTCTGGAGCGGCAGGTGGTGGCGGCGCACACGTACGCCGCCTTTGCAACCAATGGCGGCTGCGGTGCACTCAGTTTTTCCGGTGGCGTGCAGACGGACAGTTATGACTCGGCCAACATGACCCTGGTGGGGGGGCTGCCCGTCACTGACAGCACCGACGGGCATGTCGGCACCAACGGCAACCTGACCGAGAGCGGGAACTCGACGGTCCACGGCACACTGTCGACGCCGCGCTCAGGCGTGGGCAACTGTAACAACGGCGCCGTCACCGCCCTTACCCTGAACGGCAACGCGCAGGTCACCGAAGGCATCGTCGCGCTCCCGCAGTCGGTGCAGTATTCCGCGCCGGACCTGCCGAACCCACTCCCGCCAACATCGACTCAAAGCGTGGTCTCGACGAGTGGCTGCGCGGTTCTGGCCCTCACCGCCGGTGTGTGCACGGGCGGCGCCGGCGCGTTGACGATTGACCCGCAGGGCGCCGTGGTGACGCTGGGGGACCTCCGGGTCACGGCGAGCGCGACACTGACCCTGGAGGCCGGCACGTACAACGTCAACACACTGCACCTTACCGGTGGGGCGACATTGACGATTGGCTCGGGCCCGGTCATCCTCAACGTGGCCGGGCAGTCCGATCAGACGCCGCTCGATTTTGAGGGCGGCGCAGCCATCAATGAGACGTTTGATCCGTCGATGCTGCGGATCCACTATGCCGGCACCGGCACGCTCAAACTGACCGGCGGCACGACAACAGCGGCCATCGTCTACGCGCCATCAGCGGCCACGACGATCACGGGCGGCGCACACTTCTATGGATCGGTGCTCTCGGCCTCTGTGACGGTGGCAGGTGGTGCGCGGATTCATTACGACCGCCGGCTCAGCCGCGACTTCTTCACGACCGGTCCTCAAATGATGAGCAGTTTCACGTGGAAGGTGCAGTGACGGTGCAATAGGCAGGGTACACTCCGGCGCATGACGCCTCCTGCGCGCGCCAGCCTGCTGGCCGGACTCGTCCAAGTCATCGCCACGGGCATCATGACGTGGCCGTACGTGCCCTGGGGGGCGCTGGGGTCGGCGATTTACGTGGGTGATGCCCGCTTTCTCGCCTGGCTGATCAGTTGGACCAGCCATGCCTGGCTCAACGGCCTGCCGGTGTTTGACGCGAACGTGTTCTATCCGGCCGCACAATCGCTGGTCTACAACGATCCCCTGTTCGGCCTGTCGATCTTCGCGCTGCCGATTTATGGGGTCAGCCGGAATCCGGTGCTCACGTACAACGTGCTGACGCTGGCGGCATTCCTGCTGAACGGCCTCGCGATGCAGGCGCTGGCGCGACGGCTGACCGGCGACGCGGTGGCCGGCCTCGTGGCGGGCTGCATCTACGCCTTTTCGTTCTACATGATGCTTCACGGGCACGGCCACCTGTCGCAGATCTGGGTGTGGTTGTTACCGTTGTCGTTGTTGGCGTTTGACCGGTGGCTCGAGACGCCGACGTGGCGCCGCGCGCTTCTGTGGGGAGTGCTGCTGCTGTTGCAGGTGTTGAGCTCGTGGTATCTGGGCATCATTGCGATCGTGGGCACCACGATCGTGGCGCTGTGTCGGCTACCAACGATGGCACGCGACCGTGTGCGGATTCGACTTGTGCACCTTCTCGCAATCGCAAGCCTGTCGGCGGTCGTGGTCTGGCCCCTGGCGTCACCGTATTTGACGAGTGTGCCTGATACCTCGGTGCTCGACCTGCGCGGCAACTCTGCGGACTGGGCGTCCTACCTGGTGCCGCCGCTCAACACACTCACCGGACAGTGGTGGCTGCGCACGATCGATCCGTCGCCGCGATGGATCTGGGGCGAACAGACACTCTTCCTCGGATACATCGCGCTTGCGCTCGTGCTTGTCGGCGTGATGATGCTCGCGCGGAACCGACTGCGCAGCCCTGTCGCACCGTATGTGGTGGTGATTGCCGTCGGCCTGGCCCTGTCGTTCGGTCCGTCCAGTGAGCCCGGGGGCTGGCCGTCGCTGTTTGACGTCATGGGCGGGTTTCCAGGCATCAATGGCATTCGATCCCCTGGCCGATTCGCCGTGCTGGTGTTGCTGGGCAGCGCCGTGGTCGCCGCGTACGGCGTTGCCGTCATGCGGCAGCAGTGGGGACGCCGCGCCGTGGTGGGCGTCGCGCTGATCGTGCCGGTGATGCTGGGGGAGTGGTATGTCGTTGACTTTCCCGCAGGCAAGCCGCCGCACGTTGAAATTCCAGCGATCTACCGACACCCCGCCTTCGCCAGCGCGCGCGGCATCGCGATCCTGCCCGACTACCGTCAGACGGAAAGTTGGTACGACGGCGCGGACTACCTGCTGTATTCGACGGTTCACTGGCGCCCCCTCGTCAACGGCTTCGGCCGGACCGAGCCTCCGGGGTATCCACGACTCATCAGTTATACCCGCGCGTTTCCGGGGCCAAACAACGCGCGCATGATGCGGGAAATCGGCGTCGACCTCATTGTGCTGCACGCGGCGCGGTACGGGCCGACGACCGACGCCGTGATTGCAGAAGCGCTCGGTCTTCCCGACTACGAAATGGTCGCGCGCGAGGGGAACGATTATCTGTTCCGTGTGAAGCCGCAGCCCTGACGTCTTCCGGCCGAGGACCCACATCCTTGATCCCGACGGCCTGGATGCCGATCTCGACGTGTGACATAAGTCACTGTGCTGCGGTGGAGGGCACGTCATACTGCAGTTGGAGGTCTCGGCATGGGTGTTCAGTCGTCATTTATCAAAGGTGTTGCGGTGTCCGTTGCAGTGGTGCTCGGAGCGTGTCTGGTGTCGGCCGCGAGTCAGGAGCCTATGACTGTTATTCCTCTATTGACCGATATCGCGCCTGGACCGGACAAGCAGGTCGTGTCGTTGTTCACCGGACCAGGTCGCAAGCTGGTCCAGATCACACTGCGCAACGGCGGCACACTCGCCGCCCACAACGCGCCCGTGCCGATCACGGTTCAGTGCGTCGCTGGCGGCGGGACACTGACGGTCTCCGGCCAGGCGCAACCGGTGCCACTCAAGCCCGGCGTGCTGGTGACCATCGAGCCCGGCGTGGTGCATGAAATCGTGGGGACGCCGGCCGTCTCCGTCCTGTTGACCCAGTTCACAGAACGTTGAGGGCCGCGATATGAAATGGAGCTTCAGAGTTCCCCGCCAGGTTTGGGTGGTGGTGGTGGCACTCGGGCTGCTTCTGGCGCTCGCATGGGTGGCCACGCAGAGCGGCCCGCTCGCGCCGATCCCGGTGACGGTGGTGCAAGTTGTGCGGGCCGATGTGGCTCCCACGCTCTTCGGCATTGGCACCGTCGAGGCCCGCCGCGCCTACGTGATCGGCCCCACGGCCGCCGGACGAGTCAGACGTGTGCTCGTCGACGTTGGTGACTCGGTCTCCGAGGGACAGTTGTTGGCTGAGATGGAACCGGTGGATCTCGATACCCGGGTGGCCGCCACGTCTGCTGCGGCCGACCGCGGCCGGAGCGCCGTCGCAGCGGCCAGTGCACAAGTCCAGGACGCGAGAAGCCGTCACACCTGGGCGGCCACCGAAGCGCGTCGAGCCGAGGCTCTGGGGGCCGCCGGCGCCGCCAGCCAGAGTGCCGTGGATGCCGCGCGACAGGCCGAACAATCTGCACAGGCGCAACTCGCCGCCGCCGAGGCGTCACTCACGGCGGCACGACGGGACCTCGCGCGTCTGGAGGCCGACACCGGAGGGGCGCAACAGCAGCGGGGCAACCTTCGTCTTGTCGCCCCTGTGGCCGGCGTCGTGACGGCGCGTGACGCCGAACCCGGCTCCACCGTCGTGGCTGGTCAGGCCGTCCTCAGATTGGAGGATCCTGGCAGCCTCTGGATCAGCGTGCGTCTGGACCAAGCACGTTCCGCGGGATTGCAGGCCGGTTTGACCGCTCGCATCACGCGTCGCGCCGATCCGCTCACCGAAGTGGCGGGCACGGTTGTGCGAGTTGAACCCATCAGTGATGCGGTCACGGAGGAACGCATCGCGAAGGTGGCGTTCGACCGCGCGCCCACGGGTGTCTCGAGCGGGGAGATGGCCGAGGTCACACTCGTCCTGCCCGTGGTCACGAATGTCGTCGTCGTCCCCAACGCCAGTCTCCGGCATCGGGGCGTCGAACTGGGCGTCTGGCGCTACGCGGACGGTGAACTCGGCTTCGTGCCGGTGGTCACCGGAGTGGAAGGTGCCGACGGGACCGTGCAGATTCTCACAGGGCTGCAGGTGGGGGACCAGGTGGTCGTCTACAGCGAGCGCGACCTCGGCGACCGCAGCCGCGTCACGGTGGTGCCGACGTTGCGAGGCGCGGCGCCATGATCAGCCTCGCCGGTCGGGACATCCTGCACTCGTGGGGCAAGTTCGTGTTTACCGGGGTGGGCCTCGGACTGCTGATTGGTGTGACATTCACCATGGCGGGCGTCTATCGCGGCATGGTGGATGACGCCAAGGTCCTGCTCAACAACAGCGGCGCAGACCTCTGGGTCGTGCAGAAAGACACGCTCGGCCCCTACGCCGAGCCGTCCAGTGTGCACGACGATGTGTACCGCACGATCCTGGGGATGCCGGGCGTCGCGCAGGCCGCCAACGTCACGTACCTCACGATGCAAGTGCGCCAGGGCGAGACGGACGTCCGCGCCATGGTCGTCGGCTTCGTGCCGGGCGAGCCGGGCGAGCCGCGGTACCTCATTGCCGGCCGGCGCATCACACGCAGTCACTACGAAGCGGTTGCCGATGTCAGCGCGGGATTCGCGGTCGGCGATCAGATTCACATTCGTCGGCACGCCTACGCGGTGGTGGGCCTGACGCGGCGCATGGTGTCTTCGGGAGGCGACCCGATGGTCTTTGTCCCGCTCAAGGACGCGCAGGAGGCCCAGTTCCTGAAAGACAACGATGCGATCGTGAACGAGCGGGCGCGCACGGCAGACAACCTGGCGCTCAATCGCCCGGGTGTCCCAGGACTACTCGACGCGATCGAGGCCTCGCAGACCAGCGGCCGGAGCGTCAATGCCGTGCTCGTGCGCGTCGCCCGTGGCCACGCCCCGGATCGTGTCGCGGCGGACCTGCGGCGGTGGAAACACGTCGAGGCTTTCACGCGCGCAGAGATGGAGGACATTCTGATCGCCAAGCTGATCGCCACGGCCGCAAAACAGATCGGGATGTTCCTGGTGATTCTCACGATCGTGAGCGCTGCCATCGTGGCCTTCATCATCTACACGATGACCCTGGGCAAGATCCGGGAGATCGCCGTGCTGAAGCTGATCGGCACCCACAACTCAACCATCGCGAGCATGATCCTGCAGCAGGCGTTGTGGCTGGGTGTGATCGGCTTTGCGGTCGGCAAGATCGCAGCCACAGTCTGGGGACCGGCGTTCCCACGATACGTGCTGCTCGAACCCTGGGACGCGGTCATCGGGTTTGCCATCGTCATGCTCGTCTGCGTGCTCGCCAGCACGCTGGCCATTCGCGCGGCGCTGCGCGTGGACCCCGCGGCGGCGATTGGGGGCTGACGTGACAAACGTCGTGGGGATCAAAATCGAGGGGCTGAGCAAACGCTACGGCGAAGGGCCGACCGCCGTTGATGCGCTCAAGGACGTCAACATGTCCGTGGCGCCAGGCGAGGTTGTCGGGTTGATCGGGCCGAGCGGATCGGGGAAGACGACGCTGCTCAAGTGCCTCGGCGCGGTCATCGAGCCGACGCGCGGCCGCATGACCCTCGGTGGCGAGGTGATCTACGACGGGGGCTGGAAGATCGCTGATCTGCGTGTCTTGCGCCGCGATCGGATCGGGTTCATCTTTCAGGCGCCGTATTTGATTCCGTTTCTCGACGCCACCGACAACGTGGCGCTGCTCCCGATGCTGGCCGGCCAGTCCAACGCGGTCGCAAGGGCCCGTGCACGAGAGTTGTTGGAGGCGTTGGACGTCGCCCATCGCGCCAAGGCCCTGCCCGCGGAGCTGTCGGGTGGCGAGCAGCAGCGAGTATCAATCGCCCGGGCCCTGGCCAACCGACCGCCTGTCATTCTGGCCGACGAGCCCACGGCACCGCTCGACAGCGAGCGGGGACTCGCCGTCATGCGCATCCTTCATCAACTCGCGAGCCAGTACGCCACCGCGATCATCGTCGTCACGCATGACGAAAAGATCATCCCGACGTTTAAACGTATTTACCACATCCGCGATGGACGGACCGTCGAAGACGTCAGCGACGGCGGCGCACCGCTTAGACCGCCTTCAGTGCTCGCGCCACGAGTGAGTCCGCCTCAGCCGCCAGCCGGGTGAGACCGTCATCGCCCAGGATCCGCATCATGGCCGTCGGCAGTGTGCATTCCACCGAGAGGTGCCCTGGCGCCACCTCCCGTACCACCACATTGCAGGGCAGCACGCCGGCCACATCCGTGTTGGCGGTGTAGGCCTCATACGCCAGGTTCGGATTGCAGGCGCCCAGAATCACCGTGGGCACGATGTCCTTGCCTGTCTTATCCTTGATCTTTGTGTGCATGTCGATGCGGGTCAACACGCCGAAGCCCTCGGCCGCGAGCGCCTTGGTCACCCGCTCCACGCCGCTCTCCACCGTGTCCATGATGTCGCGTTTGATGTTGATGGTTGCCATGGTTTCAGTCTACGCCTCAGTGACTCCGCCAGATGAGTCGGAACATCTTCAGATTGATCACGACAAACCGGACCATCTGCCAGGGAATGAAGGTCCGCAGGAAGATTGTCCCGCGTGTGGGCATTGGCGCCATCGGGATTTCGGTGACCGGTGGGGACGGGGGGCGAGTGGGGGCGCTCATTTTCACTCCGGAATCAGGCTCCAGCCGGGCTTGAGCTGGGCCTTGTACAGAAATGCGTGGTGCAACAGAATCTTGATCCAGTGGCCGGCGAGTCCAATTTCACCAGAGGTCTGGGCGAGGTCGCGGCCATACTGCGGATACCGCTCGAAGTCCGGCACGATCGGGTACACCGTCATCGACGCGGCCGTGCCCCTAAAGGGATTCGCGCCTGCGGATGCGACGCACGCGGCACCCATGGTCGCCATTGACGACGGGTGGGTGGGGGTGGCCGATCCGCCCAGCATGTCCACCACGCTCCGAGCGACCGCCTTGCCGATCATGGCCGACGGCATGCCGGTGCGCGGCGGCGCCGGCGCGACAGGCGCGCCTGACGGTGTCTGATAGGGGCGCGAGATGGCATGGGGCGGCGCGAAGGCAATCCCCACTGCGAAGAGATTGCGGTAGGCCGG
>CAYRGW010000041.1:0-2487 GCA_964423815.1 uncultured Solibacteraceae bacterium | reverse complement strand
AGGCCGGCGACTGATACGTGCGTGGCCAATCCGCCGACCGCCAGTCTTCGAACGGCCGCGGTGAGTACTCGGCATCCACGGTCATGAACCCGTTGGGCCGGAAGAGCTGCGCCGTGATGTCCTCACCCAGCCGACTGAACGCGGTGAGTCCCACGCCGGTAAACGGCGGCAGGAGCATCGCAAAGTCGAAGGCCACCTCGCGTTCGGGCCCCTCGATCGTTTCGTAGTGCGCAAGCCCCGGATCGACCTGGCGGACATGGGCGCGCTTGATCCAGTGGATGTCCCGCTCCGCAAAGAGTGACTCCAGGAAGATCTTGCTGGGCGTGACATACCCGCCGCGTTTGAGATGCATCCCCCCCATCCCGAAGTCCCCGAGTTCGTACTCGTTCGAGATCCACTGGATGTCCGCGCGGTCGCGGACGCCGCGCGCCCGCAGTTCAAATTCCAGATTGACGATGTACTCGAAGGCGGCGCCTTCGCAGGTGCATGCTCCGTGCCCTGTGCCGACCAGGAACCGCTGCCGCTCCCCGCGGCGCATCCGTTCGACGGCGACCTCCAGGGCCTGCGCCGCTTCGGCGGCATGGGTCTCGGTGCACACCGAGACGCTGTGGCCGCCTGGTCCGAGGCCAGGCGTCGCGCCGAAGTTCAGCTTGGGCCCTGTGGCGTTGATGAGGAAGTCGTACCGGATGTCTTCGCGTTCGCCCTCATGGCCGGGTCGTGTCGATTCCGCGACCAGATACGGGGCCGGGTCGTCGGCGCGACCGTCGGGATGGAGTTCGACGGCGCGCGCCTGCTTGAACTCAATCCCGTGTCGCTCATAGACGGGGGCGAGAGGAAACACCACGTCGGCGGGGGCCATCAGGCCGACGCCCACCCAGATATTGGAGGGAATCCAGTTGTAGGTGGGTTTTGGAGACACGACGACCACCTCGTGGTCGCGTCCCAGCCACTTTCGCAAAAATGCGGCCGCCGTGTGTCCCGAGATGCCAGCTCCGAGTACGACCACCCGGCTCATATGAACCACCTTCCGTCGGATGCCGATGTCGCTGCTGTACGCAGACACTGCAAGTCGTCGGCCAGCCCGAACCGCTGCCAGAAGGGCCGTCACGAGGGACACAATGGCGGAATCTTGCCCAGCCCTCGCGATTTTCCACAGGCCGTGGCTATGCAATTCTGAACGCCCCCGGGCACAACCCACGCACTACAGTCACACCAGACAGACGCGTATGAACGAACCGTCCAATCCCCTGAGGCCGTGGGTTACCTTCGCCGGCAGCGTCCTGATCGTGTTCGTCCTGTACTGGGCGCAGGCAGTGCTCGTACCGGTGGCACTCGCTGTGCTGATCTCGTTTGTGCTGGCGCCGCCGGTCACCTGGCTTGAACGCTGGCTCGGTCGTGTCGTGGCCGTGCTGGTCACCGTCACGCTGGTGTTTGTGGTGCTGGGCCTGGCCGGGTGGGGCCTGGTGCGACAGATGGAGAACCTGGCCGAAGAGCTGCCCGGCTACCGGGTCAACATCCTCGCCAAGATTGCGGACGTGCGTGGTGCCGGCAAGGGCGGCACGGTGGAGAAACTGCAGGAGACGATCGAGGAGATCAGAACCGACCTGGGCAAAAGCGACACGCCGGCGGGCCGAGCGACGCCGCCGGTGATGATCACCTCCGAGCTGGTCTCAGGTTTTCCGGCCATTGCCTGGCTCGGCCCCGTCGTCGGCCCACTCGGTACCGCCGCCCTCGTCGTGGTGCTGGTGATGTTCATGCTCCTGGAACGGCGTGACCTCAGGGACCGGTTGATTGGCCTGTTCGGGCAGGGCCGGCTGACGGTGACGACCAAGGCGTTTGATGAAGCCGGGAGCCGCGTCAGTCGACAGCTCCTGATGCAGTCGTTGGCGAGTCTTGTCTACGGCTCGGTGGCGGGCGTGGGCCTGTATTTCCTGGGGGTGCCGTATCCGCTGGTGTGGGGGGCGCTGGGGGCCGTGCTTCGGTACGTTCCGTACGTCGGCCCCGTGATCGGCGCCGGCGCGCCCATCCTCGCCAGTCTTGCGGCCATGCCGGGCTGGACGGGGCCGCTCTCGGTGATGGCCATGTTCGTCGTGCTGGAGTTGTTCACGAACCTGGTGCTCGAAACGGTCCTGTATGCCGGTGCGGCGGGCGTCTCGCAAGTTGCGCTGCTGGTCTCGGTCGCATTCTGGACGTGGCTGTGGGGCCCGCTCGGCCTGCTGATGGCCACGCCGCTGACCGTGTGTGTCGTGGTGCTCGGCCGCCATGTGCCGGGGCTCTCGTCGCTCGGCACACTGATGGCCGACACGCCGGCGCTGGCACCGGAATTCAGTTATTACCAGCGGCTGCTGGCGCACGATCCCGGCGAGGCCGCCGACATCATCGAGCGGCACATCAAGAACGAACCGTGGGGATCGGTCTACGACGCGCTGTTATTGCCGGCGCTCAATTACGCCGAGCGCGACCGACTGGAGCGGCGCTTGTCGGATG
>CAYRGW010000040.1:0-38573 GCA_964423815.1 uncultured Solibacteraceae bacterium | reverse complement strand
CCAGATTGCCGACCAGGTCATGCCGCCGCTTGAGTTGCACGTCGATGTCCGACCACGCGGCCGCCGCCCGGTTCCTGAGACTGACGAGGCGATTAAAAAGGACGACCACCCCGACGATGACCACACCGAATGCGAGAAGCCACCACATGACAGCAGAATAGCGCGAATTCCCGGATGGGCATCGCCCGCCCGGGGCACATTCCGGACGCCGTAATGACGTATTGTTTTGCACGATGACTCCACGCCTCGCACACAAAAAGGTCGCTCGCCTCGTTTTGCCGTTGCTCGCGCTGTCAGCGCTGACGGGCCTGGTCTACCGGGTCGGTCGCGTGTGGTTCGGAATGAGTGACGAGACGGGTATCGCCGTTCGTGGCATCCACGATGGCACCTGGGTGGGTGGGTGGTTTTCGCCCATCTACGTGCTCGTGGTGGGGCTGGGGTTGTTGTTTCTGGTGGGCAGCGGTCTGGCCGCTTTTGCCCGGCGATCAAAATCGCCCACGGGGCCGCGGCACTGGCACCGCATCGCCGGCCTGGGGCTGATGATTCCACTCGCCGCGTCCGCGATCACCGGGATTGGTTTCCGTGTGACCCAGGCGTGGTTCGGATGGACCAAAGCGCAGGCGCAAGTGCTCATGGACATCCATCAAGGCACGTTGCTCTTCGGCTCCAACTACCGCGCCTACTACGTCATCGTCATCGGTCTCGGCCTGCTGGGCCTTGTGGCGACCGGTGCGTCGATGCTGGGCTGGATGGGTCGGAAGGCTCCGGCGCGACGTTGAGCCGTTACCGGGTGGCGGTCAGCGCTGAACCGAGTGACTCCGGGCGCGGGCGGTTGCCGATCCAGACGTTGCGATAGGTGGCACCAGGGAACGTGCCGGGTTCGAGGTCACTTTGGCCATTGGTGGAGCCCAGGAAGGCGAAGTGGCGCGGCGGCGCATACGTGCGGCCATTCGACGGCAACCCCAACTGATAGATCTCGCTGCCGGTGATGCCGCCTTCGCGCACGACGAGTCGGAACTCTGATCCCCACGTCGCCTTCCAGTGATAGGTCGTGGTGGGATTGAGGTACCGGATGCCCGCTTCCCGTTGTGCATACACAGGTTCGATCGGTGAGCCTCCGCCGAAGACAGCCTTGAAGGCGATGGCCATTGGTGGGTTCCCGGCGATGCCGCGATACATCGTGCTGACCTGGTAGTTGCTCAAATACAGGTCGCCGGGGCTGTCCATCATCGAAAAAATCTTCAGTTTGTGATCCGGTCCGTTCGGTGCCAGGCCCTGCACATCGGCAGAGAACTCCCCACTTGTGATCGTGCTCGGCAGTTCGTATTGCACATACGACGTTTCCGCATTCAGCCGAAGCCCCACCCCGGCGACAAATGTCGTGGATCCGAACCGTGTGCCCACGGTCTCCTCATGGATGAGCGGGTCGTAGACTTCACCGGCGCGGATAAACCCGACCAGTTTGGTGCGGAACATCGCGGTGGCCGACCATGCGGACGTCGTTCCGCTTTGTGACACCCTCGCGCGCCAGTACATGCGCGTCGTGGGCTGCAGATCAACGGTTGGCGTAAAACTGGTCTGCCCGCCTGTGCCCTCCGCCACGCCCGTCTGAGTCACCACGGCGAACAACCCGGAAATGGTGGAGGCCGCTGCGCTCGAAAAGTCCGACCGGTCCGATATCTGGAATTCATACACCCGCGTGCCCGACTGACTCGACGATGCGTTCTGCACCATGAAGGTCGGCCGCAGCGTGGACAACTGTTCGTCATTGACGGGTGTGAGCACGGTCGGCGCTCCAAGTGTCGGGGCGGGCGCGGGAGCCGGTGTGGTCGGCGTGCTTGAACTGCAGCTGGCCAGGACCACGAGGGCGCTCAGGGACATGGCACGGAAGAGGAACGGGGTGGTGATCGTCACGCTGGATTATTCGAATGAAAAGTGACGTGTGTCAATTTATCTGGTAAAAAATGCCATGCCTGCACGCCCACCGTTCAGCCCCGTCCGTCGCCCGCGCGGGCGTCCCCGCAAGTTCGGCCGGGAATCCCGCGCCGTGACCCTGACGCTCCCCGAGGACACGATCCACCGTCTCGAACAGAGTGACGTGGACCTCGGCCGGGCGATTGTGGCGCTGGCCGAGGGGGCCGTCCGCGCCGAGAACCGGGCACATCCCGCCGCCGAAATCGTCGCGTATGGGCGCCATGCTGTGATCTTTGTGGCGCCGGTGCCCGCCCTTCGAAAGATGCGAGGGGTCGAACTGATTCCAGTCGGGCGGCATCGGGCGTTGATCTCGCTCGCGCCGCCGCAGACGGTCCCCCGCTTGGAGCTGGAGATTCGGGATGTGCTTGAGGCTGGTGGACGCACCGCCGCCGAGCGGGCAGCCCTTGAGGGCGTGGCGACCATTCTTCGAGAGGCGCGGACCTCCGAACACTATGCGCTCGCCGAACGTACCGTGATCGTCCTGGAAGGGCGCCGTCGACGGGCGGCAGTCCGCTGACGACTACTCCTCGGTCTTCCAGTGCCCGGGGGGAGTGACGGCTGACGGCGCGTGGTGTCCGGTCAGATGCGCCACGATCTGGCGCGCATGAAACCGGCCGTTCTCGATGAACCAGCGGCCGGTGTTCATGCCGCCGCACACCGTGCCCGCAATGTAGACACCCGCGCGCGTGGTCTCGAACGTCGCCGGATCAAACACCGGCGTTCGCGCACCGTCGTCCGCAAACGTGATCCCGAGACCTTCGAGAAACGTGAAGTCGGGCTGATAACCGGTCATCGCCAGCACCCAGTCGTTTGGAATCTCGTGGACGCCGTTTGTGTTGCGGACCAGCACGGACGTCTCGCGGATTTCGTCCACCTCCGTGTTGAACAGCGCCGTGATGCTGCCTTCCTTGATGCGGTTCTCGAGATCAGGACGAATCCAGTATTTGATCTTGTCGGACAGGGAAGGGCCTCGCACGATAAGCGTGACGGTCGCGCCGTGCCGGTGGCAGTCGAGCGCCGCTTTGGCGGCGGAGTTCCTGGCGCCGATCACCACCACACGCTGGCGCGCGTAGGGAAAGGCTTCGCGGTAGTAGTGGGTGACCTTCGGCAGGTCCGCGCCGGGCACCAATAGTCGGTTGGGATGGTCAAAAAATCCCGTTGCGACAACGAGCTGTCGGGCCTGATGTGTGCCGCGACTGGTGGTGACGGTGAAGGCGCCCCGCTCCCCGTGCAACCCAAGCATCGTCTCGTAGAGCCGCACGTCGAGCGCTTCACGCGTGGCCACCAGCCGGTAGTACTCAAGGGCGTCCTCGCGCGTGGGTTTGTATCCAGGGATGGGGAACGGATGGTCGCCGATCTCGATGAGGTCCGGCGTTGAGAAAAACTCCATGCGGGCGGGGTAGCCCAGGATGGAGTTGGTGAGTGCACCCTTGTCGAGCACCCTCGCCGTGAGTCCGTGCCGTTGCGCTTCAATCGCACACGCGAGACCAACAGGACCGGCACCAACAACGAGAAGATCGACCATTGACGCGATTGTACCGGCACGCTGGTTTGCCCCCCGGCGCCGGCGGGTGTATCGTTAATCGACGATGACCGATATGAGGAACCCCGCAGAGGGCTGCTGCCCACCCGAAGTGCCCGGCCCTCCGATGCCACTGAGAGAAGACCCGGCGGCCGACGCGGAGCTCGCCGCATTCGCCAAGGCCCTGGGCCACCCGGTGCGGATGCGCATCGTGCGGATGCTCGCACAACGCGAAGCGCGCATGTGCAGCCACATCGTGGATGAGGTGCCGTTGGCGCAATCGACCGTGTCCGAGCATCTCCGGATTCTGCGCCAGGCCGGCCTGATTCGCGCGAACGAGCGCGGGCCGCGGGTGTCGTATTGCATAGAACCGGCGGCGCTGGCCCGGCTCAAATCATTGATGGAGTCGTTATGACCGTTGTGCGCGTGTTTGATCCGGCCATGTGTTGTTCGACCGGTGTCTGCGGACCGTCGGTTGATCCCGATCTCGCGAGATTTTCGGCGAATCTTGATTGGCTGCAGTCGCAGGGCGTGTCGGTCGAACGTTTTAACCTGGCCCAGCAACCCGCCGCGTTTGCCGACAACGACCAGGTGCGCGGCGTCCTGCAGGCGAGGGGGCCGGAGGGGCTCCCCATTGTGATGGTCAATGGCGAGGTCAAGAGCAGCGGCGTGTATCCGACGCGTGTGGATCTGGCAGGGTGGACCGGCGTTGAGGCGAAGGTCTCCCTCAACAAACCCATCATGCTCACCGCCCGCCAGTAGGGCGCCGTGACCCGCATCCTCTTCTTCACCGGCAAGGGTGGTGTCGGCAAGACCTCGTCGGCGTGCGCGACGGCGATTGAACTCGCCGATGTGGGTCGCCGCGTCCTGCTGGTCAGCACCGACCCTGCATCAAACCTCGACGAAGTACTTGGCGTGACGCTGTCATCAGCGCCAACGGCCGTGCCCGGTGTGCCTGGGCTCTCGGCGTTGAACATCGATCCGGTCGAGGCCGCGGCGGCCTACCGCGAGCGGGTCGTGGGCCCGTATCGCGGCGTGCTGCCGGAAGCGGCAGTGGCGAGCATCGAAGAACAGTTGTCGGGCGCCTGCACCGTTGAGATTGCCGCGTTCGACGAATTCTCGAAGCTGCTCGGCGAGCCCGGCACCACCGCCGATTTTGATCACGTCATCTTTGACACCGCGCCCACCGGTCATACGTTGCGACTGCTGGAGTTACCTGCGGCCTGGTCGACCTTCATCGAAACAAACGTGGGTGGCACGTCATGCCTCGGACCGCTCTCGGGGCTGCAGGCGCAACAGGCGTTGTATGCCGCCTCCCACGCCGCGTTGCGTGACGGCGACACGACGACCCTCGTGCTGGTGGCGCGTCCGGATGTGCCGTCCCTGCGCGAGGCCGAGCGTACGCGCGCGGAACTCGCGGCGCTGGGGATGGCGCACGTGCAGTTGATCATCAACGGGGTATTCGTCGCACAGGCCCCCGACGATGTCGTGGCCGTCTCAATGGCGGCGCGGGGACGCCAGGCGTTGGAGACGATGCCCGAAGGCCTGCGGACGTTGCCGCGCACAACCATTCCTTTGTTGCCGTTTGGCCTCGTGGGTATTGACGCGCTGCGACAGATGCGCGCCGGCGGTGTCGATGAGCCCGGGCAATACGAGTCGATTGACGCGTTGGTGGCGGACTTGCGCGGCCACACGTCCGGCGTCGTGATGACGATGGGCAAGGGCGGTGTGGGGAAGACGACGGTCGCGGTCCGGATCGCGACGGCGCTCGCGCGGGAGGGCGCGCAGGTGTTGTTGACGACAACGGATCCGGCGGCACATGTCGAGGCGGCGGCGATCGAACGGCCGCCGACGCTGCGGGTCGAGCGTATCGATCCTGAGGTCGAGACCCGGCGGTATACGGAGGAAGTGCTGGCGACGGCCGGCGCAGGGCTGGATCCGCAGGGGCGCGCCGTTCTGGAGGAGGATCTGCGGTCGCCGTGTACCGAGGAGATTGCCGTCTTTCGTGCGTTTGCCGATACGGTGTCCAAGGGCACACAGCAGTTTGTCGTGATCGACACGGCCCCGACCGGTCACACGTTGCTCCTGCTGGACGCCGCCGAGTCGTATCACCGCGAGGTGCTGAAGAAGAGCAGTGGCGCCCCCGAGGCGGTGCAGCACCTCCTGCCACGTCTGCGGGATCCGGAATTTACGCACGTCGTGCTGGTCACCTTGCCCGAAGCCACGCCGATTCACGAGGCGATGCAGCTTGAGCATGACCTGGCGCGCGCGGGCATTCATCCGTGTGCGTGGGTCATCAACCAGAGTCTGACGCCGCTGCGGGTGACCGACCCCGTGCTGCGGGCACGACGCCGGCAGGAAGCGCGGTATATCAGTGAGGTCCGGGCGCATGCCGGACGTGTGTTGCTGGAACCCTGGTCACATACATGAATGTTTTTGAGCGGTATCTGAGTCTGTGGGTGGTCCTGTGTATGGTCGCCGGGGTTGGCCTCGGCTTGGTCGCACCCGGGTTTATGGGAGACCTGCGTGGACTTGAGTTTGGCGAGGGCAGTCAGATCAATGTGCCGATTGCCGTGCTCATCTGGCTGATGATCACGCCGATGATGATGAAGGTCGACTTCGGCGCCATCCGCGAGGTCGGCCGGAAACCCCGCGGCTTGTTCGTCACGCTCTTCGTCAATTGGTTCGTCAAGCCGTTTTCGATGGCGCTCATCGCGTGGGTGTTTTTTCGTGTCCTCTTTACGCCGTGGATTCCGGCGGCCGACGCCGATCAATACATCGCGGGCCTCATCATCCTGGCTGCCGCGCCGTGTACAGCCATGGTGTTTGTGTGGAGCCACCTGTCGGAGGGCGACCCGGCCTACACCCTGGTCCAGGTCTCGGTGAACGACCTGATCATGCTGGTTCTGTTTGCGCCGATCGTGCGCCTGCTTGTGGCCGGGGCCTCGTCGCTCCATGTGCCATTTGAGGTGCTGCTGTATTCGGTCCTGGTTTTTATCGTGATTCCTCTCGCGGCCGGTGTGTTGTTGCGCACGTGGTTTGTGAAGTCGCAGGGGCGCGTGTGGTTCGAGCAGACGTTGCTCCCGCGGTTTGCGCCCGTCAGCATGCTCGCGTTGCTGGCCACGCTGGTGCTCATCTTCGCGTTTCAGGCACAGAACATCCTCGGCAAGCCCCTGCACGTGGCGCTCATCGCCGTACCGATTCTGATTCAGGTGTACTTCAACTCGTCGCTGACGTACGTGCTGATGCGCTGGCTCAAGGTCGAGTATGCGGTGGCCGCGCCCGGCGCGTTGATCGGCGCCAGCAACTTTTTTGAACTGGCGGTGGCCACGGCCATTGCGCTGTTTGGTCCGGAGTCCGGTGCCGCCCTGGCCACCGTCGTCGGCGTGCTGATCGAAGTGCCCGTGATGTTGTCGGTGTGTGCCTTCTGCGTGCGGACCAAGCACTGGTTCCCCGCGCCGACGGCGCAGGTGGCGCGATGACGACGATGGCCGCGATTCAGCGATGGCCGACAGAGACGCCGCGAGTGTTCCTCGCCGTGGCGGCGGTGCTCTGGATCGCGCTGTATTGGAGTGTGATTCCCGTGTCCGAGGCGCTGGTGGCCCTGATGCCGGTTGATCGGGCCAGTCATCTTGGCGGGGCGCTGCAGTTTTTTCTGTACGACACACCGAAAGTCCTCCTGCTGCTGACCGGCGTTGTCTTCGTGATGGGCATGGTCAACTCCTACTTCACCCCGGAGCGGACGCGCGCGCTGCTGGCCGGACGCTCGGAGGGCGTCGCCAACGTCATGGCCGCCAGTCTTGGCGTCGTGACGCCGTTTTGTTCCTGTTCCGCCGTGCCCCTGTTTATCGGCTTCGTGCAGGCCGGCGTGCCGCTGGGCGTCACGTTCTCGTTCTTGATTGCAGCGCCGATGGTCAACGAGGTGGCGTTGACGCTGCTGTTTGGCCTCTTCGGGTGGCGGGTGGCGCTGCTGTACCTCGGGCTCGGGCTCTCAGTGGCGATCGTCGCCGGCTGGGTGATCGGACGTCTGAAGATGGAATCGTCACTTGAGGACTGGGTGCGCGACATGCCGAAGGTCGTCGCCGACGCGGGCGACGCGCGACAGACGTTGTCCGAGCGTGTCGGCGCCGGCCTGGCCTCGGTGCGTGAGATTGTCGGCCGGGTCTGGCCCTACATCCTTGCCGGCATCGCCATCGGCGCCGCGATTCACGGCTGGGTGCCGGAGGCGTTCATGGCGTCGATCGTGGGCAAGGACGCGTGGTGGAGTGTGCCGCTCGCGGTGCTGATCGGTATCCCGATGTATACCAACGCGGCCGGCGTCATTCCGATCGTCCAGGCACTGCTGGCCAAAGGCGCGGCACTGGGCACGGTGCTGGCGTTCATGATGAGTGTCATCGCCCTGTCGTTGCCCGAGATGGTCATTCTCCGCAAGGTGCTGAAGGTGCGCTTGATCGCCACGTTTATTGTGGTGGTGGCGACAGGCATTCTCCTGGTGGGGTTTGTGTTCAACGCGATCTTGTGAACCAGACGTGGTCGAGTGAAAGAGAGCGTGTGTGATGGACGTAAAAGTGCTCGGCACCGGGTGTGCCAACTGTAGAAACACAATCGCGGTGATCGAAGCGGTGGCCGCGGAAAAAGGCGTGGTCATTCAGCTCGAGAAGGTCGAGGACATCAAGGACATCGTGGGCTACGGCGTTTTGTCGACGCCGGGCGTCGTGGTCGATGGTCGCGTCGTGCATGCGGGCGGCGTACCCACTCGCGCGAAAGTGGCCGGGTGGTTTGTATGACCTTCGACGTCGTCTCACGGAGAGTCGACGCGGACGGCAGCGTCGCGACGACGAAGGACGCCACGCTGGTGTTGGACACGGCCCTTGCGGGCCGGCGCGACGCCTTCAACCCGGCGGAACTCCTGCTGGCAGCGTTGTCGGCCTGCATCATCAAGGGCATCGAACGGGTCACCCCGATGTTGAAGTTCGAGGCGCGCGCGGTCGAGGTGCGCGTCCACGGCGTCCGACAGGATGTGCCGCCGCGGATGGAGCGCATCACCTACGAAATCATCATCGACTCCGACGAAGATGACCGCCGACTCGCACTGCTGCACGACAATGTGAAAAAGTTCGGCACCGTGTTTAACACACTTGCTCCCGGCACCGATCTCACCGGCACTCTGCGACGCGGCCGGCCGTGAGCGCGCGACGATCGCGGTCGGCGGTGGCGAAGGCCAGGCCGGCACCCGCGAGTAACATCGCGGTGCCTCCAAGCGCCAGGTCGTAGCCGACGACGGTGTGCACAAGTTCGATGGCAATCGGCGCCAGCGCCCGTCCGACGAGGCTGCCCGCCGCGAGTGATCCCGACGCGGCCCCGAAACGGCTGGCGCCGTACCAGCGAACCGTCACCACCGCACGTTCGAGCGTGATGGCTCCACTCATCGCTCCCAGCACGATCACGCCGGCGATTTGCAGGGCTCCGCCGCTGAAGGCGACAAGCAGCAACGCACACGCCTGCACGGCAAAATTGACCGGCAGCCGCCATCCGTCGCTGACGACGCGTTGCAGTGGCGCCAGCAGCAGCCGGCCGGGCACCTGCGCCGCACCGAGCAGGCCAGTGATCAACGCCGCGCGCATCATGGGTACACCGGACTCAACGAGGTGCCACACCAGTGAGACGGTGACCACGGTCGACACAAAGGCATGCAACGCAAACGCGAGTCTGAGACGTCGTGTGCCTCGCAGCGGCCCGGCTGCGGCGATGGGACCGGGTGGTGGGGCCGTCATGGTCGTGGCGCGCGGTCGGTCCGGAAGTGTGAGTGCGATCGGGATGGCCACCGCCGCGAGTACCACGGCGAGAAGTGCCGTTGCGACGCGCCACTCGTAGGCCAGGACAAGCGCCGCTATAAGTGGTACAAACACCGTACTCGCGAAGCCGGCGATCGTGGTCACAAGGAGCAAGGCGCGGCGGCGTGTGTCTTCGTGTGGGAACCACTCGACAATGGCCTGAAACGCGGGTTCATACAGGGCGAGTGCCTGCGCGACTCCGAGCAGGGCGAACCCGACCGCCAGTGACCGACCGTCGTGCGACACGGCAATCGCCAACAGCGCAAGCGGGCCGAGCAGTGCGCCGGCCAACAACACCGGGCGCGCCCCGACGCGGTCGAGTCGCCGCCCGATGGGGGCCGCACTCAGACCGGCGATCACCAACGTGCCTGAGAAGGCCAGCGCGATGACGCGGGTGGTGGTCCCGAGTGCGGCCGCCAGGTCCGGAGCGAGCACGGCATACGCGTAATACAGCGTTCCCCACGCCACCAGTTGTGAGGTCGCCACCGCGACGGTGGCGGAGGGAGCGCTCAGGCGCGTCACGCGGCGCTCGCGCGCGGGCGAACGCCGCAGACACCGGTCTCCGGCAGGTCGAGCTCGACGCGCAAGGCGGCTTCGTGGTCACCGGCGAGTTTCGCCGCGACAGACCGCGCCTGTTCGTACCCGGTCGCGAGCAGGAACGTCGGCGCGCGGCCGTAACTCTTGCTGCCGATGACATAAAACCCCGGCTCGGGATGTGCGAGTTCACGGGCGCCGTGCGGGCGGACCGTGCCGCAGCTGTGCTCATTTGGATCGATCAGCGGCGCGAGCGCGGCGACACTTTCCAGCGCCGGGTCGATGCCGAGCCGGAGTTCGCGCAGCATGGCGAGATCGGGACGTTGTCCGGTGGCGGCGATGATCGAGTCGATCCCGCCGATCGCCAGGCGTACGCCGCCTCGTTCACCCTGCACTTCGAGGGTTCCATCGTCCTCGCGGAGTGCGGCAATACGGAAGTCGTCCAGCATCGTGATGCGGCCGGCATCAACGAGTTGTCGGAGTGCCGCTCCAAGGGCACCGCGGGCCGGCAGCCCGTCGGCGGCACCGCCGCCGAAGACACGCGCGAGGTTGGATCCCCGCGTGCTCCAGACAATCTCGGTGCGTGGGTGTGCGTCGGCGAGCGAGACGAGCGCAAGCATGCTGTTGGCCGCCGAGTGGCCGGCCCCCACCACCATCGTCGTGCGATCCGCGTACCGCGCGCGATCCGCGCCGAGGATGTCGGGGATGCCGTAGGTGATGCGATCGCGCACGGTCTCTTCGTTGAGCGCCGGCAGACCCGACGCGCCCAGGGGGTTGGGGGAGAACCAGGTGCCGCTCGCGTCGAGGACGGCCGCCGCGCTCCACTCCTCCTGCATGCCGTCGGCGGTGCGTGTGCGCAGCAGGAAGGGACGATCCCCGCGTCCTGCCGTGCGGACCTTGTCCACACCAACACGTGTGATGGCCTCGACGCGTCGGCCCAACCGCAGCCTGTCGCGAATGACCGGCAGCATCGCCAGCGGCTGCAGGTAACGATCGATGAGGTCTCGACCGGTGGGCATGTCCTCAGGTGGTGGGGCGGTCCAGCCCGTGGTGCGCAGGAGCGCCGCTGCCGCGCGGTCGATGTTGTAGCGCCAGGGGGAGAAGAGGCGCACGTGGCCCCAGACGCGTTGGCTGGCGGCGACCTCGTCGGCGCGCTCGAAGATCACGACATCGAGTCCGCGACCGATCAGGTGCGCCGCTGCAGCCAGCCCGACGGGCCCTGCGCCAATAATCGCGACGGGGAGCTGGGGCGTCATGTCAGCAGCACCCTTTCGCCGCGGAGGGCACGGATGCAGCCGGCACGTCGGTTGCTGTGTCACAGCCGCACCCGCTGCCACCGGCGGATTTCACGTCGGCATCAAGCGCGCAGCAGGCATCCGCGCCCACGGGTGCCTCCCCGCCGCAACAACCGGACGCCTGCGGTGCCGTCTGTGTTGTTGGCGTCAGCTGCACCGGTGTGCCCGGGGCATCAATGTTTCGAATGGTGATTGGCATGTCGTGTCTCCTGTCAGGCAACGGTGTATTCCGTTGCTATGTCTGAAGACGGGGCAGATCCAGAAAGGACGCAGCCGCAGTGTTAACGTAGTCGGCCATGCGTCATCTCATTGCTATGTGTCTGTTGGCCGTGGCCGTGGTGTCTGTCGGGGCACAGTCCACGCCCGTGGTGCCCGGTGCCGAGTGGGCTCGTGTGGCTGACCTGAAGGAGGCCGGGTATTGCCAGGCGCCCCTCGACGCGGTCACCACCCATCTCAAAACCATCGGCACCACCGCCATGACCGTCGTCGTCGGCGGCAAGGTGTTGTTCGACTATGGGCCACAGGACGAGGTCACGTACCTCGCATCCGTGCGCAAGAGCATCCTCGCCATGATGTTCGGCAAATACGTCGCAAGCGGTGCCATCCGGCTTGATGCGACGATGGTGGAGCTTGGGATCGACGACGTGCAGGGCCTTCTGCCGCTGGAGAAGACCGCGACCGTGCGGCATCTGCTCGCGGCGCGCTCGGGTGTGTATCACGAGGCCGCCAACGCCGCGTGCACCGGGTGTGGCAGCACGTCGGGCGAGCCGCCCGGCCCCCGCGGCAGCGTGAAGCCTGGTTCGTATTTCCTCTACAACAACTGGGACTTCAACGCGCTTGGCACCATCTTCGAGAAGGCGACCGGCAAGGACATCTATGTGGCCTTCGAGGAGGACTTTGCGAAGCCCATGCAGTTGCAGGATTTCGAACTCTCCGCGCAGCGCAAAACCCGTCGTCCCTCCGCGTCACAACATCCGGCGTATCACTTCAATCTGTCCACGCGCGACATGGCCCGCCTCGGGTTGCTCATGTTGCGTGAGGGCCGATGGGGAAGTGCGCGACTGCTGACGCCCGAGTGGATCGAGGAGATGATCACGCCCGTCACGCCGGTGGAGAAGATGAACCCGGCGAACCTTCGGCAGGGACCATTCGGCTACGGCTATCTCTGGTGGACCTGGGACGGCAAGTGGAACACCGGGATTTACAAGGGCGCGTACACCGGCATCGGCGCCATCGGCCAGTTCATCACGGTGCTGCCCGAGCTCGACATGGTGATCGCGCACAAGACCCGCCCGAACGCGACGGCCGTCACCCGACCGCAGTATCTGGATGTGGTGGAGCGCCTGGCGGGCGCTCGGTGTCCCTCGAACTGACCGAGCGATCCCCGTTGGCACGGCGGCGGATGTTGCCGGGGGCGCCCTGCCGACCACCTCCGGTCAACAGGCGATATCCGCCACTACCGGCGAGCGTAGTAGACTTCGCGCCATGCGTACCCTCCGGTTCATTCTCAGCATCAGTGTGTGTGGGTTCATCATTGCGGGACTGCACGACGTATTCCCATTGAAGGCCGCTCAGAGTGGAGGCCAGGGCACACGGATGCGTCCGGCCACCGGTGATGCGGTGAGTGATGCCCTGCGCGGACTGAACTGGCGGTCCATTGGGCCGGCCAACATGGGGGGACGTGTCACCGCAGTGCAGGGCGTGCCGGGCAATCCGAAGATTTTCTGGGTGGCAGGCGCGGACGGCGGCGTGTGGAAGACCACCGACGCCGGCACGACGTTCCAGGGTGTCTTTGAGAAAGAGTGGTCCTATTCGGTGGGCGCGCTTGCGCTCGCGCCATCCGACCACAACGTGTTGTGGCTCGGCGCCGGTGAGGGTGATCCCCGCAACTCGGTCGGCTACGGCAACGGTGTCTACCGCTCGACCGACGGCGGCCTGACGTGGACGCACCTCGGCCTCGACGATTCGGAGCGCATCAAACGGATTCGCGTGCACCCGCAGAACCCCGACATCGCGCTTGTCTGCGCACTCGGCAAGGAGTGGGGTGACAACGAGACCCGCGGGGTCTTCAAGACGACCGACGCCGGCAAGTCGTGGCGCAAGGTGCTCTACATCAACCAGGAGACCGGCTGCTCCGACCTCGACCTCGATCTCTCCAACCCCCGCAACGTCTACGCCGGCATGTGGACGTTCCGCCGCAAACCCTGGCGGTTCGACGACGGCGGCAAGGAGACGGCGCTGTATGTCAGCCGTGACATGGGCGAGACCTGGAAGAAGATTGAGACCACGCCCCGCCAGCCGATGGCGCGTCCCGGCGTCTCCGTCGCGCAGAGCGATCCGCGAATCGTCTATCTGGTCACCGAGTACCCGACCGCGGGCACACTTTTCCGTTCAGAGGACTACGGCGAGACGTGGACGATGGTGAGCGACGATCGCAATATCAATTTTCGGCCGTTCTACTACTCGGATGTCATCGCCGATCCGAATGATCCGAACACGGTGTTCGTCATCTCGGGCGGCAACTACAAGTCGACCGACGGCGGCCGCAATTTTCAGCGCGTGGCCGGCGACGTGCACGGCGACCATCAGGCGCTCTGGATCGATCCGATGGACTCGAACCGCGTCCTGAACGGGTCGGACGGCGGGTACCAGGTCAGCTACGACGGCGGCATCAACTACCACATCTTCCGCAACGTCGTGTTGTCGCAGTTCTACCAGATCTTTGTTGACGACCGCGATCCCTACTACGTGTGTGGCGGGCTGCAGGACAACGGCAACTGGTGCGGACCAAGCCGCAGCAAGGCGAACGCGATTCTGACCGACGACTGGTATACGGTGAGCGGCGGTGACGGTTTTTATGCCGTGCCCGTGCCAGGCAAACCGCACATCGTGTATTCGAACTCGCAGGGCGGCTATTTCAACGTGACCGACACCAACACCGGCCGCGTGCGCAGCATTCCGCCGTATCCGCGCATGATTGGATCGCAGGGGCAGGCGATGAACCAGGCGAAATACCGGTTCAACTGGGACGCGCCGATTCATATCTCGCCGCACGATCCGAACGTGACCTACTGGGGCGGCAACGTCCTGTTCCGCAGCCGCGACGAGTTCTATACGTGGGACATCATCAGCCCGGACCTGTCGAATGCGGAGCCGGACAAGCTGCGCGACTCGGGCGGTGAGATCTACAACGACAACACCGCCGCCGAGTTCCACGCCACAATTCTGACCGTGGCTGAATCACCCCGGGAGAAGGGCGTGATCTGGGTCGGCACCGACGACGGCAATGTGCAGATCACGCGCAACGATGGCGGACGCTGGACGAAACTCAACGCGAACATCCCGGGACTGCCGGCTGAGGCGTGGGTGGGCAAGATCGACGCGTCGAATCACGTCAACGGTCGCGCGTACATCGCGGTCGATCAACACCGGCTGAACGACTTCACCCCGCATGCCTTCCGGTGCGACGACTACGGGGCGACGTGCGTCGACCTGTCGGCCGGCCTGCCGAAGGACGACTACGTCAAGGTCGTGCGCGAGGATCCGAAGAACCCGAATGTGCTGTACGCGGGGATGGAGCGCGGGCTGCAGGTCAGCCTGGACGCCGGCCGCACCTGGCACGACCTCCGGCTCAACCTGCCGCGTGTCTCGGTGCGCGACATCAAGGTGCATCCGCGCGACAACGACCTCATCATCGGCACGCACGGCCGCGGCGCCTGGATTCTCGACGACATCGCGCCGATTCAGGGCCTCGCTGAGGCGGTCAATCAGAACGCGGTGCTGTTCGACGTGCAGCGAGCCACGCGGTGGGAAACCTGGAACAAGGACTCGAACCTCGGCGCGAGCACGTGGCGCGGCGAAAATCCGCCGGCCGGCGCGATCATCAACTTCTACCTCAAGGCCGATGCGCCGCCGACCGGTGCCGGAGCGGTCACCCTTACGATTGCCGACAGCCGGGGCACGGTGGTGTCGCAGATGCGACCGCGTGGTCTGGCCGGGGTGAACCGCGTCACGTGGAACCTCGCGCTCGACAACCCGGCTGGCATGCCGGCCGGCGGGCGAGGCGGTGGCGGTGGTGTGCCTGCCATGCCGGGCAAATACACGGCGACGCTCGCGATCGGCACCGTCAAGACGTCGAAGACGTTCGAACTGCGCGGCGACCCGGATGTCGACCTGCCGCTGGCCGACTATCAGGCGCAGCACGACGCGGCGATTCGCGCGCGTGATCTGATGGTCGAAGCCGGCCGCCTGGCCACCACATCCGATGATCTGCTGTCGCAGATCGATCAGGTCGAGGCGCAGGTCCGCCGCGCACGGCTGCCCAACGCCGATCAGATTCTCGAACAGACCGGCTCGGCGAAGGGCCAGCTTGAGGACCTGCTCAACAAGCTGCGGCGGCCGCAACCGGCGATGAACTACCGGATGTACCCGCGCCTGATCGAGGAGATCCGGACGACACTCGGCGGGCTGACCGGCGGTCAGGCGCGCCCGACGTCGGGCCTGCTGACCGTGCTGACGGAGCTTGAGGGTGACGCGGCGATTCGCGCGCAGGAATTGTCGAAGATCATTGATGGATCAATCAGCACGTTGAACCGGATGCTCGGCGACATGCCCAGAGTCGTGGCGCCAGGGCGGGGCGGGCGATAAGGAGGCCGGCCGTTTCGGTTATCCTCCAAACAGCCGCGACCGAACGAGTCCGACCCGGGCCAGGCGGAACGCCACGGCAGTCACCACGCAGCCGACGCCGTACCTGACGCTGCGCGCGAAGTTGATCGACGACGCTTCCTCGAAGTACCGCGTCGGGCAGCTCACCTCGGCGATCGTGTCCCCGCGCCAAAGGATCTGGGCCAGGATCTGATTGTCGAACACGAAGTCGTCCGAATTGGTGTCGAACGGCAGCGACGCCAACAGGTCGCGCGAGAACGCACGATAGCCGGTGTGGTACTCCGACAATTTGGCCGACATCAGCAGATTCGACCAGAAGGTGAGTCCGCGGTTGGCCACGTACCTCCACCATGGCATGCCGTTGCGCACCGCATGACCACCGAGAATCCGTGATCCCAGCACACACGTGTAGAGCCCGCTGGCGATCAGCGACGCCATCGCGGGAATGAGCCGCGGCGTGTACTGGTAGTCCGGATGGACCATGATGATGATGTCGGCCCCGGCCTCGAGGGCCGCCCGGTAACACGTCTTCTGATTGGCCCCGTATCCCCGGTTGCTCGGGTGCACCACCAGATCGACATGCGTGAGCCGTCGGGCGATCGCCGCAGTCTCGTCGCCACTGGCATCGTCGACCACGATCACGCGGTCGACCACCCCCTGCGCCATCACCTCCCGGTAGGTGGCTTCCAGTGTGCGCGCCGCGTTATAGGCGGGCATGACGACGACAATCTTGTGACCGTGGAGCATCAGGATCGGACGGTATGATCAGCCGTGTCGCATCATCTTACCCGTGAACCGAGGAGCGTCCGGCGCCGGAAGGACGTGGTGCTGAGAGTCGCCGTCCTGGCAGTCCTGCTGGTCCTTGCCGCGATGGGGGATGACCGCCACGTCGGGCTGATCGCCGATGGACGGCAGATGATCCGAACAGCGGTGGCGCTGACTGAGACCGGGGAGATCGGTCAGGCGACCGGCCGTGATTTTTCGCTGCCGCGAGCCGGTGGCGATGCCGTGTCCCGCTTCGGCATGGCGACGAGCCTCCTGCAGGTACCGGCCGCGTGGGTCGCGCCGCACGTCGAGGCGTGGCGCGGACCGGGGAGTTCGCAAGCTCTCTTCCTCTTTGTGCCGTGGCTCGGCGTCGGCCTGGCGGCCGCGGCGGCGGGCCGGCTGGCTCGTCGCCTCGGCGCAGGGGACACGGCTGTGGTGTGTGCCGTGCTGCTGGCGTCAATCGCCTCGCCACTGGGGGCGTACGCCACGTTGGAATTTTCAGAGTCCGTGCAGGCGGCGGCACTTGTGATCGGACTGCTCGCCGCCGTGATAGCGGCCCAGGCGGCAGACGACTGGCGCGGACCAGCGTTTGTGGCTGGTCTGGCTGCGGGACTCGCCGTGCTCGCCAAGAGCAGCCTGATCGTGGCGGCCCCGGCCGTGTTGCTGCCGCTGATCGATCCGGGCGCTCGAAAACGTACGGGGCAGGCGCTGGCCTGGGCTGCAGCCGGAGCGGCGGCTCCGCTGGCCGCGTGGGCCGGCTTTGAGTGGATCCGATTCGGTGCTCTCTTTGGTGGATACCCTGACGATCGGTTCACCCATTCCTGGATCGACGGTGCGTGGCGCCTGATTGTTGGACCCAATCGGGGATTGGTGTGGTTCTGGCCGGCGCTGATCCTCTTCGGGTGGACGGCCATGCGCTGGAGGGGCGCCTGGCTGGCGACACCAGCGGCCCGTGCCTGGGTCGGCGCGGCGCTGGTCCTCGTCGCCCAGTGGGCAACGGCCGCCGGTTATTGGGGCTGGCATGGCATGGAAGGGTGGGGGCCACGGCTGATCGTGTCGGCCATTCCGCTTCTGGCTGCGTTCGCCGTCCTGGCCCCTGTCGCGCGGGGTTGGCTCGTGGGCATGACGGTGGTCTGCACTGCCGTGAACGTCTTGCCGCTGTTGCAGCACCCAACGCCCGTCGCGACCTACGTCATGAACCTGCCGTGGCCGGCGATTTCACCGGCGGACCGGCCGCGCTTCCCGTACTACGCCACGAGCCAGACGGCCACCGGCGCTCCCACCGTGGTGCCGTTTGAGGTCCTGGACGTTGTGCCCAGCGCAAATCCCTGGCGGGTGTACGCCTGGTTCTGGCGTGCGTCCACCCTCGACGATCGTGCGCTGAGTGACGCGCTCCGCACGCCCCCCTGGAGCGCCGACCGTCGCGACATCACATTGACGATGGCCTGGCCTGCGGCGGTCGCCCGGCAGATCGCCCCTCGTCCCCGCGTGGGTTTTCTCGGACGCAGTCTCACCGGCACGGGGGGGCCGTACGCCACCGTGTACCTCGATGCGTTGCTCGATCAGGTGGTGCGAGCCAACCAACTGGGACGGATGGACGTGGCGCTGGCGTTGTCAGCCCGGCGGCTGCAACTGGCGCCCGACGGTGAGGCTGTGGCCTGGCACCTTGAGAGTCTCCGCCGGGTCGGCCGCGCCTCGGACGCCGCGGCGTTGCTCGGTTCGCTGCCGGCAGCGACGCGCGCACATCCACTCATCAACGTGGTCCTGGCGCTGTTTGATCGGGATGCCGGCGAAGACCAACGCGCGCGCGCCCTGTTGCGGTCGGTCGCCGATCAGTTTCCCGGCACACCCGTCGCGCGCGTGTTGACCGAGCCGTTGACCCAGTGGCCGGCCACGCTCGATCGTCTGACGCAGGCCGAGCGCCGTGACGCGCTGATCACCGGGCCGCGTTAGGCGGCGGGGAGGGCAGCTCTCGGAGACAAAAAAAGGGAGGGTCCCCGAAGGGACCCTCCCTGCGTGTGACTCGGCTCCGGTCTAGAACCGGATCTTGGCCGACAAGCGGATTTCCCGAGGGGCCATGAACTGGTTCGGCTGATTAAACGTCACCTCGTGAATCTGCGGATTCGCCGCGAGGACGGCCTCGTAGTCCCAATTGCCCTCGAAGAAGCCCTTCGTGGTCAGCGGCAACGACCCCGTCGTGCGCGCGTTCGCACGTCGTGTGGCCGTGTCCTGATCAAACAGATTGAGCACGGTGACGCCGAGTTGCATGTTGAACCGTCCGCCGAACTCGAAGTCCTGGAACAACGACAGGTCCGTCTGGCTGACCACGGGCGTCCGGCCGAGGCTGCCCCGGCCGTTCGGGAAGAACGGCACGTTCGCACCAACAAAGGCTTCTTCCGAGACCGGAATGCCGCTGGTGATGCGCTGGTTCAGGCCCGCGGTGAGCTTAAAGTCGAAGCGATACAGCACCTGCGCCTTGAACTGGTGCGGTCGGTCCGTTCCCAGCCGGCCGAAGACCGCGTCGCCGTTGCGATCAAACGTGTTCTCGATGTGATCGAAGAACCGGTTGACGTTCGGCGACGTGCGGCCGTTTTCGTCTGAACTGGCCAGGCCGGAGTAGTTGCCGTACAGCCGGCTCAGCGTGTAGCTGCCGAATGCGGCCCAGTTGTTGGCAAAGCGACGTTCCAGGGTCAGCTCAAGGCCCCGGTACTCGCGCACGGCCTTCGGGAAGTCCGGGATGCCCGGTTCGCCAGCCAGCGTCAGCGAGATGCCTTCGCCGGGGTTCGCGATGTAGAACACCTCACCGATACCCGGCACCACAATCCCGACGTCCTCAATCGTCCGCACGAGATCCTTGTGGATGTACCGGGCGCCAACGACGACGTTGTTCCACCCCAACTCGCGCGTCAGGCCAAGCTGGAACTCCCGTTCTTCCATCGGCTTCAGATCCGGGTCGACCGCTTCATCAAGCGCCTCTGCGGAATTGAAGCGACGGTCGAGGGCTTCGATGAAGGTGCCGGCCGCACACGTGGGCTTTTCCGAAATCGTATTGCTGCCGGTCGCGCAGCCGGCCCCGTTGGACGGCCAGTTCGGGGAATCCCAGCTGTAGAAGTAGTCCACCCACTTGTCACCGCCGAACGACCCGCGCGGCAGTTCGTACTTCATCACGTCGAAGTACTTGCCGAACGATCCGTAGACCTTCGTGCGGCCGTTGTCGGTCAGGTCGTAGGCAAAACCGAGCCGCGGAGCCAGTTTGTCGCCGAAGGTGAACTCCAGCGGGTTCTTGACGCCACGATCACCAAAATTCGGGATGCGCTCGTGCTCGGCACGCACACCGATGTTGAGCGTCAACCGCGGCATCGGTCGCCACGTGTCCTGGACGAACAGCACATCATTGCGGCTCTCGACGTCGCCCAGGGTTGAAATATTCAACAGGCGGAAGTACCCGTACGTGCCCTGCACCTGCTGGCCCGTGGACGTCAGATACGGCCGGCCTGCGTAATACAGGATGCGGTCGGCGTTGTAGCCGCTCTGCACGTCGTTGTAGATCTTCTCGAACTGTGCGCCCACCTTCAGCTGGTGGTCGCCGGCGGCCTGGAAGTAGAACGTCGCATCCGCGCCCAGGTAATCCCTGATGTACTCGTCACGCGCGGTCGCGTCCGTCACCAGCACGTCAGACAGGAAGCCAACCTGGCGGCGGAACTCAGTGGGCAGCGCGGCAATACCGGCCGGCGTACTCGCTCCAGAGAAGTTGTGAATCAGCCCTGGGAAGGCCACGCCGGTGCTCTCGTTGTCGGTCAGGAAGCGGCCGGCACGGACCGAGACGGCAACCTGCCGCGTCGGGACGTAGTCCACCGATCCGGAGTACGTGCGCCGGTCACCCTTGGTGCCACGGGTGTAGCTGTCAGCCGTGGTCAGCGACGTCCGTCCGTCCTGGCCCGGCAGTGAACGTTCGGTCTCGAAGGGCGAAAAATTCGCGCCCACCCGGAACAGGATGCCGGCACCCACGTTGCCAGTCACGTTGACCGCCCCGTAGTTGACCATGAAGTCCTGGTCGAACGTATTCGTCACTCCGTTGGTGAAGTCCACCGTCCGCTTGGTGGTGCGCAGGCCCGGCTGATACGCGCCGAAGAACCACAGGCGGTCGCGCAGCACGGGACCACCGATGCTGAAGCCGGGATCCACCCGCGTCTCGTCGTCCTTGCGCGGATTCAGGTAGGTAAACGTGTTGCTCGTCAGGCTGGTGCGGAGCAGCGGCCGCTCGGCACCGCCCCACTTACGCTGCTGAAACTCCCCAAACACCCCACCATGCCATTCATTGGTGCCGCTGCGTGTGATGGCATTGATGACGCCGCCGGTCGAGCCGCCGAACTCTGCTGCGTACCCCGCGGACTTGACCTGCACTTCCTCCATGAAGTCCGCGCGCAACGGCACGGCATTGGTGCCGACCTGCGGACTCGTTGTATTGATGCCGTCGATGATGAAGCGGTTCTCCGACCCGGACGACCCGTCGATTGAGATGCCGCCTGCCTGGGATTCGCTCGCGGCGCCGGCCGCCTGCGCGACGACGTCCGTGAAGTCACGCCCTCGCGGGATCAGTTCAAGCCGTTCGCGCGAGATGTTGGTGGAGGCACTCGAACTGGTGACATCCACCGCGGCCGCCTGCGCGCGCACGACGACCGTTTCGCTGAGTGAGGCCAGCGCCAGCGTGAACTCCACCTTGAAGGTGGTGCCCACCGTCAGATTGACCGTGCTCTCGGACGGTCGGAATGCGGAGAGGCTGGCCTTGACGACGTATCGTCCGGAAGGCAGTCGGGGAAACAGGAATTCCCCTCGTGCGTCAGTGACTGTTGTGACCAGGCCCACGGGGCCGACTGCATCGACGGTGACGCCCGGCAGGACGCCGCCGTCCGAGTCGCGGACGACGCCGCTGATGGCGCCGGTTGTCTCCTGAGCGGAGGCCGGCAGGGAGGCGCAAAGCAGCGCCAGTACGAGGGCTACTACGAACCATGGTCTTGACATGGGTTCTCCTCTTCTTTCTTTGAAGGTATTGCGTGCCAAATTACACATCCTCTCCCCGCCGGGCGAGTCTGCCCAGACAGGTTGATTCCTCCCAGCATAGACCTATTTCGGGCAGTGAGGGCCAGTACGCAAAAAAGGTGGGACAAACGGTGTTCGAGGGGTGATGAGGCTTCCCACAATGTGGCGTCGGTGACCAGGCGCTCGCAGGGGGCCCCGCGGTTGCGCACGGCCGCCATGGCAGATGTCTTGCAGTTGATCGCACCGCGAGTATCCGCTCGCCGGATCAAGGAGATCAGCATGGCGAATCAGAACCAGACGCAGGGCGACAAGCCGCAGGGTGACAACCGGAAGGCCGGCGACGTCGACGGCAACCGTGGCGCCGATCCAAAGAAGGGCACCCAGGGCGTGAACCAGAGCGCCGGCAACCAGGCCGGCGGCGACAATTCAGCCGAAGGCGCGGGCGCCGGCACCGAACACGACAAGCGCCACTAACAACAACGCGACAAACGCAACCGAGGACTCACCTTCGGGTGAGCCCTCGGATGGCGGACCCGTCGCGATGTCTTGCCGCGTGTTAACCACCACCCAGCCGGGAACAGACCAGCCAGGCGGGCGAGGTGGCGGACGGGCACTGGAGGAACTTCAGGACGTCTGCGTTGTCGGCCGCGGCAAGCGCGGCCTCGAGTGGGGTTCCAGAAGCGAGTGCCACGTTCAGTCCCTTGATCGTCGGCGCAATGGAGCCGCGGTCCACCCCGTCCACCATAAACACGTTGGCGCTGGTGTCCGCAACGTCGATGCCGTTGAGCACCATTTTTGTCGGCCGCGAGAAGACCTTGAGGGAGAGCTCAACGTCGCCGTAGGACTGTTGAAACTGGAACGACTCGGCGCTGCCGCCGCCGCTGCTGCTCTGGGGCGAAGAGAGATACCACTTCGGTGCGCCGCGCCAGAGAACCAGAGTCCTGGGGGTCGTCATATCTCCATTTGACTCACCCACCACGGTGATCAGGACCGTCGGCGACGCAGGCAGTTGCGTGGAAGTTGTGGATGAAGGCGACGCAGGCCGCGCTCCCCGCTGCTGGCCAGAGGGTAAGCCCAGGACAATTGTGCAAAATAGAATTGACGCCGCGGGAATGTTTTTCATTGTCGCCTCCTTATAACCTCTGACGGCCCTATGGAGTCTGAACGTAGCTGAAGTAGATGTCGTACGCGACGCGTTTCGCCGTTCGCCGTCTTCCAGTGCCGGCAAATCCTGGCTCGAGGGTGAAGCCCGCTCGATACCGATAGACGTTGCCGAAGTCGTCAACGCGCTTCCCCGTAGCGTAGTCGAGGTCGATCGAGCGAACGCCAACCTCATGCAAGCCGAAGAGTTCCTCGTTCTGGCTCACACCGTCGTGGTTCAGATCAAACCACAGCTGGAGCGTAGCCCAAATCTGGTCGTTGCGCGTGATCTTGCCGTCGCCATTTCCGCCGAGAGCTAGTCGGTCAAACTCGGCGAGCGCACGGAATCCGTTGCGATTTTCCTTGCGGCGTGGCTTCGACTGGTCGGTAAAGTTGCCGAAGAGTTCCTTGCCGTCATCAATAGTGCCATTGCCGTTGCGATCGAGGACGAGGAACGGATCTCGTGCACCGCCAGCGGTCCAACCCACCCTTCTCATGACGCCATCCGCCATGAGGTCGAAGTTCACCCCATCCGTATACCCGGTCAGTGAAAGCCCGTCGCCATCGAGGTCGAGAATGATGGGGGACGCCCCTGGAATGCAGGCACACTGGTCCCAGTCCCAAGTGTGAAAGTCGATCTGGGTCTCACAATCGCGGACGACCTCCTCACTCACCGTGCAGGACTCGTTGCAATTGATTCCCTGCCAGGCCATCCCCGATACCTGGCTGGAGAGAAACCAGTTCTCGTAGAAGTTGAAGGCTCCGAGATTCTGCACAATGTGCTGCTGCCCCCAAATGGCCATCCCATTGGCGAACTGGACCTGTGCGGACGCGGTGACGTGAACGGCGTGGTCATCGACCACGAAGTTGTAGTTGAGATAGGTACCCGTCGTCGAGGAGTCAAACCAGGTCGTGAACCCTCCCGTTGGCACGTGGGAACGAACGCAGGGGCCTGTCTGATACCAATTCGTGGCTACGAAGGTGAAGGGGTTGGCCCAGCAGTGGCCGGACGACGAAGCACTGATCGATCCTGTCGACACGTTCCGCAACCAGATCGCGTCGTTGCGCGTCTCTGTAAGGTGGTCAACGTCGAAAATCCACCGGGCCGGCTCCCACGTCTGTACCTCCGCGAAGCCCTGCTCTTCGCAAATATTCTGTGCCTCACACGGCACGGTCGCGTTGGTCACCGCAGATCCGTCGGGCTGCTCAAAGTCATACTGGGACGAGAGATCGATGGGGGGCTGTTCGCTGACCTCTCCACCGCCGCCCCTGCGATTCTTCAACTCTCGGAACCGGTCACCCCGACTGCGATTGGACCGTCGGATGTTGTCCTCAAGGCCCCGCTCGTTCACAGCGACTCCTCGTCGGCCAAAGTGGGCGGCGATGCGCCGACTGGATGCGACGGGATCATTCGTCTTGAAAGTGCGGTACGTCATGGTCGCGGGATCAACCGTCGCCCAGATGGCGACATCCTCGCCGAACTCAAGTGGGCCCTTCATGATGAGCTCGGTGCGTCCATTCGGGCCAACCACCAACTCAGCCTGAATAAGGTCGGTCTCACTCTGCGGGTCGCGATCGAGGATGATGCGCCCCGCCGTGCCATCCGGCTGGCGGGGAAGCTGTTTCGCGCGGGTGGCCTGGAGGCTTGCCACGTCAAGTAGTAACACGGCGGCGCCAAGGGTGACTGCTGTGATCACAGTGGATAGTTTCATACGCTCTCCATGACGAGTGAGTGAACCGGGGTGAGCCGAGGACACAGTGCGAGTCACTGGGTGAGCGCAGAGTCTATGCTCTGTGAGATGAAAGGCAAGTGTTAATCACTAAGAATATTCACTGAGACATCACAGTCTCTGACGCTACAGTACTGAGACGCCTAACGTGGCAATCAACGGACTTCAAAGCCTGCTTGTGGAACGGAGTGGAACTCTTGCGCACCTTCGGCCCTGGTCGCCGAACTTCCTGTCAGGTCGCGATCAAAAATCGGGGTATGAAGGCACCGATGCAGAACCCGGGCTGGGTAGGTCCTACCCCGCGCAGAAAATGCAGACGATGTGGAGGGAGGGCGCGTGCTGCGTTTTGTCGAAGCGCGCAAGAAGTTGGTGCGGAAGAAAGGACTCGAACCTTCACCCTATTGCTAGGACTAGCTCCTGAGGCTAGCGCGTCTGCCAATTCCGCCACTTCCGCACGAAGAGGGTCTTGCAGGCAGCTCCGGCCACCGGGACCGGAAGCCGTGATTATATCGCAACTCGCCATTTCCCCATCACCCCATCTCCACATCCGGCCATCCCGCGTGTGGATATACTGCCAAGCGTGAGTGCACGCCGAGGGGTAGCCCTAGTTCTGTTCCTGATCTTCCTGGCCATGATGGCCTCCGCAGCCCTGGTGCTGATTGGCGCCCTGCTGGTGGCCCCGTCACGCCCGACGGCGACCGTCCCGTCAAACGCGACGCTGTTCCTGCGCATCACGGCCCCGTTTCCCGAAATCGAGTCGGTCAGCCTGTTTTCGCCGCTCATGGCGGCGCAGCCCACCCTCCGCACGGTCATTCAGACCATCGACCGCGCCCGCACGGACCCGCGCATCCGCGGCATGGTGGTCATCCCGCAGACCACCGGCGCCATGTGGGGACAGTTGCAGGAACTGCACGATGCCCTCGCGCACTTCCGCACGTCCGGCAAGTCGCTCGTCGTCTTTTTTGAATACGGCGGCGCCGGCGAGTATTACCTCGCCTCGGCGGCCGAACGTGTCCTGATGATGCCGGCCGGCACACTCGACCTCTCCGGCCTGGCCACCTACGAAATCTTCTTCCGCGGCGCGCTCGACAAGATCGGCGTGTACCCCGACATGCTCCACATGGGGGACTTCAAGACCGCGTCCAACACCTTCACCGAGCGTGGGTTCACGCCCGCCCATCGCGAGATGTCGGCCTCCCTCAATCGCGACATGTACGACCAGCTCGTGCGCGCCATCGCCACGGGGCGCAACCGCTCCGAGGACGAAATCCGCCGCGCGCTTGATGACGGCCCGTTCCTGCCCGAAGAAGCCAAGGCCGCCGGCCTTGTCGACGACATCGCCTACGACGACCAGATTGACGATGCGCCGCCGGTGCAGGGGACCCGCCGTTTCGACGGCGACGACTATGTGCGGTCCACGTCGTTTTCCGGCAGCGGCTCCAAGGTCGCATTGTTGTATGCGGTCGGGACCATCGCCAGCGGCAAGTCGAGTTTTGACGGCCCCGGCGGATCGGTGCTCGGCTCGGACACCTTTGTGGAGTGGATCCGGAACGTGCGCGCCGACAGTTCCATTCGCGCGATCGTCATTCGTGTGGACAGCCCGGGTGGATCGGCGATCGCCTCCGAGGTGATCTGGCGCGAGCTCATGCTCACGAGGGCGGTCAAACCCGTGATTGTGTCGATGGGCGACGTGGCGGCGTCGGGCGGCTACTACATGGCCGTGCCCGCGCACGCGATCGTCGCGCAACCGGGGACCCTGACCGGCTCGATCGGCGTGGTCACCGGCAAGTTTGTGGTGCAGGGCGCCCTCGACAAGCTGGGCATCGGCACCGGGTCGGTCAGCGACGGGCAAAACGCCGAAATCTACTCGCCCTTCCGCACCTTCTCGCCGGCCGAACGTGCGAAGGTCGAAGAACAGATGCAGGCGACCTACGAGTTGTTCGTGCGCCGCGTGGCCGAAGGCCGCGAGTCCACACCCAAGGACATCGATGCCATTGCCCAGGGCCGTGTGTGGACCGGGCGTCAGGCGAGAGAACTGGGCCTGGTCGATGAACTCGGTGGCCTCGACCGCGCCATTGAGCTGGCGAAGGAACACGCGAAGTTTGAACCCGAGGAGCGCGTGAACCTCGTGGTGTATCCGCCCAAGCGCAGCTTTTATGACCTCGTCTCCAACCCGCTGGGCATGGGGATGGGCGCCTCGCTCGGATTGATGACGCCACGAACGGAACTGCGCGTCATCGACGAGATCGCGTCGCGCCTGCGCCTCTTCCGCCGCGGCGAGACGTTGACGCTGATGCCGAACGTCTTCTTCCGCGAACCCTGAGACGTGTCCGGATTTCCAGCGACCCACGCGTCGGTCCTCGAGCGGATCCGCAGCGGGGACGCCGAGATCCGCCACGGGGCGTGGAGTGATCTCGCCGCCGGATATTGGCGGCCGAGTTACCACTACCTCCGACTCCATTGGCGCCTCGCTCCCGACGAGGCCGAGGACGTGGTGCAGGCGTTTTTCACCACGGCGTTTGAAAAGGGCTACCTCGAGAAATTTGATCCGGCGAAGGCGCGGTTCCGCACCTACCTCCGTACCTGCCTCGATCGATTCCTGCAGAACCAGCGCAAGGCGGAGCACGCGCTCAAACGGGGTGGGGGAGTCGAGACCCTGTCCCTCGATTTCCCCGGGGCCGAGCGGGAACTCGACCGTGTCTCCACCGATCTGCGCGATCTCGATCGGTTTTTTCGCGACGAGACCATCCGCGCGTTGTTTGCGCAGACCGCGGCCGATCTGCGAGCCATCTACGAATCGGAGGGGCGTCTGGTCGTGTTCAGGGCGTTCGAACTGCACGACCTGGTGGACGACGATGCGCGGACGTATGCGTCGGTGGCCGCCACACTCGGCATCCCGGTGTCGCAGGTGACCAACCATCTGCACGCGGCGCGCAAACGTTTTCGGGAGCACGCGCTCGTGCGCCTGAGGATGCTTGTGGCCACCGACGAGGAGTTTCGCGACGAGGCGCGTGACCTGTTCGGCGTCGAGGTGGACGTCTGACGTTTTTGTCCGATCGGGTGATCGGCCGTCTCCGCGATGTGGTGACCTGGCCGACGTTTGCCGACGGGCGCTACACCGGGCTGACGCCGATTGGCACCGGCGGGATGGGACGTGTGTTTGCCGCCCGGGATGAAACACTCGGCCGTGAGGTCGCGATCAAGGTGTCACACGCGCCGGCCGCAGGCGCCGATCTCGACCAGCGGCTCCGACACGAAGCCGAGGTGCTGGCGAGGCTCGAACACCCAGGCATCGTGCCCGTGCACGACATCGGGCATCTGGCGGACGGCCGGATCTTCTACGTCATGAAACGGGTGCAGGGCCGGACGCTGGTGGAGCATGCGCCGCTGCTCACCACCGAAAGTGCGCGCCTGACGGTGTTTGAACGGGTCGCCGAAGCCGTCGCCTTTGCTCACGCGCAAGGGGTGGTGCATCGCGACCTGAAACCCGGCAACGTCATGGTGGGCCGATTCGGCGAGGTGCTGGTCATGGACTGGGGTGTGGCGCGGCTGATGGCCGAGACACGCGCCGCGCTGCCGGCCGCCAGGGTCGGGACGCCGGGATTTATGTCACCCGAACAGGCGAGTGGCGGAGCCGATGCCGCCGGACCGGCCTCGGACGTGTATGCGCTTGGCGCATTGCTGCGAGGCCTGTTTCCCGAGCCCGCCCGGCTCCCGCGCCGCCTCCGGGCGATCATCACCAAGTGCCTGTCACCTGAACCCGGCGGCCGTTACGCCGACGCCGCCGACCTGGCGCTCGACATCGCCCGGTATCGCGCCGGCCTCGCCGTTGATGCGATGCCCGAAACCGTCTTCGACCGCATCGGCCGTTTCGTCGTCGCCCACCAGGCCATCATCCTGCTCATCGCGGCCTACCTCCTCATGCGCGCCGCGGTGGGGTACGTCCAGGGACGGTAACGAAGTCCCGAAGTCCCGAAGTCCCGAAGTCCAGTAGGGCGCGCTGAACTTGAAGCGCGCCAAATCTGTGTCAAAGTCTCGGCGGCCGTTTGTGTAACAGGACTGCTGAGGAGCGAGTGATGAAAAAACCTGTACTCGGATTGGTGCTTGGCGGCGTACTTGGAATTTTTGATGGATTGACCGCGTGGGTGTCCGCGCCGGAGCTGCGCCCGGAAATCATGGGCATCGTGATCGGGTCGACGTTCAAGGGACTGGTCGCCGGGGTGTTGATCGGCTGGGTGGCTACGCGTGTGAAGTCCGTGGCCGTAGGCGTGATGGCCGGCGTGCTCATCTCCGGCTTCTTCGCCCTGTTGATCGCCATGATGCCGTCTTCAAACGGCCAGCACTACTATGTCGAGATCATCCTGCCCGGCGCCGTCCTGGGCCTGATCGTCGGCTACGCGACGCAGACGTACGGAAGGTCCGAGGCGAAAGGTTAGAGGGCCAAGGTACGGAATGTGTAGGTCCGCCGCTATGGCGGGGCTGAAGCCCACGCCCTACGAGCCCACGCCCTACTAAGAAAGAAAAAGGCGCCGATGCGAGTGATCGCATCGGCGCCTTTTGAACTTCGGAACCCCGGAACTCCGGGACCTCGCGAACCCCGGGACTCCGGGACCTCGGGTTACCGCCCGATCAGCACCCGCAGGGCCTCATCGTTGAACGTAATCGTCATCTTGGCCTTCGCCTTCGTCATGTACGACGCGAAGAATTCCTGGCGACGACGCTGCAGGAGCTCGTTGGTGAGCTGGGTCTTCTCCGCGGCGAACGCTTCCGGCGTGGTGGTGGCGCGTTCGACGACTTTGGCCACAACCACGGCGTTGGGCGTGGAAATCGGCGCCGAGACCTGACCCTGCGTCAACGCAAACACCGCATCGTCGACCGCGCTGTTCACGCCGACGTCGGGCAGCGCAAAGCCGCGCGTGATGAGTTCGGTGGTCTTCATCTCCACCCCGGCCGCTTTGGCCGCAGCGGCAAACGACCCACGCTGAGCCGCCTGCGAAAGGGTGGCGGCACGGGTCTTGGCCACTTCGATGGCCTGGAGGCGCGCCACGTCGTCGCGAACCCGATCCTTGACCGCGTCAAGTGCCTGGACGGCCGGCGGGGCCACCTCGACCAGCGAGATGAACGCAAAACCCTGATTGGTGCGGAGCTGTCCGGAGACCTTGCCCTGTTCCATCGTGAAGGCTTCGGCGGCCACCGCCGGTGCAAAACCCAGACCGGCCAGGGGTTCGTCACGGGAGAACAGACCCGAGTCACCCACGGTGAGGCCCTTGGACTGCGCCACGCGGTCGAGGTCTGACGGATCGTCGATCTGGCCTGCGGCGTCGTCGGCGATTTTCTGCGCTTCGTTCTGGGCCTTCTCGAACTTGATCTGATCTTCCAGCTGCGGGCGCACTTCCGCCAGCGTGCGGGTCGCGGCGGGACGTTTGTCGGTGGTCTTGATGATGTGGAAGCCGAACTGCGACTTCACCAGACCGCTGACTTCGCCGACGTCCTGGCCAAACGCGGCGTCGGAGAATTCCTTGACCCAGCCTTCGCGGGCCGAGAAGTCCAGGTCGCCACCGTTGGCGGCCGAGCTGTCCTCGGAGAACTGCTTGGCGAGCGCGGCGAAGTCCTCGCCGGCGCCGACGCGCGCGAGCACGGCCTGCGCCGCCTTCTCGACGGCCGCCTCGTCCTTGCCCTCGGTCTTGAAGAGGATGTGGCTGGCGCGCACCTGTTCGGGCGTGCTGAACATGGACATGTTCTCGCGGTACCGCGCGTCCACCTCGGCCGGCGTGACGGTCATCGTCGCGCGCAGCACTTCGGGGTCGATGTTGATGAACCGCACGCGGCGTTTTTCCGGCGTGCGATATGTCTCCTGATTGGCGGCGAAGTGCGCGCTGATTTCGGCGTCGGTCGGGGTGATGCCGGCGCGGAAGTTGTCCGCCATCAGCACGGCCATCTCGAGCTTCACCTTTTCATTGCGCTGCCGGTATTCCTGCTCGACGTCGCTCTCGGGCATGGTGACCCAGCCGGTGACGGCCGCCTGCAGCTTTTCGGCGAGCAGGCTCTTGCGCAACTGCTCCTCGAATTCGGTGGCGCGCATGGGAGGACGCTGCATCTGCAGCACCTGCCGATACCGTTCGTCGCCGATGAACTGCCCGTCCTGCTGGAAGCCGGGCATCCGTACGATGCGTTCGCCCAGTTCGGCGTCGGTCACCACGAGTCCCAGGCGATCCGCCTCGGCAATCATGGCCTCCTCGTCGATCATCTGCTGGATCACGCGCTGGGGGATGCCCAGCTGCTGGATCATGTCGTTGGTGAGCTGGCCACCGTAGGCCTGCTGCACCGACATCATCTGCTGCTGATACAGCCGCTGGAAGGTGCCGACGGTGATGCGACGTCCGTCGACCGTGGCGACAGCGTCATTGGGGTTAGCGCCGGTGCCGGCCAGGGGGTCCATAAAGGACGGCACATAGAGCAGGATGAAAGTAACGACCACCAGTGCGAGACTCCATTTGAGCCAGGCTTTGTGGCGGCGCATCCGATCGAGCATTGTCATGGGCGGGATCTCTCCAACGTTCCGAAAGAAAAGCATTATGCCACGTCGTGGTATAGTCCGGGGGTTTGGCGGGCCGTTTCGGCCAAATTTCAGGGACGCCGTTACGATGCCGGGACGACGACAGCGGGCGTCAACCGCACGCCAGACAACTCAGCCCAATGAGACCGTAACACTCGCGGTGTTTCACCGGAGTCAACCGGGGGAAAGTGTCGAACGCCACGTCGCACCCTTGCGTCGTGCGCGACGGGTCGCATTGGCGATCACCCGGCAGCGCGCCGGATCGGTGCCCCCGAAGGGCGCCGGCGGGATTCTCTGGGAGATTGCGGCGGACGCGGGGCTGGATCGGCGGAGGGTGTCTGCGCTGCTGGCCAAAGCGCCCGCCGCCTCGTATGCCGCCGTCGGAGACCGGCATCTCGCCGACCTGTCGCGGTCGCTGGGTTTCCGCCACCACCTGACGGTGCCCCTGCGGTGGCCGGAAGTTGAGCGGGCCCTTGGACTGCCTGGGGCCGTGGATCTCGCGGATCGGCTCGAGAAGGCGACGCCCAGGCTGGTGGCCACGGCCAAACGTGCGGAAGTGCTGAGCGACCTGTTGCGGGCCGTGAATGAGTCGACCGACCCTGGGGCCGTGGCCTCGGCGCTGGTCGCCCGGGTGGCCACCTGGATTCCCCTCGCGTCCTGGTCGGTGGTGGCCGTGGAGGTCGATGGGCAGGTCCACTGGCTCTCGGGCCGGGAGACCGACGGCGCCCTCAAGGCTCCCGTGGAAGCGATTGCGGACGTTGTTTTGCAAACTGGTGACGCTTATGCCACCGATCGGGTGGCTGGAGATGCCAGAATTGGAGAAGCGCTCGAGGCGGCAGCGGTCGGATGGCCGCTGGTGGCCAACGGCGCCATTGTCGGCGTGTTGGTGGGTGTGGACCACGGACGTTCGCGGCGAGTGGCAAAATGGACGCCACCGCTGCGGTCGGCGTTGACACGACTGGTGGAACCGGCCTCGTTTGCGTTGGCGCATGCGTTGCGGGTGGTGCGCGCGGAAGCGTTGTCGGTGACCGACGATCTGACGCAGCTGTACAACTCGCGGTACCTGCATGAGGTCCTGCGGAAGGAAGCCAAACGCGCGGTACGCAGTGGCCGTCCGTTGTCGTTGTTGTTTGTGGACCTGGATGGGTTCAAGAAGATCAACGATGCGCATGGGCATCTGCTCGGCAGCCGTGCACTGGTGGAAGCGGCCGCGGTCATTCGGGGCAGCGCGCGTGAGACGGATGTGGTGGCGCGGTTTGGCGGCGACGAGTTTGCGATCGTGTTGCCCGAGACTGCCGAGGACGGCGCCCGCGCCGTGGCAACCCGGCTGCTCGAGCGGATTGCGCGGTATGTGTTTCTGGCCGATCGCGGGCCGGGGAGCCGGTTGACGGCGTCGATTGGTGTGGCCACGTTGCCCGCCGCGGCGCAAACGGCTGATGGAGTGTTGCAGGCCGCTGATGCGGCCATGTATCGGGTAAAGGAAGCGGGCCGCAACGGCATTCATATTGCCGGAAGCGGGTTGCTTCGAGTTGAAGATCTGAAACAGGAGTCACGTTGAACCTCCGATCGTTGTTTTCTCTGTTCTCGAGCGACCTCGCCATCGACCTCGGCACGGCCAATACCTGTGTGTACGCACGGGGCAAGGGTATCGTGGTCAACGAGCCGTCGATTGTCGCCATCAACAAAATTTCCGGGCGCATCGAGGCGGTCGGGCGTGAGGCCAAGGAGATGCTGGGCCGCACCCCGGGCAATATCGTCGCGATCAAACCCATGAAGGACGGCGTCATCGCCGACTTCGAGGTGACCGAGAAGATGCTCGCGCACTTCATCAAGAAGGCGCACAACCGCACCATGTGGGTGCGGCCCCGCATCGTCATCGGCGTGCCGTCCGAGATTACGCAGGTGGAAAAACGCGCGGTCAAGGACAGCGCGTACCGCGCGAAGGCGAGTGAGGTCTATCTCGTCGAGGAAGCCATGGCGGCCGCCATCGGCGCCGGCATGCCCATCGAGGATGCCTCGGGCAACATGGTGGTGGACATCGGCGGCGGCACCACCGATATCGCCGTGATCTCGCTGGCGGGCATCGTCTACAGCAAGGCCATCCGTGTGGCCGGCAACGAGATGGATGAAGCGATCATCCAGTACATCAAGAAGACGTACAACCTGCTGATTGGGGAGCGCACGTCCGAGCAGATCAAGATGGAGCTGGGGTCCGCGTATCCGCTCGACGAGCGGCTCACGATGGAGATCAAGGGACGGCATCTCATCGAGGGTGTGCCCAAGACCATCACGATCACCGACGAGGAAATTCGTGAGGCGTTGGCCGAAACGGTGAACGTGATCGTGGACGCCGTGCGTGTGGCCCTGGAGCGCACGCCGCCCGAACTGTCGGCGGACATTGTGGACCGCGGCATCGTGGTGACCGGCGGCGGCGCGTTGCTGAAGAACCTCGACAAACGGCTGCGTGAAGAAACCGGCCTGCCGGTCGCCACGGCGGAGGATCCGCTGTCCACGGTGGTGCTGGGTGCCGGCAAGATGTTGTCGAACTTCGAACTGCTGAGAAAAATCTCGCTGGATTGATCTGTTGGACAGTTTCCGCCGGACGTTCGTCTTTTTTCTCGTTCTGAGTTTCCTGCACGTCCTGCTGATCTCCGCCCAGGTGCAGACCCGGAGCGGAATGCCAATCATCAAGGCGGCGGCCTTCGGCGTGTTTGCGTCCATCCAGCACTTGACGTCGGGTGTCGCCGACCTCGGGCAGTCGTTCTGGGCCAACTACATCGCCCTGCGGGGCGTGGCCGCCGAAAACGATCAGCTCAAGAAGCGGGTGCTGGAACTCGAGGGCATCGCGCAGGCGCAGGCCGCCATTGTCAGTCAGACCAACGAACTGGAAGACCTCCTGCGGCTGCAGCAGAGTCTGGTGGCGCCCACCCTCGCCGCGCGGGTCATCGCCGGCGACCCGGCACCGGGCGCCGACATGATCACGATCGATCGGGGATCGGCTGACGGCGTGGAACCCGACATGGCCGTGGTCGGCCACCAGGGTGTGATCGGGCGTGTCTTCAACCGACCCACGGCGCATGCGGCCCAGGTGCAGCTGCTCAAGGGGCGCCTGGCGGCCGCGGCCGCCGTCACCGAACAGTCGCTCGCGGCGGGCGTGGTGCAGGGGGGCGCGGGCGAGCCGCCGCTGGAAATGAATTTTGTCGACGTGTTGCGCGACATCCAGGTGGGGGAGCGTGTGCTCACATCCGGCCTTGATGGGATTTACCCGCGCGGGTTCCTGATTGGCACCGTGGAGCGCGCGGTCAAAGGGAGCGGATTCTACAGCGACCTGCGCGTGCGTCCCGCCGTGGATTTTCGCCGGCTGGATGTGGTGCTGGTGGTGATGGTGAAACGCGAGCCATGAGTATCCTCCGCGTCCTGATTGTTGTCGCCGTGGGCCTGGTGCTCCAGATGGCGCTTGCGCGCTACTCCGTGGGTGGGCGCTGGGTGTTTGACCTGGTGCTGGTCGCGGTCGTGTATGCGGCGCTGACCTGGGGCCCCATGGCGGGGATGTGGGCCGGCACGGTGGGTGGCCTGGTGCAGGACAGCCTCGCGGGGGACGTGGTCGGCATTGGCGGACTGGCCAAGACCGTGGCCGGAGTTTGTGCGGGGGTGGCCGGCGCCCAGTTCATCGTGTCGAGCAGCGCGGCGCGTGTCGCCACCGTCGCGGCCGTGACCATCGGGCATCGGCTGCTGGTGGTGGCGTTGCTGGCCATCGTGGATCAACGGTGGTCTAACGTGGACTGGCTCGCTATGCTGGTGGAAACAGGATTAAACGGCCTCGCAGGGCTGATCGCCTTCCAGGCCTCGGTGATGTTGCCGGGGGCGGTGCGATCCACGCGCGAACTGCGACGGTCGTCCCTTAGCAAACGTCGGTGGTAAAAACATGTTGACCCCCGGAGCCTACGAAGATCGCCAGAATCTGCAGTTGCGGCTGGTGGGATTCCGTGTCGGTGCCGTGGTGGCATTTCTCCTGCTCGCCGTGGCGTTCTGGATGTTGCAGGTCCTGCAGTATCAGAAGTACCTCGAACGCGCGGAAAACAACCGGCTGCGCACGATCGAGCTGCGTGCGCCGCGCGGGGTGTTGTTTGATCGCAACGGCGAAGTGCTGGTGCAGAATCGTCGCGCGTTCCGGATTGCCGTGGTGCGTGAGCAGTCCGCGACCGATCTGGACGGGGTGTTGACACGCCTGTCGGCCGTCACCGAGGTGGACGAGGCGGTGGTGCGAGCCATCGTGAAACGCCGGATGAACGAGCCGGCCTTCAGGCCCATCCCGGTGATCGAAAACGCCAGTGATGCGCAGGTCGCCGCCGTCATGGCGCGCGCCATCGAACTGCCCGGTGTGGTCGTCGAGCAGGTGCCCACACGGTCGTACCCGCCCGACGGACTCGCCGCGCACTTGTTCGGTTACGTGGGTGAGGCCCAGTCCGCCCAGCTCACCGACGACATCCTGTCGGGGGCGATCGTGGGCCAGGCCGGCGTGGAACGTGTCTACGACAACCTGCTCAGGGGTGAAAACGGCAACCGGATGTTGGTCGTCAACAGCCGCGGCCGAGAAATTGACGAACTCGAACACGAGGACCCGATCGACGGCAAACGGATGCAGTTGACGATCGACGCCGACATGCAGCGCGCGCTCGAAGAGGGGTTCCACAACAAGGGCTTCAACGGGTCCGGCATGTTCCTCGATCCACGCAACGGCGAAATCCTCGCCATGGCCAGTGTGCCGTCCTACGACCCGAACGAATTTGCGGTCGGCATGGAAACCGCGAAGTGGAACGCGCTGATCGGGGACCCGCTCAAGCCGCTGCGCAACCGCACCGTGCAGGGCACCTACGCGCCGGGCTCCACGTTCAAGATCGTGATGGCCGTGGCCGCGCTTGAGGAAGGGCTGATTACACCGGAGACCACGTTCAACTGCACGGGCAGTAAAACGATCTACGGCAATTCGTTTGCGTGTCATCGCGCCGGTGGCCACGGACGACAGAATCTGCGCGAAGCGATCATGCACTCGTGCAACGTCTACTTCTACAGCCTTGGCGAACTGTTGAAGGTCGACACCATTCACAAATGGGCCGATCGGCTCGGACTGGTCGGCCGGACAGGGATTGATCTGCCGAGTGAAGACGCCAGCGTGATCCCGTCCGAGCAATGGAAACGTGAGCGATTCAACGAACGCTGGTATCCCGGCGACACCATTTCCGTGGCCATCGGCCAGGGGTATGTCACCGTCACGCCGGTCGCGCTGGCCCGGATGATGGCCACCATCGCCAACGGCGGCACCATGGTGACCCCCCACGTGATTCGCGCCGTGGATCACGGTGCCGGCGCGGGATGGGAACGCACGGCGAGCACCACCGTCGTGCCGCCGATCTCGCTGACGCCCGACATGATCGGTGCCGTGCGCGACGGATTGTGGCTGGCGGTGAACGGCCCGACCGGCACCGCGCGGGGCGCGAAGCTTGAGGGCTACGACATCGCCGGCAAGACCGGCACGGCGCAGGTCATCTCCCTTGACGCGGCCAAAGCCGTGGCCGGCCGCACGACGCGTGACTTGCGCCACCACGGCTGGTTTGTGTTTTTTGCGCCGAAGGAGAACCCCGAAGTGGCGGGCGTGGTGTTTGTTGAACACGGCGCCACGAGCGGCGCGGCCACGCCCATCGTCCGCCACGTGATGGACACGTACTTCGCCAAGAAGGAAGGCCGGCCGCTGCCCAAGCTGCCGCCACCGGCGCCCACGATACCGGTGACCACACCGGGAGATCAGCAGCGGTGATCGTCGATCGGCGGGTGGTCCCGCATCTGGATTGGACCTTGCTGGCCGCGGTCACCACGCTGGCGGTGATCGGCCTGGCCACCATCTACAGTGTCACCTGGAACATCACCGCCGAGACCCCGGGTTCGGAGTTCTGGCGCCAGATGTACGCCGTGCCCGTCGGTTTTGTCGCGCTGGCCGTGTGTCTGCTGATCGATTACCGCACGCTGGCCCAGCGGTCCGCGCTGATCTACATCGCCTTGATCGTCGCACTCATCGCCGTCCTGTTTTTTGGCGTGGTCGTGAAAGGGTCGCGGCGCTGGATCGATCTGGGAGTGGGGTCCCTGCAGCCGTCGGAGTTTGCGCGCCTCGGCGTCGCGCTGGTGCTGGCCATGTGGTACGGCGAGGGGCGTCGCAACGGTCGCTCGTTCGCCGACCTGACCTGGGGGGCCCTGGTGGTCGGCCTCCCCGCAGGGCTCATCTATCTGCAGCCGGACCTGGGCACTGCCGCCACCCTGCTGCCCGTGTACCTGGGTGTGGTCTACCTCGCCGGACTCCGTCTCAAGTGGGTGGGTATCGGACTCGTGGTCCTCGTGCTCCTCTCACCGGCGATCTGGACCTGGGGCCTGGAGGACTATCAAAAGGGACGTGTCATCACGTTCCTGAACCCGGAACTGGACCCCCGCGGCGACGGCTGGCAGCAGATTCAGGCGAAGGTGACCGTCGGGTCCGGCGGCCTGTTCGGGAAGGGGTTCCGGCAGGGCACTCAGGGCGCCTATCGATTCCTGCCGGAAGGGCACAACGACTTCGTGTTTGCCGTGCTGGCCGAAGAACACGGGTTTTTCGGGGTCATTGTGGTGCTGGGGTTGTATCTGTTCGTGATCATGCGAAGCCTGGAGGCGGCCAAACTGGCCAAGGACAGGGTGGGGGCGTTCCTGGTGGTCGGGATCGTGTCCTGGTTTACGTTTCAGGTGGTGTACAACATCACTATGCAGGCCGGGTTGGTCCCCGTGAAGGGACTCACTCTGCCGCTCATGAGTTATGGCGGGTCGTCGCTGGTCGCGACGCTCGCCGGTTTTGGCCTCATCCTCAACGTGCGGATGCGGCGGTTTACGAATTAGAAGCAGGACAACTCCATGAACAAGGAGATGGTGATCTCCTCGACGCCCCACGAAACGCGGGTCGCGATTCTCGAGGACGATCAGGTTGTAGAAGTATTCATCGAGCGGGAACAGTCGCGGGGCGTGGTTGGCAACATCTATAAGGGCCGGGTGTCCAAGGTGCTGCCAGGGATGCAGTCGGCCTTTGTGGACCTCGGGTTGGAGCGCGACGCGTTCCTGTATGTGACCGACGTCATCGACCCGACGGCTGAAAGTCTCGAGGACGAAGACGAACCCGTCGTGCAGCCCGTGCCGGAAGCCGCCCTCGCGGCGCTGGCCACACAGGTGGAAGGCGTGGCCGAGGGCGCTGAGGTCAGCGCCGAGGCCGGCAGTGACGACGCGACTGACGCGATGAGCGCGACTGACGCGACTGAACCGATCGACGATCCCGTTGCAGCGCCCGTGGCCGAGCCGGCCGCCGGCACGCCGGCCCCCGCGCAGGACGCGCAGAACGGTCAACGTCGTGGCGGTCGCGGCGGTGACCGCGATCGCACCGCGCCGGAAGTGCGGATCGAAGACCTGCTCAAGGAAGGGCAGGAGGTCGTCGTGCAGGTCGTCAAGGAG
>CAYRGW010000039.1:0-38759 GCA_964423815.1 uncultured Solibacteraceae bacterium | reverse complement strand
CCCGTCGTCCGCACAGGAGCGAACCGGGCGGCTGTTGCAGGTCGATTTCCTCGCGCTGGATGCCGCAGGAGCCCACGTGCGGGACCTCACACCGAGCGAGGTCGACCTGCGCATCGACGGCCGCCGACGGGAGGTCAAGGCGCTGCGCCGCATTGCTGCGGCGCCGGCGGCGGCCATGCTCGAGTCGGGCCTTGACGTGCCGTACGGCACCAGCCTGGACTCGGCCAGCGGTCGCACGATCCTCCTGCTCGTTGACCAGAATTCATTTCGTGTCGGACAGGAGCCGCCCATTCGGGCGGCCGTGACCGGATTTCTCAAAACACTCGGCGCGGCCGACCTGGTGACGGTGGTGGGCATGCCGTACGGTGGTGTGCCCGTGCGGTCCACCAATGACCACCGGCGCGTGCAACAGGCGGTCGACAAACTCGTGGGCCAGCGCTCGGGCGACGAGAGTGGCTCGGACATGGCGTGCCGCCCCCGCCTCGTGCTGGAATCGATGGAAACCCTCCTGACGTCATTCGACAGCCGCACGATGCCGACGACGGTGGTGTTGTTTACCGCCGGGCTGGCGGCACCGCGCCGGGACGCGCCGTTTGCCCGCGCGCCGGGCATGTGTGAGCTGCAGTCGGATCTCTTCCGCCGCGTCGGTGTCGCCGCCGGGGCCGCGCGCGCCAACTTCTACATCGCACAGCCGGATGACGTGGCGGCGCCATCGGGCGCGGACCGTGAAACGCTCAGTGGCAGCGACAACGTGGCATCGAGCAACCCACTGGCGGGGATTGAAAATCTCGCCGGTGTGACCCGCGGCGTACGGCTGCCGCTCACGGCGCAGGGCACCGGCGCGCTTGATCGGGTTGCCCGCGAATCCTCGTCGTACCTCGTGGCGGAAATTGAGCCACAACTCGCCGACTTTGATCCGCGCGGGCGTCGCCTCGATATCCGGGTGACAAGACCCGGCGTGACGGTCCGGGCCCGTCCTGAAATTACGTTTTCGAGGACGGCGGACCGATCAACCGGTGCGAGGCTCACCGTGTCCGACATGTTGTTGTCTGCGGCGACCTTTGCTGACCTGCCCATCCGCGCCGGGGCGTACACGATGAGCGCACCGGACGGCCAGGTCACGGTGATTGCGGTGGGGGAGCCCATCGACGCAGGCACGACGCTGGCCTCCGCAGGTGCCGGGCTGGTGGATGACGAGGGACGGCTGGTCGCGCGGTGGTCGGCTGTCGACGCGGGCGAGCTGCCGATGATGGGCGCCATGCGGGTACCGCCGGGCCGGTATCGGCTGCGGGTGGCGGCGGTGGACGCGTCCGGGCGCGCCGGGGCGGCCGACTATCGCTTCGACGCGACGCTGACGCCGGTCGGCAACCTCTCGCTCGGGGCGCTGGTGCTCGGTCTGTCGCGCGACGGGCAGCTGACCCCGAGGCTGGAGTTCTCCCAGGAGCCCTCCGCCCTGGCGTCGTTTGAAATTTACGGGGGTGTGCCGGGCACCGCCGTGACCGCGACGCTGGAGATTGCCCGCACGGTGGACGGCCCGGCGATCGCGACAGTGCCCCTGGCGATTCAGGCCCAGGGTGATGGGCGCTACCTCGCGATGGGCACCGTCCCGCTCGGGGCGCTCGAACCAGGCGACTACGCGGTGCGCGGCCTGCTGCGTCTGGAGGGCGGGGCCGCTGGGCGGACGCAGCGAACCCTGAGAAAAGTCCGGTAACGGCAGGCACCGGCCAACCATCAGCCATCGGGCGTCGTCATATTGTTTCAAATGTCGTCATTTTCTGAAAAAGGCCTGCTGGGTGAATTGGAGCAGCTCGTGTTGCTGGCGGTGATCAACCAGTCCGGCGATGGCTACGCCGTTTCGATTCGCGACGAAATCGAATCAAAGACGGGCATCGCCCTCGGCCGCGGGAGCGTGTATGTCACGCTCGATCGCCTTGACCGTAAGGGTTATGTCACCTCGTGGATGGGCGAACCCACCGCGGAGCGCGGCGGCAAAGCCAAACGGTGCTTCCGGGTGACGCCCACTGGGGCCGAGGCGCTGCGGGCCGCCCGGACGGCCGTCGAGCGCATGCGGCAGCCGCGGTCGGTCAAGGTGACGCGATGAGGCTCGCACGATGGGTGATTGGCCGGTTCGCTCCAGTGGCCTGGCGTGAGTCGTTGCTGGGTGATCTCGAAGAGCGTCGCACCTCCGGATTCAGCGCCGTGTGGACGGCGCTGGTGGTGACGGTCCGACTGAGGCGCGAAGGACAACAGGCGGTCACCGCGCCGGTGCGCGAGGGGGTGATGACCGGCGTGGGTCTGGACATCATCACGGCGGCGCGCGCACTACGTTCCGCGCCGGGCTTCAGTGCCCTGGCGATCGTGGTGCTCGCGCTTGGTGTCGGGGCCACGACCGCCATCTTCAGTGTTGTGGACGTGACGTTGCTCCGGCCGCTGCCGTTCGACGACCCGGACGCCCTGATCGCCATCGGAGAAATTGACCGCGATCTGCCGACGGTGGAACTGGGACGTGTGGGTGCGGCTGCACCACAAAACTATCGGCAATGGGAACGGCGGCAGACCACACTCTCTGGGATCGGTGCGGCGCAGAACGTCCGTATGTTCACAGGACCCGACGGTACGGAGCCGGAACAACTTCAGGCCCTGCGTGCGACGGCCAGCTTGTTTGGCGTACTTCGGATCAGACCGGCGCTCGGATCCACGTTCACCACACACCACGAGCAGCCGGGCCAGGATCGGGTCGTGCTTCTGGGCGAGGGACTGTGGCGCCGTCGTTTTGGTGCCGATCCGGATATTGTCGGCAAATCGGTAACGTTTGACTCTGGTGCCTACGAGGTCATGGGGGTACTGCCCCCGAACTTCAAATATCCCGTGCAGGTCGCGCGGCTGACCGATGCCGTCTTTCCGTTGACGCGCCTGGCCAGCCAGGACGTCTGGGACCGCACAAAGGTCGGACGCAACTACCAATTGCAGGTGGTGGGCCGATTGCGCGATGGTGTCGCGATCGAGGAGGCCCGCCAGGAGTTCGACCGGATTGCCGCCGGCCTCGCGGCCGCGCATCCCGATTGGTTTGAGGACATGCGCCTGGCGATGGCGTCACTGCACACAACGGTCGTGGGGCGTACGCGCGACTGGATGGTGCTGCTGCTCGGCGCGGTCGGCTTCGTGTTGCTGATTGCCTGCGCCAACGTGGCCAACCTGCTGCTGGCGCGCGCATCAGCGCGATCACGCGAATACACCGTGCGTGCGGCCCTCGGCGCGAGCCGATGGCGGCTGGTCCGGGGAGCGCTGGTGGAGAGTCTGATGTTGTCCGCTGGTGGCCTGGTGGCGGCGGTGATGCTGGCCGCATGGGGCGTGTCCATCCTGCGAGCCGCCATGCCCGCATCCGTGCCGCGATTGGCCGATCTGAGTCTCGACGCGCGCGTACTGGCCTTTGCCGCCGCGATGGCTGTGGCGACCGGTATTTGTTGCGGTCTCCTGCCGGCGTGGCAATTAACACGGGGCCGTCAGATGGATGCGCTGAGGGACGGCGGGCGGAGCGGCACGGCGAGCCGCAGCCGCCATCGGTTGCGCGGCATGCTCATGGTCGCTGAGGTGGCGCTCGCGGTCATGCTGGTTGTGGGTGCCGGTCTGTTTGTGTCGAGCTTCGTGCGCGTCCTGAGCGTTGAACTCGGCATCAACATTGAGAACGTGGTGGCTGTGGGAGTGAATCCGAAGGTCGACCGCACGAATATCGATGGCGCACGAGAGCGCTCCGTGCCACTGACGGAGGCGGTGATGGCGCGCCTTGCCGCGGCACCTGGTGTCGTCGCCGTCGCCGCTGTGGGAAGTGGTTCTCCGCTGTCGGGAAGCTGGCGCACCGACGCCATGGCGCTCGCAGGGCAGCCGGCGTTTTCGAGTGACGCCGACCAGGTGCAGATCAAGGAAGTCACGCCGGGGTACCGGGACGTGTTGCAGGTCCCGCTCCGACGAGGCAGGTATATCGAGGCGGCGGACCACGCAGGTGCGCCTCTGGTTGTGGTCGTGAACGAGGAGGCGGTCCGGCGATTTTTTGCCGGCGCGGACCCCATCGGCCAGCGTGTCACGTTGGACAACGCCGAACGCACGGTCATCGGAATCGTGGGCGACGTGCGGGTGCGCGGGCCTGAGGTCCCCATTGCGCCGGAGGCGTATCTGCCGTTGTCACAGAGACCGGGACTTGGCAGCACCGTGCTGGTCCGTACCACTGGCGCACCCGATGCGTTCCTCCCCCTGACCAAGGCCGCTGTGCTTGCGGAGATCCCTGATGTGCCGGTCAGGCCGGAGACGCTGGAAGGGACATTTCGTGAGATCACCGCCCAGCGGCGATTCAACATGTTGCTGGTTGGTCTGTTCGGCGTGCTGGCGATTCTCATCGCCGGTGCCGGCATTTACGGCGTGATGGCGTTTCTCGTCACGCAGCAGACGCGGGAGATTGGTGTCCGCATGGCGCTCGGCGCGTTGCCAGGTGGGGTGCTTGGCGTCGTGCTCAAACGCGCCGGCGTGTACGTCGGCGCGGGCGTCGCCCTGGGACTGACCGCTGCCTGGTGGCTGTCAGCCAGTCTGGATGCGCACCTCTTTGAAGTGAGGGGGCGTGATCCGTGGGTGTTCCTCGCGAGCGCGTGTGTGCTGGCCCTCACCGGTCTCGCCGCAGCCGCGGTGCCCGCCCTGCGTGCCTCGCGGGTGGATCCGATCGTCGCGCTCCGGACCGAGTGAGCTACGGCGGCGGGCCCAAAGGCCACGCCCTACGATCGCAGCGCCGTCAGCGGATCCACGCGCGACGCGCGCCAGGCAGGCACGATCGCCGCGACGGCCGAGATGGCGAGCAACACCAGCGGAACCGCGATGAACGTCCACGGATCGTAGGGCGTCACGTTGTGCAGGAGCGGGGTCAACAACGGCGTCGCGACCGCGGCGACGGCGAGGCCGACAACGATCCCGATGCTGGTGAGTCCAAGCCCACCACGCAGCACGAGGCGAAGGACATGGCCGCGTGCCGCGCCGATCGCGAGCCGGATCCCCAGTTCCTGCCGGCGCTGGTTCACGACAAACGACAGCACGCCGTAGATGCCGATGCCCGCCAGCAGCAGCGCAAGCGCCGCAAACAGCACCAATACTGAGCCGGTGAGTCGTGGGGTCGCAATCGACGTGTTCACGACCTCGTCCATCGTCCGAATCGCCGCGACAGGGACCTGCGGATCCAGCGTGCGCACATGGGATCTGAGCGGCGTGGCAAGCGCGCCCGGATCACCGGTGGTTCTGGCGATCAGCGTCAGATTGCGCGCGGGATTTCCGGTGGACTGGTGGAACTGGCCAAATGGCCGGTAGAACTTGGGTTTGATCTCGGCGGTCACGCCGTTGTGTCTGACGTTGCCCACGACGCCGACCACAGTGATCCAGGGACGTTGGGGATTGTTGCCCATGCGGAAGCGCCCGCCGATGGGGTTCCGGCCGTCCCAGTATTTGTTCGCCATCGCCTCGTTGATGAGGGCGACGTCCTGGCCCCCGATGGTGTCGGCCGTCGCCAGATCGCGACCGGCGATGAGGCGGAGCCCCATCGCGTCCAGCGCGCCGTCGGAAGCCACCTGCCAATCACCCGGCGCGCCGACGCCGGCCGCCGGGAGGTACCCCTCCACCATCAGACCCCAGTCGCCGATGGGAGCCGCCAGAGGGAGCACACGCAGATAGCCGACGTGTTCGACCCCGGCCGTGGCGCGCGTCTCTTCAAGCAGCCGTGTATAGAAGTTCACGACTTTTTCAGGGGTGTCATAGGTGGCGGCCGGCAACGCCAGACGCATTGTGATGGTGCCAGAGGGATTAAATCCCAGGTCGATGTGCTGCAACTGCCACAGCGATCGGGTGAGCAGCACGGCTCCGGCCAGCAGAATGACCGCCATCGCGGTTTCGGCGACCACGAGCGCGCCACGCAGGCGCTGACGATGGCCGCCGGCGGTGGCGCTTTGTGACCCGTCCTTCAGGGCATCGGTCACATCCACACGCGCCGCCCGCAGCGCCGGCGCGAGGGAGAACAGCAGCAGCGTCACGACAGTAATCGAGAGGGAGAACAGCAGGACCTGCGCGTCGACGGCGATGTTGCCCGATCGCGGAATGCCCGAGAGCCCGGAACTGCGGAGTGCCTGCAGACCCCCATACGCCAGTCCCACTCCGACGACCGATGCAATGGAGGCGAGCCACAGGCCTTCGCTGATGAGTTGCCGGACGAGTCGGAGGCGATCCGCGCCAAGGGCCGAGCGGACGGCAAACTCGCGCGCGCGACTTTCCGCTCGCACGAGCAGCAGATTGGCGACATTGGCGCAGGCAATGAGCAGCAGACACGCGACGGCGCCAAACACCAGCCAGAGGGCTGGACGGACGGTGGCCAGCGCTTCGTCGGTGGCACTGATCACAAACGCGGAGAACTGCATCCCTGCCGGGTACAGCCCCTCGGTTGTCAGCGTTTGTGTGAGCGTCTGCAGCTCGGCGTTCGCTTGTGCCATCGACACACCATCACGAAGACGGCCGGCCGCATGGAGGCCATGGCTCCCGCGGGTCTGTGTGTCCAGCACATAGGGAATCCACACGGCGGTGGGTTCCTCGGCGTCCTGCACATAGTCGGTCGGCAGCTGGAAGCGCGCGGGCATCACGCCAATCACTTCCAGCGCGACGCCGTTAACGAGAATCGTACGGCCGATGATCGATTCGTCACCCCCGTACCGACCGAGCCAGAGGCGGTGACTCAGGATCACCGTCGTGGGCTGAACCACGGCGTCGGACTCCACGAAGGTCCGGCCCAGCAGCGGTTGCACGCCGAGTACGCTGAACAGATTCGGGGTGACCTCGGCGCTGCCGATGCGCACGGCGTCACCGTCTCCATTGAGATTGACTTGCCCGACACTCCACGCGGCGACGTCTGCAAACGCCGTGGTGCGACGTCTGTAGTCGTCGACTTCGGCGTCCGACACCCAGGTCTTGTCGAACCCCCGCCACTTGCTCCAGATGACGCCAACGCGGTCCGGTTCAGCGTAGGGAAGGGGAGTGAGCAGGACGTGTTTCACCACACTGAAGACCGCCGTCGTGGCGCCGATTCCCAGCGCCAATGTCAGCACCGCCGCGATCGTGAAGCCCGGCTGTTTCCGCAGCACCCGTCCGGCGTACCGCAAATCGCGCCACAGGTCGCCCAACAGTCGACGACGTGGCTCGCCGGGGGTGAGTCGCGCGGGACTGGAGGCCTGCTGCAGGCGACGGAGGCGGCTGGCGAGCAGGTCCGGCTCCTGAAGTTCGGCCAGCGCGAGGGCCCGTGCCGCCGCCGGCGCGTGGCCGTCGGATGCCAGTTCGCGAACCCGGTCGTCGAGATGCAACGAGAGTTCCTCGATGATCTCGGCTTCCCGTTCCGGCGTCAGGCGCAGACCCATAAGGTGCGGGCGGAGGGAGGAGGCCCACTCAGGCATGTTCGCCTCCCGTGATGCGGGCCACCGACTCGACAAACGTTTTCCACGTCTCGCGCTGGGCCACCAGCACTTTGCGACCGGGAGCGGTCAGCTTGTAGAACCGTCGCCGGCGTTCTCCGGCTTTTTCGACCCAGGTGCCCTGGATCCATCCGCGTTCCTCCAGGCGATACAGGAGCGGGTACAGCGACGCGATGTGGAACTTGAGATGGCCTCCCGAACGGGATTCGATCAGCTTCGAGATTTCATACCCATGCCGCGCCCTGGCTTCGACCAGCGACAGGATGAGCAGTTCCGCAGAGCCCTTTTTCAGTTCACGGTCGAGGATATCTGTCATAGCCACCTATTACAGAGGCATAGACGGGGGCCGCGGGGAAAAGGTTGGCCGGGGGGAACGTTGGGCGTGACCTTTAGGTCCGCCGCTATGGCGCGGCTAAAGCCGACGCCCTACGAAGAGGTCTCCCCAGAAAATTCTTCGTAGGTGCCCTTGAAGTCCTGGATCCCGTCTTCCGTGAAGACCCAGAGGCGGGTGGCCACTTCTTCGATCAGGTCCTGGTCGTGGGTGACGAGGAACACCGTCCCCTCAAACTTCTGCAGCGCCACGTTGAGCGCGTTGATCGATTCGAGGTCGAGGTGGTTCGTGGGTTCGTCGAACACGAGCACGTTGGGCTTCTGCAGCATGATGCGGCAGAAGAGCAGGCGCGCGGTCTCGCCGCCTGAGAGGGCCGCCGTGGGCTTGAGGCCTTCTTCACCGCGGAACAACATCTGGCCGAGCAGGCCGTGGATGTCCTGGCGGGGGAGGTCCGGGTCAAACGAGTGGAGCCACTCGGCTGCGGTCGTACCCTTCTCGATGGCGCCGGTGTGGTCCTGCGCGAAGTAGCCGATGGACGCCTCGTGCCCCCACTTCACGGTGCCGGAGTCGCGGTCGGCGGGGGAGGCCGGTTGGCCGGGGCCATCCGCCAGCAACGCTCGCAGCATCGTTGTTTTGCCCATGCCGTTGCGGCCGATCAGACCGATCTTTTCGCCGCGTGAGACGATCGTGTCGAAGTTCTTGACGACCTTTAGATCACCGTAGGCCTTGTTGAGACCTTCCACTTCGAGCACGTTGCGGCCCGACGGACGGTTCATCTGGAACCGGATGTACGGGCGCTGAATGTTCGATCGCGCCAAATCCGTCGTCTGAAGCCGTTCCACTTCCTTGCGACGTGATGCCACCTGCGAGGCGCGGGTGCCGGCCGAGAAACGGGCGATGAAGTCGTTGAGCTGGTCGATCTTTTTCTCGCGCTGGATGTTCTCCGACTCGATGCGCGACCGGATCTGCATCTTCGCCAGGACCATGTCGTCGTAGCCGCCGGTGTAGGTGATGATCGTCTCGTAGTCGATGTCGGCCGTGTGCGTACACACCGCGTTCAGGAAGTGCCGGTCGTGCGAGATCACGATCAGCGCGCCGTCGTACCGTTCGAGGAACGTTTCCAGCCAGTGGATCGAGTCGAGGTCGAGGTGGTTGGTCGGTTCGTCGAGCAGCAGTGCGCTCGGGTTGCCGAACAGCGCCTGGGCGAGCAGCACACGCACCTTCTGTCCGCCCTGGCACTCGGCCATCTTGCGCTCGTGCAGCTCATCCGGAATATCGAGTCCCTGCAGCAGGACCGCCGCATCACTCTCAGCCGAGTAACCGTCTTCTTCGCCGACGATGCCCTCGAGTTCGCCGAGGCGCATGCCTTCGGCGTCGGTCATCTCGGTCTTTTCGTAGAGGCGCTCACGTTCCTGCAGGGTCGCCCACAGGCGCTTGTTGCCCATGATGACGGTGTCGATCACGCGGAACTGGTCAAAGGCGTACTGGTCCTGACTGAGCACACCAATCTTGTTGGGGCGTGACACCGTGCCTTTCTGGGGTGTCAGCTCCCCGGTCAGGAGCTTCATGAAGGTGGACTTGCCGGCCCCGTTGGGTCCGGTGAGGCCATAACGGCGTCCCGGACTGAACGTGGTCGTCACATCGTCGAAGAGCACCTTCGAGCCGTACCGCATGGAGACGTTCGCTACGCTGATCATGAACTCATGATTCTAGCAGGTGTCGCTGCCTCACGGCGGCGCGGAGGCACACAGGACGTCGGGTGTCTTTTTCCGGTTTGTAGGGCGGCGGCTCGTAGGGCAGCGGCTTTAGCCGCGCCATAGCGCCACAGCGGCGGACCTGAAGGTCACGCCCTACGCCCTTCTTTACCCCGCGACGGCGAGCAGTTCGACTTCGAAGACCAGGTGCGCGTTGGGCGGAATTGTGGACCCGGCACCGGCTGCGCCGTAACCAAGGCTCGGCGGGATGACGATGCGGCGTTTGCCGCCGACCTTCATGCCCACAATGCCCTGATCCCAGCCCTTGATGACCTGGCCGGCGCCGAGCGTAAAGGTGAAGCCGGGCCCGCTGATGCTGGCGTCGAACTGGCTGCCTTTGTTGTCGGTGGCGGAGGTGGAGTAGACCCACCCCGTGTAATAGACCCGGATGGTTTTTCCGGTCGTGGCCTCGGTGCCGGTGCCGACGGTCATGTCGGTGGTGGAGAAGGGGACATCCAGCACAGGCGGCGGGGCTGTCGGAGAGTCGCCGCAGGCTATTGAGACCGCGAGAATCGCCACTGAAAGAAGGAGCTTCACAGAACGCATACGTCCCCGATCATAGCTGGGCTACAATGACCACGCCAGCCACCCAGCCCGTCCCGGTTCGAAATGCGCCCAGAATCCTGGAACGTCAGTCGAGTCCTGTGCCTCGCGGCCCTTGCCGCCGTGGGCGTGGCCGCGCAGTCGCCCCAACGCCCGGTGTTCCGCTCCGACGTCAATTTCATCACCGTGGATGCCTACCCACTGGTGGACGGGCGAGTCGTGGAAGGCCTGACCGTCGGCGATTTTGAGGTGCGCGAAGACGGACGGGTGCAGAAGGTCCAGTCCTTCGAGTTTGTCCGCGCCAACGAGCGGATGCCCACCGAGGCGCGACGGGATCCCGGCTCGCAGCAGCGCATGCTGGACGAGTTGCAGGACCCAAGGTCCCGCGCGTTTGTGGCGTACCTGGACGTGGACCATGTCGGGATTCCCGGGGCGTATTACGGTCGCCAGCCGATCGTGGAGTTGTTCCAGCGCATCATGGCGCCCGGCGACCTGTTTGCCGTGGCCACCTCCCAGAATCACCCGCGCGATCTGACGTTCGGCAGGCAGACCGGTGTTGTCGAGCAGCAGTTGCGCAAACACTGGACGTGGCGGGACCCCGACGTCACCGTGAAGGACGCCGAAGAGCTGACGCTCACCACGTGTTTTCCGTTCGAAGAAGGTGTGGTGTCGGAACTGGTGGCGCGCCGCCGGCAGGACCGGTTGCTCGGCAGCCTTGAGGGCACGGTGGAATACCTCGGCGAGGTGCGTGAGGGACGCAAGACGTTGTTCCTGTTCTCAAGTGGCTGGAAATGGTTCGAGCCCAATCGTGATCTGCTGGCACCGCTGAACAGCCCCTCGCGAGTGCCGTCAAAGGGCCCCGCGGTCGGCCCCACGCCGCGGATGACGCCTCCGGGATCCGCGAGTGAGCCTGCGGGCAATCTGGGGCTGCGGACGTCGCTCGCGGAAGGTGGGAAAGCTGCGTGTGAGCAGGAGCTCATTCGTGTGGCGAACATGAACAGCCCCCAGCGATTCAGAGAGCTGATCCGGAGCGCAACGATGAACAACGTCGTGGTGTATCCCGTGGACACCAGCGGTCTGGGCACGTCGATGACGCCGCCCGAGGGCCGCAAGAGTGACCGGTTGATGGAACTGGCGTCCAACACCGGCGGCACTGCGATCACCAACCGCAATGATCTGGTCCAGGGGGTGATCGAGGTCAGCCGTGAGTTCGAAGCGTATTACCTGCTCGGGTATGCGTCGGACAACACCAGGGCCGACGGCACCCTGCGCCGCATCGACGTCAAGGTCAACAAACCCGGCGTCGAGGTGAAGGCGCGTCGCGGGTATCGCGCGTTGTCGAAAGCCGAGGCGGAGTCGAAGGCGGCGGTTGCGGCGATGCCGGTCAGCATCAACGCGGACCGCGCGGAGCTGGATGCCGCACTCGATGTGCTCGCCGGCCTGCGTGTGGGTGACGAGGGCGCGTTTGACGCGCGGCGGTATCTGCGCGCGAGCCTTGCGCCGCATATGGGCGCCCCGGTGATGTCACGCGCGACACCGTCACCGCGTTCGCCCATTGTGCCGATTACTGCGCCGACGTTCAGGCGCAACGAACGGCTGCACGTTGAGTGGCCAATCACGCACCCAGTCGCCTCGCGCACCGCTCGAATTGTTGGCCGCGACGGCAATCCCGTTGGGGTGCAGGTGGTGCTCACCGAGCATGAGGGCGCACCAGCGCGGTTGGTCGCTGACGCCGTCCTTGGCCCGCTGGGCTTCGGTGACTACGCGCTCGAACTGACCGTGACGATCGACGGCCAACCCCGTCGCGCCCTCCTCGCATTCCGGGTGGTGCCATGAGGCACCTGGCCCGGCTGGCCGTGGTCGCGTCGGCAGTCTTCCTGTCGACCGTGTTCGCACAGGTCCAGCGTCCGGTATTCCGGTCGGACGCCCACTTTGTGACGGTCGACGCCTATCCACTTCGCGACGGCAAGGTGGTGGAAGGATTGACCGCGGCGGATTTTGTCATCCGTGAAGATGGTGTGCCGCAGAAGGTCGAAACGTTCGAGTTTGTCGGCGGCGCCGCGCCAGAGCCGGAAACCTCGCGTCGTGATCCCAACACCGTCGCTGAATCGCGCGAGGCCGCAGCCGATCCACGCGCCCGCGCCTTTGTGACCTACCTCGACATCCCGCACGTGTCGATCGCCGGCGCCCATCGTTCGCGCATGCCGCTGGTCGAACTGCTCAATCGGATGATCACCCCCAACGACGTGTTCAGCGTCATCTCGAGTGACCACGATGTGGCGACGATGACGTTTGCCCGGAAGGTGACGGCCATCGAAGACCAGTTGGCGCGGTACTGGGCGTGGGGCATGCGTGACAGTGTGTTGCGCACGCCGGACGAGGATGGGCTCTGGAGTTGTTTTGCCTTCGACGACCACGGCAAAGAACGGTTTGTGCAGGATGGCGCGCGGACACGCGCGTTGCCGACGGTCCTGATCGAACGTCATCGGGAAGACCGGCTGTTGACCCACCTGGAAGATCTCGCCTGGTATCTCGGCCGATTGCGCGAGGGGCGCACGTCGGTGTTGTTGTTCTCGGAAGGATGGCGCCTGTTTCGGGCTGATCAACCGTTGAAGGTGGAAGTCGAACGGACGGGCAATGTGATGCCCCAGGCGGGCACGCGTGGGGGCCAAATCGAAATGTTCACCACCGTCGCGCAGGGGCAGCGGCAGGCCTGTATTCAGGAAGGCGTTCGACTGGCCCAGCTCGATTTACCGTCGCGGCAGCGGGACCTCATCCGGCTCGCCAACAGCATGAACGTCTCGTTCTTCGCGGTGAATCCGCTGGGGCTGGCGGCGTCTGATTCCAATCCGGCGGAAGCGTCGAGTTGGGGGGCCAGCGACGACTTTGCCCGCCTCTCCGCACGTCGCGATGCGCTGATTACACTGTCCACTCAGACCGACGGCATCGCGACCATTAGCTCCAACAATCTGCGGGCCGCGTTGCGGCCGGTGCTCGATCAGCTGCGCTCGTTTTATCTGCTGGGGTACTACTCGACCAACAAGAAGTTCGACGGCGGCCTTCGGAGCATTTCTGTGACGACCCCGGTGTCGGGGGTGGAAGTAAAAGCACGGCGCAGTTACCGCGTGCCCACGGAAGATGAGCGGGTGGCGCGCGCCAATCCCGTGGCGGCACCCACGCTCAACGAACTGGACATGGCGCTCGACGTCCTGGCCGGCATTCGGTCAGCCGATGACCGCACATTCAACGCGTCCCGGTATCTCAAGGCCGATGCGGCACCACTGCTTGGGATGCCGGCCGTGTTTCGCGCCACGCCCTCGCCGCGATCGCCGATCGTGCCGGTCACGGCACCGGCCTTCAGGCGCAACGAACGCCTGCGCGTTGAATGGCCTGTCGCGCGGGCGCTCGAGAGCCGGGTCGCGCGGGTCGTTGGCCGGGACGGCAAACCGGTCGCCGTGCAGGTGGCCGTCAGCGAACGACCAGGGGCACCCGATGTCCTCGTGGTGGACGCGGTCCTCAGTCCACTGGCACCAGGCGACTATGCGGTGGAACTCACGGTGAGTGGGGCGGGCGAGACCCGGCGCACGTTCATCGCCTTCAAGGTGGTACCGTAAATCATGCGTCCAGTTGTCATCGGTTGCACCGCGTTGGTTGCTTCGTTTGTCGCCATGGCCCCGGTCCTGAGAGCGAACCCTGGACCGTGGACCCACCTGCGCCAAGGCTCCGGCGGGCAAGCCCTGTCGAACCTTGGACCTCAGGTCGCGCAGCCGCAGCCCCAGCGCCCCATCTTCCGGTCCGACGCACACTTCGTGACGGTGGACGCCTATCCCACCAGGGACGGCAAGGTCGTTGAGGGCCTCACCGCCGCTGACTTCGTCGTTGAGGAGGACGGTAAACCGCAGTCGGTGGAAAGTTTTGAATTTGTGGACGCGACCGGTGCGACGCCTGAGGCCACACGCCGGGATCCCAACACCGTGGCGCAGTCCCTGCTCCTGGCGTCGGATGCACGCATGCGGGCGTTTGTCGTGTACCTGGATATTCAGCACGTTTCAGCTGCGGGGGCCTACGCCGCGCGCGGACCACTGATCACTTTCCTCAATCGCCTCGTCGGCGAAAACGACCTCATCTCGCTGACGACCTCGATGGTGCCCCCAAACGGTCTGACGTTCGGACGGCGGACGATGGGCGTCGAGGATTTGATTTCGCGGAACTGGCAGTGGGGGACTCGAGACACCGTCCGCACCACCCCGCTTGAGGATGAGTTCGAACAGTGTTTCCCCGCCGACGCCAATGGCGGCGAAGGATGGATCCGTGATGGGACGGCCGTCCGCCGTGTGTCAGCGATCCTGCGCGACCGTGCGCGGGAAGAGGCCGTGCTCGAACACCTGGAGGATCTCGTCCTGTATCTCGGCACCCTGCGCGAGGGACGGACGTCGATTGTGCTCTTCACCGAAGGGTGGCGGCTGTTTCGCGGCGACGGCGGGTTGCAGGGGTACTCCGGCCGCCGGCAACCGGGGTGTGATCAACATCTCATTCGGTATGCCAACGTCGACGGTCAGGCGCGGCTGCGCGCAATCATCGACCGCGCCAATCGCAGCAACGTCGTCTTCTACACGGTCAACCCTGTCGGCCTGCAGTCGTTTGACTATGCGATCTCCGAGAAGGTGTTTGGCACGGGCAACATCACGGAGTCGCCGATTGCGCAAGGCTTCGACAATATCCAGAACCGCATGGGCTCCATGCAGGCACTCGCGCAGAACACCGATGGCGTGTCGGTGCTTAACACCAATGATCTCAAGGCCGGCCTGCAGCGGGTGAGCGACGCACTTCGAGCGTATTACCTGCTCGGGTACTACTCGACCAATACGGCCTTTGACGGTCGCGCGCGACGCATCAAGGTGACGGTGAAACAACCGGGTGTCGACGTGACCGCCCGGCGTGGCTACACGGCGCCCAATGCCGCAGAGCGAGCCGCAAAGGCCGCCGCCGAAGCAAATCCCATCGCCGCGACCGGACCCTCGCCGGTCGACCTCGCCATGGGGGGCCTGGCGCGTCTGCGACCCGACACCGATCTCTTCGTGCACACCACACTCGTGGGGACGCGCCTGACGACGTTTGCGGAAGTTGGTGCCGCGCAAGTGGCACGCGGGGTGCTGGCAAAAGACGGGGTGCTGGAGGTGACTGCGGCCGGCGCCGACGGTGCCACCATCGGCACCATCGAGGTGCCCGTGACCGCCGCCATGCGGGCCGCCCGTGCCACGCTTGAGGTGCCGGCGACCTCCGGCGCGCTCACCGTCACCGCCAGGGTCCGCACCGCGAGCGGGTCGTTCGAGGTCAAGACCCCGACCACACGTGATGATGGGACGGTGCTGGGGGCCGGCCTCGTCTACCGCGCCACGCCATCGTCACGCTCGCCGTTGGTGCCTGTGGCGAGCCAGCAGTTTCGCCGCACCGAACGTGTGCACATGGAGTGGCCCGTCGCCGGGCCGCTCGATTCACGCGAGGGGCGTCTGCTCGGCCGCAACGGCGAACCGGTCGCGATCACAATCACAATGACCGAGATTGAGCGTGACGGCCGTCCCGTCCTGGCGCTCGACGGCCTTCTCGCGCCCCTCGCCCCTGGCGACTACGTCGTGGAGGTCACCGCCGGCGCGGGCGGGAAGACCGAGACGCGGTTGGTGGCGATTCGGGTGGTGTCGTAGGGCGGGACCTTCAGGTCCGCCGCCAGGGCATTCGTAGGGCGTCGGCTTTAGCCGCGCCAGAGCGGCGGACCTGAAGGTCTCGCCCTACGTGATCACGCGTGACGGGTGCGGCGTGCCGTTCGGCAGGTTGCTGAACGGGATCTCGCGCACCTCGGTCGGCATCCCGCCGGCTCTGACGGACTTGCGGCACCACGCCAGCGCCTCGTCCATGTCGGCGGCTTCAATGATCGACAGCCCCCCAACGTGTTCTTTGGCTTCCAGATACGGTCCGTCGGTGACGACCACGTCGCCATTGGGCGCAAGCCGAAGCGTCTTCGCCTGGTCGGGGGCGCTCAGTCCGCCCGCGAAGTGTCTGGCGCCGGCGGCTTCGAGCTCGTCGTTGAGTGCGTTGATATCGCGAACCATCTCCTCGGTCACGGTGGATGGATCGAAGTTGTCGGGGAAAAATCCAGAAATCAGATAGTGCGGCATGACTGCTCCTTTGTCTGCGCCGGTTAGCGCCTTCACTCTGACGACGAATGGCCTGACCAGATTTCTACAAAGGTCGCCTGTTGAATCTTCTTCGACAGCACATCCTGCTCGCGCACGTTGTCGGTCAGCGACATGGCGCGCTGCAACTCTTCGCGGGCGTCGGCAAAACGGCCCAGCTTCAGCAGCAGATCGCCCCGGACACTCGGGAGCAGATGGTAGTGGGCGAGCGCGGGCTCCGCGGCGAGGCCGTCCATCGCCTCCAGGCCGGCGGCCGGTCCATGGGCCATGGAGACGGCCACCGCCCGGTTGAGTGCCACGATCGGAGACGGGTTGGCTTGAAGCAGAGCGTCATAGAGGCGCACGATCTGCTCCCAGTCAGTCTGCGCTGCGGTGGTGGCTCGCGCGTGACACGCCGCGATCGCCGCCTGCAGGGTGTACGTCCGGGTGGAACCCCCGAGCTCCTGGGCGCGGGCGAGCGCTGCCAGGCCTCGCTGGATTTGTGCGTGGTCCCACAACGAACGGTCCTGATCGGGCAGGAGGACGGCCGCGCCGGCCTCTCCGCGACGCGCGGCGGTGCGCGACGCCTGCAACTCCATCAGTGCCAGCAGGCCGTGCACGTCGGACTCTTCGGGAAGCAGGTGCGCCAGCAGGCGTCCCAGGCGGAGGGCGTCCTCACAGAGGGCGGCCCGCATCCACTCGTCGCCTGAGGAGGCGGTGTAGCCCTCGTTGAAGATCAGGTAAATGACAGACAGCACGGACTCGACCCGCTGTCGCAACTCGTCGCCACGCGGCGTCTCAAAGGGCACCTGCGCCTCGGCCAGGGCCTTCTTGGCTCGGACGATGCGCTGGCCCAGTGTCTTCTCAGGCACCAGGAACGCTCGGGCAATCTCGGCCGTGGTGAGGCCGCAGGCCACGCGCAACGTCAGCGCGACGCGCCCGTCGAAGGGGAGCACCGGATGGCACGCGGTAAAAATGAGGCGGAGCACATCGTCATTGATGACCTGGTCCAACGCGTGATCCAGGGCGTCACCGAGCCGCTGCTGTCTCAGTTCCAGATCGCGCGCGACCTCGCCGTGTGTGCGTTCGAGCATCGGGCGCCGCCGCAGGCCGTCGATGGCGCGCCGCTTGGCCGCGGTCATGAGCCAGGCGCCTGGGTTATCCGGGATCCCGTCGGTCGGCCATCGTTCGAGGGCGGCCACAAGCGCGTCCTGCGCCAGCTCTTCCGCCACGCCAATGTCGCGGGTGACACGCGCAATCCCGGCGATCAGCCGCGTGGATTCGGCCTTCCACACGGCCTCGATCGTCTTGTGGGTGTCGGTCATGGCTGGAGGATTGTGTGGTGTATTGTCCGCCTTCGCCAAACAGTCGCTGCGCTCCTGGCTTCGGCGAGACAGCCTTCGCAATGCGCTCCTGGCTCGCCAGCCGTAGCCGCGAGCGAAGCGAGCGATTGGCGAAGGCTGGAGCGGGCTACGGGAATCGAACCCGTCTGACTGGCTTGGGAAGCCGCGTTTGAGAGCAGCGAAAACACAGTGTATTGAGAATATCCTAGCAAAAACAGGTTTCGAGTGGTTCCAGAACGGCTCGAAATGGCCTCTGATGGACGCAACTTTACTCCGCGTTTTACTCCGCGTAGACTGGCCTCCAGGATGGCGAAACACAAGGATCGCATCGATTCCCGTTTGCCCTCAGGCGTGATGCGGATTGATCGCCGCTCTGGCGGCGTGGCCAAGAAGGGCGCTCCCTGGTGCTACCGTGTGTTCTTGATGGTGCATGGGCAGCGCATCGCCCAGCGTTTCCCTCCCGAAACACCCCTCACCGAGATCAGCGACTGGATTAGGGCGCAGCGCGCGACCGTAAAGGACGACGCCGCCGAGCGAGCGGTCATCAAGGGCGCATTCGAATCGGATGTCGAGAACGATTACCTACCGCAGGTATCGCACCTCGCGTCGCTTCGTGAACGCGAGATTGATATTCGTCGGTGGGCTGCGCTGTTCAAAGGACGCAGCCGGAACCCCATCAAGCCCATCGAGATTCGGAAGCACCTGAGCGCGTGGGCGGCGGGGAAGGACACGAGCCGGCAGAATCGCCACGGCCAGACCCTTCGCGCGCGGCCGCTGTCGGAGTCGTCCCTCAATCATCGTCTGTCGGCGCTCTCAAATTTCTACGAGCTGCTTAACGGCAAACGCGGATACAACCCGTGCCTGGACGTCGATCGGTTTAAGGAGCCCGATCGGAAGATCAACGCGATCGACTTCGCCTGGGTCCGCAAGATCCTGGCGCAGTTGCCCGATGACAACGTGAACAGCGCCATCGCGCGCTGCCTGGCATGGACCGGCATGCGGCCATCGCAACTAAACCGCATCAGCCGCAGCGACATCGATCTCACGCACGCCACGGTGTGGGTGCCGGCGGCGAAGGGAGGTCGGAGCAATCCGATTGCGCTACCGAAGGCGGGCGTTCAGGCGTTTCGCCGCCTGATCAAGTTCGCGGATGCCGGGGCGTATCGATTCGCGGACGCGCGCAAGGAAAGTAGCGATCAGGGGTTCGACCAGCGCAACGTGAATTTCTGGGTTCGGAAGGCCGCCCAGAAGGCGAAATACCCGCACAAGATCACGACGTACTGGCTGCGCCACTCCCTCGCGACGCACATGTTGGAACAGGGGGCGTCCACACGCGACGTCCAGCATCAGTTGACCCACTCGTCACTTGAACTGATCGAGCGCTACGCCAAGGTGACTAGAAAGGGGCTCTCACGCGTCATGTCGAGGATCGCGTGACGGGTCCTTGCCTGTATGCCTGTAGTGGCATATTATGAGAAAGCGGGCGATGCTCGGGGCGCAACCAGAGTCGAGGCCGGTCCGTTGGATCGCGAGCAGCAAGAGAGACCTGAGCGCATTCCCGTCGGAAGCGAAGCTTCGGGTCGGCGGGGCGCTCTGGGAGGCGCAGCTTGGCAAGAAGGCGCCGTGGGCGAAGGCGTTGAAGGGTTACGGGGATGCTGGCGTGCTTGAGGTTGTCGTCGATTTCGACGGCGACACCTTTCGGACCGTCTACACCGTCCGGTTCGCCGAGGTCGTGTACGTGCTCCATGCCTTTCAGAAGAAGTCAAAACGCGGAATCGCCACGCCGAGGGCGGAGTTGGACGTGATCGAGTTGCGCCTCAAGCGCGCGGAGAAGGACTACGAGCAATGGCGAAAAGAGAAGACATCGAGGTGACGCCAAGTTCCGGCAACGTCTTCGCCGATATCGGTGTCGCGGAGCCCGAAGAGGAACTGGCGAAAGCGCAGCTCGCGAGCCGCATCCGCGAGATCATCCGCGGCAGCCGTCTCACTCAGGTCGCTGCGGCGGCCGTCCTGGGCATCGACCAGCCCAAGGTGTCCGCGCTTCTGAACGGCCGCCTCTCGAGTTTTTCGAGCGAGCGGCTGATGCGGCTCCTGACGCGTCTGGGCCAGGACGTCGAGATCGTCGTCCGGTCGAAGCCGCGTCGCCGCAAGCGCGGCCAGATTCGGGTCGTGCAGATCGCGCGCGCATGAGGAGGCTCCGGACTCAGGGACGCCTAGCCCAGCGCGTACGCTGCCGCTCTTAGAGAGTGTCTATGGTGATTGCTTTCGGAAAGGTCGTCGGTGGCCGCGTCGAACTGGATTGCGAGCTCCCCGAAGGCGCCCCCGTCACCGTTCTGGCGCTCGAGGGCGACGAGATCTTCGCGGCCGACCCCCAGGCGGAGCAGATGCTCTTGACGGCGATTGCTCAGTGCGACGGCGCTGAAGCGATCCCGATGGCGCAACTGCTCGGGCAGCTTCGCGATCGAGCCTGAACGAACAACCTCCAATCACCGTCGGTCCACTCGCGACGGCGGAGGCGCCCGGCTTCGTCGATCTGGACCTATGAGACAGCGGCTGATTTCTTGTGGACTCCCCAACGCCCGGCTTCAGCCGCGGCGGCACCAAATGCGTGCACACGCTGCCGTCGGCTGCAAGCCGAGTTAGCCGGCTCACGGTGTCGATTTCGATTGGCTTGTCCTTAGATGCAACCGACACAGGTGCGACATACCGACTAGCAGCTTTGTCGTAGGATTCTCGAACGCGCTTCTCAAGACGGTCCAGTCGTAACGCGCCGCGGTCGAAGGTCATCTCTCAGGGCCATTTCGTGATCTCGGTTCCTCCAGCCTAACTTGCAATCAGTGGAATACGGGATCTGCTGCAGGATCCACATTGCTGACCCGCCGACCTGTCCGCTGTCCACTCGATTCGGTGCATTATCCGCGTTCGATTGGCGGGGAACAACTCCATCAGAATGACCGGGTTGGGAACAACCAGACCAGCCGATTCGTGGCCAATGGCGCCGGCGGCCCAACTACCGAGATTCGGGCATTTCCACGCGAGCGGCAAACGTCGGTAAGTGCGCTCCCAGATCAGCCCCTTTCCTTTCCCGCCGCTCCTGCTACTGCCACCCGCGCGGGTCGATCAGATAGCCACCCAGCAGCAACCCCGCCAGAAGCGACGGGATGATTCGCATTGACCAGATCGCAAGGGCGACCGAGAGCAGCGGGGGAGACCGGAGAGCTCAGTCAGGCGGCTCATACGTCCCTTTGGCGGGCTGGGGGTCTACTATCGGCGGTGGTCGCCGCGCGCCAGAACGGTGACGCCAATCAGCCCAACACCGGCCGAAATCCACTGGGCGACGGTCAACCCCAGCGCGACCTCTGGATTGACGCGGATGAACTCCAGCACGAATCGAAAGCCGGCAGCCAGCACGAGGTAGCGGCCCACGACCGCGGCGTCACCGATCCCGCGGCGCCGCCAGCGGATCAGCAGCCACGCCAGACCGGCCAGCCACGCGGCCTCGTACAGCTGGGTGGGATGCACCCGCTCAAACACGGGCGGAAGTCCTTCGGGAAACGCCACGGCCCACGGTAGGTTGGAGGGCCGGCCGTAGTCATCCCCTACAAGAAAGCAGCCGATGCGGCCAAGGAGATGTCCGATGGCCAATGCCGGTGTGGCCGCCGACAGGACGGGCTGGAGAGGCAGGTGCTTCCGCAGCACGAGCGCGATGCCGGTACCCACGCCCCCAATCAATCCACCAAACCAGCTGAAGCCCCCGCGCGAAAACACCAAGTCGAGAAACGACTGGTCATACAGAGGAAGATGCTCGACAGCCCAGAGGAGTTTGGCGCCTGCAAACCCGGCCAGCACGGCGTACAACGCGACGTCAGAGACGCTCTCCGGTAGGCCACTGGTCCGAACCTCTCGGCTGAACACGGACCATCCGACGACCGCCCCCAACGCGACCATCACGCCGAAGCTGGTGATCTCAAATTGGCCAGCGCGGAACAGAACTGGGTACATAGGGTAACGTCCGCCGGCCCCGCCTGATCCGGGCTACTTCATGTCCTTGTGTTTGATCATCGGGCACATGGACATGGAGTCCTTGCCCTCGGCCATATGATCCATCGTGTGGGTCATCATGCCCTGGTGCATCTTCATCATCCCGGCATGCATCGAATGACGCTGCGCCACGATCTCTGTGACCACGTCAGCAGTGGCCGCGGGCTTGGCTGACGCCGACGCCGCATTCATCTTCGTCACCAGGCCGTCAAGCTTCTGGTCGGCGGCCTTCATGTCGGCCGTCATCTTCTCGTGCTCGGCCATCATCGCCTTGCACTTGGCCGCCATGTCTGCGCTCGGCATCTTCATCTGATCCGTCATCTGATGCGGGGGCATCTGCGGCGGAGGGGTCTGTGCACCGAGTGCGGACACCGTCATCAGCACGGCCGCCATGGTCATCACACGTTGAATGTTTTTCATCCGGTGATCGTCACGCGGAGCGCCGTGCGATCGTTATCCAAAACTGCACACAAACAGGCCTGTTGCCTAAAGCGTGCCGAAACGTCCGTGACTACTCCTGCTTCCCTGAAAATGCCGGCACCGGCCTCGCGTCCGCTTCTGCCTGGTTAGTCACCAGCCCATTGGCTCGGATATCTGCGATCAGCCACTCCATCTCGCTGATTTCCCTGCGCTGCGCCTCAATGATTTTGTCCGCAAGCGCGCGCACACGCAGATCGTCAATCCCCGCGCGTTCGCTGGTCAGGATGGCGATCGAGTGATGCGGGATCATGCCTTCCATGTAGTCCGCGGCAGTCACCGTTGTCTGGCTTCGCACCAGCCACACCGCTGACAGTAACAGCAGACCGGCGCCGAGGAAGATGGCCATATTGACCTCACGGCGCTTGTACATCCCCAGCATGAACGCCAGCATGATGACCATCATCGCGGCCCCCATGATGAGCGTCATGAATAGCCGCGTTTCACTGAACCAGGCGTGACCAAAAATTTCGTAGGAATTGAGATACATCAGGAAGAACATGGCGATCATCGAGGTGCCGATCATCGCAAAGAACTTCGTGTAGCTGCCGTGCGTGCCTTGATGTTTGTCCACGATATTGGGCCTCCAGATCCCCTGCCGATGCTGTCAAGGCGCCGCGCGGACGCGCTGTACTGAAGGGCACAGACGCGGGGGGGCGTTCCTTTTCAAGCAGCGGGCCGGCAAAAAAGCCTCGAAGGGGCGGCCGACGCATTGAAGCGTCTCGAACAGGCGGGGACACTGCCCACCTCAGACATCATTCACCGATCTGCGAAATACGCGAAGACGCTGGTGGAATACGGCACAGGCCCGCGCGCGTTCGACCACGTGGCCGGGCACCGCTGGAGTTCATCCCGCTCAGTGACCCGTCGTCGAAGCGTGCGACGTCGGGCCTTCGAGTGCGGATTCTTTTTCAGGGACAGCCGCTCGCCAATGCGCGCATCCATGCGGGTCGTACGCCTGTCGACGGACAACCGGCGGAGAAGGACCACGAGCTGATTTCTTCCGCTGGCGGCGTCGTGACGTGTGCCTGGGCCAGTTTCGTATGGAGGCAGCCAACCTGACGTTGTTCGGGCTGAGCTTCTCGGGAACCGTCATGCCTCGGTTCTGCAGGGCCCGTCGTCTGCGACTATCGTCCTCGTCCACCGTAGCCGCCACTACTGAACGCGGAATCGGAAACAACCGGGCTGCCAGCCCGGCTGCTTCCGCACTTCACCGCGTTACCTGTGCTTCATCATCGGGCACATGGCCATTGAGCCCTTCGGCTCACCCGAGCGGCCGGCTGGTTAGCCCTTCCTCAGTCGAAGCGCGTTGCCAATCACTGAGACAGAACTCAGACTCATCGCTGCCGCGGCGAGCATCGGGCTGAGGAGCAATCCGAACGTCGGATACAAGACGCCTGCGGCGACCGGGACACCGACGACGTTGTAGACGAACGCGAAGAACAGGTTCTGCTTGATGTTAGCCATCGTTTGATGTGAGAGCCGCGTGGCCCTGGCGACCCCGCGCAGATCACCTTGAACCAGTGTGACGCCCGCACTCTCCATCGCGACGTCAGTGCCGGTGCCCATCGCAATGCCGACGTGTGCCTGCGCGAGTGCCGGCGCGTCGTTGATGCCATCACCTGCCATCGCGACGATGCGGCCGCTCGCCTGCAGGGCTTTGACTGCAGCGGCCTTACCGTCTGGTTTCACATCAGCGATCACCTCATCAAGACCCAATTGCTTCGCGACGGCATTGGCGGTGACCGCGTTGTCGCCGGTCATCATCACCAGGCGCAACCCGTTGCTCTTGAGCGTCGTGATCGCTTCCGGCGTGCTGGCTTTAATGGGGTCGGCGACACCGATGATGCCGGTGAACACGCCGTCCACCGCGACAAACATCACCGTCTGGGCCAGCGCCCGCCAGGCGTCTGCCTTGCCTGCGAGCGATCTGACATCCACCTTCTCCTGACGCATCAGGTCGAGGTTGCCGATGGCCACGAGGCGGCCGGACACGCGGCCACGCACCCCGAGCCCTGTGAGCGACTCGAACGTCTCGGCCTTGGGCACTTCGAGGCCTCTGGCCTTCACGCCGGTCACGACCGCCGATGCGAGCGGATGTTCGCTGCCCTGCTCAAGTCCAGCGACAAGAGAGAGCCACGACAAATCGGCACCGGAAGCGGACTCGACACCCACAAGGGCCGGTTTGCCCTCGGTCAAGGTGCCGGTCTTGTCAAACACCAGCGTATCGACATCACGCAGCACTTCGAGTGCTTCGGCGTTTCGGAACAACACGCCCATGGACGCGCCACGACCGGTGGCCACCATGATCGACATCGGTGTCGCCAGGCCGAGTGCGCAGGGGCAGGCAATGATCAGGACGGCCACGGCGTTGATCAGCGCATGCGCCAGCCTCGGCTCCGGTCCGATGAAGAACCAGACCAGGAATGTGATGACGGCAATGCCAATCACCGCCGGTACAAACAATCCTGAGACGCGATCCGCCAACTTCTGAATCGGGGCCCGGCTCCTCTGCGCCTCGGCCACCATCGCGACAATCCGCGCGAGCAGGGTGTCACTGCCGACACGCTCCGCGCGCATGAGAAAGCCGCCTGTGCCGTTGATCGTCGCCCCCACCACTTTGTCTGCCGGCCCCTTCTGCACAGGGATCGGTTCGCCGCTGATCATCGACTCGTCGACCCGGCTCGCGCCTTCGATGATGACGCCATCTACCGGCACTTTTTCGCCCGGACGAACCCGCAGCAGACTCCCAACCATCACCTGTGCGAGCGGGACGTCTTCTTCGATGCCGTTCGGTCGAACGAGCCGCGCCGTCGCGGGCGCGAGCCCTAGCAACCTGCGAATCGCGGCACCGGTCTGACTGCGCGCGCGCAGTTCCAGCACCTGCCCCAGGAGGATCAGCGTGACGATGACCGCAGCGGCTTCAAAGTAGACGGCCACGGCCCCGCCGTGGCTGAATTGGTGCGGGAAGATGCCCGGCGCAAATTGCGCAACCAGACTGTAGATGTACGCGACACTCACGCCCAGGCCGATCAGCGTGAACATATTGAGGTTGCCTGTGCGCGCGGAATTTACAGCGCGCACGTAAAACGGCCACGCGGCCCAGGTCGCCACAGGGGTGGCCAGCGCGAACTGGATCCACCCGGCCGTCCGCATAGAGATTGGCGCCCAACCAAACATCTCCACCATCGCCACCGCCATCGTCGGCACACTGAGCGCGAGCGCGATCCAGAAGCGCCGCGTCATGTCGATGAGTTCGTGATTGACTGGCTCCTCGGCGGACATGCTGGAGACTTCCAGCTCAAGCGCCATGCCGCAGATGGGACAGTCGCCTGGTTTGGATTCGCGGATTTCTGGATCCATCGGACAGATCCAGACCGCTTCGCGGGGTGCTGAGTGCTGGGTGATGGGTGCTTGGTGCTCTGCTGGGTGCTCGGGTGCTGGGGACTTGGTGCTGCAGCACCCGTGGTCGGCGGGTGCCGAGGCGGCGGCTTTGGCTTCGGCGGCCTTCAGCGCGTCCTTCTGGCGGCGCTTTTCCAGCCACCCTTCCGGATCACTTTGAAACTTGGTGTGACAGCCGGGGCTGCAGAAGTAGTAGGTCGTGCCCGCGTGGTCGAACGAACCACCTTTGTTTTTGGTCGGGTCTACGGTCATGCCGCAGACAGGGTCGATGACAGTCATTTTTCCTTCTCCTGCCATCTATAACGCAGGGTGTCAGGAACCCTTACAGTGGCAATCCACGCAGGCGTTGTCGGCGCAGCTGCGGCAGATGCCGCGAAGGCGCTCGCCCAGCGTCCGTCGGGCCCGGTGCAGCCGGACGTAGGCGTTGGTGGTGGACAAACCCTCGGTGCGCGCGACGTCCACCACTGAACGGCCCAGCAGGTCCACCTCTTTGATGATTCGCGCGTGTTGAGGTTTCAACGAGGCCAGTGCCTTCATGGTGCACCGGCACAGGCGCCCCTTCTGTTCTGTTTCAGACACGCGCGTCGGGTCGTGTTCCCACTGGTCGCGCTGTCGCCGCTCCACATCCAGGCGACGATGGCGATCGATGACGGCGTTGCGCAGCACACGATAGAACCACGGAACTTCGTGGCCGGCGGGCACCTCCGCCGGGTGTTCGAACACTTTGGTGTACGCCAGTTGCAGGACGTCCTCCGCGGACTCCCGGTCGATCACACGCGCGCGGACAAATCCCAGGAACCGCGCGCGGTGTGAGAGGAGGGTATCGAGCGGCCCCGTCACATCCCTTAGCGCGCGACGGCTGTGCGCACGCGGGTGGTCGCTCTGGCGCCCGGTGTTGATGGCCCGACCTCGGTCCACGCAAACAGCAGTTCGTTGCCGTGTCGCGCCACTCGCGGATACCCGCTCGTGCGGCTGTTGACCATGTCGCCAATCTTGACGGCCTCACCACGCGCGCCCGAGGGCTGAATGCGGCGGACTTTGAATTCCGTCTTTTTGTCGACCAGTTCAATCCACGTCGCCATCGCAGACCCGTCGGGCATCAACTCGACGTCGACACGACCGACCGTGGCGACGTCATCCACGCGGATGGGCGCGCTGAAGGTGCGACCGGCATCCTTCGAGAATGCGACGTAGGCACGACCGGGATCGTCAACACCCGTGAACCAGCTGATGACGACGTCGCGGCCGCGGGCGCTGAGCATGGGGCCGTTCACTGGACAGGCGGCAATCTGCCAGTTGTCGTTGTGTACCGCTTTGGGTTCCGTCCACTTGCCATTCTCAAAACGCGATACGTAAATGTCGCGCGTCTCATCGTCTGTGCGGTTGCGGAAGGCGGCGATCAATCCGTCGCTGGTGACGGCGGCGGTCGTCGGGCAGCACTCACACACGCGCGTATCGATGGGCATCTCAGACGTCTGCTTCCACGTCCCGTCGAAGGTGCCGTAGCGCACGGTCATCGAGCCGGTGCCATGACCGTCATGACCGGCTACACCGGCGGCGGGTTTTGTTTCGCGACCATCAAGCCAGATGAGTCCGAGACCGGCGCCGGGCACCTGAAACATCGATGCAAATCCGTGTTCGGTCTGTGTGCCGTCGTGATGAGGCGTCACAGACGGCGTCCACGTCTTGCCCTCATCCTTCGAGCGCGCGAGCCGCACGTCGTAGGCGTAGGTCGATGCGCCACTCTTCTGCAGCCAGTGGCCGACGAGCGAGCCGTCAGCGAGGCGAAGCACAGAAGGCACGTCTGCCCAGTTCACAAACCAATCGTTGCCGGACGCGACCGTTTTGACCGGTGACCATCCCGTGGGAGTGCGCTCGGCAAAATTGAGAGATGCCTGTCCTCCGCTGCGCTCGATCCAACTGAGCAAAATGCCACGGTCGGAGACGGTCAGTTGCGGCGCTTCACCAGCTGCGGTTACGGGCGAGTCCAAAGGTTGAATTCTGAGTCCGCTCTGCTGAGCTTCCAGTCCGGCGAGGGCCAGCCCCGTGACCCCAGCCATGAGCGTAGCGATGACTCCGACATGCATGCGATTCATGTGCCTGACCTCTCCATATCCGAACCGTCTGGGCGTCCCGCCTCCGCGAATCATGACGTACTATCAGCGGCCGAAGATAGTCGCGGCAACTCCCTTGGGGGCAGCGTCGGAGGCGAATCGCGACCCGTTCGTCGAGCGCCATGGTTGATTCGCCGCGTTTTCACCCTCGCCCAAAGCCGGCCTCAGGATGGTAGCTCGCACCGAGGCTCGCGGCCAGGCCGGGCGACACCACTTTTCGTGACAGCGTTCAAGCACGCACCGCGCCGATCGCAGGCACGTCACCCGCCCCTCTCCTCATTCAGCGCAAGCTGCTGAATCCTGCGGATGTCCGAACCGCACACCCGGCGTCAGACACCATTGCCCTTGTCATTCTGATCGTTGGATCAAGGTCATTTCGCCCCAAGTCTTCGCCTGGACTCGACCAAACGTCCGTCGCTGTGGAGCGGCCAGGCCGGCAGCGTCGTGGGATCACCGGCCGGCTCGCGCCATCCACAGGTCGGGTTGTCACGCCCACGACAAGGGCCACCGGCCTTCGACAGCCGTCTGGTCTCGCGCCTCCGAAGAGCCCGCGAGTGGGATTCCTGTGGCTGTGAAGGAACCGCACATCGCGGAACCACAGGAGGCCAGAAATGGCGAAAACAAAGGGAGCGAAGATCATGACCGTCAAATTCATTCCGAACGACAAAGGCAACCCTCCGGGAAAACTCGCCGACATCGAGCTGCATTTCTCGGGAGGTCCGCTGGACGGACTCAAGCTCGTCGGCTTTGCGCTCTGGGAGCGCAAGAGCGGCGGGCGGAACGTCACGTTTCCGGCACGGCAGTACAGCCTGAACGGCGAGCGTCGCAGCTGGGCGCTGCTGCGTCCGATCGTGGACGCGACGTCTCAGAATGCACTGCGCGACCTCATCCTTGAGGCTTACAAAGAGCACGAGGCTGAAATCACCGCCGTCGCCTGAGCGGCAAGCCGGGGCGTCTCGCATCGCGCGGGGCGCTCCGGTCTCTTGATCAGGCCTCTTTCTTCTTTCCTGCCGTCTAGTAATTCTTCATCCGTTCGCTGATGAACTTCTTTTCGGCCAGCGTGTTACACGCCGCCGGCCGGCCGTCGCCTGGCTGCCGTAGACGTGTGCCGGATCTTCCAGTTGCCCGCCTCCTTCGAAAGCACAAACGTCGCAAGCCCGCCGCTGTCCAAGACTCGGTCCGCCATCTTGGCCTTGATCATGTAGTCAGCCGTGACGTACGCGGCGTCGTCGCCAAGCACATGAGGAACGACGTTGGTGTGTCCGAACTCCAGGTTCTCGAAGGACTTCAACTCGGGACCCAGATGTGTTTCGCTGTAGTTCTTCCAGCCACGATTGATGCCGCTGCCTTCGTACACTATGGTTTCCGGCGTGTACATGGACGCGAGCTTCGCCAGGTCCTTGGCGAGGAAGGCCGCATCATAGGCCTTGAGGAAGTCCACCAGTTCCTTTTCCACCGGTGTCATGGCGCGCGCTTTGAGCGCCATCGAGCACACCGAGCAGGTGCCGGCCTTTGTGTCCAGCACATGTGGATGCATGGAACACGTGAACAACTCGGCCGCGGCCTGCCGCGCGGACGTGCCGGACGGAATCGTCGCCATCAGCGCGACGATGAGTGCGAATGAGAGGGTTCTGAATATCTTCATGTGTGTGCTCCTCGGGAGGTTAACGATCCGCCACGACTGTGGGTGCCGTAGCTGCGACCAATTTGGTGTTCGACGTCCAGTCACTCGACGTGCCGTCGGCGAAGCGCTGCTTGATCTTCCATGCGATGGCCGCGCCCTCCTTGGGGTTCCGCGCGTTGAATACGAGCTCACCAAAGTGTGACGGTGGAATTTCGACCTTCCACGAGATGCCGACGACGCGTTTCTCGACACGTTTGAGTTCGCTGGTCCAGCCGCTGGAGGCGAGCACGTAGGACACCGTGACTCCCTCAGGCACCTCGAGATCCACTCCCACCGTGGCGGTCTGTCCTTCCGTCGGCACGCGCACGGTGTAGCGTTCGGAGGCTCCGAGTCTGGACTCTGTCGGCCCAACCGTGACGTGCGCGTTCACAACGACGCCGGCGACAACGATGGTCAGGATGCCTGTCATGACAATCAAACTGTTCTTCATGGATTTCCCTCTGGTGGCTTGGGCGATTGCGCCTAGCCGCGTGATTCTACTTCCTGCCCCGGGCCGGCTCGCAATTGGTGGAATTAATTTTCGTTAATTCACACGCGTGGCAGTCGAACGGTAAACATCGATCCCCGGCCGGGCACGCTCTCGACGTCAACCGTGCCGCGATGGACGTCGACGATACGCTTGACGATCGCCAAGCCGAGGCCGGTGCCGGTCGTACTTCGGTCGGCCGCATCGGCGCGGAACAGTCGATCAAAGAGTCGCGGAAAGTCGTTAGGCAAAATTCCCACGCCCGTGTCGACGATGGTCAGGATCGCCTCGTGGGGAGTCGTCGACAGCCGGATCGTCACGGAGCCCCCGCGTGCAGTGTATTTCACCGCGTTGTCGCCGAGGTTGAGCACAACATGTTTGAGCCGAAGGGCATCGCCTCGGACGGTCACGCCGGGGTCAAGATGTGAGTCCACCTCGACCCCCTGCAGTTCTCCGAGCGCTCCGATGATGTCGACGGCCTCTGCGACCAGATGTGACAGGTCAACAGCCACGGTGCCATGGACAGGCGCGTCGGCAAGGGCGAAGGCGCGCAGGTCGCTCACCAGGGCGCTCAGTTCGTCCACTTCTTCCGACAGGCGCGCAAAGACCGCACGGTTGGTGGACGGTTGGCCGGTGTCCCGGAGGGCTGACTCCACCGTACCCTTCATGACCGTGAGCGGCGTCTGGATCTGGTGGGAGACATCGCCGGCAAACTGATGGAGCGAGTCGAATGCCCGCTGCAGGCGATCGAGCAGGTGATTCAGCCTGCCGACCAGTTCGCCGACTTCTTCGTCCGTCGCGCGCACATCCACGCGACGCGTCAGGTCCGTCGCCTGGATCGCATCAAGCGTGGTGGTGATCAATCGCATGGGCGCCAACGCCCGCCTGGCGAGAATCCAGCCGCCAACGCTCGAGAGCAGCAGCACCAGGGGAAACAGCGGCAGCCACGACCACGCGATCGTCCTGAGGGTTGCGGGAACGTCACCGATCGGGTGTCCAATCTGGACGTACGCCGTCGCGCCCGGCAGCGGGGCGCAGATGAAGCGGACGGCTGCGGAATCTTCGAGTTCCACGGTGAAAAACGTCGCCGTGCGGGATCCGGTCATGGCGGCGTGGACCAGCACTGTGTGCTCGCCTAGGCTGGGTTCGGCGGGTTCAAGGACCTGGTCCCGATAAATCAGGGTGCCCGCCGTGTCCCGGACCATCACGAATCTGGACCCGACCGACGACTGGCCGAAGGTCTGCCGTATGTTCGCCTCGGTCAGTGGTGAGTCACCCAGGGCTAGTACAAAGTCCTGGGACTGTCTCGCCAACTCCGCATCGTGGTGCCGGTACAACGTGCGTGACAGCACCTGGTACGCCAGCACGGCAAACAGCGCCAACGTGAGGGCGAGAACGCCCACGTGCAGGAGGGTCAGCCGTGCCCGAAGGGTCTTAATCATCTGGAAGTGGCTCGCGAATCAAATACCCGGCGCCGCGAACAGCGTGCACCAGGCGTGGCTCACCCGACAACTCGATCTTCTTGCGCAAGTGATTGATAAAGACCTCAATCACGTTCGTCAGGCGATCCCACGTGAAGTCCCAGACCTGCTCGGCGATCATCGGCCTGGTGACAACATGGCCGGCATTGCGCATCAAATATTCCAGCAGGGCGAACTCCTTGACGGTGAGGTCGATTCTCCGGTCGCCGCGCTTGACGATTCTGGTCACAGGATCCAGCGAGAGATCACTGACGACGAGGGGTGTGAGCGCCGCCTCCCTGTGCCTGCGCAACAACGCACGCACTCGCGCGTCGAGTTCTGCGAACTCGAACGGCTTCGTCAGGTAGTCGTCGGCGCCGGTGTTCAGGCCTCGGACACGATCCTGAACCAGACTGCGTGCCGACAACATGAGGATGGGCACATTCTGGCCGAGGCTGCGGACCTTCCGGCAAACCTCAAAGCCGTCCATGTCGGGCAACATGACATCGAGAATCAGCAGGTCGTACGCCGTCTCCAGGACCATGGCGAGCGCGCGGCCGCCGGTCGCTGCGACGTCAACGCCGAAATGTTCCGCCGTCAGTCCGCTCTCGATCACGGCTGAGACCTTCGGCTCGTCTTCCACCAGCAGAATCCGCACGGTGATTATGATCCCACCGCCGGACTGGTTCGTGCGTCGCGGCGACATTAATTCTCCTTAATAGAACGCCCGCAGGCGCTTCTGCCGGACATCACGTGGCATCATCGAAGTCTGTGGAGATGATGCGGGAGTGCGCGCGGTGACCGTGAGGAAGTCCGCGTTTTGGGTAGGACTGGTGATGCTGGTGGTGATCGGGGTCGCTGCCATCATGACACGTGGTATGGGCTTCTCGGCACGCGCGACCCCAGGGCGGACCGAAGAGGCTCTCGCTCGGGCCGCGCGCCGTTGGGCCACGCCGGTCGGAGTCAGGCAGGCGGTGAGTCCCGTGGCGGAGAGCGCAGAAGCTCTGGAGGCCGGGTTGAAGCACTGGGCCGACTCCTGCGCCACTTGCCACGGCAATGACGGCAGTGGGAACACGGCGATCGGGCGCAACCTGTATCCGCCGGCGCCGGACATGCGGCGCCCGGCAACACAGTCGATGACGGACGGCGAGCTGTTTTACGTCATCGAGCGGGGGATACCGTTTACGGGAATGCCCGCGCGATCCACCGGCACCGCCGACGGAGAACGGGCATCGTGGGATCTCGTGCGCTTCATTCGGCACCTGCCGACGCTCTCCGAGTCGGAGTTGCGGACGATGGAGGCGCTCAATCCCCGAAGCCCCGCCGACGCGCAGCAGCAATCGGAGATCGACGATTTCCTTTCGGGTGGAAAAAAAATCATTCGGTGACGCGATGGAGCGTCAACACATTGGAGAGAAGGACACGATGAAACAACTGACAGGACTCGTACTCGCGGTGGTCATGGTGGTCGGCATGGCGGGAAGCCGTCTGTACGCCCACGACGAAACCTTCAAGGGCACGGTGATCGCCAGTGAAGCGCCGAAGCTCAAGGCGAATGTCGCCAATCTCAAGCTCAATGTCATCGACGACAAAACCAAGAAGGAATCCGTCATGGAATTTGTCGTGACGGCCAAGACCAAGGTGTTGCGGGGCGACAAGGAAGTCAAGTTTGCCGACGCGCACATCACCAAAGGCGAGCGTATCGCGGTGACCGTCAATCACGACGAATCAATGACCGACGCTACCGTGATCCGGCTGGCACCGCACGCCGCGCAGTAAGGGACATCCGATGAGACCCGTACACCCGAGTCGGCGAACGTTCGTCAAGGGCCTGGCGGTCGGTGGTGCCGCAGCCGGCCTCGGCCTGTGGCCGGTGCCGGCCTGGGCCCAGGTCGGTGGACGCCAGACGACGCGCGAACTGACCGGCACGTCGTTCGATCTCCGGATCGGTGAGACCGCGATGAATTTCACCGGCCAACCCAGGACCGCGCTGACCGTCAACGGAAGCATTCCGGCGCCCACGCTCCGGTGGCGCGAAGGAGATGACATCGAACTTCGGGTGGCCAACGGCCTCACGGGCGAGGACACGTCAATCCATTGGCATGGCATTCTGCTGCCCGCCAACATGGATGGCGTGCCCGGCCTCAGCTTTCATGGCATCCGGCCCGGAGAAACGTACAACTATCGATTCCGCGTCAAGCAGAGCGGCACCTATTGGTACCACAGCCATTCCGGCTTCCAGGAGCAGCGCGGCGTGTACGGGGCGATCATCATTGATCCCCGCACCCCCGCGCCATTTCAGTACGATCGCGAGCACGTCATCGTGCTCTCGGATTGGACCGACGAAGACCCCGCGCGGATCTTCGGCAAGCTCAAAAAGCAGTCGGACTACTACAACTTCAACCAGCGTACGGTCGGGGATCTTGTCCGGGATGTCCGGCGCATGGGGCTGGGCGCCACGCTGTCGGATCGGAAGATGTGGGGCGAAATGCGGATGTCGCCCACCGACCTGTCCGACGTGACCGGATACACCTACACCTATCTGATGAACGGCACCGCGCCTGCGGGAAAATGGACCGGGTTGTTCGCGCCGGGAGAGCGCGTGCGTCTGCGGTTCATCAATGGCTCGGCGATGTCGTATTTCGACGTTCGGATCCCGGGTCTGAAAATGACCGTGGTTGCCGCCGACGGCCAGTACGTGCATCCGGTGTCGGTTGATGAGTTCAGGATCGCCGTCGCAGAGACGTTCGATGTGATCGTCGAACCCTCCGGGCAGGACGCCTTCACCATTTTTGCGCAGTCGATGGATCGGACTGGGTATGCGGCCGGTACCCTGGCCGTCCGAGAAGGGCTGCAGGCCGCAGTGCCCGCTCCAGACGAGCCGCAATTGCTGACGATGATGGATATGGGAATGGCGCACGGCGCGGCCGGCGATCCTCACGCCGGTCACGACATGGGTGCCATGGCCCCTGCCATGCCCACACCCGCCGCACCGGCAAAACCGGCGGTCGCTCCTGACCCACATGCGGGGCACGTGATGCCCGCGCCGCCGACGCCGGCCCAACCAGCAATGGCGGGGGCCATGCAGACGCACCCGGCCAGCGAAAAGGGGAGTCCGGTTGTGGATGGGATGGCGGAAGCGCCGATGTCCCGGCTGGACGATCCGGGAGTGGGACTGCGCGGCAACGGCCGCCGCGTCCTCACGTATGCCGACCTTCGAAGCCTGTTCGATGATCCAGACGGCCGTGATCCCGGGCGCACGGTGGAGTTGCATCTGACAGGGCACATGGAGAAGTTCGCGTGGTCATTCGACGGCATCAAGTTCGCGGACGCCGAACCCTTGCCGCTCAAGTACGGAGAACGGCTGCGCATTGTGCTAGTGAACGACACCATGATGACGCATCCCATCCATCTACACGGGATGTGGAGCGATCTGGAAAATGACGCCGGGGAGTTCCAGTTGCGGAAGCACACGATTGACATGCCGCCCGGCACCAAACGCGCCTATCGTGTGCGCGCAGACGCGTTGGGCCGCTGGGCGTTTCATTGCCATCTGCTGCTGCATATGGAAGCAGGCATGTTCCGGGAAGTGCGGGTGGAGGAGTGATGGCTCGTGTCATGCCGTTGTTCGTCCTGGCTCTGGGTGTTGCGGCGGCAGCATTCGCACAGACCGCGGCCCCGCCTCCTCCGCCGACTCCGCCCTCGCAAGGCACCGCCAAACCCGCTGTGGAGGATCACTCTGCGCACATGGCTCAGGCAGCGAAAAAGGCCGAGCCCAAGGAACCGATCCCGCCGATTACCGATGCGGATCGCGCTGCGGCGTTTCCCGCTGGCCTTGAGGGCCATGCCGTGCACGACAACGCCGTGAATTTCATGGTCCTGTCCGATCAGCTTGAGTGGCGCGGCGCGCGCGACGGCGGGTTGAGCTGGGAGAACCGGACGTGGATCGGCGGCGACGTGAACCGGCTGTGGCTCCGGACGGAGGGGGAGGCCGACAACGGACGAGTGGAGAACGCCTTCGGTACGGCGTTGTACGGTCGCGGTTTCGCCCGGTGGTGGGATGTTGTTGCCGGAGTGCGTCAGGACGTTCGTCCCGGACCGGCCCAGACATGGCTGGCGCTCGGCGTTCAGGGACTGGCGCCGTACTGGTTCGAGGTCGAGGCGACAGGTTACGTCGGCGCCGGTGGCCGTACGCATATGCGGCTGGAAGTGGAGTACGAACTGTTGCTGACCAACCGCTTGATCCTCCAACCACTCATTGAGGCAGAGGTTTACGGCAAAGCCGACCCGGCCCGTGGTCGTGGCGCAGGTCTGACTACGCTGGAAACGGGACTGCGTCTCCGCTACGAGCTCCGCCGTGAACTTGCGCCGTACGTGGGGTTGACGTGGGAGCGGAAGTACTTCGGTACGGCAGACTTTGCCCGGGCCGCCGGTGAGAGCGTCGGCAGTACCAAGTTCGTATTTGGCCTCAGAACCTGGTTCTGATCACACCACACCTGTCGGCGTCCGGAAAAGGTTCTACCTGACGCTGAAGACGAAACTGGCCCAGTGCACGTCCCAGTTCGCATCCGCGCCTTCAGGTGCGGGCACGACATGAAGCGTGCGCACGTTCCAGAGTCCCGACGGCCCGCCAGGGATGGTGACAATACCGTCGGCAGATGAGATGAGCTCGGTGTCGTTGCCCGCCGGCTGTCCACCGGCCGGGGCGCGACCCGCATGTATGCGGGCGTTCGAGAGTGGCTTCCCCTGAAAAAGGAGCCGCACCTGCCGCGCCGCCGCACCGCTGAACCTTACCGGGTCTGTCAACGGGATGAATTCCAGACGAGATACGAGATTGTTCGTCGTGACATTGGTGCCGCGATTGTAACGTCGGTTTCCCTGGGGAGGTGATGGTCGCGATCGAGGACCACGGCCAGGGGATTCCGGACGAGCACCACCATCGGATCTTCGACAAGTTCCAGCAGGATGGCACCCGAGATCACGGAGCGAAGGCTGGTGTTGGACTCGGACTCGCTTTCTGCAGGAGAGCCGTGGAAGCACATGAAGGACGCATCGACGTGGACAGCCTCCCGGGCAAAGGGAGCACGTTCTCGGTCCACTTGGCCCCGTTTCATCATCGCCCTGCGCAGGACGCGCACCGAGATCTCACCGCGATGCGAACTTCTCCGGGGTCTTCTCGAACGTAGCCTTGCACGCCGGACTGCAGAAGTAATAGGTCTTGCCTTTATGTACCACCGTCGCTGCCGCCGTCGTCTCATTTACCTGCATGTCGCAGACAGGATCTTTCACCATGAGCCACCTCCGACGAGTTCTTACACTAACACTCGGCTGCAGACGACCTTCGCACCAGTCACATCCCAGCACTCGATAATTAACAAAGATTAATAATGGGCGCGACCTCTGTTGACAATTCAACACCGCTGAGAAAAATCCCGCGATGCTGCCGTACGATAGTGATGAGAATGAACGTTCTCTTTATCCGGCGGAACAATTACACACGGCACAGAACCTGCACTACATGAGGCCGATGCGTTCCCCCCTGTCCTTGCGTGGCCGATTTGCGGCGCTTGTGGTGCTCGTCGCGCTCGTTGTTCCGAGCGGCCTGGCGGCGGCCGATACCGCAACCGCGCATCAGGAGTGTGAACAAGAGGGACATTCGTGCGGGACGTCGGCTCTCGTCGCCCCGTGTTGTTGCCACGCTGGGCCAGTCGATCCCCCTGCGTCGACGACCACAGCGGCGGGCCGTCAGACCGTGACGAATGAGCACGCGTCGTTGGTGCAGGCTCCATTCCTCGTGGTTCCAACGGACGCTGACGGCGTGTCAGAAGCTGTTCTGCGCATGCACGCACCGCCTCACGGCTATTACCGAGCCGATCTGTCCTTGCTCCTGTCCATCCTCCTCATCTGATCCGGCGCACACCATCCGGCCCGCAGCCGCCCAGGCAACATAAAGCCTGCCGGTGTGTTGTGACCGTGTGATCCATACCAGCCCGATGGCTGGTGTGTGGCCGCGCCGTTCCCGAAGAAAGAGGATTCCATGTTCAGGTGTGTCTTTGTGTTGATGTTGTTGACGATGGCGGTGCCGGTCGCTGCGCAGGAGCGGCCTGTCGCATCGCCCCGATCGGAGTCGGGCGTGCTCGCCGCGATGGTCGCCGAACTCGAGCAACGTAATCCCGAGTTGGCGGCCGCGCGACGCGAAGTCGACATGCGCCTGGCGCGCGTGGCGCCCGCCGGCGCACCGCCCGACCCTACCGTCAGCGCCGGGTACATGAGTGGCTTGCTGCGGCCACCGTTCTTTCCCTCGTCATCCACCCCCGGCGCATTCCGGCAAGTTGGCGTCTCACAGGAGTTGCCCTATCCCGGGAAACTTGCGCTCCGCTCAAGAGTTGCCGCCACCGAGGCGGACATGGCGCGCTGGTCGTACGAGGACACCCGGCTGCGACTCATCGCTGATTTGAAGGCGGCGTATTTTGAGTACCTGCTGATCGACAGCACGCTCGCGATCGTCCAGCGCAACCGGACGGCGCTTGAGCAGTTTCGAGGGATCGCGGAAGCGAGATTCTCGGTCGGTAAGGCCTCGCAGCCCGATGTGCTGCGGGCGCAGCTGGAACTCTCGATTCTGCTCGAACGCCTGGCGTCGCTGGAACGTGATGGCGTCATGCTCCGCGCCGACATCAATCGGCTGCTCTACCGGCCGCAGGATACGCCCATTTCAGTGAAGGGGCCGATCTCCATCCGGCCGGTCGATCGAGCTGTTGAGGCGGCCCGGGCGCAAGCGGCCGATCGCTACCCCGCGATCAAGCGCGATGAACAGCAGATCACCAGAGGACAACAAGCCCTCGCGCTAGCGCGAAAGGAGCGCCTGCCTGATTTCGGCATCAACGTCACCACGCAAAAATTCGTCGGCGGCATGCCGTGGATGTACGGCGTTGACTTCATGGTGAAGGTGCCGATCTTCTGGCGTCGCAAACAACAGCCGATGGTCGCCGAAGCGGCGGCCGCGCTGGACGGTGCCAACCGGATGCGTGAGAGCACGGTGTCAGACGTCACGGCCCGGGTCACGCAGGAGTACGCCGCGATGACGACCAGCCAACGGCTCATGGACCTGTACGGCGACAGCGTGCTGCCGCAGGCCCGTTTGGCGCTGGAGTCGTCCGTGGCCGCCTACGAAGTGGGGAACGTGGACTTCCTGACGTTGCTCGCCAATTTCATCACCGTCCTCAATTACGAGATCAGCTTCGAAGAACAGCAGGCGCGCTACCGCCAGGCGCTGGCGCGGCTTGAACCACTCCTGGGCACCGAGTTCATTCGGTAGCGCCCGCCAGACGAGGACATCACGATGACTCATGACGAACAATTGCAGCCACCTCCCACGCCGGCCGAGACCGCGCGTCAGGACTGGAAGGCGGGCGGCCGCCGCCGGCCAGCGCTGGCTTACACCATCGTGGCGGTGCTGGCGTTGGCGGCCGGCATCGGCCTGACGTTCGCCGCAC